>JBEKBX010000023.1:0-98049 GCA_050015175.1 Acidimicrobiales bacterium | reverse complement strand
TGCCGTGCCAACTCGTCGTCCGGGCGTCGACGAGGACCCCTGACCGCTTGTACCAGGGTGAGGTTCCGACCTAACCGCCTGAAGCCCAGGGTGCCCGGGCTTTTTCCAGAAGGAGAACTGATAGCCGATCACCCTGGAAAAAGTGAGCAGGCCTGCCACCGTCCGAAGAGCCGTCGTCTTTACCCGAGCCGGACGGTCCGACGAGGACCATCAGCTCCCCTCTGCGACGTCGAGGTCGAGCTCGGACACCGCAGGCAGCCCGTTTGGGTAGACCTTGGAGGTGAAGGGTGCGCGCCAAAATTCTCGCCCCTCCTTGGCTCTCGGTCCCGCTTTGCGACGCAGTTCCTCGAGGTCGTAGTCGAGCAGCTGAACCTTGTTGCCGGCGAAGGCCTGGGCCTGTTTGGCGAAGCCGGACAGCGAGGCAGCCCATCTGTCAGGGTTGGCTGCCGGCGAGCGGACAGCCAGCACATCGAGGTCGTTGTCGGCGTCGGCTTCGCCTCGCGCAAACGATCCGAAGATCAGCAGCGTCTCGGGGGCCGGCTCGATCTTGGTGGCAAGCGAGCGAAGCCGAGCAGTCACCTCCGAGCCGAGGTGCGCGAGGCGATCGATGAGTTCCCCTGCGGCACTATGTCTCGCCAAGGACACTAGTACCGTGCGGCCGACCTCTCGCCGTTCGACTACGCCTAGGGCCGAAAGCTCAGCAATGATCCCCGATGCGCGAGTTCTGCCCACTCCTGCGATGTTGGCCACCATGGAGACCGGTAATTCCGCTTCCACGCGAGCAAGAGCCGCTAAGAGTTGACCCGTGGCTCCGGGGATGACCGCTTCGACCGGTCGCACGTAGTCCATATGTCCACTATGTCGAACACCAATGTCCCATTAGCCGACATGTCGTCGCTGGCTAGCGGGGTTGCACGTGGAGCCCTGCCTATCTACCCGTAGTAACGCGTGTTACTACGGGGCGGATTCGGCACTTCCCGGACGAAGAGGCGGACGGAGTCCACGTAGGCGGGCCGAGCAGCACCAGATGCGCGGATTCCAACACCTTGCCAAGGTGCGGGTCGCGGGCTCGAATCCCGTCGTCCGCTCCAGATGACATCTCGTTAGCTCGGCTGTGCCATAGGCGCGGCCGGGGCGCGTAACGCCCACCTGCTGGGGATCAGTTTCGAGCTGCTCTCCAACCAAACGACCGACAGAATACCTCAGGCTAGCTGACCCTTTACACTCTCTTAGCGCGAAGGAGCACCTTCCCCACCCTTCTCCTACGGTAGCCAGCCATAACCCGTGGCTGGGTTCACTGCGCGCAATGAACCATTCGACGACTCCCGACACAGAACGGTTCAGCATGCAAACGGATAGGGCGCAAGTCTAACTAGCCACATTTCGGCGGCGAGGAGGTCGCGGCGAGCACCTTGCGAGATTGAGAGCACGGATGACGCCGTCTGCTTCGAGGAGGCGTTGTCGGTTCCTTGTGCCGTATTACCGCGAGCGCTAGCGTGCAAGACCAGCTCGTTGGACGCCACAGTGAGCATCGTCGACGAAGCGGCCAACTGGGGGACCCGACGATCGTGCGAGGTCCTGGGCCCCCGAGGCTGGCGCCGACCCCGGGGGGATCCCCGTGATTATCGAGCCTTCATCGTCGGGTCTTGCAAAGGACAAGCTACGGTGATAAGGAGAGCTAGGGGGCTCGGGAGCGCCTCGCAGCTTAAGAGCCGCAGACTCCCGGACGGACTCACCCACCGCGGAATGCGTTTGTCCGAGTATGGCCCGGCCATCATTGATCTCCTCGGCGGCGGATGCCCTCCGGACTCTCTATGGCATCGCGCGAGTAACGACATGATGATCAACGAGTTCTATCATTAAAAGGAGGGAACTGGATCTTTCGGCAGGGCGCGTGTCTCGTTCGTGTATAGTACAAATGGGTGGAGTGGCCGCGTCTTTTGGTGACGCAATGACGTGCCGGACCGATTCGAGTTGATGGCGTCGGTCACCTGAGGGAGGTATTGTGGCAGATCAAGAAGCCATGATAGGCGAGGCGTATCTGGAATCCCGCCGCGTCACAAACATGCGCCGAGACTTGAGCTGGATAGGCGCTTTTTTCGTGGCGGCAGGCGTTCCGGCGCTGGTCCTGTTTTCGATGGGGGCCATCTCAGCCCTCACCGGCCCAGTCGCCGTGCTCGTATGGACTATTTCCGTGCTCATTGGCTTTGTCGATGCCTTTGTATACGCCGAGATCGCCGGACTGCACCCCAAGAAGTCGGGCGGTGTGGCTGTGCATGGAGCGACCGCCTGGATCAGGTACACGCAGATAGCGGCACCGATCTCCTTATGGTGCAACTGGCTGGCCTGGACGCCGGTGTTAGCCATCGGCGGCGGCCTCGGAGCCGGTTACCTGCTCTCGATCTTCTATGGGCCCACGGCGCGCATCAATACGTGGCGGGTAACATTAGTCAACTTGGGCTTTCTTAAGACGGGCCTGACGCTGCGACTCAACGCCACCTTCATCATCGGTGCAGCTATCGTCTTGGTAGTATGGAACGTCCAGCGTCGTGGGATCTTGCAGACCGCGCGTATTCAAACCATCCTGACCGTGGCAACGCTGACGCCGCTGCTGATTGTGACGGTGATCCCGCTCATCACCGGCGATGTGATGGCGAAGAACTTCTCGCCCTTCGTGCCCATTAATGGTCACTGGAACGTGAGTGGCTGGACCCTCTTCCTGGGAGCACTCTTCATTGCCGGCTGGTCAGCCTATGCGTTCGAGACGACCGTCTGCTACATGAGTGAGTTCAAGAATCCCGGCCGAGACATGGTGCGGGCAATCCTGTGGTCGGGTGGATTCTGCATCCTGGCTTACTTCCTCGTGCCCTTCGTCTTTCAGGGCGTGCTGGGTACGAAGACGATGCTTGAACCCGGCATTAACTCGGGAGCCGGCGTTGGCGATGCCCTGGGAGGCATGCTCCACGGCGGGGCCTTCGTGACCAAGCTTTTCGTGGTCTTGCTGTTTTTCACCCTCATTCTCGCCATCATGACGGCCATGTCAGGTTCGTCTCGCACTCTGTTTCAGGGTGGACAAGACGGCTGGCTGCCCAAGTACCTCTCGCACCTGAACAAACGCAAGGTGCCGACTTACGCGATGTGGACCAACCTTATCGTCAACCTGGTCCTGTTGCTCATGTCGAACTATATTTTTGTGCTCGCGGTGTCCAATTGTAACTACATGATCTTCAACTTCCTCAACCTGAACGCCGGCTGGATCCATCGTGTCGACAACGCCGACGTTCCACGGCCGTATAAGGCCCCGAAGCCCCTCCTGATTGCGGGCGTGTGTATGGCTTACGTGAACGTGTTCCTGCTGGGAGCAGGAGCCAACGTCTGGGGCAAGGGCACGCTTTACGCGGGTTGGGTTTCAGCACTGATTGCGGTGCCGGTGTTCCTGTACCGGCACCACGTCACTGATAAGGGTCAGTTCCCGCGACACATGTTCTCCGACCTGATCCCCGAAGGCAAGGCTGAGTTGGGGCCAACCAAGGCCGGTGTGCTCCCCTATGTGGCTCTCGCTGGGGGCTTGATCTCGATGTTGCTTGGATACTTCATCTTTTGGGTCAGGAAGTGAAAGTCGGACGCGGCCGTCTCGGCCACTGGTGATTCCAGCGTCGAACCTCACTCCAACGGCGGCAAAGGACGCCCCGAAAGACGGTCCCTGTTGTTTGTCAAGGCGCTTTTCGTGTCGCGCTCCGTGTAGCTGCCACGGTCTTCGCCCGTGCTCGAGCCTTCGGTGGAGACGACGTTCGGCGGGCTGTCGTAGCCTGACGACGCGCCCGGGAGTGCGTGTCCGAAGAGCCGGTGTCTCGGGTGTGAGCCGGCCGCGCTGGAGAAAGAGTCGGTTCCCGATTGCCCTCCCGGGCCAACTCGTTTGCATCATCTTCGGACCGGGGCAGCTGCCGGATGCTGAACGAGGCCAGTCCACCCTTGGCGAGCTCAAGCTTCCCGCTAGTGACCTTCGGCCCGATCTCAACGGGCGTCGGTCCGGCCGCGTCATGCTCGAGCAGTGCCGCCAGCGCCACGGCAAGCACCCTGACGTCGTCCCTGCCAGGTTCGCCGGCTTCGATCCCGTCGACGGTTAAGAAGACCGGCACGAGCTCCGAGGCGGCCGGCCAACCGTAACGGCCCGCCTTCATCACGAACTCCGCGGGCACGTCCTCGGACGGGTCAAAGTTGAGCAGGAGCGTGCCTTCGGGCATGGTCGGCGGACGAGTTGAGTGACCTTCTCGGGAGACCGGCCGGCGGTCCGGTGCCCGGGTAGAGGACGACTCCATGTTGGATGCCCTCACGACCAAGGACGGCGGTGGCGTAGTTCCTACTACGCGGACCGATCGTGACCTCGACCAGCAGGTCCACATCGTCTGCCCACCTGCTCCAAACCTTGTGCTCGTAGAAGCGGAGGACGTAGGCGAAAAGCAGCTGCCAGTCGCGCGGCGCGGCAAATTCCTCGGCGTCACGTCGGCCGCCCATGTGGCCGACGAAAGAATCGAAGATGTCCTCCGCCTCGTGCACGGTCGGCATCTCGGCGTAGGTGGGAACGGGGCGGCCTGACTCATATTGTCGAGCTGGGCCTTCAGAAGCGAGGTGCGGCCGGGGTTGCAGAGGACGTGTACCAAGCCCGCCCGCTGGCCGCAAGAGAGCCATCCCACAGGCCTGTTGGAGCGCCTTCTCCTGGTGTCCAGCGATGGCAGACGCGAGAACGACGCCCGTCTCCATGTCGAAAACGAGGCTGGCGACGATCCTCGGCTCATCGGGGATGCGGACGGCGTGCGAGATGTCGCGGAGGAGAACGAGCCAGGTGCGGGTTGTGACGGTCACGACCGCCATTGTTGCCCGCGGAGCGACACCGGTTGGCGAGGTCTCAGTTCGCCCTAATCGGAACTACTTCGAGCCCCTCGATTCCGGAGAAGTCTTCCGGGTTGGCTGTGAAGATCGGCAGGTTTCTTGATAGGGCTGTCGCCGCGATGATCGCATCGAAGGAACGGGCCTTCGTGCGGCGGCCGCTACCTCGCAACTCGGCTGCGACGCGTGCGAACGCGCGAGCCGCTGGCGCATCGAACGGGATCGGTTCAAAGGTTGCTTCGGTAACTTGTAACCGCGCCAGGCGAACGGCGCGTTCAGACTCGTCATCGGTGACGAGCGGACCGACAGAAAGCTCGGCGAGAGTGACCGTGGTGATAAGTGGCTCCTCAGGCAAATCGGCATCGGCGGCGAGCTGATCTAGCGAGATAACCACTGACGTGTCCAGAACCCCCGGGCCGGGACGCATCAAAGGCTCGTGTCGATGACGGAGTCGATGTCCTCGCGCAGTGCAGTCGGGTCCATCGCCGGTAGGGAGCGGAACCGCTCGAGGATCGCAGGAAGGGTGAGCCGCTGAGCTTCCAAGGATCGCAGCTCCGCCACCGGTCGACCGTCACGGGTGACTCGCACGGCTTCGCCGTGCTCAACACGGTCGATGATCTCACCACCGTGGTTGCGGAGGTCACGTATCGAAACGTTGGTCATGACACAGTGTATCACCGGTGATACATCTTCGCGCTTTTGCCAACTGCGGCGATGTGGTCGAAGTAGAGAGCGACCAATTCCCCTCCACGCGACGGAGAGCCGTTAGGAGTCCACCCGTGGCTCCGGGGATGACTGCTTCGACTGGCCGCACGTAGTTGATTTGTCCGGTGTGTTGAGCATCGATGTTCCATTCCTTGACGGTCGTTGCTGTCTAGTGGGGCTGCATGTGGGGTCTCTGGCCGACCTACCGGTAGTAACGCGTGTTATTACGGGGCGGATTTGGCAGCACGTCCCGGACGGCAAGACGGACGGAGCCCACGTCGACGGACGGAGCTGGACGCACGGATTCCAACAAGTTGCCAAGGTGAGGGTCGCGGGTTCGAATCCCGTCGTCCGCTCCAAAAATGGGCTTGCCTTGCCTGCCTTCTTCGGACGAACCCCAACATCAGTGGCTCTTCGGAAAAGAGCGGGCTGCGGCACGTCGGCCAACAGGGTGCGAAAGCTGCATGCACCCCGAACGAGACCTCGGGGGCAGTCGGGTGGGCGGCGCCAGGCCACTCGGTCGCGCCCCCTACGGCGTCAAGTGAACGTCAAAAAACGCGAGGATGCGCCGTCGTGCATCTCGCGCAGATCCCTCGTGGTAGCCCGAACCTGGCGAGAGTATCCCGAAGACCGGCTCCAGGACGGAGAACGGGAACGGATTTTTGTCTCCGGCTCCTTCATGGTCATTGAGAAAGGAGTGCCCGGCCTCCGGGTACTCCTTGACATCGTGTTCGACCCCGACGGCCGTCAATGCCCGCTCCAGGCGATCGGCGGCCCCTCGCAGTGAGCGATCCTTGCCGCCGTAGCTTCCGACAATCGGGCAAGCCCGTCTCAGAAAGCTGGCCGTGTAGGTGTCCTTCGGAGCGGTGCCGTAGTTGACGCTCGACACCGTGAACCCGCGATCGGCTGCGAGCATCAAGGCGAACCCCCCTCCCATGCAGTAGCCGATCACGCCGATCCTGCCAGTGCAGTTATCCCGGGCCTGCAGCCAGACACGCGCTGCCTCGATGTCGTCGAACGACCGTCCTCGTCCAGCGCGCGCGTCGCGCATGACCGAGATCATGCAGGCCACCATCCCTCTCCCAGAGAAAAGGTCCGGTGCTACAGCGAGGTACCCTTCGCCCGCAAGCCAGTCAGCCTGGTTCCGTAAGTCCTGGCTCATCCCCATTGCGTCGTGGATGACGACGACACCCGGCCAGGGACCCTCGCCCGCAGGCGTCGCCAGGTAGGAGGGCAGCTCGCCAGGCGTGGGGAGCATCACCTCGGCCATCACGTCTCCTTGGAAGTGGGCGGTCGTCCCGGCCAATCCGTATTGGTGACGCCGTTCGATGCAACGCTTGCGTGCGTGTTACCGAGAATCGACTCATAAACGATCACCGCCCGCATGGTCACACCTCCTGTGCACGCCGACCCTTTGAAGCGGTCTTTACGCCGAGCACGTTAGCTCTGCTCGGCCCTGATCGCCGGCTCGGTGGGACACCGTTCTAGCCCGCGCAGCGCCACGTGCTTGCTCTCACGAGTGCCAGACCCCGCTCACTTCCGAAGAGCCACATCAGTGAACGGGAGACGCTGGTAGCGCAGATCGTGTTGGAGTCGTTCGGGACTGCAGCCCGAGCACACGCTGGACTTCGTCAGTCCCGGATCGCTCCTCGGCGAATCTGACGAATGGACTCGCTCGTTCCCCAGCTGTTGTCCGCTGTCCAAACGATGGCGTCGAAACGGTGTCCGAGCGCGAGACACAATCGGTCTGCAAGCGACATGCCGCTACCCCGAGTCCACGTGATGGCGGCCTGTTCGGCATCCTCGATCGTGACAGGCTCAAGCTGCAGGTCGTAGCTCGCCAACAAAGCGCGCGCTAACGGCCAGTCGCGGCCATGTGCTCGTATCTTCTGCGCAACCTCGGACCAGTTCGCAGTGCTGCAGGCACCGCCCTCTTGGAGACCCTGCTCGACTGCAGCAGAGCCTGCTTCTCCCTGGAGGAAAGCGATCAGGGCAGAAGCGTCGAAGACGTTCACGCAGCGTCTTCGCTGTCCGCTTGGCGCCGCCGGTCGGCAAGCAGTTCGGTGAGAAGGTCGATCCCGGCGAGATCGGCTCGGACGAGCGATTTGAGTTGCTCTCGGCTGACGAGCACGACCCCACCTGGGGTATCGATGAGCACGACAGGCGTGCCCTCTGTGAGTCCCGTTTTGGCTCGGAGTTCAGCGGGTATCACCAGGCGACCTCGATCGCCCATCGTTACCGGATACGTCCCATTCATAAATCTATCGTACCACTGAGATTCACTGCGTGGGACAAACAATTCGGGTTGGCGAGTCCTTGCTCAGGGAGCTGGTGGCACGGTCCTGCGTCGCCGTTCCCGCGGCGTCAGGGGGCTTTTGAGCCGTCGCGGGTTCGAATCCCGTCGTCCGCTCCGAAGTCCTGGCGCAGCACATGACAAGAACCCGTTCGACATGAAGTACGTCAGCACTGCTCGTCTACTCTCTCGTCGCGTATGTGCCGACAGGGTGCGCCGACAGGAGACTCGACAGCGAGTCGAGAGGTGCTCGAGGCTGTGGCGGCGATCGTCCAAGAGGATCCAGTGGCCTCTGTGCTGACGTGAGGTCATGCTTGATGGGTGCCTGAAGACTCGGTTCCACCGGACACGCGACGGGGTCGCCTATGGGCGGCAGCAGAGTCGAGAGGGATACCGTTGCGGACAATCCTCTCGAGCGTCGCAGTCGTTGTCCTGGCCTATCTGACGGGCAAGCTCATTTACCGGCTACGAGACCTCATCCTCATCGTTGTCGTCGCTGCGTTTGTCGCCGTCATATTGGACCCACTGGTCGTTGCGCTGCAGCGCTGGCGCGTAAGACGACGCGGATGGGCGGTGGCCGTTGTGACATTGTGGGCGCTGGTCATCTTCATCGCACTCGCGGTGGCTTTCGGATACCCGTTGGTCAACGGACTTACGCACCTAGCCAATCGGCTGCCCTTGTACGTGAACAAGGCGGAGCACGGCAAGGGCTGGATCGGGCACGTCGTTCGCCGCTATCACGTCGAAACCTGGGTCGAGAAGAACGCTCCGAAGCTCACGTCCTTCGCGAAAGGACTTGCCAAGCCGGCCCTGAGCCTGGGCAAGGGAGCCGCGACGCTGGTGATCACGCTGTTCACCCTTTTCGTACTCGTGTTGCTGTTGCTCCTCGAGGGTCCAAAGTTGCGGGTCGGGCTGCTGGGACTCATGTCTCCCGAGCGGGCCGCCCGCTGCACCGAGGTGGCTAGCCAGGTCAGTAGGTCTGTCACGGGTTTCGTCTTGGGGGACTTGATGACGTCGCTCATTGCCGGGATCGTGGTGTTCGTGACTCTCACGATCCTTGGCGTTCCCTTTCCCTTTCTGTGGGCACTGTGGGTGGCCCTCGTCGACTTTCTCCCCATGATTGGTGGCGCGCTTGCCGGCATCCCGACCGTGTTGTTCGCCGTCGCGCACTCACTCACGGCGGGAATTGTCACCTTGGTCGTTTTTCTCGTGTACACGCAGATCGAGAATCATGTGCTTGACCCGGTGGTCATGAGCAAGACGGTAAAGGTCAACCCCCTGCTGGTGCTGTTATCGATCATGGTCGGGGCCTCGGTCGGCAGTTGGATCGGTGGGTTCTTTGGGGGCTTCGTAGCGGCGCTGCTCGCCATCCCGATCGCCGGCGTCATACAGGTAGTCGTGCGAGAGTTGTGGCGGTCTACTGCGCCGGAGCCGCTCCAAGTCGTGAGGACTGATCAGGAGGGGACCGAGCTCCCATGACGCAGGAGCCTTACTGGTACAGGGCGAATCTGAAAAGTGTGGCAGTTGCTGAGAAGTTCGGGTTCGTGCTTGGGTGGATCCGCGTTCGCACCCGACCCCGTCCAGACGGATGAGCGCCTTGTCTTCTCTGTATTAGGCGCCGCGCAAGATTCGTCGTAGACAGGCGTCGCCGCCGTTGGCGAGTTGGAGACGACGACGGTCGCTACCACCTGTGTAGCATTCGATCTTCGCCTGCGAGGCTGAGCCGTCACCCTGCTGCTAGGGCGAGGTGTAATCGTGCGTACGATGCCCGAATGGTGGATGACCCGGGCCGCGACTCTTGGTATCAGTGGATCGTGCGGCATCGCCACGGCGGTGACGATGGGTTTCGGCGTGCGTTGTTTCAAGCCTTAGTTCCGATGAGGGACCGGTTGCTCGATGCTGCACACATCCGAGAAGGAGATGTCGTCCTGGACCTCGGGACAGGTGACGGGCTGATTGGCTTCGGCGCTCTCGAGCGCGTGGGCCCATCCGGTCGGGCGATCTTTAACGACATCTCTGCCGATTTGCTCGGTTTGTGCCGGGACTACGCGGCGGAAACGGGTGTCCTGGACAGATGCCGGTTCGTCCTCGGCTCTGCGGACGATCTTGTGGAAATCGACGTGGCGTCTGTCGATGTGGTCACGATCCGCTCGGTGCTGATCTACGTCAAGGACAAGGCCGCGAGCCTTCGGGAGTGCTACCGGGTCCTTCGACCTGGTGGGCGACTTGCGCTTTTCGAACCGATCAACCGGTTCATAATCGCCGGCCACGGGCGGGCCTTCTGTGGCTACGACGTGTCACCCATTGTTCACATCGTTGCCAAACTCGATGAGTTCTACGACAACATCCAGGACCCGGTGAGCGACCCCATGGTCGATTTCGATGAGCGAGACCTTCTCAGGCTCGTGACTATGGCGGGCTTCGAGGAAGTGCACCTGGAGCTGCGTGCTGACATCGAGCCAAGGATGGACCCCCAGCCCTGGGAACGCTACCTAGCCAGCTCCGGCAATCCGCTGGTGCCAACGGTCGGCGAGGCAATCTCGCGGACTCTGAGTAATGAGGAAGCCGCGCTGGTTGAAGAGCACCTTCGTCCGCGTGTTGAACAGGGGATAGGCGAGCACCGCATGGCAACCGCATTGATCAGAGCGGTCAAGAGTCGCCAGGGCAACGATGCCATGCGAGACGCGAAGACGGGAATCTGATTGTGGCTTGACCTTGGCGAGGCAACGGTCGTTGGAGTTCAACGCGCCGGCGCTCGCGTACGACCGATACTGACCTCGGTATCCCGAGAGTCTCTTCGACGACATCTTTGAGCTCGGCGGGCTGTGCCCCGGTGATCGCGCCATCGAGATTGGAGCGGGAACCGGCATTCGGCTCCTTGCAACCGGTGCAAGCGGACGGGCGCTTTGGCAGGTCTCAGGTTCCACGCTATCGATCCGAGCGAACTCTGGATGCCGTGAGCTTTGGCCGTGACCCGGACCTGCGGGGGGAAACTCCCTCTCTGGCGCAGTGACTAAGGGCAGGTTGAGTTGGTCTCGTTGGCGGTGAACCCGTCTAGGTCAGCCCCCATGTTCCGAGAGAAACTTTAGGCTGTGCCCAGAGGCGTCCGCCCAGTTCACGCGCGAGCTCGGCAACGGGTACGAGGGAATTCAGTGACGGAGGTCGGGACACTCCAGGACGGGGAAAAGTCTCGCCCCTTCTTCCTTACTGTTGGCGATCTGCGAGAACTGGTGGGCGCGGCGTCCTCGACGGCACGGCAGGTTCGACCGCGCAGCGCTCAGCTTGATGCTCGCGGCAGATTCGTCTACTGTCAGCAACGACGTACCTGATGTATAAGCTGCGATCAAGACGTTGATGAATATGTCTCGCCATGGCACCGAGCCGCAGGCGAATAGATCACCGAAGGAAGACAGCGATGGAACCGTCAGCCGTTTCCACGATTGCGCCTAAAACTGGCCTTAAAACGCTCTGGCGCGAGCAACGAGCCGCGGCCGGCGTCTGGATCACACTAACGGATCCGGACACGGCAGAAGTTATCGCGAGGGGCGGCTTCGATTACCTCGTTGTTGATTTGCAACACGGCTTGGCCGGCTCCGACAGCTTGCCAAAGCTCCTCGGAGCCGTGAGTGGAACCACTACCGAAGCCCTTGTCAGGGTGCCATGGAACGAGCCGGCAATGATCATGCGTGCGCTTGACTTAGGGGCAGCGGGAGTGATCGTACCATTAGTGAACACGGCTGACGATGCACGATCTGCCGTAGCGGCGTGCCGGTATCCACCTGACGGCATCCGCAGCTGGGGCCCTCGGCGGGCGGGTATCGATGGAAGGCAGGTCATTCCGGCGGACGCCAATCGCGACACGATCTGCGTAATCATGGTTGAAACGGAAGTCGCCATGGGGAACCTCGACGAAATTCTTGCGGTTCCTGGGATCGATGCTGTCTATATTGGCCCCAATGACCTGGCGTTGGGCTTGGGCCAAGGACGTGTGACGTACCAGGAATCCAAGACGGTCCGCAATGCGATCGAGAAAGTGGTGGAGGCGTGTCGACGCGCCGGCGTAGTCGCCGGGCTTCACTGTTCGTCTCCGGAAATGGCGCTTGAGTGGCGCGAAGCAGGAGCCCAAATGTTGACCGCGGCTGAAGATGTCGCGCTACTCAAAATGGCGGTAGAGGCGGTCGTTCGCCGAGTCACCGATCACGGCGCGGGATGATAAGGCCGACTCCGTAAGGACCGCCTGTGCGGGCTGGTCCGAAGCACCGACATGTGCCGCAACGCGACGTGAGCTGCCGTCATTGAGCGTGGGTCGCTTCCCCAGCTACAAGGCCATGTTGGCGGGCAGAGCTGGTGCCCTCATCACCTTGCCAAGGCTCGGGTCGCGGTTTGAATCCCGGCGTCCGCTCCCTGGGGAGTCCGTAGTGGGGCACACGAAAGCGCGCTCTCCGAAGACGGCGCCGTCCCGGGATCATTCGGCCTCAGCAGATGGATTTGGGCGCAACGGCGAGACGCCCGGTTGCATTCTTCACCGCACAAGACCGGACCTTCTACTGCGCGTTTTAAGGATTCTGTCAGGTGCGAATTGCTGGATCGTTCAATATGTCGGCAGTAACCCGTTCGCAGTACCACCTCCCGAGGATGAGGTGGCGATGACCGAGAGTGGGGCCGGCAAATTAAAGGCGTCGACCTCCACCCGCGGTGGACCGTCCGCGACCGATGCCGCCGCGCACTCGGCCGTCACGGTCGCCGACTGACCCTCGAAGAGCGCGACGTCATTCTCGGTCCATATCACAGGGACTATGAGGGACCCGCCGGACGACAGCAGGGAGGCATGTACATCCAGGGCAGGTGTGCCGGCTGGTGAGACATTTCGTACAGTGACCGAGACATGTGCTCGTCCGGGGCGGCGCGTGTACCCGGCAGTTACCGCGAGCTCGGGCGCACCAAGGCGCTCGAGACCGCGCAGGTCGGCGAACTCGACTGTTGGCGTGTACTGCCATGTAGTGTGCTCGACGTCTAGTACATCGGCTTTGGTGGACAGCCAATAGACGTTCCGACTGACGACGATGTCATCGATGCTTGACCTTAGGATGAGCTCAAGTAGATACGTGCCGATAACGCAGCCAGGAGGCTCGACGGTCAACTTCCCCAACGTGATCGTCGCGCAGCGTCCCACAGGTGGGAGCTCACAGCTGGCGGAGCCGACGACGACACCATCGGCGGAGCGAATCTGGGCTGTCGCCACAAGTGGGGCGCTGGCCGTCTGTGTCCGGTTGACGACCTGTACCAGCCGATCGCCGTAGTCGTACTGGATGTGAAGCGGTTCGTTTGCTTTTTTTGCTCCGAAGTAGGCGCCAGATGGATCGAGATAATGGTCCCACAGCTGCCAGTTGAGACTCGGCCATGCACTGTTGAGCATCCAGTAGACGACGCCGGTGGCCGGCTCACTTCGGTGCGTACGGCTGCCGTACGCCTCGAACTGCGCCCGAGTCGCCTCGTAGCTGACCAGTTGCGCCTTGGCAAGGAAGTCGCGCAGGCTCTTCGGGTCGCCGTAGCGGGCGGCGAGTGCCCGATGAAGGATCTCGAGGTTGTCGAACTCCGACGGTGGTGCAGCGTGGAACTGCTTCGCCGAAGGCTGGCGCCACAGGTACTCCATTTCTTGTGGCGACAACATCTTCTCAAGACTCGCGCGACGCGGGACATTGTTGCCTGCGCTCGTCTCGGAGTTGAAGCCGATCGCTCCACCCAGCTCGCGATCGCCCCGGTACCAGTACTCGGGCGGCACCCACGAATAAGGGCCGGTCATCTTCATTCCGGATGGGCCGGCTTCGTCAGAGCCGAGCACGGTCGCCGAGGAGATGACAGGTAGATCCCATCGCGCCCGGGCAAGGGCGTCGAGATATCCTCGGCAGGCACGCGGATCGGGTGGGAAATCACTCCCGATTACGAAACCAATCACGCACGGGTGGTTTCCGAGACTGTACGCCTCGGCCTCCATCGATCGCGCGGCGACGTCGAAGTCGTGATCGTCCCAAGGCGCGCCACCCGTTTCGGCGTGTGCTTCCCACTTGTCGCAACACTCCCAGCCGGCCAACACGAGGACGCCGGCCTCGTCCGCCATCTCGAAGAACTCCGGGTTCTCCCCCTTGCCCTCCAGTCGGATCGTGTTGAGCCCGACGTCGAGTGTGTAGGCGAGCTCGTCGGCGATGCGCTGCGGGTCGCATCGGAGAAACAAGTCCGGCGCCCAGCCGCCCCCGCGGATCGGGATCTTCTGACCGTTCACCACGAACCACCGCCCACCTCCGGGCGCGATTTCGCTTCTCACGGAACGGATGCCGAAGCTCGTCACAACGCGGTCGCTGAGGCGGCCGTCGACACTCGCGACGAGCTCCAGGTCGTATAGCGGCTGATTGCCAAGACCGGCAGGCCACCAGATCGCAGGGTCAACGAGGTTGGTCTCGAATCGGAACCGTGTCGTCGGTGCGATGACGTCGCTGTCGCTGGTACCTGCTTCTAACTCGATCGTGCCGGTTGGCCCCGAGATCGTCGCACCCACGCCGAATGCGAGCCTCTCGCCCAACGGGCTCGTGGCATCACAAGTGACCACCAGCCGTGCGGTGTCGAGCTCCTTGGACAGTTCCGCTGTGACCCGCGGATTCGAGAGGGAGACCGAGCCTGCCTCACGGATGATGACATCGCGCCAAATACCCATGTTGTTGTCGGGCGGCCACTGGTTCCAGTCCACCCAGCCGATCGACAGGTCGGTCATCGGGCTACCTGGGTAGACGAGGTAGGCAATGGCGTTGTCGCCTCTGCTAACGAGGTGAGTGACGTCGAAACAGTTTGACGAGTATGCACCAGCAATGGCGTCGTGTCCGGCGACACGCGCGCCGTTCACCCAGAGATCGGCCTTGGCAATGATCCCGTCGGAACGGATCGTCGTGCGCGTTCCCGGTGTGGCTGCCGAGCGGAAGGTTGTGCGGAACCACCAGGGCACCTTGAAGATGGACGGATCGACCTCGTCGCGCAGGCGGGTCGAGTAACTGACGTCACCGAAAAGACCGTTGTGCAGGAGCGATGCCATGACCGTCGACCGCGGCGGAGCGTCGAACCAGCCGCTCGGTCGGTAGTCGGGCCGGGAAACGGTCGCCCCGTCGACTGGGTCGGCGGCCGACGATTGGACCTGCCAAGATCGAACAGCGGCGGCAACGCCACGCCCATCTAGTCTCGTAGAAAAATGAGCCATCGCTTTGGGCATCGTAGCCGTCTGGCCTTTTACGCCAGGGGCTCCGACATTGAGGCGGGCTCGCACAGGGCGCGGGCAATTCGTTCAGGAACGTTCCAGCACGCGACGCCAGGCGCGCTCCATGCCGGCTGCGAGACACCCGTCGACGACGGCGTCGTCTCCCAGGGCGCTCACGCGGACCTCGGGCACGACGGGCGCGAGCATCCCGAGGGCCGTGCCCACTTCGGCTGCGAAGCCAGGCGCCCTGCCGACACCACCGCCGAGAACGATCAACTCCGGATCGACGACGGCAATGATCGACGTGAGTGCCTTGGCTATCAGCACCGCCTCCTGGCGCACGATCGATTGAGCCACGGGGTCACCCTGGAAGGCGTCGACGAAGATGCGGCGGGCAGAGAGACTTCCGCGCATGCCCGCCCGTTTAGCCGCTCGGACGACCGCAGAAGCGGACGCAGCCACCTCGAAGGTTCCCCGGCGCCTGGCCTCCGCGGTGTCGACGTCGCCGTCGGAAAGGGGCAAGTACGAAATCTCGCCCGCGGCGCCATGTACTCCTCGGTGCAACTTGCCATCGATGACAAGTCCCATGCCGACGCCGGTCCCAACCGACACGAAGGCGAAGGTCTCCACACCGCGGCCGTGTCCGTGGTCCCTCTCGGCTAAAGCAGCGGCGTCGACATCGTTCTCGACAACAGTCGCGCGCCCGAAGAGCCGTCGTAGCTCAGTCAAGACGATCGGCTTTTCCCACCCAGGAAGGTTGTGAGCCATGCTCAGGGCCCCTCGTTGGGGGTCGTAGACCCCGGGACTCCCGATCACGGTCTGGGTGACTCTGGCGCGGGTCAGGCCGGCCGATGCCGTTAGAGCGTCACCCAGCAGCGCCAACTCCGCCAGTCGACCCTGAGTTGTCGTAGCGTGAGCCTTCTGGCTGGCTTTAGCGCGAACAGCGCCAGAGAGATCTGCTAGGGCGCCCCGGACGAACTCCCGACCGATGTCGAGCCCGAGCACGTAGCCGGCCTCCGGGCGAATCTCGTAGAGCACGGCAGCAGGGCCGCGCACACCGGTTCGCTGACCGGCGACCCTCACGAGGCCGTCATGCTCGAGGTTGGCAAGCGCAAGAGCCACGGTGGGTTTGGAGAGCCCGGAAATCCGGGCCAGCTCAGCGCGCGAGAAAGGACCGTCGTCGCGCACCTGTTCGAGCAGGAGCCGTTCGTTCATTGCCCGGATCAGCTGGGGGCGAGCAGCGCGCTGACTTATGGCTCGCGGCATCAATGCTCCTCCGTCCGACTCACTGACGCTAGCCACATGCACATCGATGCTGCCAGATGCTTGCCAAGCGCGAAATAGTAGGATACTTTCCTATTAGTTTAGGTTTTCGCCGTTGGAGCCGAACAGAGGGGCAGCCGAGAACGTGAGCGCGCCTGTTGTGCTGGGTGTCGACTTTGGAGGCTCGAAGATCGCTGTTGCTGTGGCGGATCTCTCCGGCGAGCGCCTAGCGCAGACAACGGTCAGGACCGTTCCTTCACTCGGTGCACGGTGGAATCTCGACCGCGGCCTGAAGGCCGCCCGCACCCTGCTCGACGAGGTCGCGCAGGGGCGTGAGCTCGCCGCGGTCGGTGCCTGCACGTTCGGCATTCCCGCTGCTTACGGAGTCGACCTCGCCCCTGCCATCGTTGGATGGGAGGAGCTGGCGCTCGGCCATGAGCTTGCTGTGATGTTCGAAGGTAGCCCAGTGCGTGTGGTGACCGACGTAAAAGCCGCGGCGGCGGCAGAAGTCTGGTCGGGAGCGCTGGTGGGGCAAGACCCTGCACTCTACGTGAACCTCGGGACCGGGTTGGCAGTGGCGATCGTTTGCGGAGGAAAGGTGGTTTCGGGCGTCAACGGCGCGGCCGGCGAGATCGGGTACAACCTTCGAGTGCCGAGCGACCTCGACTTCAACACGTCCGAACGCGTCATGCTCGAACAGGTTGTGAGTGGGATGGGGCTGTCGGCGTCTGGCGCGCTCGTGACAGGCCATGCAATGACCGCTGCCGAGGTGTTCGCCGCGGAGGCAACCGATCCCAGGCTGACGCAGGTCATAGAGCAGTTCGTCCGGGAGCTGTGCTTCCACCTGGCGAACCTGGCTATAGCGCTCGACCCGTCGCGCATCGCCGTCGGGGGCGGGATGGTGCGTTCGTGGGAGCGACTTGAGGCGCCCATCCGACACGCCCTCGAGACGACAGTGCCTTTCCCACCTGAGCTGGTCGTAGGGGCCTATCCGTTCGACGCGCCCCTTGTGGGAGCGCTCAATCTGGCACTCGCGTCTGCCAGAGGAGAAGGCGACGCTCAGTTCGGAGGCTTCACTATCGGCGGACAGGTCCAGCCTCGCGTAAGAGACCGAGCCGGCAGTCACTGGCAGCCCAGGTACGACGTGGCACTGGAGGAACCCTCATCGGCAGATCGAGCGGCGAGATGACGCCGCCTCGAGAGAAACAGGCAAGAGGCACCGCAAGGCGACCGAAAGAGAAGGAAAATTGTGGCGGCCCAAGGCCGCGGGAGGAACAGCCATGAGACATATCGGACCCAGTCGTGTCGTCGCCCTGTTTGCAGCGGCGGCGCTCGCTATCGTCGCTACTGCTTTTAGCAGCAGTGCAAGCACTTTCAAGAGCACGGCAAAGGCCGCGGCCACCAGCTCACTGACGATCTCCAACGAGAGCGGCACGACGTGGACCTGCGGGTTCAACCCATTCAACGCAACGGTGAACTCGCTCTCCTTCGGAACAATCTACGAGGAACTAACCTTCGTCAACGTATTGAAGAGCGGCGCCGCTACCCCGTGGCTGGCGTCGTCGTACGCGTGGGGCAACGGCAACAAGACCTTGACCTTTGCGATCCGCTCCGGCGTCAAGTGGTCCGACGGGCAGCCTTTCAGCGCGAAAGACGTCGTGTTCACCTTCAAGCTGTTGAAGAAGTACCCGGCTCTCGATCTGAACGCCGTCTGGTCTGTGCTCTCGAGCGTCTCTCAGGTGGGTTCCAACAAGGTCGTGTTCACGTTCAGCACGTCTGCGGTGCCGTACTTCTACTACATCGCGGACCAAACGCCCATCGTTCCCGAGCACATCTGGGCCAGTATCAAGAACCCAGTCGTGTACAATGACGCAACCCCGGTCGGGACCGGTCCCTACACGATGGCCAAGTGCTCGCCCGAGGACATCGAGTACCTCAAGAACGCCCATTACTGGCAGCCGGGTCTGCCCAAGATAGACGAGGTGTACTACCCGTCGTTCACTTCGAACGAGCCTGCCAACGAACTGCTCGCGACCGGGGGTGCCCAATGGGGAAGCCAGTTCATCCCGAGCATCCAGAACTACTACCTCTCGAAGAGCAAGAACTACCACATCTGGTTCCCACCGGTCGCCAACGTGTCGATCTTCATCAACCTGACCAACCCCGTGCTTTCTCAGCTGCCGGTCCGCGAGGCGATGGCCTACGCAGTCGACCGCCCGAAGGTGTCTGAGCTAGGTGAGTACGGCTACGAGCCGGCTTCGAACCAGACCGATATCGTCGAGCCGACGTTCACCAACTGGTACGACTCGAGCGCGTCCAAGACATATGACGGCTACACCTACGATCCGGCCAAGGCGATCAGCATCCTCAAGAAGGCCGGCTACAAGGAGAAGAACGGCGTCTTCCAGACTCCGAAGGGGCCGTTGTCCTTCACGATCGACAATATCGGCGGGTACTCCGACTGGGTAGCATCCGTGTCAGTGATAGAGACTGAACTCAGCGCGGTCGGCATCTCGATCACTCCGGACAACCTGGCGGCGAACGTCTTCTTCGCCAACCTCTACACGGGCAAGTACCAACTGGCGTACAACTCCGAGACGGGCGGGCCCTCTCCCTACTACGAGTTGCGTCAGCTGCTCTACTCGAAGAACTCGGCACCGATAGGCACCGCGGCGGCGACAAACTGGGAGCGCTACAGCAACCCGAAGACCGACGCCCTGATCGAGCAGTACGGAGCGACGACGAATCCCATGACGCAGAAGTCGATCGTCGACCAGCTCGAACAGGTCATGCTCAGTGACGTGCCCGTGATCCCGATGACCGAAGAGGTCGACTGGTACCAGTACGACACCGCCACCATCGGTGGCTGGGCGACGCCGGCAGACCCATTCGCTCAGCCGGCGGCTTACAACATTCCGGACATCGGTGTGATGCTGCTGCACTTGTACCCGAAGAGCTAGTTCTGTTTCATCGGTTGGGCCTGTTGTCGGAAGGAACCCGGTAATGAGGCGTGGAGCATGAGGTTCATCTTGAGGAGGACAGGCTTCTTCCTCTTCACGATGTGGGCCGCTGTGACGGTGAACTTCGTCATCCCGCGCCTCATGCCGGGCAACCCGGCGCTTGCGATGATCGCAAGGTACAAGGGCCACATAAATGGGCAGGCATTGAAGGCCCTGGAGCTGTTGTTCGGCGTCAAGGCACATGTGAACATCGTCTCGGAGTACTTCACCTACCTCGACAACATCATCCACGGTCGCTTCGGAACCTCGTACACCTTCTTTCCCGAGTCGGTGAGTCACGAGGTGCTGCAGGCGATTCCTTGGACCCTGGGCCTCGTCGGTGTCACGACGATCCTGGCGTTCATTCTCGGGACTCTCATCGGCTTGGTGAGCGCTTGGCGCCGGGGCGGTCTGCTCGACAGCATGCTGCCGCCCATCTTCGTCATCACCTCTGCCTTCCCGTATTTCTGGATCGCACTGTTGTGCGTCTGGCTCTTCGGGATCAAGCTCAACTGGTTGCCCGAATTCGGCGGTTATGCCTACCAGTCGACCCCCGGATGGCAATGGAGTTTCATCAGCGACGTGCTCGTGCATTCGATCCTTCCGGCCACCACGATCCTCGTCACGTCCATCGGCGGCTGGATCCTCACGATGAGGAACAACGTCATCAGCGTCCTCGGAGAGGACTACGTGCGGATGGCGCGGGCCAAGGGTCTAAAGCCGTGGACGGTCATGTGGGGCTATGCCGGCCGCAACGCCATCCTGCCGAACCTGACGGGGTTCGCCATGTCGCTCGGTTTTGTCGTGAGCGGCGCGATCCTCGTCGAGTTCGTGTTCAACTACCCCGGAGTGGGCTGGATGTTGCTTGACGCAGTGTCCAACGAGGACTACCCGCTCATGCAGGCGCTGTTCCTCCTCATAACACTTGCGGTGCTGACAGCCGTGCTCTTAGCCGACATCGCGACGGCGCTGCTCGACGCCCGTACCCGAGACCTGGCCTGAGCGAGCGGACTGAGCGTGGCAGTTCAAACGATCTTCCGTCATCAGGCCGTGGAGCCGAGTGCGTCCCGGCGCCGGAGGCCGCCGGGAGCGAACCTGTGGCGCGCCGTGCGGCACAACCGCAAGGCAACGGCCGGGGCGCTCCTGCTGTTGTTTTTTCTCGTGTTGGCGATCTTCCCCGGGCAGATTGCTCCCTACAGCTATGCGTCTACCAATTTCGCGCCAGCGCTCCCGCCCTCGGCTGCCCACTGGTTCGGGACAACGGCGTTAGGCCAGGACATCTTCTCCCAGCTCGTTTACGGTACCCGCGAGTCGCTCATCATCGCGTTCGCCGTCGGTGGGTTGTCGACGTTCATCTCGGTCATCGTCGGTGTATCCGCGGCGTACTTGCGTGGGTTCGCAGACGGCGTTCTCTCACTGTTCACCGACGTGCTGCTCGTTATTCCCACCTTCCCCCTGATCATCCTCATCGCCGCCTACGTTCGCAGCGCCGGCCTGCTCACCATCATCATCGTGTTGGGCTTGCTCGGCTGGTCATACGGGGCTCGCCAGCTGCGCTCGCAGGTGCTCTCGCTGCGGGACCGTGATTTCCTCGAGTCCGCGCGGGTGCGCGGCGAGCGGTCCCTCTACATCATCGTCGTCGAGGTCCTGCCGACGATGACCTCGCTGATCGTGGCGAGCTTCCTCGGCGCAGCCCTTTACGCTGTGCTTACAGCGGCAGGTCTCCAGTTCATAGGCCTTGGAGACCCGAATGCCCAGAGTTGGGGCACAATGCTCTACTGGGCCGAGAACAACGAAGCACTCGGTGCCGGGATGCCGCTGTGGGCAATAATGCCCGGCGTCTGCGTGGCGCTGCTCGGAGCCTCATTCGCGCTCCTCAACTACGCGTTCGACGAGATCTCCAACCCGGCGCTCCGGCCGGTGCGCAAGATGATGAAGGCAGACCTGGACGGTTTGGACACAGCGGCAAGGTTGCGCAATGTCCCGCGTGCCAGCCGGCTCGGGCGGGAGGCGTGATGAAGCTCCGACGGCGGAGCGGCATCACGGACGGTGCCGCCCGCACGGGTGCTCTCGGAGGGCCTGGCCGCTTCGTCGAGCGCGTGCAAAGGCTACCCGGCACCCGCACCGACGACGCGATCCTCGAGGTGCGCGACCTGTCGGTCGCCTATGTCACCGACGCAGGTCTCGTGATGGCAGTCGACCGTGTTGATCTGGATCTCGCTCGCGGAGAGTTCCTCGGCGTCGTCGGGGAGTCCGGGTGCGGGAAGTCGACGCTCCTTTTCGGGATCGCTCAGTTGCTCAGCCCCCCTGCGAGGATCGTAGGCGGGAGCGTCAAGTTCCGTGGCAGTGAGATCGCGGGTCTATCTGACAAGCAGCTCCGTCACATTCGTTGGCGTGACTACTCGGTCGTTATGCAGAGCGCGATGAACGCCCTCAATCCGGTGATGACAGTTGCCGCCCAGATGCGCGATGTCTGCAGGGCGCACTCGGAGATGTCCGATCTTGAGATAAGGGAGCGGTCCGCGGAGGTGCTACGCCTCGTCTCGATCGACCCCGTCCACCTCGACAGCCACCCGCATCAGCTCTCGGGTGGCATGCGCCAACGGGCCATGATCGCCATGGCTCTGCTCTTCACGCCAGACCTGGTCATCATGGACGAACCAACCTCCGCCCTCGACGTCGTTGCCCAGCGGTCCCTCATGGTCCAGATCAAGGAGTTGCAACAAAGGCTCGGCTTCGCAGTGATTTTCGTTACCCATGACATGTCGCTCGTCAGCAACTTCTCGGACCGTTTGGCGGTCATGTACGCCGGCCAAGTCGCCGAGCTCGGCGGCACCCGCCAGCTCTTCGACTTCCCGTTGCACCCCTACACCCAAGGTCTCCTCGAGGCTTTCCCCTCGATCAGGGGACCCAAGATGCATCTGCAAGGGATCCCGGGCCAACCTCCCGACCTCGCTCAGCCACCACCGGGTTGTCGTTTCGCTCCCCGCTGCGCGAAAGTGACCGCGCCATGCCTGACGATTGACCCGCCTTTGTTCGACAAGAACGGGGATCTCGTACGTTGCCTGCTGTACAAGGCCGGAAGGCCTGAACTCGGGGCGGCCATTTTCCCTTCCCCGCAGGATCGGCCGGGGGCGGGTCCAAGCCTCTCGGACCTCGGAGTCGCGAATCCAGAGAGGACGAACGACCAGTGAGCGACCCTCTGCTGCGCACCGAGGGGCTGACGCGTCATTTCCGCCTCGGGGGCCTTTTCGGCAAGCGCACGTTGCATGCCGTCGATGACGTCAACTTGGAGATCGGCCGTCGGGAGATCGTCGCGCTCGTGGGCGAGAGTGGAAGTGGGAAGAGCACCATCGCACGCCTTCTCGCGATGGTGTACAAACCGACGGCCGGTGAGATCTACTTCGAGGGCCGACCGCTGAGTCGCCTCCGGTCGCGCCGCGACAAGCTTGACTATCGGGGCAACGTCCCGATGGTCTTCCAGGACCCCTACAGCTCGATGAACCCGGCGTTCAGGGTCTCGCACGGGCTGATGCGGGGAATGAAGCTGCACAGGCCGGATCTCGATCGCCGCCAGCGCTTCGCGGAGGCCGAGAGGACGATGAACGCCGTCGGACTGGTGCCTCCGGGCGTCATGTTGCGGAAGTTCCCCTACGAGATGAGCGGCGGGCAGAGGCAGCGAGTGGGTTTCGCGCAGGCGCTTGCGTATCGGCCCAAGCTGATCCTTGCAGACGAGCCCGTCTCCATGCTTGATGTATCGATCCGCATCGGATTGCTCAACGTCATGACCGAGCTGCGCGAACGCGAGGACGTGTCCTTCCTCTACATCACCCACGACGTCGCGAGCGCCCGGTACATAACCGACCGCGTGGTGGTCATGTACGCAGGCTCCATCGTCGAGGAAGGCCCGACCGAGGATGTTCTCCAGCATCCGAAGCACCCGTACACCCAGCTTCTGGTCTCCGCAGTGCCCGACCCGAAAACACCCCTCACTGCCTCTGGCCCGTCTGACGCGAGCGAACCCCCGAAAGTCGTCGACCCGAAAGAGGGTTGCCGCTTCCAGCCGCGCTGCCCATATGCGATCGCAGAGTGCGAGACGGTCACCCCTCAGCTGCGCACGGTCGGCGTAACGCACCTGACAGCCTGCCACGTCGCCCGGTCCGATCAGCAGGCAGTACCGCCTGCCTACTTCAACGCCAGCAAGCTCGACGCGTCGGCCAGCCCGGCTACATCAGCGGTTTCTGAGCACCATGTCCGGGGAACGTCTCCTGCATGACTCCTCCGGTTTCGGAATCGGGCATCACCTGCTCGGTGCCGCTGTCTCCCAGAGAACGAACGAACACCCAAGAGGAGGCGACGATTGTCCCCCGTTAGCGGACCCGCTCTGATCCCGGCCCCAACCGTGCTCAAGGTGATCGGTGGGAGTGGTTTCTTGCACGACGGCCTCAGGATAGAGGCACCGGACGAGCTGACAGGTATTGCTCGCTGGTTCCGCCAAGTCGTCGAGCGAGCGACCTCATGGCGAGTCGAGATAACGAACGCGCGGCCCTCGGAGGCGTCTGGCAACGTCATCCGCCTCCTGCTCGAGCAGGACGACACTGGAGAAGAGAGACGCGTTGCGCCGGAAGGCTATCGCCTAGTCGTCACCGGCGACGAAGTCACCGTGACCGGGGGCGGGCCCGCTGGTGTGTTCTACGGGCTGCAGACGCTGCGCCAGTCACTTCCCGACTCGTGGTGGAGAGCCGCTGCCACTGAGCCCGCATCACCGGTTGAGCTGACAAGTATGGAGGTCGTCGACGAGCCCGCCTTCGCCTGGCGAGGCGTGCACCTCGACGTCGCCCGGCATTTCATGCCCAAGGGCTTCGTGCTCAAGCTCATCGACCTGATCTCCATGCACAAGTGCAACGTTCTCCACCTCCACCTGACCGATGACCAGGGTTGGCGGATACCAGTCGAGACTTACCCACGCCTTGTCGAGGTGGGGGCATGGAGGCGGGAGTCGGCTGCCGGGCACTACCTGGAGCAGCGCTACGACGGCACACCGCACGGCGGCTTCTTCTCGACCGCCGACCTGCGGGAGATCGTCGCTTACGCCTCTCAGCGGTTTGTCCAAGTGCTTCCCGAGATCGAGATGCCTGGTCACATGGTGGCGGCGATCGCGGCGTACCCCGAGCTTGGCAACTCGCTCGAACCAAGGGAGGTTCTCACGACCTGGGGTATCTCTTCGCACGTGCTCAACCTCAAGCCTTCGACGATCAAGTTTTGTACCGACGTGCTTGACGAGGTGATCGATATCTTCCCCTTCGGTTACGTCCACATCGGCGGAGACGAGTGCCCGACTACGGAGTGGGAGTCCTCCGAGAGCGCACAGGCCCTGATGCGAATGGAGGGCTTCCGGACAGAGCGACAGCTGCAGGCTTGGTTCACCGCCTGGATCGCTCAGCACCTCTCCGCGCGGGGACGCACGCTCGTCGGTTGGGAGGAGATCCTGGAGGAGGGCGCACCGCACGGGGCCGTTGTCATGTCATGGCGAGGGGAGGAGGGCGGCATCAAGGCGGCGCGTGCCGGTCACGACGTCGTGATGGCTCCGGAGCAATGGCTCTACTTCGATTGGGCGTACGCCGAAGATCCCCGCGAGCCGCTCGCGATCCGCGGAGCAACGAGCGTCGAGCGTGTCTGGTCCTACGACCCTGTGCCGGAGGCAATCCCAGAAGCGCAGCGTCACCACGTCCTTGGCGCCCAGTGCCAGCTATGGACCGAGTACGTGCCGAACGCAGAGCACGCCGAGTACCTGTACTTCCCGCGCGTGTGTGCCTTCTCCGAGACCCTGTGGCGGGGGGCTGCCGCTCGCGACCGGAGAAACACGCGCTCGTTCCAGGAGTTCGAAAATCGCTTGCGCCAGCATCTGGTGCGATTCGACGGCATCGGCGTCAACTACCGCCCCCTAGAGGGACCCACGCTTGGGCAGTCACGGGTGTGGCCGCGGCAATGACCTTTGGCGTTGGGGCTGCCGTTGCGAAAGCGCTCGGATTCGGCGAAGGGGCGGCGAGTTGGGCTGAGAGCCTCAGTGCGTTGGGCAAGCCGCCCTTCGAAGTGGTCTTACCACCTCCAGATGAGGTCGAAGACCTGCTCCGCCATCTGGGCGTGGACGAGCAGGATGCGGCTGATGTTGTCGCCACTCTGCCGTCGCCGGCCGGGTCACCCGAGTGGTGGTGGCTGTTGGAGCGCGCGTGTCACCGGCTGTTCCAGGTGATGGGCAACCCCGATGAGCCGCATTTCGGCTGGCCAATGTGGGAGGGCTCCGAGCGGGCATACCCGTTGCAGTGTCGGTGCTTCATGGCGCATGTGTTCCTGGCGACGATGCCGCGCACCATGGCATGGCACCGTTCGAGAGGAATTGCCGAGGAGATCTCTTGGGCCTCTATGGCCGATTTAGGTAGGCACATGCGGATACATCGGCGGATGTACCGCGCTACGGGTGTGGACGCCGCGTGGTGGATCACCATGTGCCTGCGGGCCGAGGCGTTTGACCTAGGGCGTTTGCAGTTCAACTGGTTCCATCTCGGCATCGGGGACGACAGTCCGTGGTGGTATCCGCCCGAGGAGGCGCTCCGGCGGGGCGTGGGATTCCGACAGGGAGACTTTTGTGTGGGAGTCCACATTCCTGAGTCCGGTCCGATGACGCCCGCCGCGTGTGACGACTCTCTCGAAATGGCGAGGGGTTTTTTCTCAGAGCAGTTCCCGTTGACAGACCAGAGACGACGGTTGGCAACATGCTGGTCGTGGTTGCTTGACGATCAGCTGGCCGATTGGCTGCCGCCAGACTCGAATATCATCGGGTTCCAGCGCCGTTTCCAACTCGTGCCGGGATGGGTCGAGGATGACAAGACCGTTCTCGAGTTCGTCTTCCGGGTGCCCGACGCGCTGGACCATCTCGACGACCTGTCGCAGCGGACGAGGTTGGAGCGAGCCGCCGTCGCGCACTTGAAGAACGGAGGTCACTGGCACCTGCGATCGGGCTGGCTGGATCTGTGAGCAGCCCGTCCGCAGGCGTGTCTTACCAACCCCACGTGCCGAGCTCCGGACATCTTCAGGTTGCCCCCGATCTGTTGGCCTCGTTGTTCAGCCACTCACCAACAACCAGGGACATGAATGAAGGTTGGGGTCGGAAGCCGAGCGACGTGTAGAACTGCTCAGCACCGTCCGTCTGGAGACCGACGTGCTGGCCAGGAACACGGCCCGTCAACATCCGCACCATCGAAGAGGCGATGCCGCGCCGCCTATACGAGGACAACGTCCATACGTCCACCATGTAGGCGTTGCAGACGCCATCGGAGAGAAGGCGCGCCATGCCGACGACCCTCTGCCCGTCTCTTGCCACGGCCACATGCTGAGAACACTCAAACGAACGCCGCAGTGCTTCAGGTGACCGGCCGTTGTCGAAGTCGTCAGCCGCCAGATCCGCCTTGGCCTGCGCCCAGTCCACGCCTTCGATCGAGTCAGTGATTCGTACGCTCATGGAACCAGGATGCCTCACGAGAGCGGATCCGGCGGCCGACACGCTCCTCCGCATCGGTCTGGACGCGAGCGACTTGCGCTGTGGGAGGCCGTCACGTCCAGACGGACCCCAACCCGTCTGGACGTGTCCGCGGTGCTCCGGAGCAGCCGAGGACGGCGGCTTCTTTGGACCGTGCAACGCTGGGTTCGCCAGTAGATCACTGTGTTTCACGGCCACGCCAGGGACGATTCCGTGGACAGCCAATGACCTGGCGGACATCGAGTTTCCAGCCGAATGTTTCTGGGAACCTTTTCAGAATGGGGGCTGAGGGTCCCCGCACGGGCGGCGCGAACGGCGCGGGAGCAGCAGGACCATGGTAAGCGCGAACGGCACTCATGGATCTTGGGGTGGCCCCCCGGGCTGCTGGGCGTTGCACAGGTAAGTGGGGGCTATTGCGTATGCTGCTGTTTGTCGGAGAGTTTCGCGCCCGTGGACGGCACCAACTTGGTTGTTGTTTACGGCTCCAGCTTCGGGTCGAGTTCTAGTTCGGTTGAATGCGTGGACGGCCCTTCAAACGGACTATCTCTTGATCCTTGGAGTGCTCGATAACACCACTGGCAATCTCCGTGGAGATCCTGGATTGGCGAATGGCGGGTGCCTCAGGAAATGCATAGGTTCCTTGTGGTTCTGCTTACTGGGCTTACAGCAAGCAGCTCCTATCATTTTGATTCGGGAAGTGCGCTACAAGGTTCGGACTGCCGTGAAACAGGCACTACGGAGATTGGTTCAAATAGCGGGCCGGCTATATTGTGTTGTGGGGCTCCTGCGGCGATGGAAGTCTGGTCCGCCTGGATGCACGGCCTGGACAATGCCCTCTGGCAAACTCGATTCAACACGCACATAGCTGTCTGCGCTCAGCAGTTGGTCGACAGGAGATGGTTACGCTATGTAGGCCGCGGTGAAAGTGCAGTTCGGCTGCCGGAGAAGGGGACGCCCGTATGACGCGGGAAGTCGAAGTTGAAAAGAGGCTCGCTGCCGAGGCGGCGGCCGAGCTTGTTGAAGACAGCATGACTGTCGGGCTTGGCACGGGATCGACTGTCGCCTATCTCCTGCCAGCGCTTGCTCGGCGGAATCTATCACTGCGGTGCGTGACTACATCCCAGCAGACCGACGAGGTGGCCCGTTCGCTGGGGCTTCATGTAGAGGCGTTCGCCGGGATCGACCACTTGGACATTGCCATCGACGGTGCGGACCAGATTGCTCCCGACGGGTGGTTGGTGAAGGGTGGAGGAGGCGCCCACACCCGCGAGAAGCTTGTGGCGGTGACAGCCGAGCGATTCATCGTCATTGCCGATTCGACCAAGCTAGTCGAGCGCCTTCACTCGCCAATCCCGTTGGAGTTGCTCTCCTTCGGACTGGCCTCCACTTTGCGGCGATTGGCGCCGACCACATTGCGCGACTGGTCCAGCAGTCCCGATGGCGGAGTCATCGCGGATTTCAGAGGTGAGGTCGGAGATCCTGCGGCGCTGGCCGCTCGTTTCGGTGCCAGCCCGGGGGTCGTTGAACACGGGCTGTTTTCTTGCGAGTTGGTTCAGAGCATCCTGATCGGACAAGGGCGGGACGTGGAGGTGAGGGCTGTCATCCATCAGGTCCGAGGAGCCATCCCGTGACCTGGGCTCACGACCGGCGCCACCCCGGTCTTGGCGCGATGCCGTGCTCGTTCAGTCCGTCGAACCTCGCAGCTGCACCGACAGGCATGTGACGCATCCTTCGAGCTTTTGGAATTCGCTCACGTCGACAGGTATCACTTCGTAGCCGAGATCTTCGATGATCTCGACGCTTCTCGGGCAATCGGCAGCAGTCAGTACCAGTCCTCCACCCAGGTCAACCACGTGGGCGCCCGACTCTTCGGGCATGCCCATGTAGTGCGGGAAGCGGCCGGGGTCGTCGACCAACGGGGTGTACCCGACGATCGTGCCATCGGGCAGAGCCGTTACGCCGGACTTCAAGTGGAGCACCTTGGTGATCGGCACCGCGACGACATGAGCCCCGAGTGGCTCGAGAAAGGATCGCAATTGGCGGACGGCTTCGGCGTTCGTGCGACTGCCACGACCAACATAGATCGTGCGACCGACCTTGAGGACGTCCCCGCCCTCGAGCGTCCCGGGCGCATGGATCCGTTTGATGGAGTAGCCGAGTGAGGCAATCGCTGCCTCGGCAGCGTCGAGCTCTCGCCGTCGAGATGTGTGTGCCGGACGGGAGATCACAGCAACATTGCGGTAGACGACCATCGTGTCCTCGATGAACACTCCATCGGGGCAGCCATCGACGGGGTCTACCTCAATAGTCTTCCATCCGGCAGTGTGAAACGCCTCCACGTAGTCCTCCCATTGCCGGACGGCCAGTCCCACGTCGACTGGCTCGCGTTTGCGAAACGTGAGGAGTCCTTCAGCGAGCATGGGACTCGGCTGTCTCACCAATGTCTGCCCGGTCATGGTTCCTTCATTGTCGTTCACCTGTGGACGCGGAGCCCTGTTAGTCTCGGAATCGTATGACCCGACCCAGCCGTCGAGCACCTGGCGGGACCCTCTCATTGCCAGACACGAGCAACTGACCATCCGCCCCGGCTGGCGCGCAACTCGACTGACGGTGCTTGCCGCCTGCTTGCTGCCACTGTTGGTCGTACGAGTACATCCGGGGGTGAACTGGTCGGTCGTCAGCGTGAAGCCTGGCGGGGGAGTGCGCACGGCGCGTCCGGTTACCATCGACGAATCGAAGAAAGGTGTGTGCGTGTGGACTTTCCGGGGTGTGAGCACCGCCCTTAGGGAGTCGGGAGCTACCTGGTACCTCACGTGGTCGACGTCGCACGTCGGCATCACTACCCCAAGAGGAGCTCAGTTCGTGCCGATAGTGCGAACTGCTGCGAACGTTACCCCGGTCGCGTTGGTGCAAGCCGAACAGTCTGGACCAATACTGCTCACATTCAACGAGCCCGACATCAACACTCAAGCAAACATGACAGTCGGTGATGCGTTGTCGATCTGGCCGAGGCTGATGGCGACAAAGCTGCAACTCGCCAGTCCCGCCGTGGCCACCGGAGCCGCAACTCCCGGCGGCTGGCTGGATCGGTTCATGAAGGGCGTCGCACAGCGCCATTATCGAGTCAACTTCATCGCCATCCATTGGTACGGTGCCGACTTCCAAACCGATGCTGCCGTTACCCAGCTGAAGTCGTACCTGGACAGCGTGCATCACCGTTACGACCCGCCGGTTTGGCTCACCGAGTACGCCCTCATCGACTTTGGCGCCGCGGGCCCTGTCTACCCGACCGGAGCCGAGCAGGCAGCGTTCGTCACCGCCTCAGTGCGGATGCTCGACAACCTCGCCTTTGTGAAGCGTTACGCCTGGTTTGCGCTGCCGGCAGCGAGTTCGGGCCCGAGCACCGGGCTGTATACCTCTGGCCCTCGAGCGACGGCCGCCGGACTGGCCTTCGCGCGAGCCTGATCAGCCGAGGCGACGGGCGCTCTGCCCGTGCGGCGGGGAGACCAAGGCGACCTGCGCGACCCGGTCGTGCCCAGGTGACGGGCGCAGAGAACCGAGGACGCTGGAGGACAGCTGAAGGCGTCGAGGAAACGCGGCTTGAGAGTAGGCCTCTAAGCTCTTGCCCGAGACCTCCGCCCTGAGGTTGTCCCAAATGCACGACCCCCGGAACGAGATCATGAGCCCTTCCGAACGCGCGAGCTACGGTCTTCCAGCGATGCCGAGACGGCGCTCACCGGCGCGGTGGTTACGTTCTGGTTCGCCGGTACTACTGATGTTCTCGGTTTTGCTGACGGTGCCAAGCACCTTCGTCGCTCCCGTAATGCAGTGGTCGACGGGCGCCGCCGGAACGGCAACTGTGCACGAGGGCCCACGTCAGGTCACGTTCGTCAACCACATGGACGAGACCATCTGGGTCGCCGCGTCACCCGGGAACCCGCCCGCCCGGTTAGCCGTGACGGGCTGGAAGCTTCCGGTCGGCGAGCACGTGACCATCACCGTTCCCAACCACTGGAATGCCCGGTTTTGGGGCCGTACCGGCTGTCATTTCGATGCCGCAGGGCAGGGAGATTGCCAGACGGGTGACTGCAGCGGTCGTCTCCAGTGCAACGGTTTTGGCGCCATCCCGGTGACCCTGGCCGAATACGACCTGGACGCCTGGGACAACCTTGACTTCTACGACGTGAGCATGGTCGATGGCTCGAACCTGCCCATGTACATCAATCGGTTCGGAGGGCGGGGCAAGGACGCGATCAGCGCGGACGGCTGTTCGGCGGCAGGCTGCACCAAGACGGTGATCTGTCTCCCGTACTCCAGGTCCGGGCAGGCGGAGCCGTCGTCGGCTGTATCTCGGCCTGCGCACGATTCGGTACCGACCAGCACTGTTGCCGGGGAAAATGGTCGAGCCCGTCAGCTTGCGACCCCAAGCGATGGCCTGTCGATTACGCAGCGGTGTTCAAGAGGGCCGAGCCATTCGCCTACTCCTACGCTTACGACGACGCGACGGGTGTGTTCACCTGCTACGGGGACTGCAATTACCGGATCACCTTCGGAGTGACGCCCGTTGGCGCGAACCGGCTAACTCCGGCTGGGTGATGGCGGGCTCGATTCCGTAGTCCGCTCAAAGGATCCTCGGGCGGGAGCGGACCAGACCTTTGAGGGTGACCCCTCGCTTGCCGGGGAGTTGGCGTCGCCGTTTGTGGATCGTGGTCCCGACATGAAGGTGTGCGTGCCGGCTGTCGCGGGCCCTTTAGGGTTAGATCGGCCCGCTCGACGGCTCTCGGTCGAGCTGCTGCGGTAACAGTTCGGTGCCAACCGGTGGCGCGTCGAGCGCGCAGTTGACAGGCCCGGTGCGGGCATTGTCAGGCTGCTGCGTCCTGACATCTGTTGTGTTGCGAATGCCGATTGCGGCTATGGCACCGCCCATTGCGCACAGGGAAGCGGAGATGATCATCGCCTTGCGGAAGCCGACCGAGAACGTCGCGGCGTGCATGTAGCTGCGGCCTGAGACCCCCGCCAACGCCGGCAGCACGGCCACGGCGAGCAGGCTCCCCACTCGTGCCACGTAGTTGTTCACCGCCGAGGCGATTCCGGCGCGCTCAGCCGAGGCTGCTCCTAGGGCCGTGGTTGTCAACGGCGCGACCGTGATCGCCAGGCCGAGGGCGAACACCAGCACGGCCGGCAGCACGCCGACAGCGTACGAACGCGCGCCTGTGCTGCGCATCAGGAGAGCCATTCCGGCACCAACCACGACCGGTCCCACGGCCATCTGCAGTCGAGGGCCGATCTTCGCGGCAAGCCGACCGGATCGTGCCGAGAGGAGCAGCATCACAACGGTCAAAGGAATCAGAGCTGCGCCCGCCTCGAGGGCTGTGTAGTGATTGACCACCTGCAACTCGACCGGCAGGAGGAACAGCGCGCCTCCGAGTGCCGCATAGATGATCAAGGTCACACCGTTGGTCACGGAGAATTGGCGGTTCCCGAAAAGTGCAAGAGGGAGCATCGGCGCAGCAGAGGCGCGCTCGAGCAGCATGAACACGATTCCCCCGACAAGACCTGCTGCCAAGGCTGCCAACACCGCCAGGGACGCGAAGCCATGCTCCGGTCCTTCGATGAGTGCGTAGGTCAACCCGGCCAACGCCAGCATGCCCGTCGCCGCACCCTTTACGTCAACCTTTCTGCTCGCCTGCAGATCGCGTGACTCGGGGACATGGCGCATCGTGAGCAGGAGAACAAGTACCCCCAAGGGGACATTGATGTAGAAGATCCAACGCCACGAGGCGGCCGCGATGAGATAGCCGCCCAGCAGAGGCCCTGCTGCCGAAGCGAGACCGCCGAGACCAGACCAAGCGCCGATCGCAGCGCCACGGTCGGTCGGTGAGAACGACGCCTGCAAGATGGCGAGGCTTCCTGGGGTGAGCAATGCTCCTCCGACACCTTGGACCACGCGAGCGACGACAAGCGCCGTGGAATCGGGCGCGAGCCCACACACGATCGAGGAAAGCCCAAACCAGATGACGCCGACGCAGAACACCCTCTTACGTCCGTACAAGTCGCCGAGGGAGCCCCCAAGCAGCAGCAATGCAGCCAACGTGAGCGTGTAGCCAGTCACGACCCACTGCAGAGTGCCAAGTGTCGCGCCGAAATGCCTTCCGATAGTGGGTAGGGCGATACCGACGACGGTGGCATCGATGGCTGCCATACCTGATCCAAGCACCGTCGCCGCGATGACCCACCGGCCAGCAGCGGACTTGTAGTTCAAGCCCCCCGAACTCCCCACCGCAGCCCAGATTAAGAGGTCGCGCGGATAGGCGCTGACAGAGACCATCCACCGGTCGTCGTGTTGGCCCGGCTGTCGTGCCGGTGCAGCCCAAACCCGACGACCAAGTGGAGGTCCCTTACACCATGCGCGCGCCTGAAGCTGAAGTAGTAGATACCGTCTGAGCTGCGGTCGAGCCGCTGCTTCACGGGCATGTCGAGACCCACCCCACGATGTCACCGACCGCGGGCTTCAGACCGGGTCTGCTTCCAGGCGATGCTCATCCGTCTTGTGACAGCGTGCTCGTGGGTGGACGCCGAACAGCTCATCGGGAAAGCGACCTCGGACACGACCCTGAGGGCGCGGCGAGACGAATGGGAAACAGCTGGAGTCTTTGCCGTCGTCGTCGAGGAAGCTCTCGCCGCCTACGACAAGGTCAGTGGCCTTGACCTTTCCGAAGTAGCCGTCGACTGTTCCCGGCTTGCGCGCTGAGTCAGGACTGTTGCGCGAAACGGAGCCCTGTGTCCGGTCACGGGTTCCTTGAAGCTCTAGCCGGAGGACTTCCAACGGGCAGAGAATGGTCGACATCGCGTAATCAAGGAACTGGTGACGCCATGACGACTGAGAAGCAATCCATGCCTCTAGGCGACACAGGAGTGACTCCGCTGACCCCGCTGTGGTCGGAGAGGAGATCACACCTTCGCTGGCTCGAGGATCAAGCTGACCGGCTCTTTCGGTTTTACGAGCAGGCCTGTGTCGACCCGGACGGGGGCTACTTCGCCCTAGGCGATGACGGGCGACCTCTTCCTGTAAGAGTCCGGGATCTGGTCGGGACGTGTCGCATGGTCTTCTGTTTTTCGCTTGGATGCTTGCTCGGCCGTCCGGGCGCGAGCGCGATCGCGGACCACGGCATACGGTTTCTCAGAGACCAGATCCATGACGACGTTCACGGCGGCTACGTGTGGGAGTGGCAGGACGGCGCCCCGCGCGACGATCACAAGATGGCCTACGGACACGCCTTCGCGTTACTGGCCGGCGCAAGTGCCACTGCGGCCGGACGCCCAGGAGCAGCCGAGCTCATGGCCGATGCCGCCACCGTCTTGCACGAGCGGTTCTGGTCGGAGCAGCACGGTCTCCATGTCGACGAGTTCACCGCGGACTGGTCGGTGCTCGACCCGTATCGGGGGCAGAACAGCAACATGCACCTGGTCGAAGCCCTCTCGACCGCTGCAGCGGTGACCGGCGACCTCTCCCTCGCCGACAAGGCGACGAGAATCGCCGATTACATCGTCAACAAGGTGGCCAGGAGCCGGTCGTGGAGGATTCACGAACACTTTGACGAGCAGTGGGACGTCGACAGCGAATACAACCTGAAGGACCCGGACCACATGTACCGTCCGTACGGGACCGTCCCCGGCCACTCCTGGGAGTGGGCCCGCCTTCTCCTTCAGCTTCACTGCCTTCAGCCCGAGGCGACGAGCTGGATGCCCGATGCCGCAGCAGATCTGGCCGATAGAGCTTTTGCCGACGCGTGGGAGCGTGACGGTGAGCCCGGCATGATCTTCAGCGTGGACGCCGACGGCACGCCGAGGAATCGTGATCGCTACTGGTGGTCCCACGCCGAAGCTGTCGGTGCTCTCACCCTTCTCGGTCACCACTTCGGACCAGAGCACTATGAGGCGAAGTACCGCCAGGTTTGGGACTTCATACAACTCCGTTTGGTCGACGGAGCCCGCGGAAGCTGGTATCACGAGGTCGACGCTCTAGGCACGCCTCACTCGAGCGTGTGGTACGGCAAACCCGATCTCTATCACTCGCTGCAAGCTTGCCTCATGCCGTTGTACGCCCGGGACGGGACCAACCTCGTCATATCGATCCGGAACGCGTCCTGACGGGCTCGGTCAGCCGTATTTCGATGTGTGGCTCCGCGACCGACTGAGAGACGTGCACCCTCGTCGCGAGGAGTCTTACGTGACGACGCGACTGAATGGCGAACGGGTCACAACGGTGCACGCGCAGCCGATGGGGCATCCCGACCGTGCGCCCGCGGCGACACAAGCGGCAGGCTCACGAAGCCACGGTGACCGTGGGGAGCGTGGGCACCCTGATCGGTGGGAGCGTGGGCACGGTGATGGGCGGCGGGGGTGGCAGGAACCTCGTATACACGATCGTTACGGCCTCGCCCGCGTACGCCCGGGTGCCGTTCACCGTGCCCGACACGTCCGCGTAAGTGCCCGTGCCACCCGTCACGGTCCCGGTCAAGGTTCCTGTGTCGGTGCTGATAGTGAAGCGAGCATCGATTATCCCGTTGGCGTTGGCGAAGGCCGCATAGCAGGTGGGTCCGGTCGTGCTGGAAACACAAGAGGCAACCTCTTGGCCGACCGGAGAGCCTGAGGCAACCTCAACGTCGGATTCGTAGTAGGCACTCACCTGCGTCGGAGCAGACATCGAGGTCTTAACCGCGATGAAGTGCAGCACGAAGGACGCGTCGCCCGGGGTCGCCGTGGCGGTACCGAGGCTGAAGACGCCGAGCGCACTGGCAGCTGATAGGGCCGCTCCCACAACGGCGAACCGCTTGGTTCTGTTCAACATGGTCCTTCCTTCTCCTCGGTCGGGCGGCGACTCGGATTCGTACGCTTCATGAAGGTGCTACGTCGGTCCTTCGCGTATCCGACGACGACAGGCAAGGAACACGGGACCCTGCCGTTCAAGCACCATGACTCTGGTCCCCGGGCCATGGAAGTCGCCGACGAGGTGTCGCGCCCGCGGGAGCGCTATGCGATGACCCTTATCATCTTGACGTGGCCGTGATGCGGGCCAACCTCCTGGGCCCGTTCTCGATAACCCTTGGGGAGCTAAGCGCGGGCCCGTGGGCTCGGCCGAGCGCCAAGCGCCTCTGCGAGCTGCTGTTCGTGAGCGCCGGTCGGCGTGTCGCCAGGGAGGCGGCATGCGAGGTTCTGTTCCCCAATCTCGGTCCGGAGCAGGCCGCCAATGCCTTGTCCAAGGCTCTCTCGATGGCGCGCTCGGCCCTTGCTGTGCTCGGCGAGTCTGCGAGGGCGCTGGTACGCGCCGACCGAGGGCACATCTGGATCGACCCGGAATGCGAACTCCAAGTCGACCTGGATCTCGTCGACGAGTTGCTGCGCAGAGGGCTCGATGCTGAGCCCGGTGCGGTGCGTGACGACACGCTCACGCAGACGCTCGGCTATTCGGGCGTCCTGCTCGAGGACGAGCCCTACGAGGACTGGGCGCTGCGTCCCCGCGACCGCCTGGAATGGGCACGCCAGGAGGCGCGCCTTGCTCTCGCACGCGACCGGGCGAAGGGATACGGCCGCTCGAAACCGGAGGCCGTCCTCGCGGCCTTCGAATCGTGCCTGTCCGGCGATCCAACCTGCGAGGCGGCGTCGGCACTGATGCAGATCTATGCCGCCCAGCAGCGTTGGTCGCTCGTGGCCGACACCTACGGGCGTTGCCGGCGCGCTCTCGAAGAGCTGGGCCTGGCGATCTCGCCGGCACTCGAGGAGATACACGCAAGCGCGGTCCGGGAAGGCTCGTCTCCACCCGTGCACGCTGGAGAGACCGAAGCACCCCCGCATCCGCTGCCCGCCCGCGAAGAGCGCAAGCTTGTGAGCATGCTTTTTGCAGAGCTGGCGAGCCCGCCCGGCGCGAGGATCGACCCTGAGGACCTCCGGGAGATGATCGGCGACGCCTTGGTCGAGGCGATCTCCCAGATCGAGTCGCTCGGCGGAACGGTGACCTCTGTGTCAGGTAGCGGCCTGGCGGCGGTCTTCGGTGCTCCCGAAGCCCACGAAGACGACCCGGAGCGAGCCGTGCGGGCCGGTTACCGCATCGTCTCTTCGGTCAAGGGCTCGACACGGGGACTAACCGCCCGCATCGGAGTCGAGTCCGGGCCGGCGGTGGTCGGGCCCATCGGCGGTAGGGGGAGGGTGGAGTACGGGGCGGTCGGCGAGGTCGTTGTTTTCGCCGCGGCGTTGCAGTCGGTGGCTAGGGCCGACTCAGTTCTGGTGGGCCCAGCGACACGTGCCGCCACAGACGACGGTTTCGAGTGGGGACCGAGCGACGAGCTCATAAGACCGGGCGACGCCAAGCCACTCGTTGCCCACTACCTCGAGCGCCCGAGACCGCACGTCCTCGGCCGCCTCGGCGCTCGGCGCCTCGCAGGACAGGCGCCCCTCGTGGGCCGCTACGGCGAGATGTCGGTGCTTTCCGACTCGCTTCGCGAGGCAGTTCTTGGAAAGGGCGGGATCGTCGTTGTGGTGGGCGAGCCTGGTCTAGGCAAGACACGCCTCATCTCGGAGTGCCGCAAGCGCTTCATGGCCTGGGTCGGGGCGGGATCTGGCCGGCTGCCCCTGTGGCTCGAAGGGCGCGGAGCCTCCTACGCATCGTCGACCCCCTACGGGCTCTATCAGCAGCTCTTGTCGGCGTGGATCGGGGTAGCGCCCGAAGAGGCGGAAGAGGTACGCCGCCCCGCACTCGAGCGGGCGATGACGGCGGTCTTCGCCGGCGAGGAAGCCCCCGTGGACCTGCTCGCCCGGATGATGGGTCTCAGCGTCGGTGAGGACACGGCACGCCTGTCCCGCCTCAGCCCCGAGGAACTGCAGCGAGCGACCTTCGCCTCATTGCGCGTGCTCATTTCACGTCTTACCGCCTACGGTCCGACAGTGCTTGTGCTCGAGGACCTCCACTGGGCCGATCCCACCTCGGTCCGGCTCACAGAGGAGATCGCAGGTCTGGTGCGCGACGGGCCGCTCTTAGTTCTTCTCACCCACCGTCCCGAACCCGATCCAGGCGTGACGACTCTCGAGAAGGCGCTCGCGCATGATGGCAGCCTTGGGAAGGCAGAGCCCCTTCGTCGTCTCGCTTCGTCAGGCTGATCGTCGAGAGCTCGAACGTCTCGTCCGCTGCCACAGTGCCGAGCACCGCGTGGTGGTTCGTGCCCAGATCGTTCTCCTCGCCGCCGCCGGCGAGGAGAACACGACCATCGCCTCATGGCTCGACATCGCGGTGAACACGGTGTCGAAGTGGCGAAAACGCTTCGTTCTGGAAGGGATCGCCGGGCTCGCCGATCGCAAGCGCTCCGGTCGACCGAGGACGTTCACCTCGAGCGTCGTGGCGGAGGTGACCGCGGCCGCCTGCGAGCTGCCCGCGACGAGGAACCTCCCGTTCAGCGGTTTCTCTTCGGCTGATATCGCCAAGGAGGTGGTCTCCTCGGGGGTGGTCGATGCGATCAGTCCGGCGAGCGTACGGCGGATCTTAAAAGACGCGGTGATCCGTCCCTGGCGCTACAGGTCCTGGATCCTTCCGAGGGACCCGGACTTCGCCCAAAAGGCCGGGGTCGTGTTGGACCTCTACGAGCGGATCTTCGCCGGACGGGAGCTCGAAGACGACGAGTTCGTCGTCTCGACCGACAAGAAGACCTCGATCCAGGTCCGCTGTCGTTGCCACCCGAGCCTTGCCCCGGGGCGGGCGCGACTTCTCCGCGTCGAGCACGAGTACGAGCGCAGGGGTGCGCTCAACTACCTCGCCGCCCTCGATGTCCACGCCGGCAGGCTCCTCGGCCGGTGCGAGGACAAGACCGGCATCGCCGCCTTCGAGCGGCTCGTCTCGGACCTGATGGCGCTCGAGCCCTACGCCTCGGCGCGCCGGGTCTACCTGGTCTGCGACAACGGCTCGAGCCACCGTGGTCTGGCCTCGATCGACCGCACGGCAAAGAAGTGGCCGAACGTCTTGTTGGTCCACCTCCCGGTGCATGCCAGCTGGCTCAACCAGATCGAGATCGTCTTTTTGATCCTTAAGCGCAAGGTGCTCTCGCCCAACGATCTCAGCGACCTTTTGCAACTGGCGGATCGGATCGTCGCCTTCGAGCGTCACTTCAACGCCGAGCCCCGCCCCTTCGACTGGCGCTTCACGCGCGCCGATTTCGAGGTGTTCTTGAAGCGGCTCGCCGCCCACGAGGACCTGCCAAGCGCCGTCGCCTAGAGTCCAAGCGTGCCCATCCCCGAGTCGACCAAGGCGAGCCTGCGCTCCCGGCTGGAAGATCGCCGCCGCGAGCGCTGGCCCTCGCTCACAAGGCTCGAGACGAGCTTTCGCGGGAACTTCGCCTACGTGAAAGGCGTCGACCAAGACGGGGACGAGCTGGCGCTGCTGCGCCTGCGCTACAACGGCTCGGCGAGCAGCTGGGGCTTTGCGATCTATCTCGCCAGCAAGGACGGATACGAGGATTCCGTCCTTCCTTCGGGGATGTTCTCGGGAGCACCCGAGGAGGCACTCGACTGTGCGTGCGGCCTCTACCTCGGCGAGCCAGGAGCCTGGCTCGAAGCACGGGCCGACGATTCACCCATGAACTTCTGACCGGGACCACTTAGTGGGGAGAACAGTGCTACCCGGTCTGACGATGCGCGCGCATTCACGAGAACCGCTCTCCTTGATCACGAACTGCACTCGGCCGGAACCAGGCTCTCAGCCGCCTGCTATCACCTTCGGTCCCCTTCGCCACGAGACGTATCGCCACGCCCAGTTCAGGAGCACAGAGGTCCTGTTGCGGACGCCGACGAGGAAGACGATGTGCAGACCGAGCCAGGCAAGCCAGGCAGGTGTTCCCCGCAGGCGGAGGCCGCTCCTCAGCTCCGCCACGGCGGCCCGGCGGCCGATGGTTGCCATGATCCCCTTGTTCCGGTACTCGAAAGGGATTGTCTCCTCACCGGCGAGCAGCCGTCGGATCTGCTCTCCCACCAGCCGACCCTCCTGAATGGCGGGCTGCGCCAGCTGTGGCAGGAGACGTGTTTCGTCGCCTGATCGCGCCGCCGCCATGTCGCCGATGGCGAAGACGTCATCGAGGCCCTTCACTCGAAGGTCGTTTTCGACCTCGAGGCGCCCTCGAACCTTGGGGAGTTCCAGCGCTTCGGTCAGCGCGCACGGTCCCACTCCTGCCGCCCAAATAACGAGCCGGCAAGGGACGATCTCGCCCGAGCCGAGCACCGCTCGATCTGATTGCACCTCCTGCACACTCTCTCCACTGCGGATCTCGACTCCGCGCCGCTCGAGCACACGGCGGGCGTACGCGCCGAGCTTGGGATGAAACGCTCCCAGCAGACGATCCTGCTGCTCCACCAACACGATGCGCGAGAGCGACGAGTCGAGCTCGCCGTAGCGGGTGCTGAACTCCATCTGGCGCATGTCGGCGAGCGCCCCGGCCATCTCCACGCCGGTCGGTCCGCCCCCGACGACGACCACGGTCAAGTCGCCCTCGCGAGCCCCGTGCGAGGAGGCCCGCTCGACGCTCGCCAGGGCCATGTCACGCACGGCGATGGCGTCTTCCATGGTGTAGATCGCCTTGGAGTGCTCTTTGGCCCCGGCGACACCGAAGTACGTGGTCCCAGCGCCTGCCGCGAGCACGAGGAAGTCGTAGCTGAGCTGCGGTCCCTCCGAGAACCTGACGGTGCGGGAAGCGAACTCGACGGCCACGACCTCGTCCTGGCGAAAACGGACGTGCGGGTGACGGCTCGTGTAAGCCCTGACGAGGTACGCGATGTCACCCGGGTTCAGCCCCGCGGTCGCCACCTGGTAAAGCAACGGTTGGAAGGTGTTGTAGTTGTGACGATCGACGAGCACGACATCGACTTCTGTCGTCGCCAGAGCTTCACAGGCCGCGAGACCACCGAAACCGGCCCCGATTACGACGACATGGGGCCTGCTGCTCACGACGCATCTCCCGTGATGAGAAAGATCGGCACATAGTTCACGGTATACAGAAGTGGAGATGGAGCAGTCAGGCTCCAAGGGCCCGAAGCCTGCAGTGCGGCGCCAGCATTCGGAGCAGGGTGAGAGCTGTAACCGCGACCTTTGCGCGATGAGCTCTGCGCGCCCGGTCCGTCGAAGCTTCGGTGGGGAAGGCAGTTTTCGAGTTGCCCTTGTTAACCTCCAGTGCTGTGGCCGTTCGAGATGACCAGCTGGCTCAAGTTGACCTGGAGTCGTTCCGCCGTGAACTGACGGGCTACTGCTATCGGATGCTCGGCTCGGGTTTCGAGGCCGAGGACGCCGTTCAGGAGACGATGCTCCGGGCCTGGCGCAACGCGAAGAGGTTCGAAGGACGTTCGAGCGTGCGCACGTGGCTTTATCGGATCGCGACCAACGTGTGCATCGACATGCGCCGTCACGTCCAGCGCCGGGCCAGGCCAATGGAGATGGGCCCGGCTTCGCCCCCTCAGGAATCTCTGCTCGGGCGGCCGCTGCCTGAAGCTGCCTGGGTGACGCCGGTTGCGGACGCCCGCATCGCCCCCGAGAGCGCTGATCCGGCTGATATCGCTCAGTACCGTGAGTCGATCCGCCTGGCTTTCGTGACCGCCCTTCAGCACCTCCCCGCCCGCCAGCGAGCCGCGTTGATCCTCTCCGAAGTGCTGCGCTGGCAGGTGGCTGAGGTGGCTGAGCTCCTCGACACGAGCGTAGCTGCGATCAACAGTGCTTTGCAGCGGGCGCGGGCCACACTCGCAGCGCTGCCGTCCGCGGGCAGAGAACCGGCCCTGGGGGGAGTCGACGCCGAGCTGCTCGAGCGCTATGTGGACGCCTTCGAGCGCTACGACATCGATCGCCTCGTGACACTGCTGCACGAGGACGCGGTTCAATCGATGCCGCCGTTCGCAATGTGGATCCGCGGCGCGGCCAACATCGGTCGCTGGATGGTCGAGCCAGGACCGAGCGGCTGCCGGGGCTCGCTGCTCGTCCGCACGTCGGCCAATGGGTGCCCGGCATTCGGGCAGTACCGGCCGGACCCGGCAGGAGGCCACGCGCCCTGGGCGCTGCAAGTGCTCGAGATCTCAGGCGGGAAGATCACCGAGACGACCTTCTTCTTGTCATTCTTGGATCCTGAGCGTCTCTTCCCCGAGTTTGGTTTGCCCCTCCACCTCGACGTATAGGCCGGCAAGCTCCAGGAGCCCCCGCAGCGATGCAGAGACCTCGTCGAGGGCGATGTGTCCCTCGAGACGTCCCGCCAGCAGAGCCAGGCGTGCCACTTGATCTACTGTCCCTAGGTCCGGGGTTCCCGGTCCCTCCAGCTCGCATCGCGTCAACTCGGTGCCATCAGGACCGATCACCGCGACTTTGCACCACAGCTGCAGCGGATCCATCAACTACTTGACGTCCGACAACCGGCGATCTCATCGAGCCGCCCCGCAAGCGGCTGGCCCGAAAGGGCGACATATCGCCCAGGGGAGCCCAATATCCTCGGAGGACCGATGACATCCGTGCCCCGGGCACGTCGAAGCAGTAGCCGGATCCACCGGACCAAGGAGAAGCAGAAAATGCCCAAGCGTGACAATGCTCCCGTTGGCTCGCCGTGCTGGACCGATCTTTGGACTTCCGACATCGCAGAGAGCCGCAGGTTCTACAGCGAACTCTTCGGCTGGGAGGCCCAGGAGCCGAGCGCGGAATTCGGCGGCTACTTCATGTTCACCCATGACGACTCTCCCATCGCGGGTTGCATGGGCGACATGGGCGACCTGCAGGCGGACAACTCTTGGAAGGTCTACCTGGCCACCGACGACATCGCGAGGACCGTCGAATCGGCCGAGGCTGCAGGCGCTCGGATCGTCTTCCCGCCGGTGGCCGTGGCCGACCTCGGAACCCAGTCGGTGCTCGTCGATACGACGGGCGCTTCCCTCGGTGCCTGGCAGCCAGGTACTTTCGCGGGCTTCACCGTCTTGAACGAGCCTGGCGCCCCGAGCTGGTTCGAGCTGCTCACCCGCGACTATGCCGCCGCCGTAGCTTTCTACCGCTCGGTGTTCGGTTGGGAAACCAACACCGTCGGCGACGGCGACGAGTTCCGCTACACGGTCATGCGTGACCCGCGCGGTGAGGGCGAATTGGCGGGGATCATGGACGCAGCGGCCTTCATCCCCGAGGGCGTGCCGGCCCACTGGTCGGTCTACTGGGAGGTCGACGACACAGACGCGACCATCACCAAGGTCAAGGCCCTCGGTGGTTCGGTCGTGACGGACTCCCAGGACACCCCTTACGGCCGTCTCACCACCGTGATCGACCCTGCGGGTGCCGAGTTCAAGCTGCGCACTCCAGGTCGTAGGCCGGAATGAGCCTCATAATGTCGCGGGATCGCCCGTCGTGCAGGGGAGCCATTGCGCGCAAGCGCGGGCAGTCTGTCGGGCTTGTCGATGGCTGATGGTCTGACCACCGGGGGGCTTGAGCGGCTTCACGCGGCGGCTGAGAAGCACGTTGGCGCGCAGCGTGCCCCGGGGCTCGTCGCGTTGGTGGCGCAAGGCGACCATGTGCACGTGGAGGCTCTGGGAAGCCTGACGATAGGTGGAGCGCCCGTGGCCCGCGACTCCATCTTCCGGATCGCCTCGACGACCAAGCCGATCACTGCTGCGGCCACCCTCGCGCTCATCGGGGAAGGGCTGATCGGTCTCGACGAGCCCGTCGACCGCCTGGTACCGGAGCTGTCCTCGCGCCGGGTGCTGCGGCGCATGGACGGCCCGCTCGACGACACCGTGCCGGCGACTCGCGCCATCACCGTTCGGGATCTCATGACCTTCACATTCGGGTTCGGCATGGCGATGGAGATGTTCACGTCGCCTCACGCCTGGCCGGTTGTGGAGGCGGCCGAGGCGTTGCGGCTGTCGACGATCGGGCCACCGAACCCCGATGTGCAGCCGGACCCTGACACGTGGATCGCCAACCTCGGCTCGCTCCCGCTGATTGCGCAACCCGGGGAACGCTGGCTCTACAACACTGGCGCGTCCGTCTTGGGGGTCCTCCTCGCCCGCGCGGCAGGGGAGAGTTTCGGCGAGATCCTGCGAACACGGGTCTTCGATCGACTCGACATGAGCGACACGGCGTTCTTCACGACTGCGACCGAGCGGCTGGCGACGGCCTACCGACCGACGTCCGACGGGCTCGTGGTGTGGGACGAGCCCGTCGGCACCTGGAGTCACCCTCGGGCGTTCGAGGACGGCGGTGCCGGCCTCGTCTCCACTGCGGACGATCTCCTCGCGTTCGCCCGGATGCTGCTCCGCGGCGGTGCGCCGGTGCTATCGGCCGATGCCGTCCATGCCATGACGACCGACCAGCTGACGGACGCGCAGAAGGCGCACGGTGGTCTCGGCCCGAACTTCTTCGTCGGCCGGTCTTGGTCGTTCTGCCAGTCCGTACTCGCCAGCGGCGCCTACGGCTGGGACGGCGGGTTCGGATCGTCCTGGCTGGTAGACCCGAAACACGACCTGGTCGTGATCGTGCTGACACAGCGGATGTTCGAAACTGCGGAGGCGCCGAAGGTCCACCGCGACATCCAGGCGGCGGCCTATGAAGCGCTCGCCTGAGGGCCTCCGACGGTCGCTCGCCGCGGCGCGGTGGCGTACGGCGCACGCTGCGGGCGGTCACGACGCGATCGGCCTACGTGCCCAAGGCCAGACTCGCGAGCGGAACGACCGCCATCAAGCAACCGCCTGACCGGTCGCTGGAGAGCCTCTCGCCCGGCGATCTCGGGCGTCGAACGAGGCTCCAGAACGACCACAAAGCCCTCGCGCGGACGCGCGGACACGACCGCGCTGCGCGTGTCGGTGCTCAGGACTCCGGGCGCACTGTAGACCCCGTCGAGGCCCGACCACTTTGATGCTCGCCGGTTCCCCTCCAGGTCGATCCGAGAACGACGTTCATGCCTTGAGTCGTTCGTTGTGGCGCAAGAGCAGGCACGAGTGCGACGTCAGGTTGACGACCTCGTTTCGTATCAAGCGGGTCCATGGTCCCGGGTGCGCGGTGTTGAGGACCTCCTCCCACCGACCGGGCAGCTCCATCCGCGGCAGCGTGTAAGAGCGCGCTCGCCAGCCCGCATTCAGAAGCAACAACAAAGTGTCACCCGAAGCCGAGCGGCCCCTGATGTCCAACTCGTCGGCGGCCTGGCCGAGCATGAGCATCCCAATGCTCCGCCTGTCGGGCTCGGACCAGTCCGCGTCTGTCATCTCGGTGCCGTCGGGCCTGATCCAGGTGACGTCCTTGGTCTGCATGCCCGCCTGTACCTTGCCGGTGAAAAAAGCGCGCCGGCGAAGGATCGGGTTGTTCTGCTTCACGGCGATCAGGTCTCGCACGAAGTTGTACATGTCCCAGCCGCTCTTGCCGATCTCCCAGTCGAACCAGCTGATCTCGTTGTCCTGGCAATAGGCGTTGTTGTTGCCCTGTTGGCTGCGACCGATCTCATCGCCTCCGAGCAGCATCGGCACGCCCTGGGAGAAGAACAAGGTCGCGAGCAAGTTGCGTTTCATGCGGTCACGGGAACGCTGGATCCGTACCGCATCGCTCGGGCCTTCCTCTCCCCAGTTCGAGCTGAAGTTGGCGTTGCTGCCGTCCCGGCTCTCCTCGCCGTTGGCCTCGTTGTGCTTCTCGTTGTAACTGACGAGGTCGGTCAAGGTGAAGCCGTCATGACAGGTGACGAAATTGACGCTCGCATAGGTGCGTCGGCCACTCGGCGCATAGATGTCGCTGGAGCCGCTGAGCCGGGAGGCGAGCTCTGGCACCACTCCCTGGTCGCCACGCCAGAAACGCCGGACGCAATCGCGAAAGGCCCCGTTCCACTCGGCCCAACCTGTGGGGAAACGGCCGAGCTGGTAGCCGTCGGGGCTCGCGTCCCACGGTTCCGCGATGAGCTTGACCTCGGACAGCACCGGGTCCTGTTGAATGATCTCGAAAAAGGCACTCGCGTGCCCGGCTTCATATCCCCGGGCAAGAACCGGGGCGAGGTCGAAGCGGAAGCCGTCCACGTGCATGTCGGTGACCCAGTAGCGCAGGCTGTCTGTGACCAGGCCCAGGTGCAGGATGTTGAGGCTGTTGCCGGTGCCGGTGTAGTCCAGGTAATAGCGGGGGTCCTCCGCTTTGAGCCGGTAGTAGAGCGAGTTGTCGACGCCACGCAGCGACAGCGTGGGTCCAAGCTGGTTGCCCTCGCCGGTGTGGTTGTAGACGACGTCGAGGATCACCTCGAGGCCCGCGCGGTGCAGCGTGCGCACCATCGACTTGAACTCGCTCACCTGTTGGCCGAGGCCCCCCGTCGCATATCCGACATGGGGGGCAAGAAATGCTATCGAGTTGTAGCCCCAGTAATTGGTGAGGCCCCGCTCGACCAGTCGACGATCGGCGATGAACTGGTGGACCGGCATCAGCTCGATCGCCGTGACCCCGAGACCGAGCAAGTGGTCGACGATGGGGTCCGAGGCGATCCCTAGGTATGTCCCGCGGAGGTGCTCGGGCACGCCCGGGTGCCGCAGAGTCATGCCGCGGACATGAGCCTCGTAGATGACGGTCTTGTTCCAAGGGGTATTGGGAGCGCGGTCGTCCTGCCACGTGAAGGCCGGGTCTACGACGACGCTCTTGGGCATGGCTCCCGCCGAGTCACGTGAGTCGAAGGAGAGATCCTCGTTCGCGTCACCCACGACATATCCGTACAGGTCGTCACTCCAGCGGATGGGACCGCTCACCGCCTTTGCATAGGGGTCGATCAGGAGCTTTTTCGGGTTGAAGCGATGCCCCCGCTCTGGCTCGTAGGGACCCAGGACCCTGTAGCCGTAGAGCGCGCCAGGCCGGACGTCAGGCAGGTACGCGTGCCAGATGTTGTCCGTCTTCTCGGTCAGACTGATCGCGCTCGAGTGGCTGCTGGCGGTTTCCTCGTCGAACAGCAGCAGCTGGACTCCCTCGGCGTGCTCGCTGAAAAGCGAGAAGTTGACCCCCTCGCCGTCCCAGGTGGCTCCAAGGGGGAGAGGAGCACCGGGCCAGACCCTCATGTCGCGACTCCCTTCTCACGTTCCCTACGGTGCCCGAACGGCGAACGACATAGCCCCGGATCCCGAGGCTCACGGGTCGCCCGGGCCAATCTCGGAGAATCCGGATCCAGAAGTTGCTCCATCGCGCTGTGGGCAAGATATCCCGGTCCCAAGTCCGGCGTGCGTGCGGGGCCAAGGTGAGCACGCCTGCTCACCCTGAGCTGGCACTCCCCCGAGTTCCTGGTCGATCATCCACTTGGGCGAAGAGGCCGAACTCGAGACACATGAGCAAGGCGAGACCGAGGCTCCCGTCCGCAGCCTGAAAGGTCGCGTCGACGATGACGATCGCGGCTCGAAGCGGACGCAAACAGGCGAGGTTTTGCGCGTCGTGCTCGATCTCATGAAGGCTGGTTAGCGTGTCCACGAGAGCAGAGGGAGTGTGCGATGAACTTGGACGATCTTGACGGCCGGATCGGTGAGGGCTGGGGTGGCTTCTCACCGAACGGATGCCACGTGAACATCGTGTTGGCGCGGCGAGGCAGTCCGACTGCCGCGGCAGTAACGAGCATGTGGGCTCACCCCACCCCCGGCCACATGCCGGTGCTCTGCTGCGTCGGGACCGAGGAGAACGGTTACCGGCACTACCAGCCCATCTGGCCGCCGACCCTGATGATGAACAAGACGACTACCACCAACGACCAGATCGACACCCTGCACTCTGGTGCCACCCAGCTCGGCATAGGCCAGGGCGTGCTCGACTCGGTGGCCGCCGGCCTGATCACAGCGACACAGGACTTGATCGTCTTCGTGTCGGTCTGGATCGACAAGCAGGCGAGCGACGAGACCGCCGTGCGGCACGCGGCCCGCGAAGCAGTGGGCAAGGCTGTCACGATGTGCGTCAACGGGCGGGCTCCGGAGGCGGCCGCAAGTCTCGTCGCCGGGCGGGACAGCCTGAGGAATCCGTTCTACGGCGGAGACTGATACGGATCGCTAGCGCGTGCAGCTGTCGTCTCGACCGCGGCACACGTGCTCAGGTCCGCCCCCCGAGGTCGTCTGGTGCCTCTTCCTACGTAGGCCGCCTGGTGACGGCCGGTTCAATCGCCCAGTTCCGCGCGCCTGCGACTCACATAGTCCTCAAGCTCTCGGCGGATCGCCTCGTCGAGCGGCGGCTCTTGGTACTCGTCGAGCGTCTTTTCGCAGATCACCGCCGCACGAGCGGCCGCGTCCAACGCCCCCTGGCGGGTCCAGCGTTCGAAGTTCGTGGATGACGAGACGAGGGGATGGTAGAAGCAGTCGCGGAAGCGCTGCATGGTGTGTGCGGCTCCGAGGAAGTTCCCGCCAGGACCGACCTCGAGGTGAGCGTCGAAGGCGAGCGAGGCCTCGTCGATCTCGAGCGGCGTGAACGCCGCGAGGAGGATCCTCAGCAGTTCGACGTCGATGATGAACTTCTCGTAGCTGCTGACGAGCCCGCTTTCCAGCCAGCCTGCTGCCTGCATGACCACATTGGTTCCGGCCAGGAACGTCGGCAACATGGTCATGAGGGACTCGTAGCCGGCTTGCGCGTCAGGGGTTTGACTCGATGTCAGGCCTCCTCCGGTACGAAACGGGAGGCCGTAGTGCCTCGCGAGCTGACCCGTGCAGAAGATGCCGATGACGGACTCCGGTGTCCCGAAACAGGGCGCGCCTGTCTGCATGTCGATGTTCGACAGGAACGATCCCAGGACGACGGGGCACCCAGGGCGGACTAGCTGGGTGAGAGCGACATCGGACAACGCCTCGGCCAACTGCTGGACGAGTGCTGCCGGGATAGTTACCGGGGACATGGCGCCCATGAGGAGGAAAGGAGTGAGGACGACCCCCTGGTTGGCACGGTTGTACTCGAACTGCGCGTCGAGCATCCGGTCGTCCCAGCGCAGGGGTGAGTTGCAGTTGATGGACGCGAGCGTGGCAGGCGTCTTCTCGATCGCCTCGCGACCACCGAAGAGGATCTCGGTCATCTTGAGCGTGTCTAGGGCGTTCGGGCCCGAGATGACGTCGCCGAAGTAGAACTTGTCCGTGAGGGTCTGCTTGGCCAGGATCATGTCGAGGTGGCGTGAGTCCAACGGCACGTCGTTCGGCTCGCAGATCACTCCCCCGGCAGAGTCGATTTCGGGGAAGCTCTGGGTCAGCATTGCGAACTTGCGGAAGTCGGCCATTGTCGAGTCCCGGCGGACATTCCCCTCCCGGACGAACGGCGGCCCGTACACAGAGGTGAAGACCATGTGGTCCCCCCCGATGTGCACTGAGTGCTCTGGATTGCGGGCCTGAACGTCGAACTCCCGCGGAGCCTTCGAGACCTGTTCGAGCACGAACTCCGGATCGAGCCGAACGGTCTCGCCGTCGACGCTCTGGCCCGCCCGGCGGAAAAGCTCGACCGCCTCGGGCTTGCCGAATTGCACTCCGATCTCGGACACGATGCGGCGCCATCCGCGATCGACGACCTCGATGGCGTCGGGAGTAAGGAGTTCATACCGGGCCATCTTGTTGACGAACATCGCCACCTCGTTCTACTCGGGACCGCCGCTCGCTTGACGCTCGCACACGTCTTAGAGTCACACAGTAGAACTGCGTTTCACATGGCTGCCGTTGTTGCGCAGGCCCGCCGGTGCGGGCTCGCCGTACAGTGCATCGCGAAGGCCAGTGCCCTGTCCTCGTTGCTCGGCTACCGACCACAGAGAGAAGGTTCGGCGTGAACCAAGAAGAGCTGCTCAAGGAGATGCACGACGCCGCTCTTGCGGGTGAGCCTGCCGTCGTGCTCGAGCTCACGAACGCGGGGCTCGAGATGGGGCTCAAGCCGGAGACGATGCTGTTCGGGGCTCTCATCCCCGCCCTCGAGGAGGCGGGAGCGCGGTTCGAACGCGGTGACTTCTACGTGCCGGAGATGCTCGTTGCAGGGCGGGCGATGGCCGGTGCACTGGAAGTGCTCAGGCCGCTGTTGGCTGCGACCGGCGTCGAACCGGTCGGAACCTTCGTGATGGGCACCGTGAAGGGCGATGTGCACGACATCGGCAAGAACCTGGTGAACATCATGCTCGAGGGCGCGGGGTTCCAGGTCATCGACCTTGGCGTACAGGTTCCCCCTGAGAGGTTCGTCGAGGCCGTGCGCGAGCACAACGCGGACGTCGTCGGCTTCTCGGCGTTCCTTACCACGACGATGCCGATGTTCAAGGAGAACATCAAGATGCTCGAGAAGGCCGGCTTGCGGGATCAAGTCATCGTCGTGGTCGGCGGCGCCCCGGTGACCCAGGACTACGCCGATGCCGTTGGCGCGGACGCCTATGCGTCCGACGCGTCCGGGGCCGTGAGCCGTGTCAGGGAGCTCCTGGCTCGCAGACGCGCCGCCACGTCGGCTTAGGGCCGGGACGGGGCCGACACCATGGCATTGCTCCTGTTCCCGGCGCACCGCTCGCAGCCGGCCTGAGGCGTTCATGAGGATCCCTCGAGCCGGACAGGCCGCTCGAGACCTGGATGAGACGGCCGCCACCCCCTCGAGCGGAAACGACGAGCCGGCTCAGGACGGCCGCGGCCGTTTCGATCTCGTTTTCGAGCCGACCGGGCTCAGGGTCCGGATTCCGCCGGGTGTGGTGCTGTTCGACGCGGCAAGCTGGAACGGCATCGCCATCGACTCCACATGTGGAGGTCACGGGACCTGCCGCAAGTGCAAGGTCAAGGTGCTCGACCCCGTCGGGATATCGGCGTCGGACGCGCGAGCGTTCTCGTCCGACGAGCTCGACGCCGGATGGCGGCTGGCCTGCCGTGTCCAGGTCTCGGCCGACCTCCGGGTCGTGGTGCCACCACTGGAGACGCGCCCGAAGGCGGCGACGGTCGGCGTGGGGCGAAAGGTGATTCTCCGGCCTGCGGTACAGAAGCGCTATGTAGAGCTCGACGAACCGAGCTTGTCGGACCAGACGAGCGATCTCGAGCGCCTGTTGTCCAGCCTCGACGACCTCGAGCTGCGGGCCGACCTGCAAGTGTTGCGCGACCTGGGCCGAGTGCTACGGGCAAGCAACTTCAAGGCGACCGCGGTGGTCGTCGACGACGTGTTGATCGACGTTGAGCCGGGGGATACGAGCGGGCGCCTCTTCGGCGTCGCGTTCGACCTGGGCACCACGACCGTCGTCGCGACGCTGCTCGATCTGTCGACGGGCACGCCCCTCGCAGTGCGGTCGATGCTCAACAAGCAGCAGAGCCTCGGGGCCGACGTGATCACGCGTATCAGCGCCATCATGACCGACAACGGGGCGCTCGTACGGCTTTGCCAGCTCGCACGGGAGTCGCTCAACGAGTTGGCACAGTCGGTTTGCGAATCCGCCGGCGTGAGCCCGGGTGAGGTCTACGAGATCGCGCTGGCCGGCAACGCGACCATGACCCATATCGTGTTGGGCCTCGACCCGGGACCATTGGGGGTCGCTCCCTTCGTCTTGTCGACGCGGAGCTTCCCCGAGATCCTCGCGAGGCAGGTCGGCGTGGAAGTGCACGAACGCGCCCGTGCGGTGATCTTTCCCTCCGTCGGCGCGTACGTCGGCGGCGACATAGTCGCCGGCTTGTGCGCATCCGGGATGGACCGTGACTCGCGCGTACGGTTGTTCTTGGACGTCGGCACCAATTGCGAGCTAGTGGTCGGAAACTGCGACCGCCTCATTGCGACGGCCGCACCGGCCGGTCCTGCGTTCGAAGGAGCGACTATCCGTTGCGGTATGCGCGCCGCGCCGGGGGCGATCGAGGTCGTGAAGATGACCCTCGGCAGGCTCGAGCTCGGTGTCATCGGGGACGCCGAACCGCAGGGCATCTGTGGGTCGGGCCTCGTGGATGCCGTCGCTGAGCTCATCGGGCTCGGGCTCATCGATCCTTCCGGGCGGTTCGTCTCCGACGCGGAGGCTGTCCGGGTTGCGCCTGGCCTTCGGACAAGGCTCACCGAGCTTGGCGAGGAGCGGGTCTTCGTCCTTCACTGGCGTGGTGAGGAGGGCGATGTCGCTCGGTCGATCCATCTGTCGCAGCGCGACGTGCGTGAGCTCCAGGCAGCCAAGGCGGCCATCGCGACCGGTTGGCACATCTTGCTCGAGGAGGCGGGGCTCGGTGTCGGGGACCTCCAGCAGGTGGTGATGGCCGGCTCGTTTGGAAGCTATCTTTCTCCAGCGAGCGCGATCCGTGTCGGTCTCGTTCCGGAGCTGGCGGTGGGACGGGTGTTGAGTGCGGGCAACGTGGCCGGCGAAGGCGCGAAGATGGCCCTGCTCTCCATGAGAGAGCGCGCAGGAGCTATGGCGCTCCTCGCCGAGGTGGAGTACGTGGAGCTCTCCAACCGAGCCGACTTCAACGACCGGTTCGTCGAGCAATTGCCCTTCCCTGCCTGAGCGGGCGCCAACCTGACAGCGCAGGCAATTCGGCAAAAATGGTCTTTCGATCTTTCCTGCCCCCGACGAGGAGCCGACAAGCGATGCCGACGAAACGAGGCTTTGTTCCCGAAGACCTGTGGCTCTTGCGGATGGTGAGCGATCCCCAGGTCTCCCCTGATGGCTCGAGAGTGGCTTTTGTCGTCGCGAGCCCCGACAAGGGTACGGACAAGCCGGCAGCCACGATCTGGGTTGCGCCCGCCGACGGTTCGTCGAAAGCGAGACAGTTCACTTCCGGCCCGGAAGACAGCTCTCCCAGGTGGTCGCCAGACGGGCGTTGGCTGGCCTTCGTGGCCGAACGCGGTCACGGTCCACAACTTCACTTGGCGTCCTTGGACGGTGGCGAGGCCTTCGCCATAACCGAGATGGCTCACGGTGTCTCGCAACCGGCCTGGTCGCCTGACGGCAGCGAGCTCGCATTCGTCTCGCGCACCGGGGAGTGGAAGAAGCACGAGGACCGCAGCGCGCTGGAGCGCTCAGCGCCGCGGGTCGTCACCGGCCTCTACTCCCGCTACGACGGCGTCGGCTGGTTCGACGTCCGTCGCAGCCATCTGTTCGTCGTAGCCGCGAAGGGCGGAGAGCCCAGGCAGATCACCACGGGGGACTGGGACGATGCCGACCCGGCATGGTCGCCCGGCGGCGACAGGCTCGCCTTTGTCTCTGACCGGTCGACGACCCGCTTCGACAGAGTCCACCGGGACGTGTGGGTGGTGCCGGTCGGCGCCGGACGACGGCCGCGGCGCCTCACGCGCGGGCGCGGGACGGCGGCGTCACCGCGGTGGTCACCCGATGGGACGACGATCGCCTACATCGGCCACGAGCATGAGGAGGGAGACTCCGCTTCGAACGTCCATCTGCTCGTGGTCGCGGTCACCGAGCCAAAGGTGCCCCGGTCGCTCAGCAGCGCGCTCGATCGCACGGTGTGGGGCATCATGGCCGCTCCCGGTGCCACTCACGCATGGACGCCCGACGGAACAGCCGTGGCCTTCGTGGCGGTGGACCGTGGGACGCTTGCGGTTTACCGAAGTGCCCTCGACGAGCCACGCCCGGCGCTGGTCATCGGTGGCGACCGCCAGGTCACGGCCCTGCACCTGTCCGGCCCGACGATCGCCTTCTGCTCCCAATGGCCGTCCGGCCCGCCTGAGATCTTCTGCGTCGACGCGGACGGCACGGGTGAACGGCGCGTCAGCAATGCCAACGCCGACCTGCGCGCCCTCCGTCTGGCGCCCGTCAGGCGGATGAGCCACACGGCAGGCGACGGGCGCCGCGTCGAGTCGTTCGTCCTGTACCCACCCGGCCGCCTGAAGGGGCGCCCCGCTCCGACGGTCCTCGAGATCCACGGCGGACCCCACAGCTGGCATCCCCAGAGCGGCCTGTTGGGCCTGTACCAGGCACTTGTGTCCGCGGGTTACGTCGTGGTGCTGCCCAACCCTCGGGGTAGCCACGGCTACGGGGAGGAGTTCTCCCGTGCCTGCGTCGGTGACTGGGGTGGGGCCGACTTCCGCGACATCATGGACACCGTCGACAAGCTCGTCGAGACGGGGGTCTCCGATCCGAAGCGTCTCTATGTCACCGGCTATTCCTACGGCGGTTTCATGTCCAGCTGGGCAGTCGGGCACACCGACCGGTTCGCCGCCGCGTGCGTGGCCGCGCCCGTCACCGACCTGGCGAGCATGTGGGGAACCACCGACGTCCCCGATTTCGCCGCCCGCGAGCTCGGTGGCCTCCCCTGGGAGCAACCGGAGGCTTACGCCGAGCACTCACCGGTCAGCTTCGTCTCCCGGGTGACCACACCCGTGCAGCTGTTCCACTGGGAGGGCGACCTGCGATGCCCGGTCGGCCAGGGCGAGGAGTTCTTCCAGGGCCTGCGCAGGCTCGGGCGGGAGGCCGTCATGATCCGTTACCCGGGCGGCTTTCATGTCGTGCGATCGCCGTCTCAGATGGTCGACTATCTCTCCCGTCACCTGGACTGGTTCAGCGGCCACTGACGGCTTCACCAGTGCTCCGAGCCCCTCAATCCCGTCGCTCCGACCTCTGTGCTGCGGGCAGGCGCGCGAACAAGGGGATGCCGGCGACCCGGGTGGACCACGTGATGACTGCCTGGGCCACGCCGAGGCCGTCAAAGATGGCCATCGCGCGATCGTGGTCGACCATCGGTCGATGACTCGGCGGGCCGGGTTCGCCTCCGTCGATCGAGAGGTCGATCACCGACCTGGCCGAAAGGGCCAGTGCCAGCTCATAAAGGGTCTCGAGCGCGGTCGCCCGTTCGACCGCCTGGTCCAGTGCATTGCTCGACTCGTCGAGATGGCCTGCGGGCTCCCCGGCAAGGACGGCAAAGCCGGACGCAGTGCCGAGCAAGCGCAGGGTCGTCAGCTCGACCTGGTCCAGGCCGGGACGGCCCCCAAAGCCCGCCAGCAGCTCGCGCGAGGTGGTGACGGCCGCCTTGAAGTCGCCTTCTAGCACCTGGCACTCGTTGAGACGGACCTCTGTCTCGGCGACGAAGGTCGGCGAGCGGATCGCGCGAAAGTCGGCGAGCGCCTCCTCAAGCAGTTCGCGACCGCGTTCCACGTTGCCCGCCCTCGCCTCGAGGCGGCCGAGATTCGAGGTGGCGAGCGCGGCACCCACCCGGTAACCGGCCGCAAGCCAGGTGGCTCGTGCTGACTCGAACAACGAGCGCGCTGCCTCGAAGTCGCCCTGGTCGGAGAGGATCTCGGCGATGTTGTTCTCCTCGGTCGCCGCCCCGATCACGTCTCCAGAACGCGTCCGCGCCTCGCGGCTGCGCTCGTAGTGCTCGAGGGAGCCCTTCCAGTCACCCCGCCAATAGGCGCTCATGCCGAGGTTGTTGAGCACATTGCCTTGGCCGACGAGATCGCAGAGCTCGTCGAAGACGGCGAGGGCTTGAAAAGCCAGGTCGTCCTCCGGGCGGCTCAGGTACACAGACGTCGCGTGTTGAAGGTAGAGGGCATGGGCAAACCCCGAGCGATGGCCTACCCGGGAAGCCTCACGGGCCGCCTCGGTCGCAAAACGGGAGCAGTCGTGATGCCTGCCCTGGCGCGAACGGACACCGGCCGAGGCGAGATCGAGCTCGGAGCGCTCCGTTCCGGCGGGCGCGGTCGCGCGCGTGACGAGGCGGCGACCCCTCGTATAGCACGCGAGCGCCTGGCGGTAGTGGCCCTGGCGCTCGTGCAGCACGCCGGTCTTGCGCAACAATCTCGCCCTGTCCACGTCGTCGGGCGCGAACCGCCTCGCCTCTGCGTACGCGTGATGGGAACGGCCGTAGTTGCCGGTCAGTTCGCACACGTCGCCGAGCGCCTCGGCCACGGCGGAGACTTCGGAGCGCGGCAGTGTCCGCAGTCGTGTAGCGGCTTCGAGGGCCCGTGAGTAGAAGGTGGCCGCTTCCGGGTTCGCCCACAAGGCGCGGGCACGTTCGCCGGCAAGGCGTGAGTAATGCCAGGCCTCCTCGTAGCGCTCGGCGTGCATCCAGTGAAGCGACAGCAGCTCGGCGCCTTCGTCCGGGGTGGTCGTCCTCGCCTCGATGGCCCTGGCCGCCCGCGCGTGAAGTTCCCTGCGCCGCTTGAACGACAGCCCCTCGTAGGCGGCATCGCGCATTAGGCCGTGGGCGAAGCGTCGACCGACAGCAGTGGGGGCGACGTAGGCGCGGAGCCGGTCCCACACCGTGTCATCGACGACGACGCCATCTTCCAGCAGCTCGTGCAGGAGATCAGGCTCGAAATGGCCACCGAGCACGGCAGCAGCTCGAAGCACCTGCCGGTCGGACGGCGAGAGCAGATCGATTTGCGCCGCCAGCAGTGGCTCAAGTGACTCCGGCAGACCCTCGACGCTTCCCGCTTCGCCGGCTGCGCGGAGCAGCTCTCGGAGGAACATCGGGTTGCCGTTCGCCCTCTCGACGATGGCGGCCACCTGGGCCGGTGCCAGCACGGGACCACTCCCCCCACCGGCCAGACGGGCGGCCACGTCCTCCCCGAGCGGTTCGAGCTCGATGACCAGGCGATCCGAACGTTCTGGCAGATCGAGCGGCGTCTCGGGGCCGCGGGTGAGCACGACGAGCAAAGGCAGTGAACCGGTCTCCAGGACGACCCTGCGGAGCAGGCTCGCCGAGGCCTCGTCCATGGCGTGGGCATCCTCGAGGACGAGGGCGGAAGGGCCGGAGATGAAAAGCCCCATGAGCTTCACGGCACTGTGCTCGAGGCGCGCGCGCCGGAACCGAGGCTCCAGCTCGTCGACTTCGCGTGTGGAGGCCAGGGGCACGTCGACGATGTCGGCGAGGAGAGGGAGAAACGGCTCGAGGTCCGGGAGGAAGGCGTGCACCACGCGTCGAAGCTCGGCGACGACGATGTCGTTGGCAGCGTCGGAGGCCCCCCCGAGCAAGCGGCGAAAGACGTGGCGAAAGGCAAGGTAGGGCGTGGCGCTTCCGTACTGCTCGCACGCCACTCTCAAGGTGTCGAGAGACCATCGGTTGATTGCCTCCGACACGAGGCGGGACTTACCTATGCCCGGTACGCCGACTATCTCGACGACGCTCCCGGTGCCCCCGGCGACCGCGGACGCGCGGCCCAACAACCCGTGGAGCTCCACGTCACGGCCGACGAAGGGCAGGCTGTCGGTGCTCTCTGTTGCAACGTCGCTGCGCGGCGCCCCGACGGCCGCGGCGAGGACCGGCTCGGTCTTGCCCTTGACCTTGAACGGTGGTACCGCCTCGGTCTCGAAGGGATTGCGAAGGCGGCTGAGGGCCTCCTCGGTCGCGAGCACCTGCAGTGGCCTCGCGTGGCCCATGACGCGAGCTGCGAGGTTCACTGCGTCACCGGTGATCGAGAAGATTCGGCGGTGCCCGAGCCCGATGTCGTGGGAGAAGACGAACACCCTGCCGGTGTTCACACCGACGCGGAGCTTGACAGGGGAGTTGACAGGGTGGGCCGACACTATCTCGCGAGCGGCGCGAAGCACGCGCTCGGCGTCATTGCCACGCAGGATGGGGACTCCGCCGAGGAGGATGATCTTGCCGCCGTCAGGTCCGATGTCGGTACCGTGGAAACTGGCCCCGTAGCGCTCGGCTGCCTGCTCGGCACTGCATACGAGGTGGTCGAGGGTGGCGGTGACGGCCCCGGCACCTTGGCTGAGCGACAGGGCGTCGACCCCGGAGAACTCGACGAAGGCCACCGTGGCCTGGCGGTGCTCGGCCTGCTCGCCGCCACCGAGCAGGCGATTTCGGGTCTCGGTCGGCAGGAGTGACGCAACATCGACGTCCGCAAGGGCGCGTACCTTGCGGATCGGTGCTTCCTCGGCCTCGGGCGCCTTTCTCAACAGCACACCCTCGAGCTTGGGCTCGCCGAGGACGTCGCTCTCGAGACGGCTCGCGGTGGCGGCGCTCACGAGCACTTCGCCTGCCTCGGCGATGGCTTCCATGCGAGCGGTCTCCGTGGCGGCCGGCCCGGTGACGAGAAGCTCGCGGTGGTGATCGCCGAGCAGGTAGAGGTCGAAGCCGCCGCTGTGGGCGCCGATCGACACCCCGAGGGTGACCAGCCCAGCGGACGTTCTCAACCGGCCTATGCGACCCATCGTCGCCGACATCAGGACCGCGGCCCGACACGCCCGCGGTGCCGATTCCGGCTCGGGGAAGAACAGCAGCGAGGCGTCTCCTCCCCATTTCAGCAGGTCCGCTCCGTAGGAGGCGGCGACGCCGAGCATCTCGGTGAAGACCGAGCCGATCACGTCGGTGATCTCTTCGGCGCCCACCTTGCCCCGCGCCGCCAGGCGCTCGGTGAGTGCCGTGAAGCCGGAGACGTCCACGAACAGCAACGTGCCCTCGAGCCGCCGGTGAACCGCTCCGGGCGAGCTCACCAGCCATTCCAGAGCTAGCCGCGGGACATAGGGCGCGAGGCGTTCGGCGATTTCGGCGTTACCCACCGACGGGTCATCCCATCCGGGCTCGCCCACCGGTTGTCCTTCGGAGACACCCACCTCGCCGGCAAGGCTCATTGTTCCACCCCGCACGAGATCCTATGGCCGTCGGTGAGTGGAGAAGTCACGATTGGGACCGCGCTCGTGAGTTTCCTGCCCGCGAGGATCGACGCGTTTGTCGAGATGAGCTGAACCCGTCGTCAGCCGCCTCCGTCAGTCACCTCCGTCGGTTTGCTGTTCTGGGAGATCTTGTGTCTCAGTGGTTCCCGGTGTTCGTGACCGATCCCGAGATGGAGTTGCCCGAGAACGTGAAGCCGCCTGAGTTGTTGGTGATCACGAGTGAGCCAACCATAGTGTTGCCCGTGAACGTGACGCCGCCGGTGTTGCTCGAGACGGTCCCGTTCCCTGTCTGGGTGTTGCCGCTGATCGTCACGCCTCCGGCGTTGCTGGAGACGTTGAGTGCTCCGGTCAGGTGGTTGCCGCCGAACGAGACGCCAGCGCTGTTGCCCGTCAAGGTCACAGCGCCCGTGATGGTGTCTGCCTTGCAGCCCGATCCACCGACCTGGACGGCTCCGGTGGAGCCCGTGACCGAGACGGCACCAGTGACAGTCGTGCCGCAAATGGTGATCCCGATCGCTCCTGTGGAACTGAGTGCCCCGGTGATCGTCCCACCGCTCGTCCAGAGGCCACCGCCGGCCGAGACGGTGACAGGTCCTGTCACCTTTCCGCCGGAAGTCATGCAAATGACCTGCCCCTTCGAGATCGTGAGCGGTCCAGGGACCGACGTCGTGATGCACGACTGCGAGAAGACCTGCAGCGGCACCGAGGTTGACGTCGAGCCGGTGAAATTGCCGTCACCTCCGTAGACGGCTGTGATCGAGTAGGGACTCACCGCGGCCGCCAGTGCGTTGCCTGTCGTCGTACAGACGCTCGACGGCAGCGTGATGGAGCACAGGGTCGTCGACCCGGACTCGATCTTGATGGTGCCGCTCGGCGTACCTGACGACTGCGGGCTCACCGTTGAGGTGAAGGTGACCGACTGCTCGCTTCCGTAGGTGGCCGAGGAAGCCGAGAGCTCGAGAATCGTCTTCGTCCCGGCCTTGTCCACCGTCGCGCTGGCAGTGGTGGGCGGCGTCGTGGCGAAGTTCGGGTCCGCTCCGTTGGCGTTGAAGGTGGCCGTGACTGTGTCGGTGCCTGCGGGAAGCACGGTGCCCACCGTGGGAGTGCATGAACCAGAGCCGGAGTTCCCGGTCACGTTGCTCAGCGTGACCGTGCAGATGCTGGTGGTGCCTTGGCTCACCGTCACTGTGTCGCTGTTCGGGAACGGGTCACTGTCGCCGGCCGTCACGGTCGCCCAGAACGACAGGTTGGTCTCGGCCCCGTAGGTTGCCGGGCTATTGGACACCGTGAAGCCCGACACCGTCGCCGAGCGAAGACTGACAGCGAGTCCGACTGCGCCGGACGTCGAAGCCGCGAAACCGTCGTTGCTCACATAGCCGGCGGTGATCTGGTGTGTCCCGGGGGAGCCGAAGGCAACTGCGCACGTGGCGGTGCCGCCCGTGAGACCTTCGCCTGTCGTCCCGTTGCAGGCCGGGATCGGCATGGTTCCGTCGAAGAACTCCACGTTTCCGGTGGGGCTGTTGCTCAGCCCGGTTGACAGAGGAGTCACCGTGGCCATCAAGGTGACCTGCTGGCCAACGACCGGTGAGCTGGTACCGGATGACAGGGCAGTCGACGTCTGGGACATCGAGATGGCGAACGCTTGGGTGGACTCGTCGCCGTTCTGGTCCGTCACTGTGAGCGTGTGCTCACCACTTGTCGTCACCATGACCGGTCCGCTCACCGAAACAGGTGCCGATCCGTCGAGCACGTAGGTCGACCCGTTTGGCGCCGTGATGGTGGCGGTGACGGCGCTCGTGTAGTAGCCGTTGGTCGGGCCGCTACCCGAGAGGGTTATCGAGATGGCCGGCTGGGTGGTTGCGTTGAAGGCGGTGCCTTCGTTGTTCGAGACGGCGACGTTGCCCGCGGCATCGACGGCTTCGACTATGTACTGGACCTTTCCACTCAGGGTGGACGGGGCAGTTCCCGTCCAGTTCTGTCCGTCACTCGAAGTCAAGTTGACGGAGGTCCACGTGCCTGGGCTGCTGGCATCGGTGTACAGGACGAGCACTTGCTTGACCGGTGCGCTCGACGGAGTCACCTGGACGCTGAATGTGAGACTGCTCCCCGAAACTGCCTGCGAGGTGTCGATGGTGGCAGGCGTGTAGTCGTTCGCGAGCGGGCTCGACGGCGACACGTAGTACACCTGGCCCGCAATCGACGTGAAGAGCCGTTCGGTGCCGGTACCCGGCGATGACAAGTTAGGCAGGAACTGGCCTGCGACGAGGTCGAGCTGGGCACCCTCGCCCGTGCCGTTCGAGGTGAAGGTCCCGTACGTGGCGACTCGCTGGAGCGCGCCTGGGAAGGCCGCGTCACCAATCGAGGGTGGCATCGCGTCGGCTGAACCGGCGGCCGGCATGGAGTAGGCCGGCTTGAAACCGGGCACGTCGGTCGAGATCAGCCCGCTCACGAGGGCACCGTGGGGGATCAGGCCGGATTCGGTCGCCGGCACAGCGACGAGGGGCTCGATCGGGCGGTACTCGGTCGCCTGGGTCCCCGCGTTGTACGGAGTCGTCCCGTTCACCTGGTAGTAGCTGCCGTTCGCGGTTGTCACAAGGCTGATCTCACCGGGGATCGTCCCCGGCTGCAGGCTCACCGAGACCGGCGCCACGGTCAGGCCGGTGGCCGGGTCTGTTGTCGTGCCGGGTCCGCTCGGCGGGGTCGCCGGGGCCGAGGAGCCGTTCAGGGAGTACATCGGCAAGCCGTAGAACGTCGACTCCATGAGGGCCTTCAGGTCATAAGGGCTGAGGATCGCGTTCCCGGCCGCGTACTGTTGCTTGGCTTCTGTGAGTGCTTCGCCGATAGTGAGAGTGCCGTTCAGGTTGGCGGCGAAATCGGTCATCAGCTTGGCCGAGTACGCGATCGTGTCCGTGTCGGCGTAGCCGTAGCCGGTGTTGGCCACCCAGAGTGCGCCGGCGTCCGCGAACGTCTTCGCCCAGTCGTCGACCGGTGTCGTGACGCCGCTTGTCACCACCTCGGCGTCGTCGACGTCGAGTCCGGCGTGGCAGCCCATGGAGAAGAGCAGCCTGCCCGCGTACGAGCTCAAGACGTTGCGCACGTCGGTCGTCGTGAACAGGTTGCTGGTGAGGTTGTTCGTGTTGTCATAGGCGGGCAGGGCACGCGAATAGTCGAAGTGGGCGTTGATGCTGTCAACACCGGGCCCGATACCGTCCTCGCGGATGTCGGTGTCGGTGCCGGCGAGCGCCGAGTCGAGGTCGCTTTCCTGCCAGTTCTCGTTGATGAGATTGAACGCGGAAAGTTTGTTCGCGGCCAGGTTTGTCGAGACCGCCTCCGCGCCCGAGGTGAGGAACGAGTAGCCGGTCGTGAGGCTTGCCGTGGCGTCGAGATTGCCGCCCGAGCTGACAAAGCGCGAGAGCGCGGACTCGATCTCGCTCGCATTCTCGACGAGGCGCCCCACTGCGACCTGAGGTGTGTACAAGGTGGCGCTCCCGACACCGAGCGGCGAGTTGGCGGCGTAGGGGTCGTCGCTCAAGTAGTAGCCGAGCGAAAGAGCGTCAGCCTCGGGGTTGTCCTCCCCGGCGAAGGTCGCCGCGCCGTAGTCGCGCTCGTTCGACTGCGTCGCCCCGTCTGCGATGCGTGCGAATGGGATCTGGTCGTCAGCTCCGACAATGACGATGTTCTGGATAGTCGGGTCCTGCGATCGCAGCTGGTCGACCACCGATGAGATCGCGGCCACGACCCCGTTGGCGGCCGCGACCGAGCACGGGTTGGCATTCCAGGCCGCATAGGCAGTCTGCACGCTCTGGTAGGAATCGACGGGGACGATTGCCCCTCTCACGCCCGCGCTCGAGTCCGAAGCGATGGCGTCGAGGTCCGAGACGATCGTCTGCTGGCTGGGGTTGCCGGCGTCGTCGAAAGCTGAGGGAAAGGCCGCCGACAGCCTCTGGGTGTTGACGAGGAACAACGTGTTCACGTTGCTCGGGATGGTCGTGTTCAGGTCCGTCGGGGGAGTCACGGGGGCGCTGCCGTTTAGCAGGCTGCTCAGGTAACTTATGCCGCCCGAGCATGAGGGTGCCGTGCCGCCGCCGAGCAGGTTCGCCTGCAGCAGGTACGGCTGGGAGCTGAAGGCACCGTTGTAGCCGGAGACCTGGACGATGTAGGTGCCCGCGGCGAGCGGCGGCGTCTGGATGTACTGGCTCTGACCGTCAGGGTTGTTCGAAATCGCCTCTAGCTGGTCGCCCGACGGCGGCGCGATGGGCAGGTCCTGCGACCCTGGGGTCGCCTCGGTGGTGGCGTCAGGCGTTAGGGAGGGCAGGGTGTCCGACACACCCGAGAGGTCCTGGTTGGGTGTGCCCTGCAGCTGTTGGGTGCCCGGTCCGAACAGTTCGAGGTCGTAGTTGGCCGGCAGGTTCGTGAGAGCGAGGCTGAGCTCGTCGTTCTGGGGCACGTTCACGGCCCAGTCGTTCAGGTCTCCCTGAGATGTGAGGTACCCGATGTTGAGGTTGCCCTCGGTGGCCGGTGTCGTGTCAGGGGTGCCGGGCGTGAGCGTGAGCGCAGTGCTTGCGGTGTTGATCGCAGGCTCCTCGCCGTCGACGACATCGACCGTGGCGGAGGACGTGGCGTTGAGGGTGCCGTCGATGGAGGCGGTCAGCGTTGCCGTGGTGGGCCCCAGGCCGATGCCGGCGTTGGCCTCGAAGGACAAGGTATGGGTGCCGGGCGAAAGCGCGGGGAGCGTCCAGTTCAGTGACGCGCCAGCGGTGGGGTTGACCACCTGTGTCCCATCCAGGGTGGTGCTGTCCGGCACGTAGGCAAAGGTCGGGGGCAGTGTGGCCGAGACCTGCACGGTCGAGGCGATGCCGCTGACGGTGAGAGCCGCACTGTAGGTGACCGTTCCGCCTCCGTTGGCGATCTCGTCGGCAGCAAGGGGCAGGCTGGCCAATGTCACGGTCTGCCAGGGATAGGTGGTGGGCGGGATGGTCAAGAGCAGCAAGTCGTTGAGGGTGACACTCGGGTAGCCCGCATAGGAGGTGTCGTCTCCGCTTACGAGCTCACCAACTGTCGTGCCGGCGAAAGCACTCGAGGGGAGATCACCGACGGTCGTGCCAGCGAGGGCACTCGAGGGGAGATCGGCGAGCGTAGTGCCAGCGAGGGCGCTCGACGGGAGGTTTTCGAGCTCCGCGGTCGGGAGGATCGCGTTTTCAGTCTGCGCATCCGCGAGCGTGGCTCCCGTGCACGAGAACCCTGATGAGCAGTCGACGATCGTCGAGAGGTTACTGATCGTGTCCAGTTGGATCGAGCCGAGCGGGATCGAGCCGAGCGGGATCGAGCCGAGCGGGATCGACCCGAGCGGGATCGAGCCGAGCGGGATCGAGCCGAGCGGGATCGAGCCGAGCGGGATCGAGCCGAGCGGGATCGAGCCGAGCGGGATCGACCCGAGGGGGTTGCTCGCGAGGTCGATCGAGCCGAGCGGGATGGAGCCAAGCGGCGACGAGCCCAGCGCTATGGAACCGAGCGGGATGGAGCCGAGCGGGATGGAACCTAGCGGCACTCCGGCCAGCGCGAGTGACAGCAGCGAGACGCCAGCCGCGCTGGAGGGGTTCGACGGGTCGATCCCGAAGTCGGAGCAAGGGAAGGCGGGACTGAGCGAGTCCAGCACCGTGCACCATTCGGTCAGGGCGCCGGTGGCTCCGCTTTGAGCACCTGGGAGCGAGATGGAGCCCAGCGGCGTCGAGCCGAGCTCGATCGAGCCGAGCGGGATCGAGCCTAGAGGGCTCGACGAGAGGTCGAGGCTCGCAAGGTCGAGGGAGTCGAAGTTCGTCGCCGGCGAAGGCACGCCGCCGGTACCTGTGGTGGTGTCCTCGAGGACATTGGCGAGGGTCACAGTCTGAAGCGGGACTCCGGCGTACTCAGAGCCGGTGAGCACACCTTCCCAGCCCGTGCAGGGCGAGGAAGTCGGGCCGCAGCCTGGCGGGAAGGTGATCCCGACGTCGGACAGCAGTGTGCTCGAAAGAGCCTGCGCGGCGGTAGTGAGTCCTGGCGTGCTCGGTGAGCCGGCGACAGCGATCGACCCAAGCGGGATCGACCCGAGCGGGATTGACCCGAGAGGCGAGGCGGCTAGGCCTATCGAACCGAGTGGGATTGAGCCGAGCGGAGCGGAGGCGGCGTCACCTGATCCCGATGAGGAGCTGCCGACGCTGGAAGCGGGGACCGCCGAGGTGGGCACCGTCTCTACGCCGGCGACGGTCGGTGAGGTCGTAGAGAGGGACGCTGTGACCGTACTGCTGCCGTTCATGTTCGCCGAGTACCAGGCGGCCTCGTTCGCTCCGCCTCCGACGTTCGGAACGCCCTCCCACTGGCCGAGAACCACGTAGAAGGGCCCCGCCGTGGTTCCGATGTTGCCAAGCGACGTAGTCGTTGCACCCCCGCCGCTGTAGCTCACCGTGACATTGCCGTTGCCGGCGCCGTCGATCGACATCGTGATGTTGTAGACGACGCCGTCGCTTGGGTCGTTGGGAGTCAGGAGGGGGGTGTTGTCCTCGTCTGCCCCGATCCCGTCGTTCCCCCACAGTCCGTAGTAGGGGGTGTTCATCGAATCCGGATTGCCGTCGACGGTGAACCCCTCGGTCCCGTTCGCATTGACCAGATAGATCATGAAGGGGTTGCCGTGAGCCTCAAGGCCGTCGACGCTGGTCTCGAACTCGAGCGGAGTGGAATACGCGTTGGCGGACTGGATGCCAGTGAACCGTTCCTCGGTCGTAACGCCCTGCATGTCCATGTAGCTCCCGTCGAACGAGAGCTGCGGCGACATGCCCTGCGCGCCCTCGTCGCTTGCAACGTCCGAGAGGAGCGGTGTTCCCGTCTCCCAGCAGTCCGACAGCGAACTGTCCTCGGCGAAGTTGTCGCTGAATGAGGATGACGAGCAACTCGTCAGGTTCGCGGGGAGCAGCGAGACGTTGTCGAGAGTTGCTCCGTACGGGGTCGCGGGTGACGAGGCGTCAGCGAACTCGACGGTCGAGCTAGTCGAGGTGGCGGTTACGTTGACCTGCTCCTCCACCCAGCCCATCGACGCAACGGTGTGCCCGGCGGTGTCGAACGAAGGCTCGTCAACGAGCGTTCCGTTCCAGTAGACGTGCATGGTCTTGATTGCTGCCCCACCATCCGGGTTACCCGCCATGTACCAGGACAACGTGTAAGTCTCGTCCGACGTAGTGGTGACGGACTGCGAAACTGAGCCGGGAGCATTGCCTGAGAGATCTACTGACTGATTCCCAGACTCGGCCACCCAGTGAGTGTTGACGAGGTCGACACTGTCGCCACCGATCGTCCAATCATCTATCCCGTTCGGGTCACTGGAGCTTGAATAGGTTGTAAAGCCGTCACAACCTGGTGTGTAGGCAACGCTGCAGCCGGATACCTGGGGGCTCTCAAAGCTCCCGTTCTGGATGAGATTTGCTTGGGCGGCAGCCGGGCTGGACGAGACCACCTGGATGAGCGGCTCGAGCGTGCCGGCGAGGCCGATGGCCAGCAGCAGGCCGGCACCGGTGCGCCCCAGGCGCGCCGTGCCCTGGTGTAGGGAGCTACCCCGAGAACTTATAGACCGCCAACCATTGATCCTGAGCCTTGGCCCCATCCCGGGTATCTCCTCGCACTTCGCGCAGGGAGGCCCGACGTCGACGGATTCGCAGCCACCTAATGCCCCCCTCGTGGTGTTAGCGGCGCATACTACGTCGCGGTAGATCGGTTGTCTACACCTTCACGCTGGGCCTGAACAGCGGCTGATGCATCCGACTCGCCATGCTCGCCCCAGGCTCCGAGCGCGCCGGAGTCGAGCTGCGGCGTCGGGTCGAGGGGCTCGAGGATTACAAAGGCGTAATTTTGCGGGGCGCACGCGTCGATCCTGTGCTGAGACACGCCCGGTCACGGATGTCCGTGTCGCTTGCGTGACGGACGGGGCAGCTGACGCCGTGACGCGCGGCGCCCGGCCTCGACGCCAGTGAGAAGCCGGGTAGCCCGAGTCCCGGCTTCGATTCAGAACTGCTCGTTCCGACGCTTCAGACCGGCGGCAGCTGAATTCGGACCAGGTCGTCAACAAACATCTACACTTCAATTGAGCCACTCGCCGGATGTCGACGCCACAGGAGGACACGGCCGAGAAGCACTCGAGGGTCCCGGCATCGAGGTCGGTGATCACCTCCTTTTCATTCGTTCGCGGAAGATAGCGGCCATGAAGTGTCGGCGGTGCCCAGGCCGCCTGGTGACGCGAAACGGCCCAAGGCAAGGTGCAGCAGAGTTCCAGTCCTGTCAGACGCCTGAGAATCGTGAGCAAGGCGATAGCGGTGCGAGGTAGAGGAATGACTCTTAGAGCTGTGGTAGCCGGTCACATCTGCGCTGACCTGTATCCCAAAGTGGGAGGCGAAGAAGAGATCATCCCTGGCACGATCGTCGACGTCGGACCGCTGACGATCCTCCCCGGCGGATGCGTCGCGAACACGGGTCGTGATCTGTACTCGCTCGGCGTGTCCGTAGAGCTCGTCGCTGACATCGGAGACGACGAACTGGGCTCGAGCCTCGTCCATATGCTCGGCGAAACAGGGCTGGACTGCCGGGGCATACGTCGCGTCCCCGGGGCGACGACGTCCTACTCCTTGGTATTCGAACCGCCTGGGCGAGACCGCGCGTTCTGGCACCACGTCGGTGCCAACAGCTCCTTTGACGGAGAACGTGTCATGGCGGAGAAGGCCGACCTGGTCCACCTTGGCTATCCGCCGCTCCTCCCGGCGATGTACGCAGCCGGGGGCGCGGCCCTTCAATCGCTGCTAGAGCGGATCCGTCGGTCCGGCGCGACGACGTCGCTCGATTTGTCGACGGTCGCGGCGGGCTCCGAAGCGACTCGGGTCGATTGGGAGGGATTGTTGGCTCGAACCGTGCCGTTAGTGGATGTGTTGTCACCCAGCGTCGACGATGTGATAAGCGCGCTCCACATAGCCAGGCCCGCGCCCTGTGCGGGGACGCGAGACCTCGCGCGCCACATTCTTGATCTGGGCGCGGCGGCGGTGCTCCTGACCGACGGTGCGCGAGGGATGTACCTGCTCACTGCAAATGCCGATCGCTTCTGTCACGCTGGCCGGTGCTTTGCCGAGCGAGCCGCGGATTGGGCCGACAGGGAGATCTTTCTGCCGGCCCGAGTTACTCGCCGTCCTGTGACGACTGGCGCCGGCGACGCCGCGACTGCCGGCTTGCTGTACGGGGTTCTCTCTGGTGCACCAGTGGAGAAGGCCGTATCCATAGCAGCGAGGTTTGCGGCGTTCAAAGTCGACGGAGGTGCACAGTCTCATTTCTCCATTTAGGAGGTTGGATTCGGGCCTACTTGTCCGGCGATGAAAGGAGCGGACCTCTTTAGTCTTATTGAAGCAAGCGAATTGACTGGAGGCAGAGGTCGTCGGACTCTCGATAGCTCTGGACGGCTTCATTGCGGACCCGGACGACGGTCCCGAGAGCCCGCTCTTCGACTGGTGGTCTGCCGGCACCGCGCGCATCGGCCCCGACGACCGTTTCAAACCTCCCGCGCGCAGCCTCCCGGTGGTCCGGGACGCGCTCGACTGCGGTGCGATCATCACCGGGAGGGCGCACCTTCGACATCGCTAACGGATGAGGCGGTCACCAGTCCGCGGGCGCTCCCTTTTCTGCTGACCCACGGCCCGCCCGACGAGCACGTCGGTCCCGGCACCGACGGGACCGACGTAACCGACGGCATCGAGAGCGCCCTCGCGCAAGCCCACGCCGTGGTCGGCGCGCGAAACATTGCCATCGGAGCCGCCGCCGTCGCCCAGCAGTATCTCATGGCAGGCCTTCTGGACGAGATCCACTTGAACGTAGGCCCCGTCCTCCTCGGTGGCGGCATCCGCCTCTTCGACAACCTCGAGGATGGCCAGTTCGACCTTGAATGCAAACGCGTCGTCGAATCCGATGGCGTCACACATCTGCGCTATAGCGTCGTGAGGTAGGGGACGCACGACTCCTCCGCAGGGAGTGTGCCGATCGGCGACTCGTTGGACCGGCGGTCGCGCGGAGTACGTCGAGCCTTCTGGCCGACGTTCTGCCAGAACATTGCCAGGGCGAACGCGGTCGGATCGCTGTGCGTCGTCCGACCCAGAGCCCGGTTTCGGGTCACGTCAATGGACATCGGCCCCGCCTTTCTCGGCATCGCGGCGCTCGCGGCTATAGGTTCGGTGGGCATGGATCCCCTTGCACCGAGACCCGACGAAGCCGTCCGTACCTCCGCCCTGGCCGCCAACCCTTACGGCTACTACGACCCCGGCGCCCGGGAGTACGTCATCACCCGCCCGGACACACCCACGCCCTGGACCAACTATCTGGGGCAGGGACGGTATGGCGGCATTGTCTCCAACACCGGCGGTGGCTTCTCTTTCGACCGCGATCCTCGTGACCGCAGGGTGAGCCGTTACCGCTACAACTCACTACCGCCGGACCAGCCCGGCCGCTACGTCTACCTCCGCGCAAAGGACACCGGCGAGTACTGGGGCGCGACCTGGCAACCCGTGCGCGCCCCCCTCGACAGCTACGAGTGCCGCCACGGCGCGGGCTATACCAAGATCACCACCGGGCGAAGGGGCATCCGGGCCGAGATCTTGTACTTCGTGCCTCCTACGCCACCTCAAGACCCCTGCCCAGCGGAGCTGTGGGTGCTACGCCTGGCCAACAACTCTCGGGCCAGCCAGGTGATCCAGGTCTTCAGTTACGTGGAGCTGAGCTTCAAAGACGCCTTCAGTGACATCCACAACCTCGACTGGGGCCAGCACATACTGAGCTCCCGCTATGACCAAGCGTGTCAGGCCATCGTGGCGAGGACCAGGTTCTCTCCCACGACCCAGTTCTTCGCTTCGGACCGTGCTCCGCTCGGCTACGACTGTGACAGGGAGGTCTTCGTGGGTCGCTGCCGGGGGCTGGAAGAGCCGGAAGTCGTTGTCTCGGGAAGAGCAAAGGGGAGCGAGGCGCCGCGCGGCAACAACATTGGGTCGTTCCACCACGAGCTTTCCTTGCAGCCCGGGGCGGAAGCCGGGATCGTCTACGTATTGGGGATCACCGACTCTCCCGGTGACATCGCCGCGGTCACAGGTCGCTACCGTGACCCGGCCGAGGTGGAGCTCGCCTTCGAGGCTCTCGGTTCCGACTGGGGGACCTACTTCGAGGCTTTCAGCGTGCAGACCCCGGACGCTGACACCAACGCCATGCTCAATTGCTGGAGCCCGTTGCAGTGCCGTACCGCGCTGCAGTGGTCACGTTTCGTGTCGGGCTACGAGACAGGCCTCGGGAGGGGGATCGGTACCCGCGACACGGCCCAGGACGCGTTGGGAGTGGCCCACGCCGCGCCGGACGAGGTCGCCTCCCGCATGGAGCGGCTGTGGGGGGTGCAGTTCGCGGACGGGCACACCTGGCACCAGTTCTTCCCCCTCACCGGCAAAGGTGGTCCAGGCCTGGCCGCCGAACGGCCGACCTGGCCCCAGTGGTTCTGCGACGACCACCTGTGGCTGGTCATAGCGACCTGCGCCTACCTCGAAGAAACAGGCGACTACGCATACCTGGGCCGGCGCGTTCCCTACGCACAAGAAGAGGTGCCAGGCCAAGCGCGCACCGGGCTCGGAGACGTGGCGACGGACGACACGGTCTGGGGCCACATGATGGCGGCGCTCGCCTTCACGCTCGCCAACCGCGGCCCGCACGGTCTTCCCAGGTCCGGTTTCTCGGACTGGGATGACACCTTGAACGTCGACCACGGCTCGGGCTTGGCCGAGAGCGTCTGGTGCGCAATGCAATTCTGCCGGGCCGTGCTGGACCTGGCGGAGCTGGCGGACCATCTGGGACGCGGGGAGGAGGCAACGCGCTTTCGGGGAATGCACCAGGAGATGGCCGAAGCCGTCAACGGCTGTGCCTGGGACGGGTCTTGGTACGCGCGCGCCTTCGACGACGACGGCAGGCCCGTGGGCGTGTCCTCGGAGGACCGCCACCGCATCAACCTGATCCCACAGAGCTGGTGTGTGATCGGCGAGGTTGCCCCGCTCGAGAGGGCCAGGCTCGCCATGGCCTCGGCTCACGACCTCCTGGGCACGCCGTACGGGCCCAGCCTGATGTGGCCGCCCTATGACGGCGGCGACCCGCGGGTGAACGGGACGAGCACCTTTCCGCCGGGCGCCAAGGAGAACGGGGGGATCTTCTGCCACGCCGCTGCCTGGTCGGTCGTGGCCGCCGCCCAGATGAGCGACGGCGACCGGGCCTATGAGTACTACCGCCAGCTCCTCCCGTTGTCGCGGCCTGATGTCGAGCGGTCGGCGGTGGAGCCCTACGTGTATTGCCAGAACGTCTGCGGGCCGGCCCATCCTCAGTACGGCTTGGGGCGCAACGCCTGGCTCACCGGCGCGTCGGCTTGGATGTACGTCGCCATTACCCAGTGGATCCTTGGTGTCAGGCCTACCCACGACGGGCTTCGGATTGCCCCCGCCATCCCGTCGTCGTGGCCCGGGTTCTCCGCAAGGCGCTTGTTCCGGGGCACCTGGTACGACATTGCCGTGGCGCGGCGCGGCACCGGCAACAGGGTCTCGCTCACAGTGAACGGCAGGCCGGTCCCGGGAGACGTGGTGGGGTTGGCGGCGCCAGGGACCTCACAGGTCTTCGTGGTGGCAACTCTCGGCGAGTAACTGGCTCATGCAGCGACCGCACGTTCGCAATGCCGGCCCCTTGCCGTCCCCCTGTGGTCGCGTAATGATTTTGGGCCAACCAGCTAAGCGGCGCGCCAGGCGTCGCCCCACAGAAACGGAACGTGACCCACCGTGACGCGCTACCTTCCTGCCGACGACCGTTACGACTCGATGACCTATCGCCGCTGCGGACGCAGCGGCCTGTTACTGCCGGCCGTCTCGCTAGGGCTGTGGCAGAACTTCGGCGACGAGCGCCCACTCGACGCCCAGCGCGCCATCCTTCGTCGGGCCTTCGACCTGGGCGTCACCCACTTCGACCTGGCCAACAACTATGGCCCGCCGTACGGCAGCGCCGAGTCCAACTTCGGTCGCATCCTCCACTCCGACTTCCGCGACCATCGCGACGAACTGGTCGTCTCGACCAAGGCCGGATGGGACATGTGGCCTGGCCCGTACGGAGATCTCGGCTCCCGCAAGTACCTCCTGGCCAGCTTGGACCAGAGTCTGCGACGCATGGGCCTCGACTACGTCGACATCTTCTACCACCACCATTTCGACCCCGACACCCCCCTCGAAGAGAGCGTCGGCGCGCTCCATTCGGCGGTCCAACAAGGCAAGGCGCTCTACATCGGGATCTCCTCGTACTCCGCCAAACGGACCCGGGAGGCCATCGCCATCCTCGGCCGGCTCGGCACACCGCTGCTCATCCACCAGCCGTCGTACTCGATGCTCAACCGGTGGGTCGAACAGGGACTGCTCGACGTGCTCGGAACTGAAGGCGTCGGGTGCATCGCCTTCTCGCCGCTGGCCCAAGGTCTCCTCACCGACCGGTACCTGGACGGCATCCCCGAGGGCTCGCGTGCCTCGAGGGACGGTTCGCTGTCTCACGAGATGCTCAACGCCGACAACCTGGCCCGCGTGCGCGCCCTGCATGCCATCGCGCAACGTCGGGGCCAGAGCCTGGCCCAGATGGCCATCGCCTGGGTGCTCCGCGACAGCCGTGTCACGTCAGTCTTGATCGGGGCGAGCAGCGTCGGCCAGCTGGAACAGAACGTCGCTGCGCTCGACCACGCCGGCTTCTCCGCCGACGAGCTCGCCGAGATCGACCGCCACGCCGTCGAGGGCGGCATCGACCTGTGGCGCGCTCCCGCCACCAGCTGAATCAGATGTAGTAGTAGGAGCCAAGCATCGTAGGCGTCTTCTCCTGAGACGAGAGCCTCCGACAACACAAGCGCCGAACTGCCCACGGAGCGCCGGATAGGCGGGGGTCGGCGCCGCCTAGTTCGCGACCCGGAGGGAGGTTCGGCGTCGGCGCGCTGAGTCGAGTGCGACGGTTACCCGCTCTCGGCGTAGCGTTCGAGATCGGCGAGCAGGCGGTCCTTGGCGCCGGACGGCATCCACGAGATCTCGATCGCGTTGCGTTGCAGCTGCACCAGCTCGGCCGGTCCGAGACCTGCAGCCTCCTGCAACGCGAGAAGGTTGTCAGTGACGTAGCCCCCGAAGTAGGCAGGATCGTCGGAGTTAACGGTGACCCGGATGCCGAGCTCGAGAAGCCGCTTTATCTCGGTCGCCTTGAGGTCGCCGGCTACCCACTTGTTGGATATCGGACATGCGGTGAGCCCGAGCCCGCGCCGCGCGAGCTCTTTTGTCAGCTCCTCGCTCTCGAGGACGTTCACCCCGTGGTCGATCCGGTCCACCCCTATCAGCTCGAGGCACTGGCGAATGTGCTCGACAGTGTTGTTCTGGTCCACGTCGCAATGCATGGTGATCTGGTAACCCTCGGACCGAGCGCGGGCGAACACCCCGACGAACTTGCTCGGGGGGTTGTCCCGCTCGTCGGAGTCCAGCCCAACGCCGGCTATCCACTCCCGGTACGGCAGGGACTGCACCAGGGTCGCCATCGCGTACTCGGCCGAGTAGTCGCGCAGCAAGCACATAATCAGCTCGGCGTGGAGTCCCAACTGTTGGCGTGCGGCAATGGTTGCCTGCCGCAGCCCACCGATGACCGTGTCGAAGCCGACGCCGCGCGAGGTGTGCGCCTGGGGATCGAAGAACATCTCCACGTAACGGACCTTCTCCTCGTGTGCCCGTCGAAGGTAGGCCCACGCCAGGTCGTGGAAGTCGCCGGCCGTCTGGAGCACCTCCATGCCCTCGTAGTAGCTCACCAGGAAGGAGGTCAGGTCGGTGAAGCGGTAGGACGCCCGCAACTCGGCGACATCCGCGTGGGCGAGCCGCACCCCGTTGCGCTTCGCGAGCGCGAACCTCATCTCCGGCTCGAGCGTGCCCTCGATGTGCAGGTGCAACTCGACTTTGGGGAGCCCTCTAGTGAAAGCAGCGAGATCGGTCATGGGCTCACCGTAGCGGCCCGAGGTGCGTCGGGCCCGGATGCGTCGGCTGCACAGATGGCGCTACGCACGTTGCTCGGAGTCGGTTAGCAATCCGGGGTCGGGGTGTACGCTCGGAGCGAGCACGCTCGGCGAATGATGACGCTGTCGCTTGAGTCGATCGACTGGTTCTCTCTCTTGTTATCGGTCGTCCCGGCATCGCCAGCCCAAGCGTGGCAACCGTTTCAACTGAGCTGGAGGCGGACGATGGTCCAGCAATCCTGGAAGACGCGTTTGGACGATCTGCAGATCGGCAGCCTGGCCGACGTGTTCGGTGTGCAGAAGCCGATCATCGGTATGGTCCACCTCTGGCCGCTTCCGGGTTCACCCGGTTACACCGGTTACGGCATGGTTTGCATCCTCGACAACGCCAGGCGCGACGCGGAGGCGCTTTTAGAAGGAGGCGTCGACGGCCTGATGGTCGAGAACATGTGGGACGCGCCCTACCGTGTCGGAGCCGATGTCGATCCCGAAGCGATGACCGCTCAGGCCGTGGCAGCCCGGGCGGTCGTGGAGATGACGGACAAGCCCGTAGGCGTAAACGTCGTGCACAACGGCGGACTTGTCACGTTGGCCATCGCTGTGGCCGCGGGGGCGCAGTTCATTCGCGTGTGCATCCTGACCGGGTCGCGGCTGTGGGACACCGGTGAGCTCGACCATGGCTGCGGGGCTGATCTGCTTCGCAAACGAAAGGAGCTCGACGCCGAACACATCAAGTTGTTCTGCGACGTCGACAAGAAGCACTCGCTTCCGTTTCCCGGGCTGGACCTGGAGACCCACATCGAATGGACGGAGTTCTACCGCCCGGACGCCCTGATCGTCTCCGGCCGGATGACCGGTGACGCCCCCAAGGTGGAGAAGGTCCGCAGGGCAAGAGAGCTTGCCACACGGCCCATTCTCATGGGGAGCGGGACGACGGCGGCCAACGTCGGCGAGTTCCTCAAGTACGCGGACGGCGCCATCGTCGGCAGCAGTCTCAAGGTCGACGGCGTCGGTGAAAACCCCGTGGACCCCGAGCAGGTCAAGCGGTACATGGCGGCGGTCCAAGAGGTGCGGGCGAGTTGAGCTAGCGCCAACGTCTGTGGACCGGCGGTGCGCAACGGGTTGCTGGCATGGCTGACCGAACGCTCACGGCTCCGCACGTGGTGGTCATCGGTGACCTCCTGCTCGACGTTGTGATCACCCCGGCGTTCGGCCCGGCGCGTGTGACCGATGTTGTCGGTGACGTCCAGTTCCGGCAGGGTGGTTCGGCGGGCACCACAGCGAGATGCCTGGCGCGCCTTGGCACGCCCACGTCGCTCATCACCTCGGTCGGCCGTGACATGCTGGGCGATGCCCTGGTTTCGTACATGGAGCGTTGCAAGGTCGTCGTGCACGCCGTCCGTCCGCCTCGCGTGCCCACCGGGCGCATGGTCGTTCTCCTCGATGAGAAAGGAGAACGGTCGTTCGTTGCCGACCGGCGAGCGGCAACGGCGCTTTCGGTGTCAGCCGTCAGACCATCGTGGTTGGCAGGAGCCCGAGGGGTGCACGTGCCTGGCTACTGCCTGTTCGGGGAGCCACTGGCCTCTGCCACCAGGCACGCGGTCACGTTGGCCAAGGGACACGGAGCCCGGCTGAGCCTGGATCTCTCTTCTGCGAGCTTCATCTCGGCCCACGGTCCAGGTCACGTGCGCGAGCAGATTGCCGGGTTGGAGCCGCAGCTCATCGTCACAACCGCGGCCGAGGCTCGAGCCCTGCTCGGCCACGCACGAGTGGCCGAGCTCACCGACCTCGCACCCATAGTCGTCGTGAAGAGGGGTTCGTGCGGTGCGACCGTGCTACTGCGATCTGAGACGGTTCAATCTGAGACGGTTCAATCTGTCGACGTACCGACGGAACCGCTCGTTGTGGCGGACACGACGGGAGCCGGGGATGCCTTCGTTGCGGGCTTTCTTCGCGTCTGGTTGCGCGACATCACCGAGGAAGGGACGCCGCTGGCCGTGCTTGTGTCAGCTGCACGCGCTGGTCACCGCTCTGCCGCTCGCGAGCTGTTCGAGCCGCGACCCGAAATCCTCGCGACCTTCCCGCGCCCCGGTTGATGAAGAAGCCGGGCGGCTTGCTCCCAGGAACGCGTCGGCAGATCTCCGCCGATCCGACGGTCGCCGTCTCGTATGGCAACCGGCAATTGAATTGTCAGCCTCCCGCCATTGCGCCGATGACGAAGAAGGGCTCTCCGCCTGTCAAGACGGCATCGGGAAGGGGCGCGTCCGGAGACTCGTGTGAAAGGTCTTCTGCGCAAGCAAAGAAACGCACGAACGGGCGCCGCTTGTGTGTGACAGGGTCGCGGATCGTTCCCAGGAGCACCGGATACCGTGCCTCGAGCGCGTCTATCAACGATCGTTGTGTGGGCACTGTGGTGATCTCGAGTTCAATCTCCAGGCCGACATTCGCGAGCGTCCGCAAGTGTGCCGGCAGCACGACCCGGATCACGTCAAGGTCTGGACTTCGACAGACAGCACCGCTGGCAGGTCCCGGACGATGGGCGCCCAACTGTCCCCCGCGTCGGCCGAGGCGTAGACCTGGCCTCCCGTGGTGCCGAAGTACACGCCGCACTCGTCCATCGAGTCCACGGCCATCGCGTCGCGCAGCACGTTCACGTAGCAATTCTTCTGCGGCAGGCCTTTGGTGAGTGCCTCCCACTCGTTGCCACCGGTCCGGCTGCGGTAGACGCGCAGCTTGCCGTCGGGAGGAAAATGCTCCGAGTCGCTCTTTATGGGAACGACGTAGATCGTCTCCGGCTCGTGGGCATGCACGTCGATGGCAAAGCCGAAGTCCGTCGGGAGGTTCCCGCTGACCTCTTCCCATGAATCGCCGGCGTTGTCGGTGCGCATGATGTCCCAGTGCTTTTGCATGTAGAGCACGCTCGGGCGCGACGGGTGCATGGCGAGGCGGTGGACACAATGGCCGACCTCAGCGTCCTCATCGGGGATGGACCCGGAACGGAGCCCCCGGTTCTTCGGGCGCCAGGTCTTGCCGCCGTCGTCGCTGCGGAACACGCCGGCGGCCGATATCGCCACGAAGACACGATCTGGGTCGCTCGGGTCCACGATGATCGTGTGCAGGCACATGCCACCGCCTCCCGGCTGCCACGATGACCCGGAGTCCTGGCCGCGGAGCCCGGCGAGCTCCTGCCAACTCTTGCCGCCGTCGGTCGAGCGGAACAAACCCGCGTCCTCGACCCCGGCAAGGACCGTGTCGGGATCGCTCAAGGAGGGCTCAAGGTGCCAGACTCGTGCGAACTCCCACGGATGAGGCGTGCCGTCGTACCACTGGTGGGTGCCGGGCACGCCCTCGTACTGGAACTGGTTGCCCACCGGCTCCCAGGTCTTGCCACCGTCGTCTGAGCGTTGGATCAATTGGCCGAACCAGCCAGTGGACTGTGACGCGTAGAGCCGGTTCGGGTCGGCCGAAGAACCGTTGACGTGGTAGATCTCCCAGCCCCCGAAGAAGGGCCCGTCGATTTCCCAGGCCTCTCGCTTGCCGTCCGACGTCAGTACGAAAGCGCCCTTTCGTGTGCCAACCAGCACTCGTACGCCGCTCACCTGTGCTCCTCTCCAAGCTCGGGGAAGCCTTGCGCCGGCCCGGTAACGAGCAGCGGCGAGGCGTCCTTTATCGCATCACATGGGTAGACGACTTCACGGGGTCGATCTCATCGCGGCACGCGACGCGGAAAGCGGTGTCCCGACAGCAGGCCAGGAACGACGGCAGTATCGACATCACCTGAATCCCCCCGGACCCGCGCGGCGGGCCTGACATCGGACGACTGCCCGACCCAGCGTGCCCTGGCCGAAAGCTCGACCCCGAAGAGATTGTAAGCGACCGCTGCTGGCAGGCCACGGCCAGCAGCCCCGCATCCTTCACGCGCACGGCCCGAACGCGGACGTTCCCGTCTGCATGGGCGCTCGCGGACGCGCGTCGTGCGACGCGTCCCGCCGCGTCAAACCCCGATGTCCTCCCCGAGGTACGCCATGCGCACGCGGTCGTCGCGCAGCAAGACGGCCGCGGAGTCCTGCAGCACGATCCTGCCTGTCTCGAGCACGTAGCCCCGGTCCGCCAAAGCGAGGGCCTTAGCCGCGTTCTGCTCGACCAACAGGACCGTGACGCCCTGTTCCCGGATCGTCTTGATGATCTCGAAGATCGTTTGCACGAACAGCGGCCCGAGCCCCATCGAGGGCTCGTCCAGGAGCAGCAGCCGTGGTTCGGCCATGAGCGCGCGGCCGATGGCGAGCATCTGCTGCTCACCACCCGAGAGGTTGCCGCCTTGCTGCTTGCGGCGCTCCTTGATGATCGGGAAGAGCTCGAAGACATGGTCGATCTTCGCGTCCTGGCCGTGAGGCTTGTTGTAGGCGCCGATCTCGAGATTCTCGAGAACCGTCATCTGCGGGAAGATCCGGCGTCCCTCAGGTACGTGACTGATCCCGAGCTCGACAGTCTTGTGAGCTGCGAGGCGCGAGATGTCGAGACCGTCGAAGCGAACCGTGCCGAGGGATGCGTGGTGCAGCCCCGATATCATCCGGAGCGTGGTCGTCTTGCCGGCGCCGTTCGCGCCGAGCAGCGTGACGATCTCTCCCTGGTCCACCGAGATCGTGAAGTCGTGCAGGGCAGGGACGGTGCCATAGCGGACCTCCACGCCCGTGACCTCGAGAAGAGCCATCAGAGCGCCTCCGACCCCGCTTCGTCTTCCTCGTCGGGCGTGCCCAGGTAGGCATTGATCACGACAGGGTCCTTTTGGATCTCGGCGGGCGAGCCTTGCGCGATCACCTGGCCGAAGTTCAGCACGATGATCCGCTCGGCCACGGACATCACGAGCTTCATGTCGTGCTCGATCAGGAGCACGGTGACACCCAACTGGGAGCGCACCTTGCGGATCAGCTCCCCGAGTTCGACCTTTTCCGCCGGGTTGGTCCCTGCCGCGGGCTCGTCGAGCAGCAGCACCTCGGGGTTAGTACCGAGCGCCCGCGCTATCTCGAGGCGCCGCCGGTCTCCGTAGGGCAGCGAGCTCGAGATCTCGTTCGCCCGTTTCGTGAGTCCGACGAACTTGAGGAGCTCCAGCGTCCTGAGATCGCCTTCGTGCTCCTCGCGCCGGGTCCGCGGCAACCGGAGCATGGCGCCGATGGGCCCGGTGTGCTGCTTTGACTCCACCCCGATCTTCACGTTCTCGAACGTCGTCAACGCGCTGAACATCCGGGACGTCTGAAATGTCCTAGCCACCCCGAGCCGGTTCACCCTGTAGGGCTTGCGTCCGATGACGTTTACCGGGTGCCCGTGCTTCGGCGTGAATGTGATCGACCCTTCCTGGGGCGTGTACACGCCGGTCAGGCAGTTGAACAAGGATGTCTTCCCGGCGCCGTTCGGACCGATCACCGAGAGGATTTCACCTCGGTGCAGCTTGAGCGACACGTCGCTCAGGCTGGTGACACCCCCGAATCTGAGGGTCACGTGCTCAACTGAGAACACGATCTCCGAAGGGTCCACCGGGGCGAGATCGGGCAGCGCACCTGTCATTGCGTCTCCGGACCTATATAACCGGGCTCGTCCAGGGACAGCTTCCCGTAAGAGGAAGGAAGGGTCTCTCCCAAAGACGTGCTCCTTACGGGGCCGCCCGGAGGTTCCCCATGACCGACGCCCTCCTCGGTGAGGAGGATCTCCCGGCGCCGGCGACGCGAAGGGATGATCCCCTGTGGCCGGAAGATCATCATCAGCACGAGCAGGGCTCCTAGGTAGATGAACTCGTCCTGGAACTGGTAGTCCTGGAACGAGTGGACCTGTAGGTACTGGGGGAGCCACTGGATGATTGCGGCGCCGATCACCGCACCCGCGATCGAACCCATGCCTCCGAAGATCACGAAGACGAGCACCAGGATCGATGTCTGGACGATGAAGTCGTTTGGCACGAGGCTCTGCACCTGGCTCGCGAAGAAGACTCCGGCAAATCCGGACGTCGAGGCGCCGATGGCGAACGCCATGACCTTGTACTTCAGAGCGTTGATGCCCACCGAGTCAGCCGCGACCTCGTCTTCGCGGATCGCCGTCCAGGACCGTCCCACGCGGGACTGCTCGAGGAAGCTGAACACCACCATGAACACGACCGCCACTCCGAGTATCAGGTAGTAGTAGGGAAGCACCGTCCCTGTCCAGCCGTAGTTGATCACGAGAGGCTTGGCCACCAGGTGCACCGAGAACTGCGGAATGACGCCCGGCGTGCCCGCGGGCCCGCCGGTCACTCCGTGGAGGTTGTTCGCGACGATCTCGATGATCTCCCCGAAGCCCAGCGTCACGATGGCGAGGTAGTCGCCACGGAGCCGAAGCGTGGGTGTCCCGATCAGGACACCCGTGAGCATCGCAGCCACGATGGCAAACGGGATGATCCAGAAGGGGTTCAGTAGGAACGGTGGTTGGACCGGCAGCGCGCCGGTGAAATAGGCGGTGGTATACGACCCGATCGCCCAGAATGCGATGTAACCGAGGTCGAGCAGGCCTGCGAAGCCCACGACGACGTTGAGTCCCATGGCCAGCAGCACGTAGATCGCGACCTGTGTCGTGAGGATCGACTGGATGCCCGGGTCCATGTGCAAGGGCCACTGGATCGCCACCAGGAGCGCCGCGATCGTGAGCCCCGTCTTGCCGTATGCGAATTTCGCCTGTTTGGTGATCCCGGTGAACTTGAACTGGTCGGCGTTCGTCTGACGTGACCCCCCGAGGGCACGAACCAGGTCCGTCGCCACCCCGACGAGCGCATAAACGACGACGATCGCGCCGATTGCCATCACGACGAGGCCGGCAGTGTGGTTGTGTGGCAGGACGTGGAGGGATGCGAACCAGTGCGCGACCGAATGAGGTGTCGACGCACGCCAGGAGGACCACGACGTCCACATCAGCCACCCGTAGACGACGAGGACGACGCCCACGAGCCTTATCAGTCGCCTGCCACGCCGGGGGGCGACCAGCTTGCGCAGAACGGAAAGCCCGAAGAGCAGGCCCTCGAGCACGGTCAGGCCTAGCGCGAGCCACAAGAGGAGGAGGCCGATGGTCCGGCTGTGCGGCACCGCCCCGATGGTGTTCAGGTACTTGGAGACCGGGTTGTGCATCCACGCCAGCACCCCGTACAGGGCGAGGAAGGCGTAGGCGCCCGGCCTTGCGATTCGCAACGACCGTGACTCGAACAGGTAGACGACCACCTCCATCGCCGCGAACGCAAAGCCGATCTCGATGCAGACGCCGCCCTTCCAGGTGTTGTTCGGCGAGATCCACGAAACCCATATGAAGCCGAACGCGACGATCGCCGCATCGAGGGCCAGTCGCATCCGTCGCTGTCCGGTCACCTGGACGACCGACGAGGCGAGTCGGTTGGTCACCGAGCTCGCCTTCGTGCCGAACGACTTCGAGATCGTCACGACGGCGAAGAGCACGGCACCGAAGCCGAGGAACCAGAACAGTCTGGGGAACTGCAGCGCGCCGGTGAAGCCTGAAGTCGGCGCTGCGTTCGTCCCGGGGGGCCCGGTCATGATCGCGAGGATCACGCCAGCCAGCATGCAGATGCCGAGCCGTCGCGCAGCCTCGCCGGCGGCGAGGCGGGCAAGCCTCGTCGAGAACTGAGCCTGTGGCGGCTCGTGGACGGGGCCGGGACCCGTGCGCTCCTCGGTGTCCAGCGCGGCCGACGTCATGCTTCCCTCCCCAGGCGCTCACCTAGGATTCCGGTCGGGCGGAACAGCAGGAGCATGACGAGTACGCCGAAGGCGACGACGTCCTGCCACTCAGCGGACATCCAACGCAGCGGGATGCTCTCGAACACACCCAGCAGGAGGCCCCCGACCATGGCTCCCCGGATGTTGCCGATGCCGCCTAGGACCGCGGCCGTGAAGGCCTTCAGTCCCGGCACGAAGCCCATCGTGTAGATGACGCCGAACTGCAGGCCGAAGAGGAACCCGGCTGCTCCACCCATGAGACCGCCGAGCACGAAGGTGAGTGCGATCGTGCGGTCGATGTGCACACCCATGAGGCTCGCGGTCTCGGCGTCCTGCGCGACCGCACGGATGCCCTTGCCCAGTTTTGTCCGGTTCACGACGGTGTCGAGCACGAGCAGCAGGATGAGAGCGGTGACCATGGTAAGGATCCAGGCGGACTGGACACCGACACCGCAGAGGGAGAAAGCATTGCCTTGCATCACAGCGGGCGTCTGGATGAACGCCGTGTAGCGCCCGAACTCCTTGCCCGAGATGTTGTAAAGGAAGTAGGACGCGCCGATGGCACTGATCAGGTATGTGAGCCGGGGGGCGTTGCGCTTGCGCAAGGGCCGATACGCCACCCGCTCGAGCACGAAGGCGGCAGCGCCACCGGCGAGGGCGCCCGCGACTATTCCGATGAGCATGAACCCGATTGCCCAGAATCCGGCCGGAGTAGAGGTGCCGAGAACCGCCCGCATCGCGAACAGGCCGCCGAATCCGCCGGCCATCACGATCTCCGAGTGAGCGAAGTTGATCAGCCTGAGTACGCCGTAGACCAGGGTGTAGCCGAGCGCGATGAGCGCGTAGAGGAACCCGTTGGCAAGACCGCCAACGACGAGCGACACCCAGATGTTGTTGTCCGCTATGAACGACGGGCAATGCATGCGTTCGCTTCACTCCCCTCGGCCTTGCGCAGCAGAGTAGCGAAATGGCCCGACGATGGAAAAGCCGGGCACCCCGCGCAGTTGCGGAGTGCCCGGCTCGTTCACATCTCTGTGAGCAGCGCTACTCGAGCCCGAGTTGCACGAGAGTGCCGTGCTCCACTTCGTTGACGTAGATCGCGTTGCCCTTGATGTTCCCGTTGGACGTGAAGGAAATCGTCTTGGTGAGGCCCGCGTACACGATCTTGTGAAGGCCTGTGACAACGTTCTGACGAGTGATGTTCATCGTCCCGCCCTTCTCGGACGAGAGGAGCTTGAGCTCGTCGATGATCGTGTTCGTTGCGTCGAACGCCTCGGCTGAGTAGATGGCCGGGGCGAACTTCGCGTCCTTCTTGAACCCGGCGGCGAACGCGTTGTCGGCAGCGGTCTTGCCGATCACAGCGCACGCGCAGGAGGCGTACACGCCATTGGCGGCGCTGGGCGGATTGGTGCCTGAGATCAGCGAGATGCTGTCGCTTCCGTCGCCGCTCATCACCTTGCCTGTGTAGCCGGCCTTGTGCAGTGCGGCGATCAACAGGCCGAGGTCGCAGTAGTAGCCGCCGTAGAAGAGCAGCTGCGGCTTGGCACCCACGACCGTGGCTGCGTCGTCGGGGTACTGCGTCGGGCTCGCGGTCCCGTCGGAGCACTGGGTCGTGCCCGGGAACGAGCCGCGGGTCACCTTGGCTCCGTCCTTCCTCGCCTGGGAGGCAAAGGCGTCCGCAAGGCCCACGCCGTAGGTGCTGGCGTCGTCGACGACGTAGAGCGTCGTGTCCTTGAGCGTGTTGATGACCCAGTTCGCGTCAGCCGGTCCCTGGACGCTGTCGTCCGCCACGACCCGGAAGAAGTTCTTCCATCCGTAGGTGGCGAGCGCCGGCAGGGTCGCCGATGGGCTCACGGTCGCAAGGTGGTTCGCACTGAAGGTCGGCTCGGCCGCCTTGGTCGCGCCCGAGAAGGCCGGGCCGACTACGGCGATGACGTTTTTGTTGGAGACGAGCTCTTGGGCGTCGGTCGGCGAAAGCGTCGCCGAGCCCTGGTCGTCCTTGGGGACGTACGTAAGCATGAAGGGAAGCTTGCCGAACGCCGACTTCCCGGAGTTCGCCGCTTGGACGGCGTACTCGACCGCGTATGCCATGTTCAGGCCGAGCTGTGCGTTGCCACCCGAAAGCGGACCTTCGTAAGCAATCGCGTAGGTCGGCGTGGTTGTGGCCTGGTGCTTGGCGTTTGCGAACGCCGCTCCGCTCAGGCTGGCGAGCACGAGTGCTCCGGCCACGAGCGGAGTAGCGGCCTTGATGAGCAACTGCCTCATGTGGTCTCCTCCACTTGGGTATGCACTTGGGGAGCTCCCGTTTGCCCCCCAGTCCCTGTCCGAAGACAGTGCGGAAACCTTACTGGCTCAATGCGTATGGAACAAGCTGGGACGTAACCAAGACGTAACCACGTAGCAACACAAGCTCCGCGGGGAGCTTCCTTCCGGCCACCGAGCCGGCATGAAATCGCGGGAAATCGGAATTGCTGACCGAACTGCGCCTTTGGCTCGAGGCAAGGTCAGCTTCGGCGTCGTCCTCAATTGATGATCGTGACGAGAGTTCCGTAGGCGAGATACGGCCATGCGCGAGCCGCATCGGCGAGTGGCAGCTCGATGCAACCGAGGCTCTGCGGGATGCCGTAGTCGGCGCGATCCATGTAGTGCACGGCGTCGTTGCCCTTGAAATACGCGATGTACTGGACGAGGTCCGCGTAGTGCCGGCCGTCCGGGTTGGTGCCGCGCATGACCTGTCGCCGAAGGCGCGCATCTACGGGGAACGTGCCGTCGGGCGTCGGGGACTTGGGGATGCCCGTGTTCGCGAGGCTGTGGAGCACGACGGCCCCGTCGTGGTAGATCGTGAGCGACTCCGGGTCCGCCTTGTCGGCGAGCGCGTAGTTGTACCCGCCGGTGTTGACGACGTCCGATGCGAGCGCGCCGATCAAAGAGGTCCACAGCTCGTCTTGCACGTCGCCGTTCGGCACAAGACCATGGTCGGCCTGGAAGGACATGATGAGGCCCCGCGTGAAGACGTTGTCCGTACCGGGCTCCCACATCGCGTTGAGCCCAGCCGGCCACCCGCTGTTCCGCCACGAAAAGCGGCCCAGGGGCGGGTTGTACAGCGCTGCGAGCTGGGCAGAGGTGTCGCCCGATGAGATCTGTGCGCCAGTCGGTGTCCATGCGAGCGGTGAGTAGTCGAGCAGGGAGAGGAGCTGCTGCAGCCGGAGGACCGAGCCGTTCTCGATTTGGAACTGCTCGGTGACCGATTGGCCGAGCTGACCCCCGTTTGTCCCGACGACTCCCGAAGGGCCTCCCGGCACCGTTACCGCGATGTCGGCGAGCGGCGGGAAATCGGTGCTCGGCGTGAAGGTCAGGGTCGTTCCCTGCGCTTGCCAGGAACCAGCTGTCGAAGGGTCAAGGGTTGGCAGAGCTGAGATCTTCGACAGCGGAGAGGTCAAGGTGACGGTGATGGGCGCAGTGGGGGAGACACCTGTCGTCCCGTTCGCAGGAACGATCGAGAGGACGCTCAGTGTCGGAGGAGCGAGACTCGCTGATCCCGGGTGACTTTGCCCCTTCGCGCCCGACGATGTGCGCTGATCGACAGCGCGCGTAACGACCGCGCCCACCAGGCCTCCGACGCAGAGACAGAGAAGGATCGTCGTGAGCACGACAGCCGGCGAGCGCCGGCTCCGTGCTCGGTAGGTGGTCGTGGCGACTCCTTTCCTTCTTGTCGTCAGCTCGCGTCACCGACACGGGGTTGGCGTCAGCTCGGCGATCGGACGAGGCCCTGTGCGTATTGTTTCCACCCTTGTCGGGTTGGGATGGTCACTCAACTTGGCGGCAAGCCGAGGTCGCTCCGAACGACATCGCCGGCCCGGATTGCCGTTCTGCCGATGGCCTTGAGTTGAGCGGCCTCTTTCGTAAGGCTGGTTACGGTTTGCTTGCTCACAGAGTCCAGATTCTCTATGACGACGCGGTCGTCGGCGACCAACGTCCGAATGTCGGTTGCCGTCTTGCCAGTGACGGCGATGCGCATTATCGCGTTGTCGAACGTAGTCAACTCGGCTGCATAGGTGTCGCACGGGCCAACTGCCTGGCTGACCTCGGTGTCGATTGAGATCTCGGCCCTCCACGTCGCGTACGCGACGTCGGCGAGGCTGGCGGCCGCAAGGAATTGCTGAGATGCCGACGTCGACGAGACTGTCGTGCTTGGCGTCGTCGAGCTAGCGGTTGTTGATGTCGACGTCGAGTTGATGGTTGTTGATGCTGAAGTCGAGCTAATGGTTGTAGTAGCTGAAGTCGACGGAGCCGCCGCCGGCTTGGGACTGGAACAGGCCGCTGCCAAGACCGCCAGTCCCACTAAGACGACGGCACCCGCTCTCATCGATCCTCCTCGCTTGCCGACTTGGAGTCGCGTTGCCAAAGGAGCCGCGCACGCGCTCCTCGTCTCCGGTTCGGTCGCTCGTCGGTCATCCTGCGCTTTCGCTGAATCGGTCGTCAGGGCCGAATGTCACATACGGGTGCACCCAGGCGTGACTCGGGGTTCACGTAGCAGAGCCTCACGGGCGGGGAAAACCCTTTCGTTCTTCGCAGCCTTCGGCAAAGGTATCGTCAACCACGGCCATCCGCGGAACATATCGTCGCCACAAAGTCGCCCGAGCGGGTTTCGCAATGAGACTGAGTCCCGCCGACTCGCCAAGGCTCGCAGCGCGCGTGGTACAAACACCGTGGCGCACGGCTACGTCCGAAGTCGCGCCGGGCCAAGGAGGGTTTGCATGCTCGTCGTGGGGACAACGGTGCACTTGGAGGACCTTGACCGCTCGTACACCTACGCAGAAGACGTGTCCGTCACAGCGTTGGCCGTCGGTTCGTTCAGCGGGGGAGTCGGGAGCCTGTTGCCGTCCGCCGCGCGCTCTGTGTGGAGCATTCTCGACCGCGAGCGCATCGTCTCGCTCGAGGAGTTCGACGTCACGCCACTCGTGCGCTTGCCGACCGCGACTGCCCAAAGCCTCGCGGTCTCGCCCGCTGGCAGCCTCGTGGTCGGTATGCAGGGAGCTCATCTCCTTACCGTGTCGCCCGATGGCGCAATCGGTGAGCTGGGATCCTTCGACACGGTCGCAGGCAGGGACGAGTGGCAGAACCCTGCCGGCCCGGTGCCGGACCTTCGCTCGATAGCGGTCTCGAGCGCCGACGTCTGGTTCGCCGGAGTGCACGTCGGGGGCGTATGGCGATCGAAGGACCGTGGCCAATCCTGGCAGAGCGTCATCCCACCCGAAGCGGACGTTCACGAGGTCGTCGCCGGCGACGGTGACTGTGTCGCCGTTGCCGCGGCGGTCGGCTTCGGGTGGAGCCAGGACAGCGGCGACACCTGGCAGTGGACCACCGACGGGCTACATGCCGGCTATTCGAGGGCGGTCGCAATCGACGGCGACAGCGCCTTTGTCACCGTTTCGACCGGCCCTGAGACGACCGACGGCCGGCTGTACAGATGCCGTCTCGGGGACCGTTTCGAGCCGTGCTCCGGCGGCCTTCCCGAATCTTTCCCGTTCAATCTGGACACCGGGTCCATCGCAGCCAGTGCTGGCCGGGTTGCCCTCGGCACGCGCGACGGTCTCGTCTTCTTGTCCAGTGACAACGGGTCTACGTGGAGCCTCGCGGCTGATCGGATGCGACACGTCACCAATCTGCGCTTCGCCTGACCGATCTCGTCAGCGTCCGAGGCTCGTTCTGAGGCGGCGGTTTCGCGCCGCACCGGCGAGACAAATCACCGCAGGTGTGCAGATATGATCGGTCGACCAGTCTGGGGATTACAGCTGGAATCACCTCGCCCGGGTGGATCACCAAGCGCGGGCCGCGCCCGGACAAGACCAAGAGAGGGGACACCGTGTCGGGGAGTGCTTTCAAGGCGAACCTGGACTACGAGAGCGCTGCAAGGGTGACACCGGCACGCCGTCCGCAGTGGTCCGGCCGGCTTGTAGGTGTGGGCGCTGCACTGCTCACCTGCAGCCCCTTCTTCGCGACGCTGCCGTCTACGGCTGGCGTCATTGTCAGATCCTCGCCGATGGTGGTGGTCACGGCTGCGCCGCGGATCCCCGCAGGCGATGGCGCACTGGGGTCGGTGCGGGCGGGCTCGACCGAGACCGGCATCGTCGTTCTCCGGCCGACTGACGAGGCAGGTCTCACAAGCTTCATCACGGCAGTGACGGACAAGGGCTCACCCCTTTACCACCGGTACCTCGCGCCCGGCGAGTTCGCCAGCCGCTTCGGCCCGGCGCCCTCGACGATCGCCGAGGTCAAGGCTCAGCTGACAGAAGAGGGCCTCCGCGTCACAAAGGTGTCGAGCGACGGCCTCTTCGTGAGCTTCTCGGGTTCTGCCGCCACGGTCGAGAGCGCCTTTCGGACCGGGATCGAGCGCTACCGGCTCGCGGACGGCGCGATCGGCCAGGCAACGACGTCGGCCGTGCGCGTGTCCTCGACGATCGCCGGCTCAGTTATCGGAGTGGTCGGGCTCGACGACCTGGTCCACCCTGAGTCGTCCATAGTCCGGCCCGGTCCGATCTCGGTGCAGCACACCTTCCCCTCGGCCAAAACAGTGGATTTCTCGCACCCTGCGGGCTCGCCGGACGCGTGCAGCCTGGCCCAACGGGACGCGGAGAGCTCGGGCGGGCTCACCGACGACGATATCGCCAACGCCTACGGCGCCTTCGGGCTCTACGATGCCGGGGACTTCGGCGCCGGACAGCACATCGCCGTCTTCGAGTTGGCCTCCTTCTTGGCGACAAACATCGAGACCTTCGACTCGTGCTACTTCGGCGCAGCCGAAGCGGCCCAGATGGCAGGCGTAAAGGGCGCGCTCACCGGAAGCCGGCTCTCGGTGATTCCCGTAGACGGCGGTGCGCTGCCGGCCAACCCCGCCAGCATGACCACGGGGGCAACGGAGGCGACAATCGACATCGAGGACATCTCCGCGCTCGCCCCGGCAGCGGACATTGACGTCTACGAGGCCCCGAACGCCACTGCCGGTTCGATCGACGAGTTCTCGGAGATCGTCAACAGGGATGTCGACCAAGTCGTGACCGCGAGCTGGGGCGTCTGCGAGCAGCTCGCACAAGTGGGCGCACCCGGCACCCAGCAGGCCGAGAACCTCTTGTTCGAGCAAGCTGCCGCGCAGGGTCAGACGGTTCTCGCCGCAGCAGGCGACACCGGTGACGACAATTGCAACGAGAGTGAGTCCCTCTTTCCGCCCTCGGGCCAGAACGCTCTTTCTGTCGACGATCCGGCCAGCCAGCCCTATGTCCTCGCGGTCGGCGGCACCACGATCGACGATGCCACCCAGCCGGCCTCCGAGCACGTCTGGGACGACGGTGCACAGTGGGGCGCCGGTGGCGGCGGCATCTCGGAGTCCTGGGCGATGCCGGCCTGGCAGCAGGAGGCGGCGAACACGCGCGACAACGCGGTCGACGTCGCGAACGCCGAGGCGTTCGAGACCGAGACCAAGAGCGGGAGCGCGCCCTTCACGACGCCGACATTCTGTGACGGGATCCTCGGCCTCCCGTCGGGGACTCCTTGTCGAGAGGTGCCGGACGTCTCAGCGGAGGCCGATGAGTTCACCGGCTCGATAACCATCTACGGCAAGGCCCTGGGCTACGGCAACCCGAACGGATGGGCGACGATCGGCGGCACATCGTCGGCGACACCGATCTGGGCCGCGATGCTCGCCCTGGTGAACGCCTCGCCGACCTGTTCCGCCGACAGGATCAACGGGGTCCCCGACGTCGGTTTTGCCAGCCCGATCCTTTACGGCATCGCAGCAAACCCGACCGCCTACGCCAGGTCTTTCAACGACATCGTCTCGGGCAACAACGACGAGTACGGTCTCGACAACGGCCTCGTCTTTCCGGCGCGCGCCGGCTTCAACATGGCGTCCGGCCTCGGGTCACCGCAACTGACGACGCCAACTGGGGGAAATGCCCTCGCTTTTTACATGTGCGACTACGCCGGGCAGCTCGCCCCGCCCGTACTGACCGGGCTCAGCCCGTCGTCGGGGTCCACGGCCGGGGGTTACTCCGTGACTGTCTCGGGCTCGGGATTCGGAACTCCCGCCAGCCCGAAGGTCTCCCGCGTCCAGGTGGGCGTGGCGTACGCCACGAACCTCAGAGTCATGAGCGCCACGACGCTCTCCGCGACCTTCCCCCCGGCCACCACGACGCAGCCTGCCGGTTCGTCTGGCGCCGGGGCCGGCCCGGCAGATGTGATCGTGACCTTGAAGGACGGGGATTCGAGCTTCCCGGGCGCCAAGGCCCTGTTCGAGTACGTGGACCAGAACGTGTCCGAGTCGCCGATCCCGACCGTGACGAGCGTCGGTCCCTACGCCGGCTTGGAATCGTCGCCCTCGCCGGTCACCGTCCACGGCTCGGGCTTCACGGGCGCCACGAGGGTCACCTTCGGTGGGGTGACGGTGCCTCACTTCACGGTCAAGTCACCCTACGAGATCGCCCTTACGCCACCTGCCTATTCGAAGCAGGCATGTGCGCCACTTCCGACAAAAGGCGTGTACGCGGGTGAGAACGCCACCAACGACATCTGCCAGGTGGAGGTCGTGGTCACCAATGCCAACGGCTCGAGCACGGCGAGCACGATCCTGCCCCCGTTCGAGGGCGCGCTGAAGACCGACGCGATGGGCGTGGTGGCCGCTCCAAAGGGCTACGAGGTGGCGCCGCAGCCGAGTGAGTTCGACTACATCCCCACTCCGAGGATCATCTCGGTCTCGACAGGCACCGTCGGGGACCTGAAGAAGTACTGCGCTCGCGCTGTGCCAACGAAATGCAACGCCGACCTGCTGGCGAGCGAGGCGGGCGGTCTGCCGGCCAATCTGGTAACGCTCACCGGGGTGGGCATGAACGCCATGACCCTCAATTACCTCACTTTGGGATCGCGGCCGAAGGACACCTCTGTCGCCTCGCCGGTGGCAGCAACCGGAACGTCGTTGGAACTGGTCGCACCGGCGCTCCCGAAGTCGCAGAAGCAGACCGTGGAGCCTTTCTCACTCGCTGTCGGATTCGCGTCGATCGTCGGAGCGTCCAACGAGCTCAACATCGTCTACGCCGGCGTGCCCCAGGTGACCAAGGTCGTGAACCCCCGCACGCACGAGCCGGGGGTTTCCGATTCGGTCGCCTGTGCCAGCTCGCCGCCGAGATCTGGTTGCGGAATGCCGCTCGACATCAGCGGCCAAGGGCTGCTCCAGGTCGTCGGGCCGATCGGGTTCGTCGACAACGCGACCGGTTTCTCGCTCGGGACTCAGTACAGCTACGCAGTCAAGAGCGACAAGAGCATTGCAACAGAATCGGTCGCCCAGAATCCAGCGGTCGTTGACGTCGAGGTATGCACGGTCACCAACTGCAGCCACGACCCGCAGACCGACTTCCTGTACGTCTACCCGCCGGGTAACCCCAGTATCGAAACGATGTCGCCCGCCGAGGGACCCGCGCAGGGTGGGAACGAAGTGGTCCTTGACGGATCGAACCTGGGCTGTATCGTTGCCGTGGCCTTCGGAAAGGTCGTGACCGACGAGACCACAAATTCCAAAGCGCTGCTCGCATGCGGCACGACCGATCAACTGACGGTCAATGTCCCGCCGGGCGTCGCCGGGGCGAAGGTGCCGGTCCGCGTGGCGACAGCGGAAAGTCTCCTCGACCCCGAGGGGCGACCAAGCAATTCGATCACCTACGCCTACACGTTGAGCGCGCCCAGCGAACCCACCGATGTGAAGGCGACTACGAAGCCAGGGACCGCAACGGTGGAGTGGCGCCCGCCGGCGAGTGACGGAGGAAGCGCCGTCACGGGCTACGAGGTGACTGCCTTTTCGCCGAACCTGCCCTCCGTGCGCGAGACGGTCTCCTCCGGCGCGAAGAGCGCCACCTACGCCGACCTACAAGCGGGCGCTCCGTGGAGCTTCGCCGTGAGGGCGGTCTCCACCCAGGGCGCCGGTTTGACGGGCATCTCGAACGAGATCACGCCTGCGCTCGGTGACGACGGGTACCTCGTCGAGACATCGGACGGTTCGGTGCTCGGCTTCGGTGACGTCCAGTCTCGTGGGGGCATCGGCGGCGAGGGCGCGCAAGCTGTGGGCATCGCGACGACGGCCGACGGGCTCGGCTACTGGGTCGTGACGAGCACAGGTTCGGTGACGCCGTTCGGCGACGCGGTCTTCCTGGGCGAGGAGACGACGAAGAACGTCACTGGTATCGCCGCGCTGCCCGACGGCACCGGTTACTGGATCGTCACCAGGAGTGGTGACGTGCACGCCTTCGGGCGGGCGAAGACCTATCCGGGGAGCGTGCCCGCCGGCGCCGACGTCACCGCGGTCGCTTCGTCGTCCGACGGCGAAGGATATTGGCTGGTGGAAAGCGACGGGGCGGTCAAGGCCTTCGGGGACGCCCACTCCTACGGATCGCTCGGGGGGAGCATCTCGTCGAGCCCAAACGTCGTGGGAATCGCCGTCACGCCGGACGGCAAGGGTTACTGGCTTGCCTCTGCAGACGGGCGCGTGTTCTCGTTCGGTGACGCCCGGACTCACGGTTCACTGGCGACCCCGCAAACGAGCCAACCGATCGTCGCGATCGCTGCAACACCGAACGGGGACGGTTACTGGCTCGTCTCCCAGAACGGGAACGTCTACAAGTTCGGGGCTGCGCGCAACCTCGGCGGCACGACGAACGCGGTGGCGATCGGCCTTTAGCGTCCTTCGGACGTCAAAGGCGCAAGGCGAGACGAAGCGGCGTGGTCTTTGCCGGTCACGCCGCTTCCGGCCTCGGCGGAACGTGCTGGCGTTAAGCGAGGGCAGGACGGCCCTCAGGCGACGAGACCTCGTTCAGCAGTCACTTCTGCCCGCTCGATCACCACAGGGAGCCCCGCGGAGGTAATCGCCTCCCGCAGCGCCTCGGCAAGCTCGGCGTACTCGCCTGCCCGGGCACTCGAACGGCGGCGCACCATCCCGACGTGGCGACCGGGAAGCGGCGAGCCCCCGAAGTGTGCCGTGGAGAGCGGGCCTCGGACCTCAATGGGCACAGCGCTTGCCGGCAGCAGCGTGACGCCGAGGCGGGCCGCGACCAGCTGGGAGACCGTCGTCAGCGAGGCCATCTTTACCGCTTGACCGACCGCGGCGCCGGCTTGGCGGCACACGTCGATCGTCTGGTCGCGCATGCAGTGCCCCTCTTCGAGCAACAGGACGTCGAGACCTTGAAGGGTGGTCGTCGGGAGTCCTCGGGCAGCGGCGAGGCGGTGCTCATCATGAACGAGCAGGACGAACTCCTCCCAGTAGAGGGGCAGCTCGACGGTGTCCGCCTTCCCGCCCGGCAGGGCCATTACGAGCAGGTCAAGAGTTCCGGATTCGAGCGCCGCCAGGAGGGTACCCGTCATGGCCTCGGTGACTTCGGGCACGAGAGCCGGAAAGCGCGTCCCGAACGCCTCGAGGATCGTCGGCAGCAGGTAGGGGGCGACGGTCGGTATCACCCCGAGCCGGAGCGGTCCGTGGTGGGCCTGCCCAAAGCGACTGGCGTCGGCGACCAGGTCGTTGAGCGCGGCAAGGGCGTGATGAGCGAGAGGCAGGAGCTGCTCACCAAGCGCCGTCAAGATCACGCCCCTCGGAGTTCGCTCGAAGAGCTTGGCCCCGAGGCCCGCCTCGAGCGAGGCGACCGCTGCGGAAACCGCCGGCTGGGTCACCGAGAGATCGTCGGCGGCGGCACCGAAGTGCCGATGTCGGGCGACGGCAGCGAATGCGCGAAGCTGCACAACCGTAGGATCTGTCATAAACCTAATTTATCACCGAAAGTAGATCGCCTACTTTGCTCGATCGGGTCATGGCAAGGCAGAGTAGGTCTTACTAAGGATCCAACCTCAAGGAGAGACCCCATGCTTGGTATCGGTGACCGTTTCCCGGAGTACTCCCTCACAGCGCTAGTTCCCGGCGACCTGAGGGTCGTTGAGGCGAGCTCGCCCGACGACTACTTCACGACAGTCGACTCCTCGAGCTACGAGGGCAAGTGGCGTGTCGTCTTCTTCTGGCCCAAGGACTTCACTTTCGTGTGCCCGACCGAGATCGCCGAGTTCGGGCGTCTCAACACGGAGTTCGCAGACCGCGACGCGCAGGTGCTCGGTGCCTCGGTCGACAACGAGTACGTCCACTACGCATGGCGCCTGCAGCACGAGGACCTGAAGAACCTCCCATTCCCGATGCTCTCTGACCTCGACCGAGAGCTGATCACCGATCTCGGCGTGCTCAACAACGAGGGTGTCGCCGATCGTGCGACTTTCATCGTCGACCCAGACGGGATCATCCAGTTCGTCATGGTGACGGCTGGGTCCGTCGGGCGCAACGTCGAGGAGGTGCTCCGTGTGCTGGACGCCCTGCAGACCGACGAGTTGTGCGCGTGCAACTGGCACAAGGGGGCGCCGACGCTCGACGCGAAGGCGCTCATGAGCGCCGGTGCGTGATGGGCGTGCCCGCGCTGAAAGAGGCACTGCCGCCCTACGCCAAGGACATCCGGCTGAACCTCGACTCCACCATCGCGGTGTCGACGTTGCCCGAGCGGCGGCTCTGGGGCGCGGTGCTGGCGACGGCGATCGCGTCGCGGGGGCGGCGAGTGCTCGTTGAGCTTGCCGGCGAGGCCCGCGAGCATCTCACCGAGGAGGCTTTCGAGGCGGCCAAGGCTGCAGCTGCCGTAATGGCTATGAACAACGTCTACTACCGGAGCAAGCACCTGCTCGCCGATGAGGGAGAGAAGGGTTACGAGGACATTCCCGCACGGCTCCGGATGCAGGTGATCGGCACCCACGGAGGTGTCGACCCGGCGGACTTCGAGTTCTGGTGCTTGGCCGTTAGCGCGGTGAACGGATGCGGGGGCTGCCTTGCTGCCCACGAGCGGGCGGTTCGTGAGCTCGGCGTCGGGCGGGACCAAGTCCACGAGGCGCTCAGGATCGCTTCGGTTGTGCACGCCGTGGCCGTGACACTGGAGTCCGAGGAGATGACTGCAGAAGACGCCATCGCCTAGGTCAGCAGTCGCACACCACACAGGGCGAGGGCACGGCTCGCGGTCTTGAGGTCTTCGATCGGGACGTACTCGTCGCTCTGGTGTGCGACCGAGACGTCGCCCGGACCGAAGACGACCGCTGGGCAACCGGCGGCTTCGTACCAGGCGGCGTCGGTCGCGAAGCGCATTCCTCGCCGCTCTCCGACGCCCCCTCGCCCGAGGTCGGAGAGCGCCCCGCTCAGGATCTCCTCAAGGCTTTCGTTGTTCGTTCCGCGAAGCGGCGGGAACGAGACGGTGCGCGACATCTCCCAGCAAAGCCCTGGGCGCTCGATCTCGAGGCGTCCCAGCAGACCCCGCACGTCCTCTTCAGCGGCGTCCAGGTTCTCGGACGGGAGCACGCGCCGATCGAGCGTGAGCTCGCAACGGTCGGCGACCGTCGAGCCTCCGCGCCCACCTTCGATGAGCCCGACCGAGTATGTCGCCGGCCCGATGCCAGGCAGGCGAGCAGCCGCGAGTCGGCGGGTCTCCTCCTCGACTAGGCGGACTAAACATGCGGCGTCGTGAATCGCGTTCCGGCCGTCCTCGGGGTGCGAGCTGTGCACTGCCTTGCCGTGGAAGACGATCTCGAAGTTCAGCTGCCCGTTGCCTCTCGCGAGCACCTGGCCGCCCGAAGGCTCGGTGACGATGGCCCAGTCCCCGGGTTGCTCAGGAGCTGCTCTTCGGGCGCCGGCGGAGCTCACCTCCTCGTCGACGACGGCGTGGAGGGCGAGGCCGCCGCGCAGCTCGATGCCTGACCGCCTGACGGCCACGAGCGCGGCTGCCATCGCGGCGAGGCCGGCCTTCATGTCGCAGGCACCGCGGCCGTACACGCGCCCGTCAGCCACTGTCGCGACGAAGGGGTCGAATGTCCAGCCATCGCCGGCGGGCACGGTGTCGAGGTGCCCGCAGAGGACCAGTGTCGGTCCAGGACCGCCGACTGTCGCGTAGAGATTCGGCCTCCTAGGGGCTACTTCGGCAAAGTGGCACGCGACGCCTCGTTGTTTGAGGAACGAAGCGAGGAGCCGGGCGCAGGCTCCTTCATTGCCGGGCGGATTCTCGCTCGGCTCGGCGATCAGCTCGCGGAGCAGCTGGAGTGTTTCTTCATCGTCGATCGCCTCGAGCACGCGAACCTCGTTGTCACCGAGCCGGCTCGTCGCCGACGCAGGATCGTCCGGACACGAGCTGGCAGAAGCGACCATACCTCGCCAAAGCTATTCCACCGGGCACTGGAGAGGGCGCGTCGTGACTGTTGACGCGCTGAGCAACGAGTGATCGAGACAGATCGTGGGTTCGTCGGCCTGGACACGATGGCACGGCCATGGTGGCGAACCTGGCGCGGGTCGCATCCCTTTCATGGTCTGGTGCCGCACACCTAGCTGGACCCGGGGGCTCGTGGCGCTCGGAGCCGTCGAAGCGAAAAGTGGCGCGCGGCCGACGTCGTCGGGACCTGCTTCACCGACTCGTCTCAAGTCGTCGAAGTTGTTCGGCCCCGGGGACTGGCGGAGGGATTCGCCTCAGGGTCGCGCTCTAGCGAGTGTTCCATTCCGCGCCATGTCCATTTTCCGCTGGAATTAAGTGTTCCCTGCTCGACCGTAACCCAGAAAGACCTATAAGAAACCGGCGACGGGATCACACGGTCTGAGAGGCGTGCCAGCGGCACAGACGGACGATGGCCTGCCTTGCCAAGCAGAGCAGGCTGGACAGCGACCTCAGCGCCAAGTTCCCGCACGCTTCAGTGGCGTTTCGACGGCTCGACATGTCGCAACGATGGGGATGCGAGCCGCGACCGTGCGCATGGTGATCTTGGCAGTCGCGAGGCCATTCCGCGAATCGGCGCAAATCGTTCAAAGGTCCACTTCCCAGCGGACCACCAGAGTGAATCTCGGACATGTCCCCGAATAAGGCACCACCAAAGAGTTCACACTCGTCGCCCTTCAAGATTCTGATCATCACGAACTGCTTGACATGCTCCGCGCCGGCGGCACGTCGATGTGATCCCTCCAAACATCGGGAAGCGACCGCGGTGATCGGCGGGCCGACCGCACGCGTGCGGCGATGGCCACATCGCTGCTGCAAGGCTCAATGGGGAACTCGTTTGTGAGTTCGTGCAACAGCCTCTGGGAGTCCATCCCACCCCCGACGAATACGAGTTCACGCGCCTCGTCGATCGCGGAGAGCCCGTTAGATGCGGGTGGCGTCTGGGCGTGTTCCGGGTAGAGGAGCGATCCCGGGTTTCGGGAGGTCGCAGCCCTGGGCGACTTTCGCATCACCCTTACAGCAGGTCAGCAAGTTAGGAATACAGTTTGTGGCGCAGAGCGGGCATCGAGCCAGGTGGCCGCGGAATTAGCCGCCGAAGTGAGGACGGACGACGAGAGCAGAGGAGCTGCAGAGCTGATGACGATGGTCGACTGTCCGCTTCTGCGGACTACCCAGAACACGGCTACAGACTATTGGAACGATTCCTGCTCGATCGAAGAGCTTGTGTATGCCATCGAGCGCGGGGCGACCGGTGCGACGTCCAATCCGGGCATCGTGTTCGAGGTGATGATGAAGGAGAAGGCTTACTGGTTTCCGCGTGTTCATGAGCTGGCGGCTGCGAACCCTGCCTGGACGGAGCTCGATCTTACCTGGGCGGTCGTTGAAGAGATGGCTGTCCGTGGCGCTTCGATCCTGCGCCCGGTCTTCGACCGGGAAGGCGGTCGTAAGGGCCGACTTTCGATCCAGACCAATCCAACGAACCACCCCAATGTAGAGCGAATGGTGGAGCAGGGCGTGTATCTAGCCGGCCTTGCTCCGAACATTCAGGTCAAGTTCCCGGTCACGGCCGCGGGCGTGACCGCTATTGAAGAGGCGACTGCCAGGGGAGCGGTCATTACAGGTACGGTCGTTTTCACCGTTGCACAAGCGCTCGCTGTGGCCGAGGCCGTGGAGCGTGGGCTCAAGCGGCGTGAGCAGGCGGGCGAGGACGTCCTATCGATGAAGCCGGTGTGCGCGATCATGATCGGAAGGCTTGACGACTGGATGAGAGTCTTGGTTGAGCTCGACAACATCGTCATTGATCCCACCGCAGTCAACTGGGCGGGAATCGCAGTATTCAAGCGAGCGTACAGCATTTACCGAGAGCACGGATACCGGACCCGGTTGCTTGCTGCTGCTTATCGACACCGCTTGCACTGGACTGAACTCGTGGGCGGTGATGTCATACTCACGATAACCCACCAGTGGCAGACGCGTTTCAATGCGAGCGGCATCGAGCCGGTCGCACGGATAGACGATCCAGTGGACGGCGCGATTATCGCCGAACTTCTGGAGCGGATCCCAGACTTTCGCCGAGCATATGAGGCAGAGGGGCTGACCCCCGCCGAGTTTGACACATATGGCGCCACGCGAAATACGCTTCGAAGTTTCATCAAGTCCTACTACGACTTGATGGGTGCGGTCCGCGACCTCATTCTGCCCGACCCTAGTGTTCGGGTCAGCGGGGACTACGCTTCCGCGGCACCACTGCCGGTGAGCCCTCGGCGGTCATTATGACGGTACCGGGCTCGGCATAACTGCGCGCCTTGATCGGCACGTCCCGATTCTCCCGCGTGGCTCTGTCTGCTTCAGCCCCAATCAATCTGTCGCACCCCTAGGGCAGCTGCGCCAGCAGGCCTTCCTCAACCGAATCGAGATGCTGTTGCATCCTCTTCATCGCCTTGTCGTGATCGAGGTCCTCAATCGCCGTGAGGATGCCGCGGTGTTGGTCAAGAT
>JBEKBX010000022.1:0-61000 GCA_050015175.1 Acidimicrobiales bacterium | reverse complement strand
CGCCTCGATGCCGTCCTCCAGCCCCTCGGTCACCTTGGCGACGGCGAGCTTTGCCTGCCCGTCCACCACTGCCTCACGAAGCTCCTCGATCAACGCCATGGCGTCGTTCTCCATTCTCCCAGTGAGGCGCACTGGTGGCGTCGTGATGGCCGCAAGCCGCTCCCCCAGAGCGCGCCGGACCTTCCTGTCCTTCGATGACCTCTGCGCGTCTACCCGTCAAGGTCCCTCTTCGTGACGGATCTACCAGCCAGTTTGGATCTGCCGTCGAAAACTCGCCCCAATCCACAGGCTCGAAACGAGTTTCTGCGACCTTACCAGATCACCACCACCGGTTCAGAAATCGTTATCTGACGCAAGCGACTCACGCGGTGAGGCAGTGAGACCGGCCGGTCCCGGTCAGCCCAAAGCGTGGCGAACGGGCGCAACCCGACCGTAATACGAGCGCCGACTGATGCACACTGAAAGGAGAAGCAAGAGGAGGGGGAGCAACTCCATGGAACAAGAGGAGATCCCTATCGAGACATTCGATGCGCTGCTGCGCGACCTCGTGACGTGGGACCTCGTGGTTCGCGGTGAACCAGACGGGGCAGAGGCCTGGCGTCTCGTCGCGCGGGCTCAGCAGCGACTGGGAGAGCTGGCCACAGCACGAGAGCCGTGGCCGCCAGAGCGCACTGCCTATCTCGGTAGGCGATGTGCGGACTGCCACCGGAGGCAACTGACCTGGGAGCGGGACGGTACCTACCTCTGCGATTCGTGTCTGGAACAACGTCTCAACCGCGCATTGGACGAGCCCGCCTCGGTCGTCGTGGCCGAGGCCAGAGGTCCTCGGTGGGCTCGTCGCCATCGCCAGCGCGTTGCGTCATGATCTGAGAGCTGACCACCACCAGGCGCTCTGCGCCCTTCGATCATTCTGCCGGCGTGGGGCCCCGCCTGGCAGCGGCTGCCGGAGATTCCCAGTTGTGATCAGATACCCGACGGAACCCGAACAGGGAAAGGGATGAAGTCGTGAGCGACAACGGCAACGGTTTCAAGGGGCGCAAGGTTGTGGTCACGGGTGGAGCCCGCGGCATCGGGTACGCCATCGCCAGGGCTGCCGTGAGGGCGGGCGCCGCTGTGGCGCTCATCGACCTCGAACGGGCGAGCTTGGACGAGGCGGCCGCGAAGCTGCGGGACGAGGTCGACGGCTCCGAGGTGGTGACCGAGATCTGTGACGTCTCCTCCTACGCGCAGGTGACCGCCGCCGAAAAGGCTCTCGAGGCGCGCTGGGGCCGGACAGACACCCTCGTGAACAACGCCGGCATCGCCTACCACGCTCCTGCCGAGACGATGAGCGTGGCGGAATGGGACCGAATGCTGGCGATAAACCTGTCGGGGGTCTTCTATTGCAGCCAGGTCTTCGGTGTCCCGATGATCGCGGCAGGCTCGGGTGCCATCGTCAACATCGCCTCGATGTCGGGGCTCATCGTCAACCGGCCCCAACCCCAGGTGGCCTACAACGTGGCCAAGGCAGGCGTGATCATGCTGACGAAGTCCCTCGCCGCAGAGTGGGCACCTCATGGCGTGCGTGTGAACGCCGTGGCGCCCGGCTACACGCGCACCGAGCTCATCGAGCATCTCGTCGACACGGACATGTGCCGCGACTACTGGATCGGGGGCACTCCGCTCGGGAGGATGGGCTCGACCGACGAGATCGCGAACGCCGTTCTCTTTCTCGCATCAGAGGCTGCAAGCTTCGTGACCGGAGAGACCCTGGTGGTCGACGGCGGCTACACGCTCTGGTAGAGCGCGTCGAACTACCGCCCTTTCCCCGGCAGCAGCGTGATCACCGGGTCCGCGCCTGCGGCCCGTCGGACGGGCCCGAAACGACGCTCCGCCTGATCAGGATGCCCCGCCGAGCTGGCCCAAGGCTCGCGAAGGCACGAGCGCTTCGCCGTCAAGCGCTGAAGACATACGCCCGGCCGGCGCCGCTGGCGTGGTTCGGTGCACCCACCAGGGCGGTCGAGCCGGAGACGGCCACCGAGTAGCCCAACCAGTCGTTGGCAGTGGTGTCGGGGCCCTCCACCTCGGCGACCCGTTTCCAGCCGGTTGCCGTCCTCGTGAACAGGTAGGCCCGCCCGGCGCCACCGGCGTGGTTCTCCGCACCTACGACAGCCGTCGTGCCCGAGATGGCCACCGAGTCGCCGAAGAAGTCCCCTTCGACGGTGTCAAAGCCCTCGAGCTCGGCCACCTGTCTCCAGTGGCCAGCAGCGTCCGCGAAGACGTACGCCCGGCCGGCATCTCTGCCGTGGCCCCACGCGCCAACCACCGCGGTCCTGCCCGAGATGGCCACCGAGTCGCCGAAGAAGTCACCGGCAACGGTGTCGGAGCCCTCGAGCTCGGCCACCTGTTTCCAGTGACGCCCTGTCTTGGCGAACACGTACGCCAGGCCGGCATCATCGGCGTGGCCCTCCGCGCCGATCACGGCCGTCGTGCCCGAGACGGCCACCGACCAGCCGAACTCGTCGCCGGCGACGATGCCTGAGCCCTCCAGCTGGGCCTTCTCCGACCATTGGCCCGTCTCGTCGGTGAACACATAGGCCCGGCCGGCATATCTGTCATGGCCGCTCGCGCCCACCACGACGTACGCACCCGACGCTGCCACCGAAGCGCCGAAGCCGTCGTTGATGACAGTCCCGGTGCCCTTCAGCTCGGCGACCTGTGTCCAACCTGATGACGTCTCCCCGAACACGTACGCCAGACCGGCATCCTTGGCACTAGAGGGTGCACCGACCACGAGGGTGGGCCCCCCGATCGCGACCGACCAGCCGAACTCGTCGCTGGCGACGACGCCTGAGCCCTCCAACTCGGCGACCTGTGTCCAGCCGGCCGCCGTCTTGGTGAACAGATACGCACGGCCGGAGTCAGCCGCGTGGCTCTCCGCACCTACTACGGCCGTCGCGCCCGAGACAGCGACCGAGTCTCCGAAGAAATCGCCGGTGCCGGCGTCGGAAGCCTTCAGCTCGTAAGCCCTTCTTCCGATCGTCGAGGTCCTCGGCGATCGGACCCCTGCCAGGGAGGTACCGGTCGCGCCAGGGCACAGGACCGAGCCGGCGATCACCGAGAGAACCGCCACGCATGCACATCGGGACAGGCGGCTTCCCACTGGGCGATACGACAAGGCAGGCGAGCTCAGAGCTTCACGACCGCACGAAGATTGCGGATCCCCTGTGCGATCCGTTGTTCGTTCTCGATGAGGGCGAATCGGATGTATCCCTCTCCCCCGGGCCCGAAACCGTGGCCCGGCGATGTCGCCACCTTCCCCTCGGAGACGAGGAACTTCGCGAAGCCGAGCGAGCCCATCTCCCGATAGGGCTCGGGAATCTTGGCCCACACGAACATCGTGCCTTTCGGCTTGGGCACGTCCCAGCCGAGGCGCGCGAGCCCTTCGCACAGGGCGTCGCGGCGGCCCTGGTAGATCTCGTTCACCAACTTGGGGTAGTCCGGTGCCTCGTTCATGGCAACTATCGCTGCGATCTGGATCGGCTGGAAGGTCCCGTAGTCGAGGTAGCTCTTGAGCTTGGTGAGACCCTGCACGACCTCGGCATTGCCAACGAGGAATGCCACTCGCCAGCCCGCCATGGAGAACGACTTGGTCAAGGTGTAGAGCTCGACAGCCACTTCGAACGCGCCTGGGACCTCGAGTATCGAAGGGGGCCGATACCCGTCGAAGGCCGTGTCCGAGTATGCGAAGTCGTGCACCAAGAGCACGCTTCGCTCGCGGGCGAACTCGACGAGCCTTGTCATGGTGGCTAGGTCTATGCACGCCGTTGTTGGGTTGTGCGGGAAAGAGAGGATCGCGACCCGTGGCTTGGGCCAGGCTGACTCCCAAGCCTCGACCAGGTTGGCGAAGAAGGTCTCGCCGGCGTCCACCTCATCGTTGCCCAGACCCTCCAGCCTCACCATCCGGACATCCGCGCCGGCGAACAGCGGCGCGTACAGGTGTATCGGGTAGGAGGGCGACGGGACGAGCGCCGTGTCGCCCGGTCCCACGACGACCCACATGAGGTGAGAGAGTCCCTCCTTTGCCCCAATGGTGGTCACTACCTCGCGGTCGGGATCCAGCTGGACGTCAAAACGCCGCAGGTACAAGTCCGCGATCGCCTGGCGGAGCTTGGGGATGCCACGGCTCGCCGAGTAGCGGTGGTTGCGGGGGTTGTGAACGGCTTCGGCCAGCTTCTCGACGGCGACGTCCGGCGAGGGAATGTCGGGGTTGCCGAAGCCAAGGTCGATGACATCTTCACCTGCTCGACGCGCCTGCAGTTTCAGCTCGTCGATCTGCGCGAAAACGTACGGAGGAAGTCCTTGAATCCTGCGAAGCTCCATCGTCCGACGTTAGCCCCTACTCTTTGCGGTCTCGCAACCCCGCCCGGCAGAGAGCCTCGCTGACGAGGTCGATCGAGCGTGGCCAGCCCCAGATCGCCCACGTGGCTCCGGCGGCGCGCAGGGCCGACAGCTGCTCGGCTGCGGCACCCGCCTCGGTCGGGAACGAGCCGGCCCAGGTGGCCGGCCCGAGTGCTGCCTCGGCCTGCAAGCGGTTGACATCGACGTCCCACAGGTTGACCGTCGCGCCGGCGGCTCGAGCGACCTCCAGTGTCGCGGGAGACGTCGCGCCAACCCAGCATTCGATCCCACGAGCGGTGAGCTCCCCGAGGATTGCCGCCAACGATGCCCGACGGTTCTCGAGCGCGGGCCAAGCGATCCCGTAGGCCTCGTTCTCAGAGGCGCTCTTTGCGTCCCCGATGCCGAGAGCTGCTACAAGACGATGCCCGCTCATCTCATGCAGCGAAGCGAACGACTCGCATACCAGCCTGTCGGGCAGTAGGCCCACGCGCGCCACGAGCGATCCGATACGGATGCACCGAGTCGTTGCTGCAACGGCGGCCAGCACCGGGTACATCGAGAGAGCAGGCCGCGATCTCGTAGCTCCCGGCCAGAGATGATCGAAGGCGAAGACGCCGTCCATCCCCGCCGCCTCCGCCGCAGCTGCAACACCGAGCGCTGCTGCAGCTGTCGGCTCAAAAGTCGGGAGAGTAATACCGACCTTCAAGCCATCAGTCCTCGCTGACCCGCTCGCATGGAAGGTTCACAGCGTCGACTCGACCCTCGTCTTCAGGTCCCGAATCGCAGCGTGGATGATGTTGCCTTCGGCACGTCGCTTGATGAACCCCGGCAATGGCACACGCAGCTCGACGGCAAGCTGGTAGGTGACCTCCGTCCCGCCTTCAGGCGCGGCTTTGAAGCGGTAGATGCCATCGAGGCGGCTCGTGAGATCACCCTCCCGCTGGACCCAGCGAAGCTCCGTTGGCGCCTGCGAGTAGTCGTAGGCGAGGGTGTAACTGGTACTGCGCCCGAAAGCAGCGGCGCGGAACGAGACCAGGGAGGGTCGTCCCTGTTGATCTCGCTCGTGGACGTGAACCTCCTTCAGATCGGCGACCCATTCCGGATAGTGCTCGATGTCGGCCACGACCTCGAAGCAACGCGTTGGGGAGCCGTCGACGACCATTCGCTCGATGGTCTGATCGGCCACACGTCCTCCTTTCTGCCCTAGTGGACTCCAGCCTCGCATCTCCTCGGGCTGTCAGCCAGCATTGGCCGACCGCTGACGCGGTTCCAGCCCGCAACGACTATCAGAGCACCGACCGAGGTGATCAGCTACCCATCTCTACCAGCGTCTGGCGCAACGTCCGGGCCAGCTTGTCGTAGTCGAACTCGGTGACCGCCCTGCGCCGGGCCTCGGCCCCCAGGCGCTCTCGAAGCCCCGGGTCGTCCAACAAGCTCGCCAGAGCAGCGGCGACGGCGCTCGCGTCGCCGGGCCGGTCGACGACGAGCCCCGTCTTGCCGTCGACGACGGCCTCGTCCGAGCCGCCGCTCCGCCCGGCTAGCTGCACCACGCCGGCGGCCGCTGCCTCGAGAAAGACGATCCCGAACCCTTCCTGCTCGAGCCCGAACCAACGGTCGCGACAGCACATCGCCCAGACGTCCGCGGCGGCATCGAGCATGGGCAAGTCGTCTTCGGCAACCCGACCGAGGAAACGTACCGGCGCCCCGCAACGCCTCGCTGTCAGCTCCAGGCGTTTGCGGTCCCGCCCCGAGCCACCGATCGCGAGAGTCAAGTCTGGTCGCGCCGCGCTCAGCCGACCGACAGCCTCGATCAGCACGTCCATACCTTTGCGGGGAACGAGCCGGCTCACGCTCACCACGAGCCTGCCCTCAGCGGGCAGATCTAGCCTTCGCCGCACTGCCACCCGCTCCTCGGGATCGAGAGGGTGGAAGCGTTCATGGTCCACTCCGGGCGGCACGACGACGAAACGCGGCTTGCGCGCCCCGGCTACCCGCGCCGCCTCCGCGGCCGGATAGCCACCCGCCGCAATGGCGAGAGACGCCCCCGACAGCACAGACCGCAGCAGCTGGCGCGAGATCGGCAGGCGAGCGGGAACGGCCACCTCGGCACCGTGGAGAACCACTCCGTACGGCACCTGCAACCGGTTGCCGAGCAGACCGAGAGGGAGTGCCGGATCCAGGAGAACGAGCCCGCCCCCTGTGGCTGACAACAGCTGTCGCACGCTGCGGGTCAGCGCGGGCGTCGGCATCAGTACCGGCAGCCGCGACCGCTCAACGCGAAAAGCCTGGCGGCGGTCGAACTCGGCCGCACCGCGATACGCGGTCGTCAGGACCGTGAGCTCTCGCGGGGGTAGCCGGCGGAACAGCTCGTAAAGATAGGACTGGATGCCACCGACCTTCGGTGGGAAGTCATTGGTGACTAGCAGGCACCCCATCAGCCACGCGCTTCAGACGCCGTGGACCGGTGGCTACGCGGATCACCCGACGCGGCGACGAAAACGCAGCTCGGGTACCAGGCCCGCTCGCTGGAGCATGCGGACGGCGCGAGCTTCGGCGACGTCGACCACGATCCCACCTGCGGCCGGGGGGCCCAGTACGAAGGTGACGATGCAGTCGTCGCATGCGGAGGTCCCATGCAGCACACAGTCATCGCAGCTTATGGAAACGCTCTCGGTCGGCACCGCTCCTCCTCCTGATCCTGTTCACGTGCAACCCAGGTCGGCCGTCCGCCCCTTGAGGCGTACGCCCGGTCGTCAAGGAACACAGGAGTCATGATGCCGGAAGGATGTATCAGGCTCGTCACGCTAATGGGACTGGACCGCCGCCGAGCGATTCCGGCTACGGTCAGGCCATGGTCTCCGACCGGCTTCGTGCGATCTGGGAGATCCAAATGCCCGAGATCCGGGAGCTCGCGGGCTTGCACGAGTTCGACGGCCGGGTCCAGGACCTGTCACCGGCCGGAGTGGCAACTCTTCTCACGTCGCTCGGGCGCGGGACGCCCGAACCGAACGCGCACGATGAAGCGCACCTGTCCGCAGCGGAGGCGGGAGCGCGTTCTGCGTTCTCGGTAGCCGAGATCCACAGGTGGAACCCGCTCGTCCACCTGACGAATCTGGACCTCGCGTGCTACGACCGTGAGTACGCACCCGCACAAGAGCGGGCGGCGGCCAAAGCAGCCCACCTGAGCAAGTGGCCAGACGCGATCGACGGCGCCATCGAGTCGCTCGACTCGGTGCCCGCGCCTGTGGCTAGCGCGCTCCTGCCGGCGGTACACGGCCTCGGCGAGGGCCTCGAGGTTGCGACCGCCGATGCCGCGACGCTGGAGCGCGCGAGAACACATCTCGGCAAGCTGATCGCCCATCTGGAGGACGCGGCAGCGAATGGCTCGCCTGACGCGAGCCTCGGCCCGCCCAAGCTGGCCAGGCTGTTCGGCGACCCTGAGGCGATGCCCGTAGACCTCGGTCGGCTCGAGGAGATCGTCGACGCGGAACGGGCGCGGCTCACCGAGCACCTCATCCTCGACTGCGATCGGCTACGACCCGGTATTCCTTCGAGAGAGGTAGTCCGCGAACTCCTGGGTGATCATCCCGACGACGAGGGCGTCTACACCGCGGCCCGCGCACTTATCGAGGAGCTGGGCAGGTTCACGACCGAACGCGATCTCCTGCCCGAGCTCGGTGGCACGTGTCATGTCGGCCCGGCCCCGCCTTCAAGACGGTACGCGGTGGCGATGATGTCCTGGACTGGTCCTTACGAAGCCGAAGCGCCTGCGTGGTTCTACGTGAACCCACCCGATCCCTCCTGGGACGACGAGACCAAGCAACGTTGGCGGTCGCTCTTCAGCGCCACGACTCTGCCCGCGGTCACGGCACACGAGGTCACGCCGGGGCACTTCGCCCACGGCCGGATGATCCGGCTCACCGCCCGTGGGGACGTCCGCCGGTCTTTGACCTCGCTCGGCTTCGTCGAGGGCTGGGCTCACTATGGCGAGGAACTGCTAGTCGAGGAGGGCTTCCGCCGTCAGGATCCACGATTCGCGATCGGGGTCTGGATCGAGGCCCTCGTGCGGGTGACTCGTCTCGCCTCGTCACTCGGGATCCACCGCGGGACGATGACGGTGAACGACGCGGCGGCGCGCTTTCGCGAGGATGCGTTCCTGGAAGCCCCTGCGGCCCAGTCAGAGGCGAACCGAGCGACGTTCGACCCGACCTATGGGCGCTACACCTGGGGCAAGCTCGAGATCCAGGCGCTCCGCGACGAGGCGATCGCCCGTTGGGGCCCTCGTTTCAGCCTGCGACGCTTCCACGAGGCGGTGCTCGCGCTCGGCGCACCGCCACTCGGGACCCTGGGCGACGCGCTCGAACCGGTGTGAGCCAGGCTGTTTGTCATCTCGTCCGCTCACGCGCCTGAACGCGCGCTCCCTCACCACTGGCGGCTGTCGTGCCTACCTATCAACCCGCCGATGTTCAGGACCTCGACGAGGCGAACGACGCGCTTGACACTGTCCAGGCGGTAGACCACGAGTGCCGTCTCAACCCGCGCCGCCAAGCGCCGGGTCAGGAAGCCGTGAAGCTCAACACCCGACCCGATGGGGTCGACAAGCATCTGGCCGAAAATGAAGCGCCTGGCCTCATCCGCGACGTGGAACTGGAGCTCGTCGAGGGCCTTGCGCGCCGGCTCGCTCGCGACTAGGCCCCACCGGCCGTCCCCAGTCGTCCGCACCGCCGCCGCGAGCGGGACGCCCCCGGTCACGGTGCGAACCACAAAGCGCGCATCGGGGTCGAGGGCCGCCAGCTCCTCGCCCATGTACAGGTTCCCGCTTTGGAGCGCGGCCTCGGCCTCGAGGATACGGCGCACCGTCTTCGGCTCGGACAACAGATCGATCGTGTACTCGAGCCCTTCCAGCTCGCACGTCGACATTATGACGGCGGCCGGCGCCCCATTTCGCTCAACGAACATCCGCTCCCGCGTGGTGAGCACGTGGTCGACGACCTCTTCTACGGTGTCGCCCTTACCCGCGAGCGCGGCCATCGGCCAAGCGTATCTCTCCTTCTGCTCCGCCTGGGCTACGAATACTCCCGCCTGCGCGTTCGCGCCCCGCACTCGGCGTTGCGTGTCCCGATTGCGACGTGACGCGGCCCACGGGGTCGTCGGCCGCCGTCAGGCTGCCGGACCCACCTCCTTGTTCTGCTTGAGAAGCTTGACAAACGAGCGAAGGGCGATACCCCGGTGCGACAGCTCGTGTTTCTCCGCTGGGCTCATCTCCGCGAACGTGCGCCCGTCCCCGCCTTCCGGCACGAACACCGGGTCGTAGCCGAAGCCCCCCAGGCCTCGCGGGACCCGCACGATCTCCCCGTCGACGACTCCCTCGCCGATGATCTCGGTGCCGTCGGGAAAGCGGCAGACAACCACGGTCCGAAAGCGCGCCCGCCTGTCGGTCTCGCCCTCGAGGAGGGTCAGCAGCTTCGCGACGTTGTCGGCGTAGGTGGCCGCCTGGCCGGCGAAGCGGGCCGTCCCTATGCCAGGCGCCCCGTCGAGAGCTGCCACCTCGAGACCGGTGTCATCGGCGACCGCGGCTTCGCCGGTGGCTGCGACAAGTGCGGCTGCCTTGAGACGAGCGTTGTCCTCCAGGCTCTCCCCCGTCTCCTCGACCGTGCCGACGTCTCGCGGTCGAGCGACGAGCTCGACCAGGTCATCGAGCTCCTCTTGCAGAATGGCAGCCAATTCCGCGGCTTTGTCCGGATTCGCTGTCGCAAGCACCAACCGCATGCCGGTCCCGCCTTCCTACGTCGCTGCCTGAGCCGTCAGCCCGTGACAGCCTGGGTTCGGTCCGTAGGGGGTGTCGCGAGGACTTCTGCCTGAACCTCGAGGATCTGGTTGATGCCGAGCTCGGCAAGGGCGAGCATCTCGTCGAGCTCGGAACGGGCGAACGGAAGCCCCTCGGCGGTCCCCTGCACCTCGACGAAGCGTCCCGAGGAGGTCATCACGACGTTCATGTCCACCTCGGCACTGGAGTCCTCGGAGTAGTCGAGGTCGAGCATGCAGTCCGCCCCGACGATTCCGACCGAGACCGCCGCACACGCCTCACGCACCGGATGACCGGTGATCGCGCCTGAGAAGCAGAGACGAGAGCAGGCATCGTGGAGCGCCACGTAGGCGCCCGATATCGCGGCCGTTCGCGTGCCGCCGTCCGCCTGCAGCACATCGCAGTCGATGAGAATCTGGCGCTCGCCCAGCGCCTCGAGGTCCATGATGCTGCGCAGCGCCCGGCCGATCAGCCGCTGTATCTCCTGGGTCCGCCCCGATTGGCGCCCTTTTGTCGCCTCCCTGCTCACACGTTCGGGCGACGAGCCGGGGAGTAGCGAGTACTCCGCGGTCACCCAGCCGCGGCGTGTCCCGCGCATCCATCTCGGCACGTCCTCGTCGATCGAGGCCGTACACAGGACCTTCGTGCGACCCGAGACTGCGAGCACCGAGCCGGCGGCGAACTCGGTGAAGTCCCGGACGAAGAAGCTCGGGCGGAGCTCGTCGAGTGCCCGACCGTCGTGACGTGCGTGCTCGAGAGGATCACTTCGCGGGTCGATCATCCCGGCAGGGTACCCGGCCAGCAACCCCACGGCCAGGAGGTCCAGGCGGCCCAGTAGTGCGACAGATCCGAGCACGGTCCCTCGTCGTGGTGGCTGACACCTGGAGTCAAGTACCAACGACCTCGATCGCCTCCTCGCTTATCAGGCCGTCAACTATGCGGTAACAGCGAACAGAAGCCTCTTCGTGGCGCAGCGAGACCACCACGTAGTGCCACGAGGGATCGGGCGCCTGAGCGACGTCGGTCGGCGACGGGTACGCGTCGGTGTGGGTGTGGGAGTGGAAGACACCGATGATCGCCTGTCCCTCGGCCTCCGCGGCCCGGCCGATCAGGAGGTGCTCGCGCGGGTCGACGGTATAGACGCGCCCTGACGCGGCCAGGTTGGCCGTGGGATGCACGGCGGTGACGGTGCCGGAGGCCGGGTCCCCGGTGAGGAGCCCACAGCCCTCGTTCGGGTAAGCGCCCAGGCAGTTCACGATCATCTCGTCCAGGTGAGCACGCGTCAGGTACAGGACCGGCATGCGCGGTGGCACTCCTGCCGGAGTCCGAGGCACCGTAGGCGGCGGCGGTGCCGAATCAGAGTCGCTCATCAGGGCCGCACGGTAGCGTTTCCCGCGATGGCGACGAGAAAGCCCGTCGGGACTCAGCGCAGCCCGGGCAAGTCCAGGGTGTTGGGCGACCCTCATGAGCCGGTGATCCGCAGCGTGGCGCGCAACCGCCGCGCCCGGCACGACTACGACATCCTCGAGGTCTATGAGTGCGGCATCGCCCTCAAAGGCGCAGAGGTCAAGACGCTTCGGCTCGGACAAGTGTCGCTGCAGGACGCGTACGCAAGAATCGAAGACGGTGAGCTGTGGCTTCTCGGGGCCCACCTGGCGCCGTACGAGTATGCGTCCGGGTACGGCCGCTTCGAACCGGTCAGGCCCCGCAAGCTGCTCCTTCACCGCCAACAGATCGACGAGCTCTCCGGTCGCGTGGCTCAGAAGGCGCTCACACTCGTACCCCTCAGCATTTACTTCAAGGACGGCCTCGCCAAAGTCGAGCTCGCGCTAGCCCGGGGGCGGCGGCTCTACGACAAGCGGCGCGCCATCGCGGAACGCGACGCCACCCGCGAAGCCCAGCGCGTGATCCGCGATCACGAGCGCAGGCGTTGAGCCGCGGCCGAGGCGGTATCCTCGTGTCAAGAACACGACATCACCAAGGGGGTGACAAGGCTTCGACTTCGGTGGTCAAGTTGGGAGAAGCGAGCCGTGGTCTCCGGAACCACGTTAAAGAGCCGGAAAACAACACAAACGCCGAGCCTCAGCTCGCGCTTGCTGCCTAAATAGCAGCAACGTCTGCCCGGTCCTAGTCCTGCGGACCGGTCCCAGGCGTCATCTCGCAGGACTTACCTGAACAGCGCCGCCGGCGAGCAGTCAGGGACATCTCAGTCGGCTGGGGTCCCGCACCGGCGCCGGTGGCGTGGCGGGGCCCGAGACACCACCGCCGGATGCGCTCGGAGAAGTCCCATCGAGATACCGGGGGACGCGGGTTCGACTCCCGCCACCTCCACCGCGATTCTGTGGCTGTGACCCGGGCAAGCGCCCGGGTCGGCCCAGAACGCACACGAACCTGACACGCGAGAAAGGTGAGGTCATGCCCGAAGAAGCGACAGGCCCGTGCGCCTTCTGCGATACCGAGGAGGGGGTCAAGAGTTACCCGTGGGCAGCTGCCGTTGGTGATCACCGCATCGCGCCAGTGAACCTCTGTCCCGAGCATTGGAAGCTCGTGCAAGCCCATAGCGGGAACTTCAGGCTGGGATGGTGCGAGATCCACGGCCACGGTGCGAGCTACAAGCTCTGCCCTTGCGGGAGGCACTATTCGGTTCAATAGGCGATTGCTCTTTGGATTCGCCGCCGTCGATCGTCACCTGCTCTCGAGGTTCGGCTCCTTGAGCTGCAAGCCGCTTGTGGCCGGTGCCGCTGAAATACCGAACCGGGTGAGAGCACGACTCGCTGCTCACCTCGCGCGAAAGTGAGGTCGTGCACCCACGCAGCTTCATCGGGCTCTCACGGTGCGTCTTGAGCGACAGGAAACGTTCACTTCGGATTGGCACAATATTCACCCTCGCCCGACCGACATCGGACGCGTTCGCAATAGAGTCGACTTCGACCGGTGCCTGGGCCGGGGGCGAGGAAACGTGGCCCGGGCGCAGGTCCACCAGAGCCCGGCCCTGATCGGTTGTCGTGCTGGCACCAGCCAGGTCCGTGGGGCTAACCACCTCGATCAGGGCCTCTTCGTCGGCGACACTCTCGGTCGAGCAAGGACGGTGGGTGTCCCTCGCGCGAGCCAGCACTCACCACGAACGCAGGGAATCGAGGTGAGGTCAATGAACGAGTTCGAGATCGTCACAGTCATCAACCGTCCTATTTCAAAGGTCTTTGCGGCGATGGAGGATCTCGAAAGAGTCCCCGACTGGAATCCCGCAGTGATGGAGGTGCGACGCAAGGAGCACGGCCCGCTCGAAGTTGGCAGCGCAGTGGTCTATGTCGGCAGGTTCCTGGGGCGCAGCTTCGAGTCGTCCTCCCAGTACGTCGAGTACGTGCCGAACGAGCGGTTCGCCACCAAGACCACATCCGGCCCCTTCCATCTCGAGATCCGAAACGACTTCGAGGTGGTCGACGGCGGCACGCGGCTCACCTCGGTCTACAAGGGCGAGAGTCGCGGCTTCTTCAAGCTCGCCGAGCCGGCAGTGGTGCGATTGGCCAGGAGGCAATTCGAGACTGCCACGGAGAACTTCAAAGAACTCCTGGAAGCCGACGCGCTCTAACAGTGGGACAAGGTCCGTCTCGATGCCGAGCGGGCCTCGCTGTGCCTATCCCGCTGCAGAACTGACCACGTCCCGGAGCTTCACACGCGCCCCAGTGCGAAGAATGGCTCTCTTGTAGATGCTTGTGGCCAGCCTCGCCACGCCGACAGTGCAAACGACGCTGATCAACGCCGACGCCATGAACTCCCACCAGGTGACCGCCCCGAGGCCGACGAGGACCGGCATGGCAAACGGGGCCGTCGGCGGCAGATAAGCGAGGACCTTGAAGAGCGTGGAGGGGCTCCCCGAGCCAACTGCGGTGAGGGCCATGACGTAGCCGAAGATGATCGGGAGGCTCAAGGGGAAGGCAAGGCTCTGCACCTGGTCCTGGCGCTGGGCCAGGGAACCTGCGGCAGCATAGACCCAGCAGTAGAAGGCGTAGCCGAGCAGCAACCATACGAGGGTGCTCACGAGAACCACAGGTGCCGTTCCGTGCAGAAGGTCCGAGCCGACGCTCTTCGCTAGCACCAAGGAGAACACGACGATGAGTGAGGCCTGGGCGAACGCGACGAGGCCTATCCCGAGCACCTTTCCCGTGAGCAGCTGAATAGGGCGAACGGTGGCCAGGAGCACTTCGATCACGCGGCTCGACTTCTCCTCCATGACCCCTATCAGGGTCCAGGTGTTGTACTGGGTGAGCATCACGAAGATGAGGATGAGCCCGATCAACGACGTGGTCTGCGTGGCTCCCTTCACTGCACCGCGTTGGAGGCTTCGAACCGGAAGTGCCCCAGCACTGGCCAGCTCCAAGGATTGCGCCGGGGTGAGATGGGCAGCTTCCACCGCCTCGGCAACACCGAGTTGCTTCGCGACAGCGAGCACCAGCTCGGCCGTCGTCGAGGTATCCGTTGATGCGATCGGCTTGTTCACCACGAGTTCCTGGCCCGCGACGATGGCCAGGTCCAGGCGCCCGGACCGCAGGTCCGCGTAGGCCGTCTCCTGGTTCACCGACACGAAGCGAACCGTCGTGCCGGCACTCTTGGCCGATGACACGACAATCGCCCTCAAAGGAACCGGGAAGGTCCCGACGAGGCCAACTGTTTGGGGCTGAGATGTCCCTTTGTCGAGCGTCGGGATGACGATGGCGGCCGCGACCCCCGCCAGGACGAGCAGGGTGCCGACACGGAAGATCCTGCCGCGGAACCGCTCTCGCATCTCGCGGGCCGCCACCAGGCCCACGTCGCTCGTCACGCGCCCCAAACCGGACCAAGCCCGTTTCGCGTCGCCCGTCCGGCGCTTGGCGCGGCTCCGCCACCTGAGGAGCAGGACGACGGCCAGGATTACGGCAATAACGGCCTGCGTCACGCCAATGCCTCCCTGAACACTTCCGACAATCGGCGACGACGGAAGACGAACTCGGTGACCCGGCCCGCAGCCATGGCGGCTCGCAGCACCGACTGGCTGTCCACCGAGTCATCGAGTACGAGCCGCGCGGCACCGGCGTCGACCTCCGAGATGGTCACGCCCGCAAGGCCCTTTGCCCACAGGGCGTCCCGGTCACCTTCCACCCGCACCACCAAGCGGCGAGAGCCGCTGTGGGCCAGATCGTCTACTTTTCCGGTCACGACCAGGCGACCGTGGTCGATGATCGTGACCGACTCGCAGAGGTCCTCGACCTGGTCGAGCTGGTGACTGGAGAAGAGCACACAGCAACCCGAACGTGCCTGCTCAACGAGCACAGCGCCGATGGCGTCGATTCCCGTCGGGTCCAGTCCCGCCAACGGCTCGTCCAAGATCAGCGCCTCCGGGCCGTGCAATAAGGCAGCGGCCAGCTGAACCCGTTGTTGGTTCCCGTGGGAGAGAGCGTCCACCTTGCTACGGACGCGGTCGGCGATCCCCAGCCTTTCCAGCCAATTGGTCGTGGCGGACTGGGCGTCGATCGCGCTCATGCCATGCAATCTCCCGAGGTACTCGAGTTGCTCGCCCACGAGCATGGCCGGGTACAACCCCCGCTCCTCCGGCATGTACCCGAAGCTGCGCCTCTCGGCCTGGCCGACTGGGACGCCATTCCACCTGACCGTCCCGGCGTCCAGATCGGTGAGGCCGAAGACAGCCCTCATCGTGGTCGTCTTGCCTGCCCCGTTGGGCCCGAGGAAACCCACCACCTGACCGGCTGGAACCGAGAAGGAGAGATCGTCAAGAGCCGTGATCCTCCCGTAGCGACGGCTCAGTTTCTCGAGTTCGAGAAGACCACCCACGTCGCCACACTAATTGGCCCAGACCACCCGTTAGCTGTGTTCTGCGACCTTCCGCTCTTCGCGCGGGGCCACGAAGGGCCCGTTCGATCGCCGTCTCGCCTACTCCGCGCGTGTCAGCGCCGCAGTCGGCGCGCCGGCCGCGGTTGTTCCCGGGACGGCCGCGACGACGTTGACGAGAACCAGACCCCTGACGCCGACCAGCGCGACTCGCAGTGCGGGAACGCTCGGGACAGGTATCACGTCGCTCTCGTGAACGAACGCGGCCCAGAGAAAGCGCCCCAGGACGATGCCCGGTGGGATGCCGACGATTGTCCCGATGGCAACCGCGGTGCCCGACCGCCGGACGACGGCCGCTGCGAGCTGTCGCCCAAGTACCTTCAGCACGGCAACTTCCGTGAACGTACCTGTCGTCCGTCCTTCGAAGAGCGTGACCCCGTGCGCGGCCTTCACAAAGGCGGGGCACCACGCCGCAGGCATATCGCGCCAGCACCACGTGGCCCGCCGGCAAACCTCGTGGTCTGCTCACCCGCGGGCATCTCTCCTAGCGACGACGGCCACCAGTTAGGCTCCGGTTTCGATGGCCGTGATCCGGGTCGTCCTCGCGGAGGACAACGCGCTGTTGCGTGAGGGAATCTCGCGACTGATTGATGCCCAGGAAGACCTCGAGCTGGTCGGCGTCGCTTCCGATCTCCCCCAGCTGCTGAAGCTCGTCGCCGAGCGCGAGCCCGAGGTCCTGGTCACCGACATCCGGATGCCGCCGACCGGCACGGACGAAGGCATACAGGCCGCCGCATGGCTACGCGAGAACCAGCCAACCGTCGGAGTCGTCGTTCTCAGCCAGTACACGGCTCCGGCCTACGCGCTGGCCCTCCTGCAGGAAGGCTCGGCAAGCCGTGGATACCTCTTGAAGGAGCGGGTCGCAGGGGCCAACGAGCTGGCGCAGGCCATCAGGGTCGTGGCAGGCGGTGGTTCTGTCATCGACCCTCTCGTCGTGGACGAATTGGTCAGGGCCAGGGCGAGCCGGCGCAAGTCCGATCTCGAATGGCTCACCCCGAGGGAGTCCGAGATCCTCGCGGAGATGGCACAGGGCAAGTCCAACGGGGCGATCGCCGACAGCCTGGGCGTATCGGAGCGGGCGGTCGAGAAGCATTCGAACGCGATCTTCTCCAAGCTCGGGCTTTCCGAGGAGCGTGACGTCAACCGTCGCGTCAAGGCGGTGCTCGTCTATTTGAGCGCGCAATCGGGAGGCTAGCTACACCTGAACTTCGGGTGGCACCCACCGGGTCTCCACATGGCGCCCATGGGAGAATGGAGAGCTGATGGATTCCCCCCTCTCCGTCATCGTCGTCGACGACCAGGCGCCGTTTCGACTCGCCGCGCGCGCCGTGCTGCGCCGCACCGACGGTTTCGAGCTTGTCGGTGAGGCGGCCAATGGTCTCGAGGCGATCTCGCTTGCCGATTCGCTTCACCCCGACCTCGTGTTGATGGACATAAACATGCCCGAGATGGGGGGCTTGGAGGCAACCAGGCGGATAGTGGCCGGCCACCCTGGCACGGTGGTGTTCCTGTGCTCGACCTACGACGTGAACGACCTGCCGGAGGACGCCAGGACCAGCGGCGCCCGGGCCTACATGCACAAGGAGCAGTTCAGCCCGAAGACCCTCCGCCGGCTCTGGGAGGAACGCGACTCGGACGGCTTCGCCAGCTGAGGCTGCTCTCAGCCGAGCGGCACCGAGCCCCGGATCGCCGTGCCGTGGCCGGGCTCTGACTCCCAGCGCACCGAACCGCCGATGGCGCCCAGGCGGTCCATCATGTTTGTGAACCCGTGCCCGCGCTGGGCCAGGCGCACGTCGAAGCCCGGTCCGTCGTCGGTGACCGCGAACAGCAGTCCCCCCGACTCTTCCCAGATCCGTACCATGACGTGCGCGTCCGGCGCGTACTTGCCCGCGTTCTGCAGCGCTTCGAGACAGCAGAAATAGAGAGCAGCCTCGACGTCGCCGGCGTAGCGGCCGATCCCTTCGGTCGAGAGCTCGATGTCGAGCGGGCTCCGGTTGACCACAGGGCGCAGCGCCCCTGCGAGGCCGCTGTCGACCAGGAGCGGTGGGTATATCCCGTGCGCCAGCTCGCGCAGCTCCTGGATCGTGTCCTGCACTGCGGTTCCCAGCTCTTCGAGCATCTCGACCGCAGCCTCCGGGTCCTCCAAGACGACGTCCTTCGCCAGGCGCAGGTTGACCGCGAGGGCCACCAGGTGCTGCTGGGCGCCATCGTGCAGGTTCCGCTCGACACGACGGCGCTCCGCGTCGCCACTGGCCACGATCCGAGCTCTCGACGCGCGCAGCTCGTCGGCCTGACGCCGGAGCTCATCGAGCGAAGTCTGCAGGGCAGTGTCCAGCTGGGCGTTGTGAAAGGCCAGTCCGACCTGACGGGCAAGATCGGTCAGAACGCGATCGTCCTCTTCGGTGAAGGCGGCTGCGCCCTCCGAGCGCGCCACCACGATCGTCCCGAGAAGCTCGCCGGCGTGGCAAATGGGGGCCACCCGGATCGGTCCAGCCGGTCGGCCGTTCAACAGAGCGGGCATCCAGACCGACGCCCAAGCGTTGCCCGACACGCCGGCGTGCGTGATCACCGGTCGCTCGCGCGCCGACACGACGATCGAGCGCTCCCCCATGTCGGGGACTGACACGGCGAGCTCGAGGACCTCTCCTGTGCCGGTGTAGATCTCCGCAGACCGGAGCGCGAGCGTCTTGCGAAGTGACTCGGCCAGCTGCAACAGCAGCTCGTCCATCGGTATGGCCCGCGTGAGGCGGCTCCCGAACGTTCGCACCACCTCGTCGGGGGCTTCGCGCGCTCCGTAGACGAAGCCGGTCGCCATACGCGCGAATCGATCGCGGGCGGGAATGTACCCGATCGCGGCGATGGCGGCGGCGACGATCGACAGGCCGAGCACCTCGCGGTCGGTCGTTCCCGTCGGTGTCTTGCCGAGGCCGCGGACCACGATGAGGTAGATGGCGGCCACCACGACGGTGAAGCCCAGAATCGACAGCAGATTCACTAGCAGGCGGTCGGCGTGGGGGGCCAGACGTGGGCTCCCCGCGCACAGCAGGCCCAATGCCGCCAGCACGGTCGCGGCGGCGGCGGGCACCGCGATCTGGGCGGGCCATGCCACAAGCAGGTTGAGCGTCACCGCGATGAGGATGACCTCGCTCCCCAACACGGCCCCGACGGCGATCCACTGCATCCGCTGGCGGCCCGCGGCCGGCGCGTCGAGATAGCGCGCATGCACTGTCGGGAGCGTGGAACAGATGGCCAGCAGCCATCCGAATGCGGCAGGCCACGGCGCCAGCACATGGGCGGTGGTCGTGAGCGTGATCGCAACGAGCAGGGCCGCCGCATACCAAAGCCCGGCGCCGACCTGGCGCGACCGGCGCCCGAGTACACCGTCGGGCAAGGACAACAGGCCGTGAACCGAGACGGCCATGGCAGCGAGCGCCGCGACCGTAGCCACCACGTGAGGCGCGCTGTGGACGCGGTTGGCGTGAGTGAGGGCGAGTCGCGACGCCGCCGCAGACACGGCGGCGACCAGTGCGCCGAGGGTCACAAGCCAGCCGAGCCTGGGCACGCGGCTCAACGTCGTCAGCCCCGCTGCCGCAGTGAAGACGATTGCAATCCCGATCACCACTGGGAGGGTCCGGTGGCCCACGTGCGGCGAGGCCACCACCGAGACGACCACCAGCGCGATGGTGGCGACGAACGCGGCCGCTCCCGGGAGCAGGAGGCGGAGCTGTGCGTGCTCGAGCGGAGTGGCGTCCGCGCCGGTGCCCGCGTCAGCGGCGCCGGCAACCGACCCCACCGTCACCTCCGTCCTCGCATCGTCAGAGCGTCCCGATCGCAGTCACGGTTTCGGCCATGGCTTTGCTCACGTCGGAGTCCTTGCCGAGGATCCGCCCGTCGCGCATCCTGAGCACCGTGTCGGCGGCGGCGGCGACATCCGGGTCATGGGTGACAAGGACGATGGTCTGACCCCCCGAATGCAGCCGGCTCAGCAGTTCGATGACTTCCTGGCCCCCTGCAGAGTCGAGCGCGCCGGTCGGCTCGTCGGCCAGCAACAGCGTGGGCTCGTTGGCAAGTGCCCTCGCGATGGCCAGACGTTGACGCTGCCCACCCGACAGCACCCCAGGCATCGCGGAGACCTTGTCGCCGATGCCGAGCAGGTCGAGCAGGTCGCGCGCCCGCGTCTCGGCCGCTTTGCGTTTGCGGCCCGCGATGATGGCCGGCAGGGCCACGTTCTCCAGCACGGTCATGCCCTCGAGCAGGTTGAAGAATTGGAAGACGATGCCGATATGACGCCGCCGCATACGCGCCAGCTCGTCCTCGGTGCTCCCGGTGACCTCCTCGCCGGCGACCTTGATGGTCCCCTCGTCCGGCACGTCCAGGCCGGCCACAAGGTTCAAGAGCGTCGACTTTCCACAACCCGAGGGGCCCATCAGGGCGAGAAACGTGCCGTGCTCGACAGTGAGGTCCACACCCCTGAGCGCACGTACCGGAGCGTTCTCGGCCTCGAAGGTCTTGCGCAAGCCGTGCACCTCGAGAGCCGGCGTGCTCTTGTCCTGTCTCGTCACACCGTCGAGCGTTGCGGTGTCGGTCATGTTGATCCCCCTCTTGTCTCGGCCGGCGGTTGAGAGATGGCCGTTGCCGCGTCGCCGCCGGATGACGACTGGCCCGGTGACAGGATCTTGTAAGCCGCAACCGGCGTATCGCGTCCCTTGACCAGCTGCTCTCCGAGAGCAACGGTGGCGACCTCGCAAGTGAGGGCGCGGACCGTCGCTTCCGAGAGCACCGTCTCGCCGGCCGCGGCCAGCTGCTGCAGGCGCTGGGAGAGGTTAACGGTGTCGCCCACGAGTGTGTACTCAAGGCGCTCTTCCGAGCCCAGCAGAGCCGCGGCCGCTTCACCGGTCGACAGCCCGAGGCCGAGCCCGAACGGGGGCAGGTCCTCTGTGAGCCAGCGCTCGTTGATCTCGGCCTGACCGGCATGCATGGCCATCGCGGCAGCGACCGCACGGTCCGCGTGGTCGCTCTGGGAAACCGGCGCGCCGAAGACGGCCATCACCGCGTCGCCGACGAACTGCATCACCGTGCCGCCTTCGCCCAGGATGGCCTTGTTCATCGCGGCACGATGCGTGTTCAGCTGGCCGGCCAGCTGGCTCGGGTCGGCATGCTCGGCGATCGTCGAGTACGAGCGGATGTCGCTCATGACCACTGTCACCTCCACTCGCTCGGTCTCGCCGATGCGCCGGCCTTCCGAGCGCAGCTTCTCGGCTAGCCCCCCAGGCAAGAGGCGTGAGAGCGTCTCGCCCTGCTCCTCCCGGTCGACGATGGCCTGGTGCAGGAGCCGGAGGCGCTGAAGTGCCCCCTGATTGCCCGCGCTCACTCCCTGGGCCAGCTTCAAGAAGACCGCCTCCACCGCAGCGTCCACTGCCTGAGGCGGGAGCCCGCGGGCGGCCGCGATCGCCTTGATGGGCTTTCCCTCGGCCACGAGCGCGAGCAGTGACTCCTCGGACTGGTCGAGCTCGCCGCTCGAGGTGACTGGACGCACGAGAGCTTCGACAATGGCCGGGTCGAGCGCTGTCCCTCCCGTCGCCACAGCACGGATGGCCTCGACAAGTTGGTTGCCCTCCGCAATGTGGTCCTTCAGCAGGTATCCGTAACCGGCGGAGCCTTCGGCAAGCAAGGAGACCGCGTACTCCGGGTCGTCGTATTGCGACAGGATCACGACGCCGGTGCCGGGATGCCGCTTGCGCACCTCCTTGGCTGCGTCGATGCCTTCGCGATGGAACGACGGCGGCATGCGGATGTCGGTCACAAGCACGTGGGGTTCGGCGGCGGTCGCTCCCGAGACGGTCCCGTCGAAGTCGGCGGCCACCCCGACCACGGAAAGGTCCGGGTGCCGCTCGATCAGGGCGCGCACCCCTTCGCGCACGATGAGGTTGTCGTCAGCCAGAAAGACGTTGATCGTCCTCACAGGGGTATCGCCCGCGCCGCTCATGTCACTCGAAGTTGTCGCACACGAGCACACCGCTCACCAGGGGGGAGACCACCGGACGCCGGGGGGTGTTAGGACCACCTCCGGCGTCTGGGCAACACCCTTCTCCCTGCTCCGCGAGCGGAAGATCATGGCCGCATGCGATCCGAGAGCTCCGTCACCTCGTTGTCATGGATCCCCTCCGAAGCCGTCGTCGGTGGTACCCGCTTGCCCTTCGACGCCGGAGTGGCCCACTACGACCAGCCGCCACCCGACGTCCTCGGTGACCTCGACGAGCTGAGGCGAGCCGACCGCTTCCGCTTCGCCAACCACCTGGCGGCCTGGGTGGAGGTCGACAGGGCGGGCAGGATCACCAACGCCGGCTACTGCGGCGGTGGCCAGATCGGTAGCACCACGGTGCGCATCGGTGGCCTGAGCCACGTCTTCCAGGCGGTCGCGCTCCCCGACATCCAGCGCAAGCCCGAGCGCGGCGACGGCTGGAGACGCTTCACTCAGACCGCCGGCGGCCGTACCGGGATGCCCGCCCCGCGCCGGGTACGGCGCGCGCCGTTCGTCCAGTGGCAGGCTCCACTGGCCTGGACGACGCTCTCGCTCACCTTGTACGCCGACGGTCGGGCCGAGGGGGCGCTCGTGGGGGCCAGCAGGTTCCCGCGCCACTGGGTCTACGACCACGAAGGCCGTCTCGAGGCCAAGTCGGGCCTCATCGACTTCAAGGACTGGTACCGCAAGTCATTCGGCACCCACACCCCTTGGGGCGATCAGGAGTCCGAGGCCCTCGTCACCGTCGTGGAGTCGGCCCTCGAGCGCTCGCTGTCCGGGCAGCTGATGCAGGGGTCGGCCAAACCTAAGATCAGGAAGGTGAAGGCGGGCACGTACCTCGTAAGCCAGGGTGACAAGGGCTCCGAGGTGTTCCTGGTCCTCGACGGCGTGCTGCGCGTCGAGGTTGACGGCAAGCGCCTGGCCGAGTACGGCCCGGGTGCGCTCTTGGGTGAGCGCGCACACTTGGAGGCAGGCGCCCGCACTTCCTCGCTCGTCGCGGTGACCGCCTGTCGGGTGGCCTCGGTCCCAGCGGAGGCACTGGACCGCTCGGCGCTCGAAGAGCTGTCCACCGGGCACCGCCGCGAGCACAAGGGAGCGGACTGATCGGGTGCGAGCCCATTTCTTGGGTGTCAGGGGCTCGACTCCTGCGCCGGGTGAGGACTTCGTCCGCTACGGCGGGTACACCTCGTGTGTCGCCCTCGCCCACGACGGCGACCCGTCGCCGACCCTCGTCCTCGACGCCGGCACCGGTATCAGGCGCTTCGCCACGCTGTTGGGCGGCACGGCATTCCACGGCACGGTCGTCCTCAGTCATCTGCACTGGGATCACGTCCACGGCCTGCCGTTCTTCACCGCGGGAGACCGAGAGGACTCGCGCGTCACTTTGTACCTGCCCGAGCAGCCCGACGGTGCGGGTGCAGCCGAAGTGCTGGCCCGGGGGATGTCGCCGCCGCACTTCCCTATCGGTCCTGAGGGCCTGCGCGGCAACTGGAGCTTCTTCAGCCTGCCCCCTGGGGTCATCGAAGCTGAGGGCTTCAGCGTCCGGGCCCTCGAGATCCCCCACAAGGGAGGACGCACCTACGGCTACCGGGTCAGCGACGGGAAGTCGGTTCTCACCTACATGCCCGACCACTGCCCCACCGCGCTCGGCCCCGGGCCCGACGGCTGGGGCGAGTATCACTCCCGGGCTCTGGAGCTCGCGAACGGAGCGGACGCCCTCGTCCACGACGCCCAGCTGATGGCCAACGAGCTGGGGAGCGCTGCGTTCTTGGGCCATGCCGCGGCCGAATACGCCGTCGAGCTCGGGCTGCGCGCTGGCGCACGGCGCGTCGTCTTGTTCCACCACCAGCCGGACCGCACCGACAAGGCCCTCGACGAGCTGCCCAAGCTTTTCGACGCCGAGCCGCGGGTCGTCGTCGCTGCAGAATCATTGGTGCTCGACTTGTGAGCTCGCCACGCCCGGGCACGCCCGACGCCCTCATCGTCGGATCCGGCCCCAACGGTTTGGCCGCCGCGATCGTGCTGGCGCGCGCCGGCTTGCGTGTGGAGGTGTTCGAAGGGGCGACCACTCCAGGTGGAGGCTGCCGAACCGAGGAGCTCACGCTCCCGGGGTTCCGCCACGACGTCTGCTCGACCGTACAGTCGATGGCTCCATTGTCGCCGTTCTTCCTCGACCTTGATCTCGAGCGGCTCGGCGTGGAGCTCTGCAGGCCCGAGGTGTGCTTCGCCCACCCGCTCGATCAAGACCGCGCCGGGGCGGTCTTCGCCAGCGTCGGCGACACCGCTGCCGCCCTCGGCCGAGACGGTGTCGAGTACGCCCGCCTGTTCGGGCCGCTGGTCGAGGCGGCCGCGTCGATCATCCCGGCAGTGCTCGCACCCCTTCGATCCCCCCCGCGTGACCCGGTCCCCATGGCCCGCTTCGCAATGGCCGGAATGCCGTCGGTCGCCCACCTCGTGCGGAGGTTCTCGACCGACGAAGCCAAGGGCCTCCTGGCCGGGGTCGGGGCGCACTCCATGTTGCCTCTCGACGCCCCGCTCACCGCCGCCTTCGGGATCTTCCTCACTCTCACCGCTCACGCCGGAGGGTGGCCGCTCGTGAAAGGAGGGAGCGTTCGGCTCGTCGACGCACTCTTGAACGAGTTCATCGGTACCGGAGGCACCGTCCACACCGGGTACTGGGTGAAAGACCTCGTCGAGCTCCCGGCTGCCCGGGCGGTATTGTTCGACACCTCACTCGAGACGCTTGTCGCCGTCGCCGGCCAGCGGCTCCCAGAGCGTTATCGCAACGCGGCACGCCGGTTCCGCCACGGTCCCGGCATCTGCAAGGTCGACTGGGCACTGTCCGGCCCCGTGCCTTGGTCGGCACCGGTGTGTCGACGGGCCGGGACCGTGCACGTCGGGGGCAGCTTCGACGAGGTGGCGAGGAGCGAGGCCGACGTCGCTGCCGGCCGCCACGCCGTTCACCCGTACTGCCTCGTCGTTCAGCCGGGTGTCGCGGACCCGACCCGGGCGCCGGCCGCCCGGCAGACGCTGTGGGCATACTGCCACGTCCCGCGGGGCTCGACCGTCGACATGACAGAGCGCATCGAGGTTCAGATCGAGCGGTTCGCGCCGGGTTTCCGGGACCTCGTGATTGCCCGCTCGACCATGACCGCCGTGGACACCGAGGCCCACAACCCCAACTACGTCGGGGGCGACATAAGCGGCGGCGCAGGCACGCTACGTCAGACGGTCTTTCGGCCGATGCTGCGTTGGAACCCGTACAGGACCGGCGCGCAGGGAATCTACCTCTGCTCAGCTTCCACTCCGCCTGGTGGCGGCGTGCACGGCATGTGCGGGGTCGGAGCGGCTCGTGCCGTGCTCACCGACTTGAAGCGTGGACGATCATGGGAGCGGTGACGCTCGCCTTTCGGGCCAGGCTGCGCCTCCGGTGGCGTTCCTGGCTCACCATGGCGCTCCTCATCGCCGTCATCGGCGGGATCGTTCTGGGCCTGGTGGCGGCCGGGCGGCGCACCACAACCGCGTTCGCCTGCATGCTGGCAGCGACCAACGGCGCCGACGCGCTCGTCTACAGCGCCGGCGGCTTCAGTATCCCTCCGGCCGCTGTGGTTCACCTGCCCGAAGTGGCGCAATCCGGTCTCGTAGCGTTCCCCCAGGCCGAGCTTGCACTTGACGGCCACGCACTCCCCTCTTCTTGGCAACTTTCCGCGGCAGCCAGCCCATCGTTCGGCACGACCGTCGAGCGCCAACGGCTCCTCCAAGGGCGCTGGCCGAACCCGGCTGCCGCGGACCAGGCAGTGCTGTCGTACAGACCACCGAACGGAGTGCACCTCGGCTCAGTCGTGCACCTCAGGTTCTATAAGCCGGAACAGGCCGGTGAGCTCTTCGATGCCTTCGGGCCCATTCCGGTTCCGGAGGGAGCAGCCGCGGCTGTGCGAGTCGTGGGGATCGTGGCCTCGCCGGCCGACTTTCCCTCCGGAGGCTCGCCGTCCGCGACGCTCTATGTGACGCCCGCTCTGTTGCGCGAGGTGGTTAGCACCTCGGCCGTCGCATACGCCTATGCAGTGCATTTGCGTGACGGTGCCGGTGATGTCGCGTCCTTTGACTCGGCAGTCGCCCATCTTCATGGCGGGGCGGACCTCTACGTCAGCGACGTCGACGGCAGCTACGCCGTCATCGAGCGTTCGATCCGTCTCCAGGCAGTGGCCTGGTGGATCCTTGCAGCCATAGCGGGATTGGTCGGACTCGTCGTGATCGCCCAGCTCCTCGCGCGCCAGGCCGCTGTCGACGCCGTCGAGTACCCGGTGATGAGGACCATCGGCATGGGCTCCCGGGACCTGTTCCGGCTCGGCCTACTGACCGTGCTCGCCATGGCGCTGGTGGGCGGGCTCGGTGCTATCGCAGTCGCGTACGCACTCAGCCCCTTGGCCCCTATTGGCGAGGCCGCCGTCGCGGAGCCGCGTCCGGGTTTCGCCTTCGACCCGGTCGCGCTCTTGCTCGGCGCCCTGGCGGTCTTCGTCGTGGCCGCGGTCGTAGGAGCGATCCCCGCCCGGCTGGAGGCGAGTCGGCGGAGAGTACTGAGCGACGACGGTGGTGGGCTTGGAGCGCGGCGACCGTCACTGGTGGCAGGGTGGCTCGCACGCGGCGGCGCTCCGGTCAGCGCCGTGGTGGGTACACGTCTCGCTTTCGAGCGCGGGCGGCGCCAAACGGCAGTGCCCACGTTTGCCGCATTCTCCGGCGCCGCCCTTGCCGTGTTCGCCTTGACCGCGACTTCGGTGTTCGGCGCAAGCCTCGGTCACCTCCTCGATTCACCCCGGTTGTACGGCGGCACCTTCGATCTCCAGATAGACAACCCGGGCGGCACGATCACGACGATCGTGCCTGCTCTTCTCCGCTACTCGGCCATCTCCCAGCTCAGCTCCGGGGTCGAGGACACGGTACGAATCCAGGGCAGGGTGATCGACACGATCGCAGAGGTATCCGACAAAGGGCCACTGCTCACTCCGCCGGTGGTCTCGGGCCACGCAGTGGACGGCCCCGACCAGATCGTGCTCGGCGAGACGACCCTGCGTCAGGTGGGCGCTCATGTCGGTGAGCGCGTCAAGGTGAACATCGGCCGCCGGACGATGCCGTTCACGGTCGTCGGGACGGCAGCCTTTCCGGTTTTCGGGGCCCAGGGCGGGCTCGGGACCGGCGCCGACATGACCCTTGCCTCCTACGATCGCCTCTCCGGCTGTACCCCTCGAGACACCAGGGCCATCTGCATCCTCGACGGTGCTGTCTTGAACGTGAGGCCGGGCCCAGGCGGTGTCGCCACTCTGGAGAGCATCGAGACCGCGTACGGCAACGGGGCAGCTCTCCCAATAGTGCCGACGTCGCTGGTGAACTTCGGCCAGTCCTCCGACCTCCCGCTTGCCCTCGGCCTCGCCGTTGCCCTGTTCGGGGCGGCGTCGGTCCTGCACTTCTTGATCGTGAGCGTGACGCGCCGGCGGCGCGACACGGGGATACTCAAGACGCTCGGGCTCCTTGGACGTCAGGCACGCGCGGTCGTGCTCTGGCAGGTCACCGCGGTGATAATGGTCTCTCTCGTCATCGGGGTCCCGCTTGGCATTGCTGCCGGCCGCTTGGCCTGGGATCTCACAGCTTCGGACTTCGGCGTCATCCCCGACATCGTGATCCCGGGTTGGCAAGTGGCGGCCGTCGTGGTCGGATCGATCGCGACCGGAAACCTGCTCGCGATAATCCCGGCGACCGTGTCATCAGGTCTCCGGCCCGCACCACCGCTGAGGGCGCAGTAGCTGCCGGACGAAACAACCCACCTGGTGCCGCCACGGATTGTCGGCCGCTTGCCCCTCAACCCCATCGAAAGACGCCAGGTCCTCTGCTACCGTCAAACGCCGTCGCGGCTCGATGGCAAGAGGAAGGACCGGGATGACAAGCGCAAACCTGCTGAGCGACAGTTTCGGGCGGATTAACGAGATCGTCGGAGAAGTGCTGGACGGCCTGACGACGGCCGAGCTGACCTCACGGCTCGACGGCGAGGCGAATTCGATCGCCTGGCTCGTCTGGCACTTGACACGGGTCCAGGACGACCACGTCGCCCACGTCGCCGGAACCGAGCAGGCCTGGACCGCCTCCGGCTGGGCGGAGCGCTTTGCCCTGCCGCTGGATGACTCCGACATCGGCTACGGCCATGACTCCGAGCAGGTCGGCGTCGTCACCGCCGACGGGGATCTCCTGCGCGCCTATCACGAAGCCGTCTACCAGAACACACTCCGGTTCGTGGAGCAGGTGTCCGACGCGGACCTCGACCGAGTCGTGGACGAGCGATGGGATCCACCCGTCACCCTCGGTGTCAGGCTCATAAGCGTGATCGCCGACGATCTGCAACACGCCGGGCAGGCCGCGTACGTCCGCGGGATCCTCGAACGCCGGCGGTGAGGTCTGGCGTCGCCTGACCGCCGAACTCCGGCGAGCTAAGACCTGAGGAGTCGCATGAAGAACTCGGCGAGCTCCTCCCGGTCATCGATCACCACGTCCGCCACAGGCCGTCGCGCCCGGATCAGCTCCGCCACCTCGCCCGTGGCCGAGAGCAGCGCCGGGTCGCAACCCCTCGGATCGGCGAGAGCCACGTTGCCGCCGCAGGCGTTGACTGCCGCGTCGCGTCCTCGAGGGCGCGCGACGACAAGGGGTCGCCCTTGCATCACAGCGAAACGGGCCGTGTGCATCGTTCCCGAGGACGTCTCGCACTGGCAGATCACCACCGCGAGGCAGAGTCCTGACTGGAGGCGGTCACGGGCCACGAGATGCCGGCGAGCAACAGGTGTTCCCGGCGGCAACTCTGATATCAGGCCCCCGCCGGAGGCGACGATCTCCTCGGCGAGGACCGAGTTCGAGAGCGGCGTCGGGACGTCCACTCCCGAGCCGAGCACCGCCCAGGTCGCCGCGCCCGCCGCCAGCGCGCTCTCATGGGCGACCGTGTCGACACCGGCAGCGAGCCCGGAGACGACGGCGAGGCCAGCGTCGACCGCGGTTCTGGCAGCCAGGTTCGCCATGCTCCGCCCAAAGCCCGTCGGGCGGCGCGTGCCCACGATCGCCACAGCTTCAACGGGCGGCAGCACGCCGCACACCCACAGCGTCTTCGGCGGGGAGGGAATCGAACGCAGCCCGGCCGGGTAGCCGGGCGCGTCTATCCCAATGACCTCAGCTGGGAGCAACTTGACGGCGGAACGGCGTGATCGTCGAGTCGTTTCCCGCGCCCTGCCTGGCCAGCGGCGCTGCCTCCACGTCTCCGGTCGGCGCCGGGTCGCCCGCCGTCACCGAGCTCGACTCGCTCTCGGTCCCGAGCTCCGGTGTTTCCATGGTCTCCTCAGCCCCGGGCGGCGGCTGAGTCGGAACCCCCGGGACTGAGGTGGCCAGGAAGCCGGGGGCCAGCGCCTGAAGTGCTGGACGCGCGCGACCCGCTACCTCGATCCGCTGGGCGGCACCCGCGACCGCCGGCGGGCGAACCTGGGGCGCCGCGGCCTTCCGGCGCTGTTCCATCAACGACTTGACACGGTTCCATTCCTTGCCCTCGAGCAGCTTGACCAGCTCTGGCATGCCAGAAAGGAGATGCTCGGCCTCGATGCGGTACTGCCTGGCGACACCGCCCATGGCGAAGATGGCGACCCGCGAGAGCGAGGCGCCTTCCTCGGTCAGGGCGATCACCTGCAGTCGCGCGGAGGCGACCGAGGCGTCCTGCATGGAGCCGAGGGCGTCCTGGAGGCGCGTCATCTGACGAACGAAGCCCTTCAACTCACCGTCGTAGAGGCCCGAGGCGAACTCCAGTGAGTAGCGGAGCCTCTTACAACGGATACGCAGCCGGTGATAGTCGGTTGCCAAACCCGTGCGTTTGGCCCGGCTCGCAGCCTTCCTGGCGGCCCGATGGCGCTCACCGATCAGTGTCGGCATCGTCGTCACCGCCGGCGCGCGGCATGCCGCCGAGCGGACGGAGGGACCCTGCGCGAGCATTGCCACCAGGCCCGACACGAGCCTCTCGTAGCGGCGTGAGTCCAGACCCTCAAGCAGCGCCCGCCTCGCTTGCAGGCGGTGACCCGCAAGGAGGTCGGCCAGCTCGTCGAGGGCCTCGCGATGGTCTCCGGGCATCTCCTCGGTCCAGTCGTCGAAACGGCCCAGCTGGATGTCGAGGTCCCGCACCTCACCGAGCAGGGCGGCCAGCCAACCGAGCTCGGCTCGCAGCCGCACCGCCCTCACGGGAAGCACGCCGGCGAACATCTCGATGCCGGCGCGCATCCGCCTTGTCGCGACACGCATCTGGTGGAGCGACTCGATGTCCTCTCCGAGGCGTGTCCCAGGCACGTGCGCGAGCATCGCCGCGGCCTCCCTGCGGAGCACCCGGTAGGCGAGCTCGCCGAGCGTCGAGTCCGGGGACACCGCGATGGGCCCGAGGTCAGGGGGCCCCGGGATGCTTATCCCCGCTGCCATAAGGCCGGCTTCGAACTTGGACAGGGTCGCCGGCTGAAGGCCGCACTCGCGTCGCAACCGCTCCACGAAAGGTTGCATCGCGTCGACCCAGGCAGGCTGCACCTCGACTTCGACACGAGTCAAGCGGAGCCGTCGCCGTTCGTGCCCGATCGCGATGACGGTGTCGTCCAGCGCGAGCTCGCCGACCTTCTCGCCGTGTACCGCGAGATCGAAGGGCCGGCGCCGTGTCCGAACCTCCAGCACCTGGTTGAGCATGCGGGCTCCCGCTAGCGCGTCCACCCGCCATCCGACCTCACCGGTGCGGTCCAGACCGGACAGGCCGGACGCGGGCAGCGGCTGAGTCACCTCGAGACGGCGACGCAGGCCCTTGGTGGCGGTCGAGAGGTCCTTGAGCGTCGTCTCCAGGCGCCCGGCGCGCCTCCGCACGCGAAGGACGTAACCCGCGCGGCCCATCCTCCAGTCCTCAGTGTCCACGTAGACGTCGACGAGCCTTTTGTGGGCGGCAGGGACGATGCCGAGCCCGGGCACCGACGCGTCGACCGCGTTGGGACCTGTCCTCAGTGCCAGCCAACGCTCGACCGGCCGCAGGTCGAGCGCGTCGAGCTGCCACTCGACCTCTATGTCCGTTCGAGACTCCCCCGGTGCGGACATGGAGTACAAGCTAATGGCATTCGATCAGCTCCGTCACCAGCTTCATCGGTTACGGTCGGGACATGAGCGACTCTCCACTGGCTCCGATCGACGGTCGCGAGGTCGTGCACGCCGCGGGAGGAATCGTCCTCCGCGCGGCGGACTCCGGCGGGTGGGAGGTCGCCGTCGTTCACCGCCCCGAGCATCTCGACTGGACGTTCCCCAAGGGCAAGCTCGAGGTCGACGAGAGCGCGACCGATTGCGCCCTCCGCGAGGTTCGCGAGGAGACCGGTTACAGCTGCCACCTCGGCAGGTTCGTCGGCCAGGTCGAGTACACCGACCGCCGAGGCCGACTGAAAGTGGTCTCGTACTGGCTGATGCAGCCTGTCGACGGCGCCTTCCAGTCCACTTCGGAGGTGGACGAGCTTCTCTGGCCGTCGCTTGCAGATGCAGTCGGGCTGCTCAGCTACTCACACGATCGCGAGTTGCTCGAATCGGTCCGGACGCCGCTCACAAAGACAACCGAGTAACCGCGGACTCGCGCGCGATCGACCTGGCCGCCGGCAGGACCCTCACGCGAACGCGTGCAACAGACCGATCCCGGCGCCCCCGAGAACGAGCCAAGTCGCGTTGACGCGCCACCGCAGAATCAGTCCCAGGCTGCACAGGCCGGTGAGCGCGGTTACCCAGTCGACCAGGCTGGCCCGGCCGAGCTGCACGGTGACACCGGTCATGAGGGCGATCGCGGCAACATTGACCCCGTCGAGAGCCGACGCGCTCCACGGCGATCGCCTCGCGCGACGCAGCAACGGCATCACGGCGGCGACGAGCACGAACGACGGAAGGAAGATGGCGAGCGTGGCGAGCAGCGCACCGGGTAGCCCCCCGACCACGTAGCCGATCGAGGTCGCCGTGGTGAAGACCGGTCCCGGCGTCACCTGACCAATCGCCACGGTCGCCAACAGCTGGGACTGTGTCAGCCAGTGGTTGCCCACCACGAGATCGCTGTGGAGGTACGAGACGAGGACGTAACCGGACCCGAAGACGATCGAGCCGAGCTTCAGGAACTCGAGGAACACCGCTCCGAGCGATGCCCGCGCGAAACGCGGTACAGGCGAGCCGACATGACCTGCGATACGCAGCCTCGTCGTGAGCATCGGGACGACCGAAGCCGGGCCGACCGGCATGGCGCGCGCCGGCCTAGGTGGGTTCTCGGCAAGGGCGACGACGACCGCCGCGCCGAGAAGGATCACAAGGGGGCTCACGCCGAGGAAATACGCGACAAGGCCCGCGACGGCGACCACGGCGAGAAGCAGACGTTTGACGGCGGTCCTGGCCAAGCCGACCATCGCGCTGGCGATGATCGCGACCACCACGGGCTTGATGCCGAACAACACGCCTGTGCCGGCGTCCGTGGTCCCGTAACGGACGTAAGCCCAGGAAAGAGCCAGCACAAGCACCATGGACGGGAGGATGAAACAGATGCCGCCGACGACGAGCCCTGCCCAGCCCCTACGCCGGCGGGCCAGCATGAGGGCTACCTCGGTCGAGGTCGGTCCTGGGAGCAGGCTCGCCCCGCCGATGAAGTCGACCAGGTCCTGCTCGGTCACCCAGCCCCTGCGAATGACGAGCTCGGAGCGCATCATCGCGACGTGGGCCGCCGGGCCGCCGAAAGCCGTTGCGCCAAGACGGAGATAAGACCTCGCCACCTCGCCGAGCGTCGCGGGCGGCTCGGGTGCAGAACCGCGGGAGTCTGCGCCCCCCGGCGGCGTGCTCATGCCTGGTGGCCTCGGAAGACCTTCACGCCTGTCCGGTCGCGGCCCACGGTCGACAAGCTAACCCGACAGGACTGTCCGACCGTGAGAAGATCCGTTCATGGCCGACCTCTGCCAGGTGCCGGAAGGCTTCCTGCCCGCCATCCGCCAAGCCGTGGGACCCGACCACTGTCTCAGCGATCCTGACCTCAAGGCCTCCTACGAGCGCGACTGGACCAGGCGCTTCGGGGGCCCGGCCCTCGTCGTGGTCCGGCCCGCGAACACCACAGAGGTCGCCAAGGTGCTCGCCGCGTGCAACCAGTTCCACGTCGCCGTGGTTCCCCAGGGCGGTAACACAGGACTCGTGGGCGGCTCGGTGCCACGCAACGGCGAGGTGGTGCTGAGTGTCAACCGTCTCAGCCGCGTCATCGCCTGCGATCCCGACGAAGGACTCCTGGTGGCAGAGGCAGGCACGACTCTCGCCGCCGCTCAGGCGGCGGCGGCTCGAGTGCAAGCCGAGCTGGGCATCGACATCGCGGCGCGCGACTCGGCGACGCTTGGCGGCATGGTCGCCACCAACGCCGGCGGCGTCCACGTCATCCGGCACGGCCCGATGCGCGCCCGACTCGGCGGGCTCGAGGTCGTGCTCGCGGACGGCACCGTGGCGAGCCGCCTCTCGGGCCTCGTGAAGGACAACATCGGATACGACCTGGCCCAGATCATCGCCGGGAGCGAAGGCACTCTCGGCGTGGTCACAAAGGTCGCGATCCATCTTGTCCCGGTTCCGCCGTTCCGCGTCGCCGCGCTGATCGGCCTACGCGGGGTCGGGCACTCGTCGCCAGACCCGGACGTCGTCGTGCGCTCCGTCTCGGAGGTGGCGGTCGCCTTGGCAACTCGGTTGCGGCGGCGTGTGGACGGCATCGACGCGCTGGAGCTCGTCCTCGCGGAGGGAATGACGCTCGTCCGAGAGGCGACGGGACTGCCCGCGCCACCAGACCCAGGTGCCGATGCGTGGCTCCTCGTGGAGGCCTCCGGGGGCCAGGACCCGACAGGCATGCTGGCCGAAGCCATCGAGGACGCCCCGGGGGTCACGGAAGTCGCGGTCGGCGACGAGGTGGCAGGCCGCGCGCGGCTATGGGCGTACCGTGAGCGTCACACCGAAGCGATAGCGACCGTGGGGGTGCCCCACAAGCTCGACCTGACACTGCCCATGAACCTCCTCGCGGAGTTCGCCGGTGCGGTCCGGTCCGAAGTGTCAGCCGCATTGGGTGGTCAGACCGGCGCACGGGTCATCATGTTCGGGCACGTCGGTGACGGGAACCTGCACGTCAACGTCATCGGTCCCGAGCCAGAGGACTACCGCGCCGATGACGCCGTCTTCCGTATGGTGATACGGCGCGGCGGTTCTATCAGCGCCGAGCACGGCGTCGGCGTCGCGAAGCGCGACTTCGTCACAGCGGCGCGCTCGGCAGGCGACCTCACAGTCATGCGAAGAGTCAAGGACGCGCTCGACCCGAACGGGATACTCAACCCCGGCGTGCTCCTGCCCCCCGTCGATTAGCCGGAGTCGGCGCGTCCAGGCAAAGGCAGTACGGTCCTTGCTGTGTCGAGGCGCGCATGGCTGCTCTTCGGCGCGCTCAGCGTCATCTGGGGCGTGCCGTACTTACTGATCCGCATCTCGGTGCGCGAAGTCGCGCCGTCGACGCTCATCTTCTTCCGCACGGCACCGGTCGCGCTGGTCCTGATGCCCGTGGTCGCGTTCCGCGGGCAAGTGCCGGACCTCTTACGGCGGTGGCGGCCTTTGCTCGCGTACACGGCAGCCGAGATCATGGTGTCCTGGCTCATCCTCTTCCGGGCCGAGGAACGGATCTCGAGCTCGCTTGCAGGTCTCCTCGTCGCCGCGGTGCCGCTCGTGGGGGCGCTGATCTCAAGGTTGAGCAGGGACGAGGACCGTTTTGACCGGACGCAGATCGGCGGGCTCTTGATCGGGTTCGGCGGTGTGGCGCTGCTCGTCGGCGTCGACGTCCGCGGGGCCACGGCCTTGCCGATCGCAGCGATGTTGATCACTGTCCTCGGCTACGCCGTGGGGCCTCGTATCTTCAACCGGTACCTCTCCGACCTGCCGAACCTGTCCGTCGTTGCCGGCTCGCTGGCCATCGCGGCCATCTGCTTCGCGCCCTTTGCCCTCTCCAATCTCCCGGCACACCTGTCCACGGAGGTGACCTGGTCGGTGATCGGCCTTGCCGTTGTACCGACCTTGAGCGGATTCATCGTGTTCTTCGCCCTGATCAACGAGATCGGGCCCACCCGCACGATCGTCGTCACCTACCTGAACCCGGCAGTGGCCCTCATCCTCGGCGTCGCCCTCCTCGGTGAGCCCTTCACCCTCGGCCTGGGCCTCGGCTTCCCGCTGGTCATCGCCGGCTCGGTGCTCGCGACCCGTCAGCGCTCGCGCGCGACCGCTTCCACACCCGCCGCGGTCGAGATCACGAGGCCCGGCCCTACGCTGTAACGCGGAGGGGACCTTGAGAGACAGTGTTCCGTATCTGGTAGAGCGGACGGCAAGTGGGGGTGCTCTGTGGCCGTGGAGTCTGTGCAACAGTCGTCGGGTAGTCCCGGTCCAGGAGCGAAACCGGTCCACGTGGGGCGGCGAACCGTGCTCGGGATACTCGGGCTGGCAGCCATCGGCATAGTCGTCGGGAAGAAGGTCGATGACGCGCTCGGTGGCGTCAGCAGTGCCGTCAGCAACGCCATCGGTATCCCGTTGCCCGGGGACAACGAGTTCCGCTACTACACGGTCACCAACTCGTATCCGGTCATTCCGGCCGACACCTACGAGCTGACCGTCGACGGCATGGTCCGCGAGCCGCTCCGGCTCAGCCTCGCGGACCTCCGGTCCATGACACGGACCTCCCTCGTCCATCAGTTCCAGTGCGTCACCGGCTGGATCGTGCCAGACGTTCACTGGCAAGGAGTGCTCCTTTCCGACGTGCTCGGACGAGCGGGGGTGACACCGGAGGCGACCGCACTGAGGTTCTTCTCGGCCGACGGCGTCTACACCGAGAGCCTCACGCTCGCCCAGGCCCATCGTCCCGACATCCTCGTGGCCGACAAGATGCTCGGCGCGGACGTCACCACGGACCACGGCGGCCCCGTTCGGCTGTACGTCGCGCCCATGTACGGCTACAAGTCGATCAAGTGGCTGAACCGGATCGAGGTCACGAACAAGGTCGTCGACGGCTTCTGGGAGGACGAGGGCTACCCGGCCGACGCCTGGATCGGCGGCACGGCGTCGCTGCCGACGCCGACACCTGTATCGGAGGATCGGCGTCAGTGAGCGTCGTACCCTAGCTGCGGGAGAACCCGGACCCGAGATGAACTCGAGATCAGAACTGGCGCGCTTCGACCTCGTCGAACGCCTCGTGCACTGGAGCACGGCGATCATGATGCTGACGCTGATCGTCACCGGCGCCATCCTGTACCTCCCGGCTCTCGCGCTTCGCGTCGGGCACCGGGCCCTTGTCGAGAACATTCACGTCATCACAGGTCTCAGCCTGCTCGGCCCTCTCGTTCTCGGGCTCGCGGGGCCTTGGCGCAAACGACTGATAAGGGACCTGCGCCGCCTGGACCGTTGGGGGGCTTCGGACTTCGACTGGTTCAAGTCCGGCGCCCGCCGCTCGCGTCTGCCCCGGGACAAGTTCAACGGCGGCCAGAAGATCGAAGCCTCCTTCCTCGGGGCCGCGATGGTTGCTGCGCTCGTGACCGGCGTGATCATGCGCTACGCGCCGTCGTCGTGGGTCACCTGGGCGACAGGGGCCACACTCGTTCACGACGCTCTCTTCTTCGCGATCGTGATAGCTGTGATTGCGCACATCGCGTTCGCACTGTCGAAGCCGGAACAACTCATCTCGATGTTCAGCGGGCGGATCTCGCGCTCATGGGCGAAGGCGCACGCCGAGGCGTGGCTGTCCGAGGTCGAAGCGACAAGAGGAAAAATACCCACGGACGCGGGGTCTGAGGCGGTCCCGACTGGACCCGCAGCCAGATCCGCACCATAAGATGCTCTGGTGCCACCACGCCGGGGAAGCCCACGGGTTCTCGCGGTAGCGCGCGGCGACGAACCGGCAGACATTCTGCTCAGAGGTGGCAGCGTCTTCGTGCCCGGCACGCGGGAGTGGGTGACGACTGATCTCGCCATTGCGGACGGGACCATCGCTGGCTGGGGTCCTCGCGAGGCACGCGAGACCGTAGACGTGAGCGGCGCGGCGCTCACGGCCGCCTTCGTGGATGTCCACATGCATCTCGAGTCCACCAAGCTCTGGGTCGACGAGTTCGTCCGTGCCGTGCTGCCTCACGGGACGACGGCAGTGGCCGCGGACCCGCACGAGATCGCCAACGTCTTCGGCATCCCGGGCATCGTGGCCCTGGCCGAAGCCTCGCGCAGGCTCCCGTTCACCTTCGGGATCTCGGCCCCGAGCTGCGTGCCGGCCTCCCATTTCGAGAGCCCTGCCGCCGAGTTCTCAAGCGCCGAGCTGACCGAGCTCTTGGAGAAGCACGGGGCGATCGGAATTGCCGAGGTCATGAACTTCCCCGGCGTCGTCAACGGCGACCCAGAAGTGCTCGCCAAGATCGCGACCGCCGGGGACAAACGCGTCGACGGCCACGCACCGGGGCTCGTCGGCTGCCAACTCGATGCCTACCTTGTTGCCGGCGTCGAGTCCGACCACGAGTGCACGGATCTCGAAGAGGCAGAGGAGAAGCGCCGCAAAGGCATGTGGATCTTCATCCGTGAGGGCTCCGCCTCTCGCAACCTCGCCGCCCTGATCGGGACCGTGCTGCGCCACGGGACCGATCGGATCGCCCTTTGCACCGACGACAGAGAACCGGACACGCTGCTGCACTCCGGGCACGTCAACGACTGCGCGCGCCTCGCGGTGGCCGCCGGCGTGAGAGCCGAGGATGCTCTCGTGATGGTGACCAGCAACCCGGCCGACTACTACCACTTCGACCACCTGGGATGGATCGCGCCCGGCTACCAGGCCGACGTCCTGTGCTTCGACGACTTGTCGAGCTTCGAGCCTGTACGCGTATGGCAGGCAGGCGAGCTGGTGGCCGTGGACGGTGCCGTCGTGCCTGGAGCCGTACCGGACGCGGACGCCCCGGACTGGATGCGCGCCTCGGTCCACCTCGAAACCCTCCCGGGACCCGGTGCGTTCGATCTTCCACCTCCGGCCGCAGGCCGTGCCCGGGTGATAGGGGTCGAGTCGCGCTCGCTCACGACCCGCGCTCTCGTGCTCGACGTGACCGATCCATCGGCACAGGTGGCACGCATAGCAGTAGTCGAGAGGCACTGCCGCACCGGCCGGATCGGTCTCGGTTACGTGCACGGCTTCGGGCTGTCCCGCGGTGCCATCGCGTCGACAGTCGCTCACGACGCCCACAACTGCATGGTGGTCGGGGCCATCGACGAGTCAGGTCCGGGCGAGATGGCCGTCGCCGTCGCCCGGCTCGCCGAGATCGGTGGCGGGCAGGTCGCTGTGCGGGACGGACGAGTGCTGGCCGAGGTTCGGCTGCCGATAGGCGGCCTCATGAGCGACCAGAGAATCGAGGAGGTAGCCAGGGAGGTCGGTCTTCTGGCCGACGCGGCGTCGAACGACCTCGGCGTGACGATCGACTCGCCGTTCATGCAGTTGAGCTTCCTCGGCCTCTCGGTGCTTCCTGAGCTGCGCATCACCGACAGGGGTCTTGTCGATGTGACGAAGTTCGCGCTGACCGACGTCGCCGCGCCCTGACCCGCCGCAACGAAGCCCGATCGCGCCGGCGGCGTCCTTGGGCCGGAACCGAATGGCCTCCGGGGTGGCCGGCGACTATAGGCTGATTTGATGCTGGTTTTTCTGCCGGTGTCCTTGGAGGAGGCTTTCGACGCGTTCGAGCAGCGCCCGGACGCCCAACTCCTGGCCGGTGGGACCGACTTCATGGTGGAGGTCAATTTCGCCCTCCGGCGCCCTCCGGCGGTTGTGTGCCTGCGCAAGGTGGCCGAGCTCCGTGGGTGGCGTCTCGAGGGCCCCGAGGTCGTACTCGGTGCGGGCATCACCTACACCGAGCTCATGGCTCCAGAGCTCAGCGGTCTTCTGCCGGGTCTCGCCCAGGCGTCGCGCACCGTCGGCTCCCCACAAATCCGCAACGCTGGCACGTTGGGTGGCAACCTCGGCACGGCGTCGCCCGCCGGCGACTCGCTCCCGGTGCTCGCGGCACTCGACGCCGAGATCGTCGTGGCGTCCAAGAAGGGGCGCCGGAGCCTGGAGCTCGACGACCTCATCGTCGGCCCCAAGCGGACCACGCTCGGTCCGGGCGAGGTCATCGTCGAAGTCCGGCTCCCGGCCGCACTGGGCTCCCAGGAGTTCTTGAAGGTCGGCACCCGTAACGCGATGGTGATCGCCGTCGCGAACGTGGCGCTCGTCGTCGACTGGGCCGGCCATTCGGTGCGGTGCGCGCTCGGCTCGGTCGGCCCCGTGGTGATCCGTGCCCGCGAGGCGGAGCAGTTCATCTCCTCCAGGATCGACTGGTCCGGCCGAACAGCGCCCCACGAAGGCGACCTCGCAGAGTTCACGGCGTTGGTGCGATCCGCAGCGCGACCCATCGACGACCACCGCTCTACCGCGGACTACCGGCGGCACGCCGTGGGAGTGTGTGCTGAGCGGGCCCTCGTGCGCGCATTGGCAAACCACAACGGAGGGACATGGGAGCGCACGTCATGGGCGAGTTGATCGACTACCAACTCCGCGTCAACGGGCGCGAGCGCGACGTCGCAGAGGCCTGGCTCGGAGAGAGCCTCCTCTACGTGCTGCGCGAGCGGCTGGGCCTTCCCGGTTCGAAGAGCGCCTGTGAGCAAGGCGAGTGCGGATCGTGCTCCGTTCTCATGGACGGCAAGCTCGTGTGCTCCTGCATGGTGCTTGGCGCGAGCGCCGTCGGTGCCGACATCGTGACAGTCGAGGGACTTTCCGCCGGCGAGAACGATCTCTCGGACATTCAAGCCGCGTTCCTCGCGGAAGGCGGCGTGCAGTGCGGGTTCTGCACCCCGGGATTCGTCGTCAGCGTGCACGACCTGCTCGAGCACAATCCCGACCCCACCGAGCTCCAGATCCGCGAGGCCGTCTCGGGCAACCTGTGCCGGTGCACGGGCTACGGCCGGATCATCGCAGCAGTCCAAACCGCCCGCGAAGCGCGCCGAGCGTGAGCACGGCCCTCGACGTACGGCGCGGCCGGCTAGGTGAGAGCGCGGCGCGGCCCGACGGCGTGCCCAAGGTTCGCGGCGAGTTCGCCTTCTCCTCCGACATGTACGCCGAAGGCATGCTCTGGGGGCACATCGTGCGCTCCCCTCACCCTGCAGCTGCGATCCGCGGCATCGACGTGTCCGCGGCACTCCAGATCCCCGGTGTCAAAGCGGTGATCACGTCCGACGACGTGCCCGGACGAAAGACCTACGGGCTCGATTATCCAGACCAACCTGTCTTCGCATGGGATGTCGTCAGGTACATGGGCGAACCGGTCGCCGCCGTGGCGGCGGACCACCCCGAGACCGCGCGACGCGCGGCCGCGGCGATCGTCGTCGACTACGCAGCGACGCACCCGCTGACCGATCCTGTGCTGGCGGCCGATGCAGAGCCGATACATCCGCTCGGCAACGTGCTGCACCGCCAGCGGGTCCGTCGCGGCAACCCTGACGCCACCGGAGCAGTCGTGGTCGAGGGCCGATATGAGACGGCCATGCAGGACCAGGCTCAGATGGGCACCGAGGCAGGGCTCGCGATCCCCGGTGAGGACGGTGGTGTCGACCTCTACATCGCCACGCAATGGCTGCACATCGACCAGGAGCAGATGGCGGCATGCCTGGCGCTCCCCCTCGACAAGGTCAGGCTGCACCTGGCCGGGGTCGGCGGTTCCTTCGGGGCACGCGAAGACCTGAGCATGCAAGTACAGATATGCCTGCTGGCGCTGCGCACCGGGCGCCCGGTGAAGATCGTCTACTCCCGCGAGGAGTCGTTCCTGGGACACGTCCACAGGCACCCGGCGATCATGTGGTACCGCCACCACGCAGACGCAGACGGCCGGCTCGTGAAGGTCGAGGCGCGTGTCATCCTCGACGGTGGCGCCTACCTGTCGACCTCGACGGCGGTGACAATGAACGCCGCCTGCATGGCGCCCGGGCCGTACAGGGTGGAGAACGCTCTGGTCGAGGCGGTCGCTGTTCGGACCAACAACCCCCCGTGCGGGGCAATGAGGGGCTTCGGCTCGGTTCAGGTCTGTTTCGCGCACGAGGCCCAGATGGACAAGCTGGCCGCGGCGCTCGGGATCGACCCTGTCGAGCTGAGGCTCCGCAACGCGCTCAAGACCGGCGACTCGCTCATCACCGGTCAGGTGCTGCGGGGCACGGCACCCGTGGCCGAGGTCATCCGGACCTGCGCCGCCGCGCCACTGCCGACCGGCGGCCCCAGGACCTTGGCGGAGCTCGAGCTTCCCGGCGGAGCTGGACGAACGGCCGAACGTGACCGCGTGCGGCGTGGTATCGGGTTTGCCGTAAGCATCAAGAACCTCATGTACGGAGGTGGGTTCGACGACTACTCGTCGGCGCGATGCCGGCTGGAGGACGGGGTGGCCACCATCACGTGTGCCGCCGTCGAAGTCGGGCAGGGCTTCGTCACACTTGCTCAGCAGATCGCACGCGACGTGCTCGGGGTGACCGATGTGGTGCTGGCGCCACCGGGCACCTCCGACATCGGCTCGGCTGGGTCGACCTCGGCCAGCCGCCAGACCTGGATGTCCGGTGGCGCGGTCCAGAGCGCCTGCGTCGCCGTCCGCGAGCGCCTGCTCAGCTCGGTCGCGGGCAAGCACGCCGTTGCACGGGACACCCTCGAGATCGTCGACGGCAGAGTCGTCTCACCCGACGGTGAAGTGGACCTTCCGGTCTCCGAGGCCGCCCCGGGCGAGGTGCTGGAAGAGACTGTGGAGTTCCACCACGCCCCCACCGCGGAGCTGGACGCGGACGGGCAAGGCGACGCCTTCGTCTCGTTCGCCTTCGCTGCCCACCGCGCCGTCGTCGACGTCGACCTCGATCTCGGCCTCGTGCGGGTCGTGGAGATCGCAACTTCTCAAGACGTCGGTCGCGTTCTCAACCCGGTGCAGCTGGTCGGCCAGCTGGAAGGTGGCATCGCGCAGGGCCTCGGGCTCGCCGTGATGGAGGAGATCGTCCTCGACCATGGCCGGGTGCGGAATCCGTCCTTCACCGACTATGTGATCCCGACCGCCCTTGACATGCCCCCCGTGCACATCGCGGCGTTCATAGAAGAGGCGGAGCCGGGATCGCCGATGGGCGCGAAGGGCGCGGGCGAGCCGCCGATGATCTCCTCGGTGGCCGCCGTGGTGGCGGCGATCCGGGACGCCACCGGGCTCGAGCTCCCGAGAGCGCCGGTCCGCCCTCAGGACATCGCCCTCGCTGGCTCGGCTCCTGGGCCGGTGCCAGGATCAGGTCCGAACAACGTGGAGGTGTCGCCGTGAGCACACAAGTTGCCGTCTACTTGCAGGACGCACACCCGATCCGAAAGGGAATGGAGATCGCGCGCTACGCGGAGTCGAAGGGGTTCCACGCGATCTGGCAGGCCGAGAGCCGGCTCGTGCGCGAGGCCACCGTTCCGATGGCGGCGTTCCTCGCCGTCACCGACCGGATCAAGGTGGGCTCGGGTGTGGTGAACAACTGGACGCGGAACCCCGCCCTGCTCGCATCCACGTTCTCGACATTGGACGACCTCGCCCCGGGCCGCGTGATCCTCGGGATCGGCGCCTGGTGGGAGCCACTGGCCGGCAAGGTGGGCGTGAACCGGACCAAGCCCCTGTTGGCGATGCGTGAGACCATCGAGGCGGTCCGTGCCCTGCTTGCCGACCAGCACGTCACCTACAACGGCGAGTTCGTCCATCTCGACGGCGTCGAGCTCGACTACGTCCACCAGGAGCGCCGGCCCAAGAACGTACCCATCTACCTCGGCGCAACCGGCATGCAGATGATGGAGCTGGCCGGGGAGATCGCCGACGGAGTCGTCCTCAACTACCTCGTCTCGCCGATCTACAACGACATGGCGATGGACCATCTCGAGCGTGGCGCCCACCGGGCCGGCCGCTCGGCGACCGACCTCGACCGCCCGCAGCTCGTGGTGTGCTCCCTCGACGAGGACCGGGCTGCCGCCCTGGACGCGGCACGTCTGCTGGTCACCCAGTACCTCGGCCAGCAGCCACACATCATGAAGGCGTCCGGGGTCCCCGAGTCCCTCTTGGAGGACATCAGCAAGGTGCTGACCTGGCCTGCAACCGCAGAAGAGGTCGAGGCCGCCTCCAAGTACGTCCCCGACGAGATCGTTCAGATGATCACCGCTTCAGGCACGGCTGAAGAATGCAAGGCCAAGGTGGCCGAGTACGTGCACCGCGGGTGCACCTGCCCGGTGCTCTACCCGCTCGGATCGGACGTGAACGCCATGATCGACGCGTTCGCGGACTGGACCGCCTGAGGCCTCGGCACCAAGCCTCGCTGCCGGCTCACGAGTCGGCACGTCCTGCAGCCGCTAGAGCCTGGCCCAGAGCCTCTCTGCCTGCTCGCGCGCCCTCGCCCGCACCTCGTGCGCGTCGACCCGTGTCGGGCGGCCGTCCCGGAGGACGACCTCGCCGGCGACCACGACTTCGACCGGTTTCACACCCGGCGTGAAGGCGAGGTGCCACGGGTCGATCGGCTCGTAGCTCCAGCGGACGCGGTCATCTGCCGCCTCGGGGACAAGGGACCTGCCGTTCTCCAGCCAGGACCAGGCGGCAGCGGGCGTCGCCGTCACGTCGTCCTCGCGGTTGCGAACGTAGGCGATGCGGAACTCCTCCAGCATGTCACCGCCGATACCGTCGGTCCCGAGCACGACCGTGTTCTCGAGGAGGGCGGGACGGGCGTAGCCGACGGCGTTGTTCATGTTCGAGCGCGGGTTGTGAGCCACCGTCCCCCGAAGAGGGCGATCCAGGTGCACGCAATGGGCGAGAAGCCAGTCATCGGTCGTCAGTCCTTCGAGCCTTCGGCCCGCGGCCGAGTCGACTCGGCCCTCGGCGACGTGTATGTGCACCCCTTGGCCGAGATCGGCGGCCAGTCCCACCACGGCCTCGAGCGTGGAATCCGAAAGGGTGAAGCAGGCGTGGGCGCCGACGTACCCGCGACCCCCAGAACGCAGGAAGCGCTCGTTCTCGGCCAAGCCGGCCCGCATACCGTCGGGACCGTTGCGGTCGGTCACCTCGTAACAGCAACAGGCCCGCACACCGACCTCGGTGCAAGCATCCGCGATGACGCTGAGAGAGCCCTCGATGGCACTCGGGGACGCATGATGGTCGACGATCGCGGTCGTACCGGCCTCGAGCGCCTCGAGCGCCCCCAGCATCGCCGACCACCTGATCATCTCGAGGTCGAGGGCACAATCGAGCCGCCACCACACCAGCTCGAGGATCTCCTGGAAGTTGTGCGGTGTGCGCGGCGGCGCCGGCATCCCGCGAGCCAGCGCCGAGTAGAGATGGTGATGGCCGCAGACGAGACCCCCGGTCACTCCGGGTTCAAGAGCGTGGTCCGTCGCAGCGCTCATTCGTCCCCGGCGCCCGCGGGCGCGCCCACTGGCATTCGCATCGGCAGTGTCGAGCGCCAAAGTCCGTCCAGGTCGTGCAACGCGCTCGCGACCGCCCCGGCCGTGGGCACGAGGCCGATCTCGCCGACACCTTTGATCCCGTAGGGGGACCTCGGCTGGGGCGCTTCGACGAGGATCACGTCGATTGCCGGCACGTCCTTGGCCCGGATGATCCCAAGGCTGCGAAGCGTCATGTTCTGTGGCCGCCCCTCGTCGTCACACGGGAACTCCTCGGACAAAGCGTAGCCGAGGCCCATATGCACGGCCCCTTGGATCTGGCCCTCGCAAAGCAGTGGGTTGACCGCCCGCCCCACGTCGTGGACCGCCAGCACCTTGTCGATCTTGCCTGTCTCGCGGTCGAGGACCACGAGCTGGGCGGCGTAGGAGAAGGCGGCGTGGATCACCGGGTTCTCGAGACCCTCGTCCAGTGAGTTGGTCCAGTCGACCCGGTACTCGCCTTCATAGTCCACGCCGGGGCGGCATCCGTCGGCGATCGCGCGCCGGCAAGCGTCGGAGACCGCTCCCGCTCCCATCACCGTCCCCCGGGAACCTGTCGTCTGGCCGGCACCGAGCTCGCGCGTGGTGTCGACCACCACGCGCACACGTGCCGGGTCCACGCCGAGCTCCTCAACGGCAACCTGGAGAGCAACGGTGTGGACACCCTGGCCCATCTCGGTCCAGCAGTGCCGGACCTCCACGTCGCCGTCGTCGGAGAACCGGACGACTGCCCTTATGACCTCGAGGAAACCGTTCCCCAGCCCGGAGTTCTTCAACCCGAAGCCGAGCCCCACCGCCTTGCCGTCCTTCACCGCCCGGTCGTAAGCGGGCTTGACGGCCTCGAGGCAAGCCCTTGCCCCGAGGGACCCTTCGTCCATCACCTGCCCCGGCCCCCAAACCACACCGGGCGCCACGGCGTTGCGAAATCGCATATCCCAGGCGCTGATGCCCACTTCGGCCGCCAGCCGGTCGATGACGCCCTCCATCGCGAACTGCGCCTGGTTGGCGCCGAAGCCACGAAAGGCGCCGCACACAGGGTTGTTCGTTCGCACGGCAACGGCGTCGACGTCGATCGCCGGCAGGCGGTACGGGCCCGACGCGTGGCCGGCGGCCCGCTCGAGCACTTCCACGCCCACGGACGCGTAGGGCCCGGAGTCCGAGAGCAAGCGCGCCTTCAGCGCTGTAAGCCTGCCCTCTCTGTCGCACCCGGCCCAGTACTCGATGCGGAACGGGTGCCGCTTGGGGTGGACCAGCAGCGACTCCTCACGAGAAAGAGTGCACTTCACAGGTCGTTTGAGCAGCCAGGCGGCAAGTGCCGTCTGGGCCTGGTTGGACATGTCCTCCTTGCCGCCGAACGCCCCCCCGTTGGACACCTGCTCCACGACGACCTGGTCGGTCCTGATCCCGAGCACTGCGGCGATCTGGTCGCGGTCGTCCCAGACACCCTGACCACCCGAGAACACCTTCAAGGTGCCGTCCGGTCCGGGCACGGCGAGGGTCGACTCTGGTTCGAGGAAGGCATGTTCGACGCGTTGGGTCTGGAAGGTCTCGTGAACCGTGTGCGCGGAACAGGCGAGCGCGGAGTCCGCGTCGCCGCGCCGGTAGGCCCTGCGGGCGAGCACATTGCCGTCCAGCTCCCACACTGCGGCTTCGGGGTCGTCGACCGCCGCCACCGGGTCGGTAAGCACACGCAGCGGCCTGTAGGAGACCTCGACAAGCTTGGCCGCCTCCCTGGCGATCTCCCTCGAGTCCGCGACAACAAAAGCAAGGACGTCGCCGAGGTACGACGTTCGGCCTCCCTCTGGGATGAACACCGGCCAGTCGGCATGGATGATCCCGACCCGCAGGTCCCCCGGGACGTCCGCAGCCGTGAATACGGCACTGACGCCGGGTACGGCCGCCGCCGCGGTCGTGTCGATCCTGAGCACGTCGGCCCTGGCGTGGTCCGCGAGCCGGAACGCCCCGTGCAGCATGGCCTGAACTCTCAAGTCGTCCACGTAGTCGCGGTCACCGAGAGCGAGCTCGATGCCTTCGTACCTCGCGCCTCGGGTCCCGAGGCCTCCGGGCGCGATCGCGAGCGGCGATTCCTCGCTTGCCAGCGTCTCCACGGCGTCGAGGATCTTGCTGTAGCCGGTGCACCGGCACAGGTGCGCGCCGAGATAACGGGCGGCCTCGTCGCGGGTGAGAGCCGAGCCCTTCTTGTCGATGAGCGCCTTCACCCGAACGAGGATGCCCGGGGTGCAGAAGCCGCATTGGAGGGCCCCGGCGGCGGCGAAGGCGGCGGCGAAGCGCTCCCTCTCGGCGACGTCGAAACCCTCCAGGGTCGTGATCGACTTACCTGCCACCTTCTCCAGTGAGATCTGGCAGCTCACCGACGCCTTCCCGTCGATCAGCACCGTGCAACACCCGCACTGGCCCGACGGCGAGCAGCCGTCTTTTGGCGAGGTTATGTCGAGCTCCTCCCGCAAGGCGGCGAGGAGATGCGGGTGCTTGCCGACTTCGACTGGCTTTCCGTTCAGCGTGAACTGCGTCATCGCCTCCGCGTCCCCCTATCGCCTGGGCGGCCCGGTACTCCGCAGACCCAGGTGTCTTTCAAGGTAAACAGGGTACCGGTTACTCCTTGACGCTCAGCCCTTCGGGTACAGGCCAGGACGAGGAGCCTGTTCCGATGGCCGGCAGTCCGTCGTCACTCCAACGTGAACAGCGTCCCGGTCTCGCCATGCAGGGCCCGGGCGACGTTCTCCGGATTGGTCACTATCGCCGAGGTGCCGCCGTTTGAGAGATAGTTGACGACCGCCTGGATCTTCGGCGCCATGCTGCCGGCTGCAAAGTGCACACCCTCGGCGAGATGCGCCTTGGCCTCGGCCAGAGTGAGGTGGTCGACCTGAGTCTCTTCGGGTTTGCCGAAGTTCAAGGCCACCTTCTCGACCGCGGTCGAAATGATGAGCAGGTCCGCCGCCAGGTTGTTGGCCAGCAGGGCCGACGCCAGGTCCTTGTCGATGACCGCGGCGACACCGTGGAGATCGCCGTTGGCATCGGCGACCACCGGGATTCCGCCGCCGCCGACGGTGACCACGACGACCCCGGCCGCGATCAAGGCTCGGATCGCGGGAAGCTCGACGATGCGAAGGGGCTGGGGCGATGCCACGACTCGCCTGTAGCCCCGGTTCGCGTCCTCGACGATGTCCCAGCCCTCCTTGCGCCGACGTTCGGCCTGCTCCTCGTCCATGAAACCGCCAATGGGCTTGGTCGGGTTCTTGAACGCCGGGTCGTCAGCGGCCACCTCCGTCTGGCAGATGACCGTCGCTGCCTCTCGATTCACTCCGAGCCGGCGGAACTCGTTGCAGAGGTTCTGCTGCAGTGCGTAGCCGATCGCGCCTTGGCTGTCCGCACCGCACACGTCGAGCGGCACCTCGTGCATCTCATGGGCCGCAAGCTCCGATCGCCGGAGGATGAACCCCACCTGCGGGCCGTTGCCGTGGCTGATGGCGACGTTCCAGCCCTCTTGGATCATGGCAACGATGTGCCGGCACGTCTCCTGTGCCGCGATGTACTGGTCCGCGACGGTCTGGTGCTGCTTGTCCTTGATGAGCGAGTTGCCGCCGATCGCGACCACGGCCGTTCCGGGCGTCTTGAACAAAGGTTCCATCGGAGTTCTTCCGTCAGCTCATCGTCAGCGCCATCACTGCCTTTTGGGCGTGAAGGCGGTTCTCGGCCTGGTCGTAGACGATCGACTTCGGGCCGTCGATCACGGCGTCGGCGACCTCCACGTTGCGGTCGGCCGGCAGCGGGTGCATGTAGATCGCGTCGTCGTTGGTGAGTGCCATGCGCCTTTCGTCAGTGATCCAGGTGTCGTACTTGTCGATGAGGCGCTTGTCCTCTTCGGGGTCCTGGGTCGTGAGAAGAGCACCCCAGCTCTTGGCGTAGAGGACATCGGCGCCTTTGAAGCCCTCGTCGAAGTCGTCGATGATCTCGAAGCTCGCACGGGCCTTGCGGGCGTTCTCCCGCCCCTGCTCGACGATGTCGGGCATGAGCTTGAACTCGGGAGGGTGCACGAGACGCAGGTTCATCCCGAAGCGGGGAAGAAGCAGGACGAGGCTCTGGGCCACGCTGACGGGCTTGGAGTAGCTCGCCGCACGCGCCCAGCTGACCGTCGCCGTCTTGCCGCGCGGGTCACCGAAGTGCTCGATGATCGTCATGATGTCGGCAAGTGCCTGGTGCGGGTGGTAGACGTCGCACTGCATGTTCAAAACGGGCACGCGACTTGCCTCGGCCACGTCGCGCATGTACTTGTTGCCCGTCCCCCAGTCGCACTGGCGGATGGCGATACCGTCGTTGTAACGACCCAGGATCTCGCCGATCTCCTTGGCGGTGTCGCCGTGGGCTATCTGGGTGGTCTTCGACTCGATGAACTGTGCGTGCCCTCCGAGCTGGGCCATTCCGGCCTCGAACGACGTGCGGGTGCGGGTGCTCGAGAAAAAGAACAGCATCGCGAGGACCTTGTCCCTCAGGTAGGCATGCGGTTCGCCGAGGGCGCGCGCCCGCTTCAGGGCGAACGCAACGTCGAGAAACGTGTCGAGCTCGTCCTTGGTGAAATCCTGGAGAGTGATCACGTCCCGGCCGCGAAGATGTGTCTGCATCGTCGCGCCTACTCGATCGCGCCGAGGACGAGCGAAAGCAGGGCCATGCGCATCACGACGCCGTTGAAGGCCTCGACCCAGTAGCGGGCGTGACGCGTGGCGTCGACGTCCGGGGGTAGCTCGTCCATGCGGGGCAGCGAGTGCAGGATGATGGCGTCGCTCTTGGCCTTGGCCCTCAGCAGTTCCCGAGTGACTCGATAAGCCGGGGGCGTGAGCCCCTTGTCCTCTGTGGCCTCGTCGCGCGACACCGTGTAGTCGGCCTGCACGACAGGCTCCATGTAGATGACGTCCGCGTCGGCGATGCAGCTCTCGACGCTGTCCTTCTCCTGGTACTGCACGCTGAGCAGGTCCAGTTCGGCCTTGAACTCGTCGAGCAACGACATCTCCGGTGGGCCGACCACGAAGGCCTTGATGTCGAACTGGGAGCACGCGTAGAGGATCGAGTGCATGGTCCGCATCCGCATGTCGCCCACACAGAGCATCTTCAGGCCGTCGAGGTGCCCCTTCTGCTGCCAGATCGTGTACAGGTCGGTAAGCACCTGGGTCGGGTGCTCTCCCCATCCGTCACCACAGTTGATGACCGGGACCGAGGCCCACTTCGCCGCCTCGTGCGGCGCCCCCTGCTGGAAATGGCGCATCGCGATGACGTCGCCGTAGTACTCGAGCATGTGGACGGTGTCTTTGATGGTCTCCTGGTAGAAGTCGCCGGCGCGCGTCATCTTCGCATCCGAGAAGCCCAGCACGTGGCCGCCGAGACGGTGCATCGCAGCCTCGGTCGCAAGGCGTGTACGAGTGCTCGGCTGGTAGAACGCCGTCAGCAGCGTCTTGTGCTTCAGCAGGTCCCCGTTGCGTCGGTCTGCGGCGAACGGCTTCAGCCGGTCGGCCACCGAGAAGATCTGGAAGTACTCCTCTCGCTCCATGTCCTTCAAGGACAAGATGTCTCGACCGAGGAAGCTCCTCATGTCGTGTCTCCCCTTTCACTTTGCTGATCGGTGGCCTGCGCACCTCGTCGAGGCGCGACACACAGCCCGCACCGGCGGTCCGCCGGATGAAAGCTCTTTGACCCAGGTTCGTTTCGGCTCATCGTACAAGCGTTCCGCCGCCGCGTCAGAACCGCGGTGACGCTCGGTGTTGAACCAGGATCCAGACAAGTCTTGCACAACACGCGCGTCCCGGTGCCCCGAGGACAGCGCCGGCTGAGAGCCCTCACCGTTCTCTTGGTGGTGGCGGCGGCGATATGTGGCGCCGCCGGTGACAAGTCGCTCAGGCCCACAAACGCCGTGCCCGGCGGGCGAGATCGGCATGGGCCGCGCGCAGGTCCACGTGCACGAGCGCGCCGTCGGCGACCACCGCTTGGCCCCCGACGAGGAGGTGACGCACTTGGCGGGACGGTCCGAGCACCAGCCCGGCGACCGCGTCGGCGATGTCGGCAATGTCGTCGGCCGGCCAGACGGCGATGTCTGCCGGCGCTCCCACCTCGAGACGCCCGAGGTCGGGCCTGCCGAGGCAGCGTCCCCCGCCGGCGGTTGCAAGCTCCAGCGCCTCGCCGGGCGTCAGGGCGTCCGGTCGCCCCGAGCGGAGCCGGGCGAGGAAGAGTGCCTGCTTGAGCTCGGGAAGAAGGTCGCCCCCCTCGTTCGAGGCGACACCGTCGACGCCGAGCCCTACCGGGGCGCCCGCGTCGAGGAGGTCGCGGACCGGGCAGAATCCGGACGCCAGTCGGGCATTCGAGCTCGGGCAGTGGGCTACTCCCGCCCCGGCTGCCCCCACCCTGGCAACCTCGGAGGCGTTGAGGTGCACGGCGTGCGCGTACCACACGTCGCCGCCCAGCCATCCGAGCTCGTCGACGACGTCGAGTGGGCGCTGGCCGAAGCGAGCCAGGCAGTCGCGTTCCTCCGCGATCGTCTCGGCCAGGTGGGTGTGCAGCCGCAGACCGAGTCGGCGGGCGAGCGCCGCTGACTGCCTCATGAGCTCGGCGCTGACCGAGAACGGGCTGCATGGCGCCACCACGACGCTGACCCGGTCGCCGTCGTGCAGCCTGGCCACCACAGACTCGGTCGACGCGAGGATGGCGTCGGTGCGCTCGACGACATCGTCGGGAGGCAAGCCTCCGGCACTCTGGCCGAGGTCCATCGACCCGCGGGACAGGTGGAGCCGGACGCCGACATTCCGCCCGGCCGACGCGATGGCGTCGAAGACCGAGTCGTCGCCGCGGGGAACGATGTAGTGATGGTCGGCCACCGTCGTCGCACCGCTCAACGCGAGCTCGGCCAGGCCCACGGTTGCCGCGACACCGACGTCCTCGACAGAGATGCGCGCCCATACCGGGTAGAGCTCCTGGAGCCAGGTGAACAGGTCGCAGCTGATGGCACGACCGCGGGTGAGCCACTGATAGAGGTGATGGTGGGTATTGATCAGCCCGGCTGTGACGATGCCGCCGTCACAGGCGATCACCTCGTCGTCCGACCTCGGCGCAACAGAACCGACCTCGGTGATGACGCCGTCTTCCACGGCCACCTCACCAGGCCAGCGCGCGCCTCGCAGAACCGTTCGTGTGGTCACGCCATGTAGTACCGTGCGAGCGACGAGCTGTCAACTGGCAGAAAACAGGCTTTGAACTGGTCGTATCTCCACTCCAGGAGGTGAGGCCGGACGCGGGCCGTTTGCCGGGCCCTCCGTGAGCGGGGAGAATCACCCCGTGAACATCTACGGACTCGATTCAGAAGTCGTCGACCCTGCCGCAGTCGAACGAACCGCGCAACGCTTCCGCGAACAGCGGATCGCATTGCCGACCTTTGCTCAGCTGAAAGATCCGCGCACCGTGCCGGGCGCGTTCAGCGGGCGGCTGGGCGACGTCGACAGGAATGCCGCTTCGCCCGCGAACCTCTGGCGGATCCACTGGTACAACAAGCTCGACGGAGGCTTGACCGAAGTACCCGAGCACGTCGTGTTGACCAAGGAGCTGACGGGCGTCGACGCGCCGATCGTCGTCGCCTTCGGCGACAGGTTCCCGATGATCGAGGCCCACAAGGTGCTCGCCGCGTACGGTTGCCTGGCCCCGAGACTGGCGACAGGCACTTTCGATCCCACCCGCCACAGGGCGATCTGGCCGTCTACGGGCAACTACTGCCGTGGCGGGGTGGCGGTCTCGCGGGTGATGGGCTGCCGGGGAGTGGCAGTGTTGCCAGAGGGAATGAGCCGTGAGCGTTTCGACTGGCTCGAGCGGTGGGTCGTCGACCAGGGCGACATCATCAAGACTCCCGGCACCGAGAGCAATGTCAAGGAGATCTACGACCGTTGCCACGAACTCGCACAGGACAAGGACAATGTGATCTTGAACCAGTTCTGCGAGTTCGGCAACCACATCGTCCACCGCCTCGCGACGGGCACGGCGCTCGAGCGTGTGGTCGAGCACCTCTCGTCCTCGCGTCCCGAGCTCAGGGCTCGTGCGTTCGTTTCGGCGACAGGATCAGCCGGCACGATAGGCGCTGGCGATCACCTCAAGGACCGGTTCGGATCGCTCACCGTCGCCGTCGAGGCCCTAGAGTGCCCGACCCTTCTCTACAACGGATTCGGTGAGCACAACATCCAAGGGATCGGTGACAAGCACGTGCCCCTCATCCACAACGTGATGGGAACCGATGTCGTGATCGCGATCTCGGACCGCGCCACAGACTCCATGAACGTGCTCGCGAACACCGACGCGGGCCGCGGCTACCTGGCCAGCCGCGGCGTGCCGCCTGAGATGATTGCTGCCCTCTCGTCGTTCGGCCTCTCGAGCTGGTGCAACGTCCTCGCCGCGATCAAGCTGGCAAAGAAGTTGCACCTTGGCGGTCACGACCTCGTCCTCACGGTCGCCACCGACGGCGCCGCCATGTACCCGAGCGAGCTTGCCGGAGCACTCAAGCGCGACTGGGCGGACGGGTTCAGCGAGGTCTCCGCGGCCCTGGTCTATGGCGAGTACCTGCTCGGCGCAAGCGGAGACCATGTCCTCGAGTGCACCGACACCGACCGGAACCGGATCTTCAACCTCGGCTACTACACCTGGGTCGAGCAGCAGGGAGTCTCGATCGAGGAGTTCGGAGCACGCCGGGACCAGAGCTTCTGGCGTTCGCTCCTCGATGTGGTCCCCGTCTGGGACGATCTCATCACCGAGTTGAACGGCCGCTCGGGCATGCTGCCTGTCCCCTGAGGTCTCTACGACGTCGTCCGCCGTCGGGTGGCACGCCGGGTCGTCCGTGATGGGTCGGTCCGCGACTTGACTGGTGCCCCGCTGAGGCACGACGGCCCTGAACCAGGGGCATCCCCCCTTTCGCGCTCGGCGTCCGGTACTTTCGCACCGGTGAGCCAAGATCTGAGCAACTTCCAAGAAGGCGAGAAATGAGTCAGCAAACCCCTCGGCACCGCCGAGGCAACGGATCAGACAACGGAAGAGGCAACGGGCGAAGTGGCGGGCGAGGTGACGGAAGCTCGGGTCTCGGGCGGCGGCTCGCAGGCCTGGGGCGTCGACAGCGGATCGGCCTCGTCGCCGGGGCGGTCGTGGTCGTCGTGCTCGTCGGCGTCGTGCTCGCGGCCGTCCTGTCGAGCGGGGGCACGAAAGCTGGCTCGAACACCACGTCCTCGACCTCAAGTCTGCCCACTTCGCACACGACGACGAGTCTCCCGCAGGTCTTGACGCAATCGAAGCTTTGTCCGCTCACCGGCTTGCACGCACCCAACGGCAGCGCACCACAACGACCCGCGCTTGCCGTGAAGATCGGCAACGACCCGGCGTCTCGCCCGCAAAGTGGCCTCGACCAAGCAGACATCGTCTACGAGGAGATGGCAGAAGGCGGGATCACGCGCTACCTGGCCGTCTACCAGTGCCAGAACGCACCTTCGATAGGCCCGGTCCGTTCAGTCCGCTGGGACGACTGGAACATCCTTGAGCCGTACCGCCAGGCGATACTCGCCTACAGCGGAGGGATCAACCCGTGGACGCAAGAAGCCGCGACGCTCCCGTGGATCTACAACGCGAACGGCAGCGTCTATCCCACGGCCAACGCCTATTACCGCTACAACTCCTCCTCCTTGCCGGCCAGCCTGGGTGCGCCCTACAACTACTACACCTCGACCAAGGCGCTCTGGGGGTTGTTCCCTGGCGCCAAGACTCTTCCGCCCAGGCTCTTCAAGTTCTCCAAGACGGCCCCAGCAGGCGCGAAAGGGGGCAAGGCCGCGTCGATCCCGTTCTCGGGTGCCTCGCCCGTCGTCTGGAAGTGGAGCCAAACGGACGGGCAGTACCTGCGGTTCTACAACGACAAGCCGGACGTCGACCCCGCCGGGAACCAGATCCACACTACGAACGTCGTCATCCAAATCGTCAAGACCAGGATGGGGCCCTACAACGAGAGCGGGCCTGACAGCCGCGACGTCGAGAGCCTCACGGTCGGATCAGGCACCGTCTACGTGCTGCGCAACGGGCTCGTGGAGAAGGGGACTTGGGACCGGCGCGGTCCCAAGAACATCACGAAGTTCACCTTCCCCGACGGCAAGCCGATCACCCTCGCACGCGGCACGACGTGGTGGGAGATAGTCCCCGACTACATCACGGTCAGCATCACCAGGTGAATAGCGGGATCTTGGCTTAGCCCGCCACGGCAACGCCGAGGCGGTCCGTTCAGAGTGACCGGACCGCCTTCTCCAGAACCGAGAGCCCGTCGTTCAAGAGATCATCCGAGATCACGAGCGGCGGAAGGATGCGCACGACGTTGTCGTAGGTGCCTGCCTTCAACAAGATGACGCCCTCGGAGTGGCATGCTGCGAGAACCCTCGAGGTCGCGCCAGGATCGGGCTCCTTGGTCTGTGGATCGGTCACGAACTCGAGCGCGGCCATGGCCCCGATGATGCGGACGTCACCTACGGCGTGCACTTCGTCGGCCAGATTGCCGAGCCGGTCCTTGAAGATCTCGCCGATGTGCTCCGCACGGCTGACGAGGGCCCGGGACTCGATCTCCGACAGCGCGCCGAGCGCCGCGGCGCACGACACCGGGTTGCCGCCGAAGGTGGAGCCCAGCCCTCCGGGATGAATGGCGTCCATGATGTCGGCTCTTCCCGTGACACCACCTATCGGGAGCCCGCCGCCAAGACCCTTAGCCGTCGCGAGCAGGTCAGGGACGATCCCGAAATGCTCGCAGGAGAACATCCTGCCCGTCCTGGCCATGCCGGCTTGCACCTCATCGGCGATGAAGACGATCCCGTGTTCCTTGCAGTAGTCCGCCAGACGGGGAAGGAAACCCTGCGCCGGGATGATCACGCCTCCTTCACCCTGCACGGGTTCGACTAGCACGCACGCGATGCGGTTCCCCCCGATCTGCTTGTCCATGGAGGCGATCGCCAGATCCGCACATGCCTCGCCGCAGCGCTCGGGGGGCGCCCCGGCGGCACAGCGGTACGGGTAGCTGAACGGCTCGCGGTAGATCTCAGGTGCAAACGGCCCGAAGCCCGACTTGTAGGGCATCGCCTTGGCGGTGAGCGACATGGTGAGCAGCGTCCGGCCGTGGAAGGCGTGGTCGAACACGACGACAGCCTGACGGCCGGTGAAGGACCTGGCAATCTTCACGGCGTTCTCGATCGCCTCGGCGCCCGAGTTCACAAAGAGGCTGCGTTTGTCGTGCGTACCCGGCGCGACCGCGTTGAGGCGCTCCGCGAGCGCGACATAGCCTTCGAAGCCGGTCACCTGGAAACAGGTGTGGGTGAAACGCTTGACCTGCTCGGTGACGGCCTCAACGACCAGAGGTGCACTGGATCCGACGTTCAGCACCGCGATCCCGGCACCGAGGTCGATGAACGAATTGCCGTCGACGTCGACTACGACGCCACCGTACGCGCGCTCGGCGAAGATCGGCATCGTGGCGCCCACACCCGCCGGGACGGCGGCCTTCCTCCGCGCAGCGAGCTCCAGCGACCGGGGCCCGGGGATGACGGTTCGGACCTCGCGCACCTGGGGGACCTCAACGGATTCCAACACGATCACCACCTGCCGTTAGGGCGAGCAAGCCGCCTTACGCGCAGCTTCGCCCGCGTTGACTCGATTGCCACCGAGCTTAGTGGCGATATTGGCTTCACTTCCCCGTCGCGCTGACTGAAATCACCCGGGACTCACGGCCTTGGGAAGCCTCGGCCTGTTCGCCGTCTCGTACCCGCAAGGTGATGACCCAGGAAACGCGGCGCCCCCCGATATGCTCCGGCGGTGCTAATCACGAACGCTTATCACTTCGCGCACATCGTGCTCCTGTCGCGCTCGAGCGGCCTCGGCCACGCGGTGGCTCAACAGAGCAAGATCACCTTCTTCCAGGCGATCGTCCTCGGAGTGTTGCAAGGCATCAGCGAGCTCTTCCCCGTCTCCAGCCTGGGCCACGCCGTCATCCTCCCCGCCCTGTTCGGCTGGCACAACCTCGTCGCGTCGGAGAGCAAGCCCGAGTCGTTCTGGCTCGCCTTCGTCGTCGCGCTTCATGTGGGAACGGCGCTCGCGCTCCTGGCGTTCTTCTGGAGGGATTGGAAGGCGATTGTCGTCGGTGTGCTGCGTTCCATTCGCACCCGCACGATCTCGAACGCGACCGAGCGGCTCGGGTGGCTGCTAGTGGTGGCGACCATCCCCGCGGGCATCACTGGCCTCCTCTTCGAGCACGAGTTCCGCGTGTTGTTCAGCAAGCCGCTCGCAGCCTCGATCTTCCTCTTGATCAACGGGTTCATCCTCTTCGGGGGAGAGGCTGCGAGACGTCGCGCCGAGATCCGGGAGCGACGGGAGCGCCTCGCACCCCGCAAGGTGCTCGACTTCAAGGAAGCTGGGGTTATCGGGACCGCTCAGGTGCTGGCACTGCTCGCAGGCATCAGCCGTTCCGGTATCACGATGGTGGCAGGCCTGATCCGGGGATTGGACTACGAGGACGCAGCCCGTTTCTCGTTCCTGCTAGCGACGCCGGTGATTTTTCTCGCCGGGGTCTTCAAGATCCCCGACCTCCTCGGACCGCTCGGTGACGGTGTTCGCAGCCAGGCGCTGATCGGCGCCGTGTGCGCCTTTGTGGGCGCGTTCATCTCGGTCGCGTTCCTGACCCGATATTTCAAGACTCGAACCCTCTGGCCCTTCGGCCTGTACTGCCTCGCGATGGGCACGTTCTGCGTCGCCCACTTCGCCTGACCTCGACATGGCGACGCGGCCCTCTACGACACGGCCATCGTTGCCTCGCGGGCCGAACCGCTGCTGGGCCGAAGGCGCTGGACCCGAAGACGCGGCCCTCCCGCGAGCTCGAGGAGCTTGAACGATGGCCGATGTGACCGGTGATCTCGTCGTGACGCGGTCACTCACGATCCCGTCAGCCGAGCTCCGGTGGCGGTTCTCCGGGAGCGGTGGACCAGGCGGGCAGCACGCGAACACCTCGAACACCAAGGTGATGCTGATCTGGAACATCGAGGCCTCCGAGGCCCTCACCGACTACCAGAAGAGGCGCCTGATCCTTGAGCTCGGCCCCGTCATACGCGTCGTGGCTGTGGACGAGCGCTCCCAGACTCGCAACCGTGACGTCGCGCTCGAGCGCCTGCGCGAGCGCGTGCGGGCTGCCCTGGCTGTGCGCGCCCGCCGGCGGCCGACTGCGCCGACAAAATCCTCCGTCGATCGCAGACTCGCGGCAAAGCGCCAGCGATCAGAACTCAAGACAGAGCGGCGAGCCGACCAGGACGTCGGCGACTGAGGCCCAGAACAGGAAAGGCGACATCGTCCGCGACAAGTCTGAAATTGGAAAGAGGCGCACGGCGTCGGGTCGCCAAGCGGCCGACCCTCATAGAGGCGTTCACAGGACCGATAATCTGGTGTAGCGCCTCGGGACATCCGAGGGCTTCGTCGCGCAGCGGATCCACCAGTCCTGAGCACGTCGATCACATTTGGTCCGACAGAGAGCGCTGGCGCAACAGGGATCATGGCATTGGACACCGCCGATACGGTGACAGCGGGCGCTCCGACACGGGTCGACGCACCCAGAGCCGAGACCTCCGGAGCCGGCGCGCCGCAAGCCGATGCTCCAGTCCCCCCAGAGGGTGCCGCCCGACGGCGGTTCGGCGCAACCGCAGGCATAGCGGCGATTCTTCTCGGGCTCTTCGTCATATGGATGGCGTCCCACCCGGGTAGCCACCGTTCCACTTCAGACATCGATGTTGTCGTCAAGCTCGCCGTAGCGACGTTCGCCGCCGCCAGCTGCGTCGTGTTCGGTCGTCGCGCGGCGCCCGAGGTACGCCTCGCCTGGATGTGGACCGCGGCCTTCGCCTTCGTCTGGGCCGTCGGTGCAGCTGTCCTCACCTGGTACGACTTCGCGAGGAACAATGTCGTGCCGTTCCCCTCGGCAGCCGACGCGGCCTTTCTCGCCGCGCTGCCCCTTGCCGCTATCGGAGTCCTCCTGTTCTCGCCGGCCCCCGGGCCCGGCGCTTCGCGGGCACGCATGCTCCTCGACGGCATCATCGTGGCCGGGTCGCTCCTGATCGTGAGCTGGGCCACCGCGCTCGGTACCGTGTACCACTCCGGCTCGGGCAGCGTCTTCGCCCAGGCGGTCGGTCTTGCCTACCCGATCGGCGATGTCATGGTCGCCACGGTTGCCGTCACCGTCCTCGCCCAGGGCCGAAGTCGCCAGCGCGTCCCGCACGTGCTGCTCGTCGCCGGGTTGCTCTGCCTGAGCTTCGGGGACAGCGGCCTCGCCTACGTCGGTCACCTCGTGTCGTTCCGGTACAGCACGCTTGTCGACGCCAGTCGTGTGGGCGGCTTCATGCTCGTGGCTCTCGCCCCCATCTGGCCGCCCGAGCGCACTACAACTCCGCGCGACGAGCTCGAAGGACCGTCTCTCTGGCAGGTCGCGCTCCCCTACCTCTTCTTCGCCGTCGCGATCGTCGCGGCCGTCCTCAAAGGAACCCAGTCCCGTCACCTCGACCTGTTCGACCTGGTCGACGGGCTGTGCGTGATGGCTGCCGTGCTCACCCGGCTGGTTCTCACCCTCGTCGAGAACATTCGTCTCACGAGCCAGATGCGCCACGCGGTCACAACACTGCGCGCGAACCAGGTCGAGCTCGTTCATTACGCCCTGCATGACTCGCTCACCGGTCTGCCCAACCGCGTGTTGTTCGGCGACCGCATCGAGCATGCGCTCGCCCGACGCTCCTCGCCCACCCGCCGCGTCGCCGTGATGCTCTGCGATCTTGACAGCTTCAAGGACGTGAACGACACGCTCGGCCACCCGAGCGGGGACGAGGTGCTGATCGCGGCGGCTGATCGCCTGAGCTCGTGCGTCCGTCCCGCCGACACCGTCGCACGCATCGGTGGCGACGAATTCGCCATCCTCATAGACGACGCCTCGGGTGTCGACGAGGTGGCTTCGGTCGCTGCCCGCGTGTGTTCGGCAATGCGGACTCCGTTCACGGTCGCTGGACGCGACTTCATCGTGCAAGTGAGCGTTGGCATCGCCATGGCGAACCAGTACGACACCCGCAGCGAAAAGCTCCTCCAGGATGCGGACGTCGCCTTGTACGCGACCAAGGATGCCGGGGGCGACGACTACACGTTCTTCGAACCACGCCTCGGCAAGGCCTACGTCGACCGGCTCGGGCTGCAAGCCGAGCTTTCGGAGGCGCTTTACAAGGGCGAGCTCTTCATCGAGTACCAGCCGGTGGTCGAGCTGTCCTCAGGACGCGCTGTCGGCGTCGAGGCGTTGTTGCGATGGCGTCATCCCCGGCGCGGCGTGCTCAAGCCAGTGGACTTCCTCCCGGTCGCCGAGAGCTCCGGCGTCGTGGTCGAGATCGGTTCCTGGGCCCTCGGCGAGGCGCTGCGGCAGCTCCGGGGATGGAGGGAGCGGACGCCTGCAGCCGCTCATTTGTGGACGGCGGTCAATGTCTCGGCGCGACAGCTCGCCAGTGGCGACCTCGTCGGTGCCGTCTCCAAGGCCATCAACGCGAGCGGCTTGGAGCCTGAGTCGCTGCACATCGAGCTGACGGAAAGCGCGGTGATCGACCTCGTCGATTGGTCCTTGGTCGTCCTGCGGGACCTGAAGAAGCTCGGCGCCGCGCTGGAGGTAGACGACTTCGGCACGGGCTACTCCTCGCTCGCATACCTGAAGCAGTTACCCATCGACGGCGTGAAGATCGACCGTGTCTTCGTGGACGGGCTCGGCACTGACGGTCGTGATGCCGTCATCATCGAGGCGGTGGTCTCACTGGCGCACGCCCTGCAACTGAAGGTCGCCGCCGCGGGTGTCGAGACCAGCCGCCAGTTCGAGTGGCTCCGGACTCTCGGATGCGACTACGGGCAGGGCTACCAGTGGAGCGGCCCGCTGTCCCCCGCGGACCTGGAGGGGTGGCTCGGCGGCCGTGACTGAGACGCGCGCTGAGCCGGCGGCGTCTCACCTTGCGACACCCGAACTGCGACAAAGTTCTCAAGCCACCGTCGCCACAAGCCGATCAAATAGCACATGCCCCACTTCAACAACATTGATTCCCACGAAAAGCCACGAGCCGGAAATAGCCGGCTCTCGATTCGCCACAAGCAGCACGGTGGAGGCAGAGCGCCTTGGTCGAGGCGATCCAAGGTGGCCACTGCCATAGTCGGTGCCCTGCTCGCAGGAGGCGGCGCCTACGCGGCGACGAACTGGACCGTCGGTCTCGCCGGCGGCTCGAGCGGCGAGGCCCAGTCGGCGAGCGTGTCC
>JBEKBX010000021.1:0-62127 GCA_050015175.1 Acidimicrobiales bacterium | reverse complement strand
GTCCATATCGACGGGAAGGTTTGGCACCTCGATGTCGGCTCGTCGCATCCTGGGGCTGAAGCCGGTCCCAAGGGTTGGGCTGTTCGCCCATTAAAGCGGTACGCGAGCTGGGTTTAGAACGTAGATAACACTGCGTCCCCAGGAAGTAATTCCTGGGTGTTTGCCGGCTCATATCGGTGAAACCCTGAATTGTTACTACCGAACTGTAACTTCAGGGCAATACCGAGGGAAGGCCAACACAATGAAAGCGTTGGACGCGTCGTACGTAGCAGGATTCCTGGATGGCGATGGGAGTATTCACTTCCAGCTCGTCAGGCAGCAGGAGTACCGGTTCGGGTTCTACATCCGGGCCAGCACTTCGTTCTCGCAAAGCACGTCAGCCCGGTCTGGCCTGGAGGCAATCCAGGGTCTGGTCGGCGGCGGCTACCTGCGGGATCGAGGTACCGGGATGAGTGATCTCGTGATCACCAGCCGACCTCTGCTGTTGGACTTGCTCCTCGCTGTCCAGCCGTACGTGATCTTCAAGAGAGAGCACGTACGAAGGGCGCTAGAGCTTCTTCCCCGCTTAGAGCGGGTGAAGGACGCAGAGCAGTTCTTGCAACGTGCACGTGAAGTTGACGCTTTTGCAACCCTAAACTATTCGAAGACGAAGCGGATTTCCGCCGTAGATGTCGAGCAACATCTGCGTAGCAAGGGCGTGTTGTGCCCCTGTAACGACTTCCTCGCACATGCGTGAGACAGTTCGGTCCCTATCCGGTGCAGCCGTAGGAAATCTGAGGAAGGCTGTCCCTAGTACGAGAGGACCGGGACGGACGCAGCTCTCGTGTGCCAGTTGTCCTGCCAAGGGCACGGCTGGTTTGCGACCTGCGGAAGGGATAAGCGCTGAAAGCATCTAAGCGCGAAGCTCGTTTCGAGATGAGATTTCCCACAGGGATAACCTGGTAAGGCCCGTGGTCAGACAACCACGTTGATAGGCCGGAGGTGTACGCACAGTAATGTGTTCAGCCGACCGGTACTAATCGGCCGAGGGCTTGGGGCTCGTGCTCGCTATGGAAGGCTCGAGGGGTAGTTGGTAACAACACCCTCAAGCGGGAGCACCGGCTGGCGCTGGTGCCCGTGGCATGCCGCGGATCCGCTCGAGCGAAAGGTTTCCGGTGATCATAGCGGCAGGGTCACACCCGTTCCCATCCCGAACACGGAAGTTAAGCCTGCCTGCGCCGATGGTACTTGGGGGGAGACTCCCTGGGAGAGTAGGTCGTCGCCGGAATTCATCTCAAACAATGCCCACCCTCTGAAACGGGTGGGCATTGTCGCGTCGGAACGGGGGTAACGTTCCCGATCGTGACCAATCCAAGCGGTGTTCCGGGACAACGGCGCGCCCGCGGTACGGTTCCGGGGGACCGCAGCAAGCAGCGGGAGGCGACCGAGCCGCAGGTTCGGTCCCAGCATCGCTTGCCACAGCCCGTCGAGCGCGAATCGGAACGCGAGCGACGCGTTAGGAAACGGACTGAAGACAACGATCTGCCGCTGGAGGTGCGTGGGGAGCTGAGGGGAGCGGTCGGTCCGGATCGTGCTGCCGGGCTGGAGCGACGCCTTGGGGTCGCAACCCGTGCGTACGAGCGCGACCGGTACCCCGAGGCGCTCGCGGAGTTGCGGGTGCTGGCCCGGCTGGCTCCGGAGGTCGGGGCCATTCGAGAGCTCTACGGCCTCACTTTGTACCGACTCGGTCGTTGGCGGGAGGCGGCCCGGGAGCTGCGGGCCTTTCACGATCTGACGGGGTCGTTTGACCAGCATCCTGTGATTGCCGACTGCGAACGGGCGCTCGGTCGCGACAAGGCGGTCTTGGCACTTTGGGATGCGTTGCGAAAGCAGGGCGTGGACCGAGAGGTTCTCGTCGAGGGCCGACTCGTCGTGGCGGGGATGATGGCAGACCGAGGCGACCTCGAAGGAGCGATCGCGCTTCTCGGTCCCGGCGGCAAGTCCCTCCGCCACCCCGACACCTGCCATCTGCGCCAGTGGTACGCGCTCGCCGACCTCTACGAACGAGCGGGCGACCTCCCTCGGGCGCGAGAGCTGTTCAGCCGCGTTGCGTCGTTCTCACCGGAGCTTTTTGACACTGAGGACCGCCTGGCCGCTCTGCGCTGATCACTTTTCGTTGAGCGGGGCACAGTTCGGTCGCCATGGCCGGCGCCGGTGTGGACAAGCGACGGGGCCGTCTGGTCGTCGAGGGAGTGTGTCGAGGCAGTACCGTCAGTGTCGTGGACCGTGTCGGCCTCGTGGGCCTGCCCAACGCGGGCAAGTCGTCGCTCTTCAATGCGCTCACAGGCGGAGATGCTGTCGTCGCGTCCCACCCCTTCTCGACGGTCGAGACGGAGGTCGGGGTCGCGCATGTTCCCGATCCGCGGGTCGACGCCCTTGGGATAATGAGCAAGAGCCGGAAGATCGTCTATGCCGGGTTCGAAGTCGTCGACATCGCGGCCATCGGCAAAGGCGGCGAGAAGGGTGATGCCCTCGGGGGCCGGTTTCTTGCAGGGGTGCGCGAGGTGGACGCCCTCTGTCTCGTGCTGCGCAGCTTCGATGACAAGAACGTGCCGGGTGACTCTGACCCGCTGGCAGCCCTCGCGGTCATCGAGCTCGAGCTCGCCCTGGCCGACCTGGCGACACTCGAACAGCAGCTCACGAAAAAGCGAAGCCGTGTCGCCCCGGTCGATCCCGCTGTGGCGGCCGGTCTGAAGGCCGCACCGGCGGCGGTCGAGGTTCTTGAACGGGGCACGCCCTTGTACCGTTCGAGTCTGCACGCGCCCGACCGCGAGGCGTTGAAGCCCTTCTTCCTGCTGACCAACAAGCCAACGATGGCAGTCATCAACGTTGGCGAAGAGGAGCTCGCCGACGGTGACGAGCTTGTGGCGGCCGTGCAGAAAGAGGTCGGCGGTACCGTCGACGTGCTCGCCGTCTCCGTCCAGCTGGAGGCTGAGACCGCAAGGCTCGATCCCGCCGAGCGCGCAGAACTGCTCGAAGGCCTCGGCCTCGGTCGGGGGGCGCTCGTCCGCGTCGCGCAGGCGGCTTTCGACATTCTCGGGAAGTGGGTCTTCCTCACGACAGGCGAAGATGAATCGCGGGCCTGGATCTTCCGCAGCGGCGCCAAGGCCCCGGAATGTGCAGGGGTGATCCATTCTGATCTCCAGCGAGGCTTCATCAAGGCCGACGTGATCCGGTGGGAGGAGTTGCTCGAGTTCGGCTCGCTTGCCGCCGCCCGCGCAAAGGGGAAGGTCCGTCTCGAAGGCAAGGACTACGCGGTGCGAGATGGTGACGTGCTCGAGATCCGGTTCAATGTCTGAAGTGGGACATTGAGCGCCGCCGACCTGCTGGAGCGTTGGCAGTCCGATCTCGAGTCGTGGGCGATCCCGGAAGAGATCCTTGCGGCCGCGCCGGAATCCCCGTGGGTGCTGCCGCGCCAGATCTTTATCCGGAGAGCTGAACGCCAGCATCAGCTTGCTTCGAGCCCTTCCTACCGACGGGCGTGGGAGGCCCTCGCGAAGCCGGGTTCGGTCCTCGATGTTGGCGCAGGGGCCGGTGCAGCGTGCCTCCCGCTCGCGCCGCGGGCGACCGCGATAACCGCCGTCGACAGCGATCAGGATCTGCTGGACGTCCTGGTCGACAGCGCCGATCGGCTCGGCAGGCCAGCGCTTCCGATCTGGGGCCGCTGGCCCGACATCTCCGGCGAAGTCGAACCGGCCGACGTCGTGACGTGCCATCACGTTCTTTACAACGTCCCGGACCTCGGCCCTTTCATCGCGGCGCTCACGAGCCATGCCCGTCGGCTCGTCGTGGTCGAGATGACAGCTCGCCACCCGCTCACGTGGCTGAACCCGCTATGGGAACGCTTCCACGAACTTGCGCGGCCGGAGGTTCCGACCGCCGCCGACGCGGTGGCAGTGCTTGAGGGCCTTGGGCTCGCGCCGCGTCACGAGATCTGGTCTCGCTCGGGGGAGTCCGACTACGAAACCTTCGAGGATCTGGTCGAGGTGACAACGCGGCGACTTTGTTTGGGCCCCGACCGAGCGGGAGAGGTCGCCTCGGCGTTGCGCGAGCTCGGGGCCGATGACGCGCGGGCAGCTGAGCTTGGATCACTGGGTGTCGACCTGTTCACGATCTGGTGGGATGGGTCGGTTTGATGGCCTGGCGACCTCTGGGGCTAGGATCGCCGAGGAGCGCCCATTCGGGCGCGGCACGGACCCGCACCGATTCGGTCCCGCGGAGCTCTCGTCCCCGCAGCGGCGGAACGGGTTCGGCTAAGACGCGTTGACCAGGAGGAACGACATCATGGGAATCAACATCCGCGAGGTGCTCGGGGACGAGGCTGACTCCCTCTTGGACCACGAGTGCAAGACGATCGAGCGAGACCAGCTCGCGCTTCCCGGGCCTGACTTCGTCGACCGGGTCCTTGTCCAAAGCGACCGGCCGGTGCCCGTGCTGCGCAACCTTCAGCAGCTGTTCAACCACGGGCGCCTGGGTGGCACCGGATACCTCTCGATCCTGCCGGTCGACCAGGGCATCGAGCATTCGGCGGCTGCGAGCTTCTCGAAGAACCCGGCCTATTTCGACCCGCAGAAGCTTGCCGAGCTGGCCCTCGCGGCCGATTGCAGCGCCTTCGCCTCGACCCTTGGCGTCCTCGGTGTCATCGCTCGTCGCTATGCGCACAAGATCCCGTTCATCGTCAAGCTCAATCACAACGAGCTCCTCACCTACCCCAACCGGGGCGACCAGGTGCCCTTTGCTTCGGTCCAGCAGGCCGTCGACCTCGGGGCCATGGGCGTGGGTGCGACGATCTACTACGGCTCGGAGGAGGCAACCCGGCAGATCCGCGAGGTGAGCGCTCTCTTCGCCGAAGCACACCGCGAGGGCCTTTTCACGGTCCTGTGGTGCTACCTGCGCAACCCGGCGTTCAAGACCCCCGAGGCCGACTATGCCCTGGCGGCAGACCTCACGGGACAGGCGAACCACCTCGGAGTCACGATTGAAGCCGACATCATCAAGCAGAAGCAGCCGGAGAACAACGGTGGCTACACGGCGCTCAAGTACGGCCGCACGGATCCCCTCGTCTACAGCCAGCTGACGACCGACCACCCGGTCGACCTCACCCGCTGGCAGGTCGTCAACTGCTACTCGGGGCGCATCGGGCTCATCAACTCGGGTGGCGAGTCAAAAGGTGCCAGCGACTTTGCACAAGCGGTCAGGACCGCCGTGATCAACAAGCGCGCCGGTGGGATGGGACTGATCCTGGGACGCAAGGCTTTCCAGCGCCCGTTGCGCGATGGGGTGGACATCATCCACGCCGTTCAGGACGTGTACCTCGACCAGTCCGTCACGGTGGCTTAGAGCGAACCCAACTACCAGAACCAGTCGTCAACAAGCGCTCCTGTCGGACGTTGGGGCTTCGAGCCGCGCCCAACGTCTGGAGTGCTCACGCCGGAAAGCGAGAGCTCGGCGGTACAATGCCGATACCACAGGCAAGCAGGTGAAAAGGTGATCGCGGCAGTGGCGGCATACGAGCCGGCGAGCCGAGTGGAGGGGCCGTGACGACAAAGACGAACGAACCGGGCAGAGTCGAGACGATCGATCAGGTGGTGATCCGTTTCGCCGGGGACTCCGGCGACGGCATGCAGGTCACCGGTGACCGGTTCACCGACGAGAGCGCTCTGTTCGGCAATGACCTGTCGACGTTCCCGAACTACCCGGCCGAGATCCGCGCCCCGGCAGGCACCCTTGCCGGCGTCTCGGCTTTCCAGATCCACATCTCCGACCACGAGATCCTCACCCCCGGCGACGCGCCGAACGTGCTCGTGGCGATGAACCCAGCAGCTTTGAAGGCGAATGTCGACGATCTGCCGCCCGGCGGCATCCTCGTGATCAACGTGGACTCCTTCGACGAGCGGGACCTGGCCAAAGCCGGTTACGAAACCAACCCCCTCAAAGACGGCAGCCTTTCGGGCTACAGGACCTACGAGATACCGATGACCTCCCTGACCCTCGAGGCGTGCAAGCCGACCGGGGCCAAGCCGCGCGATGCGGAGCGGAGCAAGAACTTCTTCGCCCTCGGGCTCTTGTCGTGGCTCTACCACCGGCCGATTGCTGACACCGAGCGCTGGATCGTCCGCCGCTACGGCAGGTCACCGATCGTGGCCGAGGCGAACACCCTCGCGTTCCGGGCTGGCTACAACTTCGGCGAGACAGCAGAGATATTCGAGTCCTCCTACGAGATAGCACCCGCGGAGCACCTCCCCGGCACGTACACGAACGTGACCGGCAACGTGGCGCTCGCCTGGGGGCTGCTTGCAGCGGCGCATCTGGCCAAGCTTCCGCTCTTTCTCGGGTCCTATCCGATCACGCCGGCTTCGGACATCCTGCACGAGCTCTCCAAGCACAAGAACTTCGGCGTGCGCACGCTCCAGGCCGAAGACGAGATCGCCGGCATCGGCGCAGCGCTTGGCGCGGCTTTCGGCGGTGCCCTGGGGGTGACGACGACGAGTGGGCCGGGCATCGACCTGAAGGCCGAGACCGTCGGTCTCGCCGTGAGCCTGGAACTGCCGCTGCTCATCGTCGACATCCAGCGAGGTGGACCCTCGACCGGGCTTCCCACCAAGACCGAGCAGTCAGACCTCCTGCACGCGATGTTCGGCCGCCACGGCGAGGCTCCCGTCCCGATCGTCGCCGCGAAGACGCCCTCGCACTGCTTCGAGGCTGCGATCGAGGCGGCCCGCATCGCGCTCAAGTTCCGCACACCGGTCTACCTGCTCTCCGACGGCTACCTCGCCAACGGCGCCGAGCCGTGGCGGCTTCCCGACGTGGACTCATTGCCGGACATCTCGGTGGAGTTCACGACGGCGCCCAACGCGACCGGTGCCGATGGGGAGCCGACTTTCTGGCCGTTCCTAAGGGACCCCGACACGCTCGCCAGGCCCTGGGCGGTACCTGGCACCCCCGGACTCGAGCACCGTATCGGCGGTCTCGAGAAGCAGGACGGCATAGGGACGGTTTCCTACGAACCAGCGAACCACAACGTGATGATCCATGCGCGCGCCGCGAAGATCGCCGGGATCGCGAAGACCCTTCCACCCGTCGAAGCCGACGATCCCGATGGTGACGCGAGGGTGCTGCTGCTCGGCTGGGGATCCACGTACGCGGCGATCACCGCCGGCGTGAAGCGGGTGCGCAAGGCCGGAAAGTCGGTCGCGCAGGTGCACCTGGTTCACTTGAACCCGTTCCCACCCAACCTCGGCGAGGTGCTCCGGTCCTACGAGGTGATCCTCGTCCCCGAGGGCAACCTCGGCCACCTGACCCGCCTCGTGCGCTCCGACTTCCTCGTGGACGCGAAGGTGCTGTCGAAGGTCGAGGGAACCCCGTTCAGGGTGGGCGAGATCCAACAGGCCATCCTCCAAGAGATCGAGTGCCTCGAGTCGTCCACCGCCGGTGGCAAGACCGCCAAGGAGGTTGCGCTGTGACCGACGTGGCCGTTCCCGTGACGAGCCGCAAGGACTGGGCGAGCGACCAGGAAGTCCGCTGGTGCCCAGGTTGCGGGGACTACAGCATCTTGTCCGCGGTGCAACTGCTGCTCCCAGAGCTGGGTGTGCGCCGCGAGAACACCGTGTTCATATCAGGGATCGGTTGCGCGGCCCGCTTCCCTTACTACATGAACACCTACGGCATTCACTCGATTCACGGCCGCGCTCCTGCGATCGCGACCGGCCTCGCGGTGACGCGACCCGATCTCGATGTGTGGGTGGTGACAGGCGACGGTGACGCATTGTCGATCGGGGGCAACCACCTCGTCCATGCACTGCGGCGCAACGTGAAGCTCACGATCCTGATGTTCAACAACCAGATCTACGGTCTGACCAAGGGCCAGTACTCGCCGACCTCCGAGATCGGCAAGATCACCAAGTCGACCCCGTTCGGCTCGCTCGACACCCCCTTCAACCCTGTGAGCCTTGCGCTCGGCGCCGAGGCGACGTTCGTCGCGCGAACCCACGACCTCGATCGCAAGCACATGATCGAGACGTTCCGCCGTGCGCACGACCACCACGGGGCGTCGTTCGTCGAGGTCTACCAGAACTGCAACGTCTTCAACGACGGCGCGTTCGAGGCGATCAACGGGAAGGACAACCGCGCGGACATGCTGATCCCCCTCGAGCACGGAAGGCCGATCCGTTTCGGTGTCGACGGGGAGCACGGCGTCGCTTCCGACGGTCAAGGCGGTCTCCGGCTCGTCGAGGTGGCAGACGTCGGCGAGGACGCCTTGGTCGTCCACGACGAGACCCATGCCAACCCGAGCCTGGCGTTCGCCCTGTCGCGCCTCGCCACCGGCCCACACCAGCCAACCCCGATCGGCGTGTTCCGGGCAGTCGAACGACCGGACTACGGCAGCCTCGTCGACGGGCAGCTCCTCGAGGCGCGGAACCGCCAAGGCGCCGGCGAGCTCGTGTCGTTGCTGCGGTCCGGAGCCACCTGGAACTACGACTGAGGACTCAGCCGCTCAGTCTTCGAGCGACCGGTAGGCCATTCCAGTGCGCGGCTTGGGCTGGAAGAAGGTGCTCTTGGGGGGCATGCGGCGCCCGTCGTCCGCGACGCGCTCGATCCTCGCGACCGGCACCGGCCTCAGCAGGAACGCGGCGTCGGCTCGGCCGGTGCGGACAGCCGTGACCGCTTGATGCCACCCGGGCTCGTAGGTGAGCTCGTGATCGGGCAGGCTGTCCAGCGCCACCTTCAGCCGGCTCACGTCGAGATCGTCATCGGCGGCCTGCTCCAGAGCGGGGAGCGGCCGGAGCAGCTTGAACCCGTCGTGCGTGAACAGGCCGATCACGCCAGGGGCCGCAGTCGCCGGGAGCGCGACAAGGTCCTCCGGGGCAGCCTCGATCCGGAACAATGGCGTAAGCAGTCCCTCTAGTTGCTCAGGGGGGATTCCTTTCACGAGCCGGTGGATCGCCCCGATCGACAGCTCCTCCTCGCAAAGCTCGACGACGAGAGCGAGCGCGAAGTCGTACGGCCCTGGCGTGTCGTCGTTTCTCTTGCGGCACTCGGTGGCATAGGTGCATGCGGTCTCGTATCGGTGATGGCCGTCCGCTATCAGCACGGGGGCGCTCGCGCCGAGCCCTGCGATCTGGCCAACGCGGTGCCGGTCGGTCATGGGCCAGATCTCATGGACGACTCCGGCTGCGTCGATGGTCTTCCAGCTCTTTTCGGTGGTCTGCGACAGGGCTTCGCGGCAGGCGGCGGCGAGGCCCTTGGCGAGGGAAAGCACCCAGATCGGCGACGTGTTCAAGCCGGTGGTGCGCAAGAGCGAAAGCCTGTCCATGCGGTCCTTGGTGATCGTCTGCTCGTGGGCCAGCACCTCTCCGGAGCCGTGAAGGTCGAGCCCGAGCGCGCCGAGGAGACCCGTCATCACCCGCAGGTGCCCGTGCTCGTCGTGAAAAGTCATGCGGTAGAGGTAGAACCCCGCAAGGGCGTCACGCCGCACTACGCCGACGTCGAGCCAGCCTCGAAAGATCCGGGCAGCGTTCTCGTACCGATCGAGCCCGTCGGCCGGGTCGCTCACGGGGAGCTCGACGTGGATGGCGTTGTAGGGGCTCATGGCGGCGAGCCGGGCCCGCTCGACCGGGCCGACGACGTCGTAAGGAGGCGATACGACAGCGTCGGGACTGACGCGGGCCGGGTCGTAACGGATCGCGGCAAACGGTTCCAAGCGGGCCATCGCCCTTGCGTAGCACACGGGGCGCTCCCAGCTCTGCGAGGATCTCCGATCGTGACGTGGCTGCTGGATTGCGATGGCGTGGTATGGCTCTCCGAGCAGGTGATCCCAGGTGCACCGCAGGCCGTGGCGAACCTGCGCGACTCCGGCTTTCGGGTCGTGCTTCTCACGAACAATTCCTACCCGAGGCGTTCCGACCACCTGGCGAAGCTCGAGCGCATGGGGATACCGACGGATCCCGCGGACGTCCTGACCTCGGCGATGGCCGCGGCGTTGCTGCTCGAGGCAGGGGAGCGTGCCCTTGTACTGGGAGGTCCGGGGATAATCGAGGAGCTCACCGAGCGCGGCGTGGTCACGGTCACGCCTGGCACAGGCCGAGAGATCGGCCCCGTGGACGCAGTGGTCGTCGGGTTGGACCCGACATTCGATTTCGCGTCCCTGACTGCCGCGGCCTCGGCGCTGCACGGCGGGGCTCGCCTCATCGGCACGAACGACGATCCATCGTTCCCCACTCCCACGGGCATGCTTCCCGGTGCAGGTTCGGTCCTGGCCGCGGTGGCCTGCGCCGGCGGGGTCGCACCGACGATCGCCGGCAAGCCGTACCCGCCGACAGTGGGTCTCGTGCGCGAGCGGATCGGCGAGGTCGAGATGGTGGTGGGGGATCGCCCCTCGACCGACGGCCTCCTCGCGCGCAGGCTCGGTTCCCGTTTCGGGCTCGTGTTCACGGGGATCACACGAAGCGACCACGGCCTCCTCGACCCTGAACCTGAGCTCGAGGCGTCTGATCTCCTCACTCTCGTCAAGGCGACGCTTGCCTGAGGGACTCCTTTCGAGGTGCTAGCTCGAGCAAGCACTCTGAGGTCAGCGAGTGAATAAGTGCTTGCTATTGCAAGCAGAACGGTATAATGGAGGCATGGCAGAGAAGAAACCCCTTGAGAGGTATATGGAGGCCGGCAAGGAATTCACCGAGGCGAGCCGCAAGCGAGTCGAGAAGGTCGCGCACGAGCTCGCCAGGGAGAGCGAAGCCGGGCGCGAACACGCAGAGGAATGGGCAGAGGAGTTCGTCCAGCGCGGCCGCAGGAGCGCCGAGCAGTTCGCCGAGCTCGTCAGGAAAGAGATTCGCGAGCAGATCAAGCAGTTCAACCTCGCTACGAATCAGGACGTGATCAAGGTCGTTCAGCAGTTCATCGAGCGCACCACGAAGGCGGCCGCTCCGGTGATGGAAGCTGCGAACCGGACAGTCACCGCGACCAAGAAGGCCGCAACAGGCAAGTCCTCGAAGAAGACCGCAGCCGGAAAGAAGCCGGAGTCGGCGAAGAAGCCGGCAGCGGCCAAGAAGGCTGACGCCGCGAAGAGACCTGCAGCCGCGAAGAACCCAGCGGCACCGAAGAAGGCGACGGCGGCGAAGAAGGCGACGGCGGCGAAGAAGGCGACGGCGGCGAAGAAGGCGGCGCCCCTGAGCGAGCCGGCGGCAGCGGTCAAGCAAGCACCGGCGAAGAAGGCCCCCGCTGCAAAGAAAACCCAGCCCAGCAGCACTTGAGCCGTGAAGCCGCCCTTACGGGTGGCGGCTGAGGACTGGGACCGCAAGGATGGCGGTATGTCGCGGATCCTTCTCGTGGTCCATCCCGAGCAGCCAGCTGCGTGGGAGTTGGCCAGGACGGCCACGCGGTGGTGGCAGCACCAGGGCCGCGACGTGATCGAGATCCGGGGGACGGGGCCTGAGAGACCCTTCTCGGAGACTGACGACGTGGAGTTCGCGGTCAGTCTCGGCGGTGACGGAACGATGCTGCGCACCGTCGAGTTCGTGCTCGCCGCGCGGGTGCCCGTGCTGGGTGTGAACCTGGGGCGTATGGGCTATCTCACGGCGGTCGAACCGGCCGGCATCGAGCAGGCCTTCGAGAGGATGCTGGCGGGTGACTACCTGGTCGAGGAGCGTATGGCCCTCGACGTGGAGCTGTCGGGCAGCGCGGAGGGCCGTTTCATGGCGCTCAACGACGCCAGTGTCGAGAAGACCGGGCCCGGGCACACGATCCGCGTGGCTGTCGAGATCTCGGGTCGCCCGTTTCTCACATACGTCGCCGACGGGATACTCGTATGCACGCCGACGGGCTCGACCGCATACAACCTGTCGGCACGTGGCCCGGTGGTGTCGCCGAGGCTGCGGGCCATGGTGCTGACCCCGGTGTCTCCGCACATGCCGTTCGATCGGTCCCTCGTTCTCGAGCCCGGCGAGCACGTCCGCCTCACGGTTGTCGACGAGCGGGCCGCCGCCGCTGTCATCGACGGCGCGCGCATCGTCCGGCTCGCCATGGGCGATAGCGTGCTGTGCCGCGCTGCCGCCGAGCCGGCGCGGCTGATCAGTTTCGCTGAGCGCGACTTCCACTCGGCGCTCCGGCACCGTTTCGGCCTGACCGATCGCTGAGAGCGGCGATGCTCGTCGAGCTCCGAGTGCGGGACCTCGGTGTCATCGCAGATCTCGACCTCGTGATCGGTCCCGGCATGACGGCGCTCACCGGGGAGACCGGTGCTGGCAAGACCCTCGTCGTCGAAGCGCTGGAACTGCTGCTCGGAGGCCGTGCCGACGCGTCCATAGTGCGTGCAGGAGCGACTGAGGCTTTCGTAGAAGGGCGCTTCATCGTCGATGGCAATGAGGTCGTCCTGTCGCGGGCAGTTCCCACCGACGGGCGTTCGCGTGCCTATGTGGATGGCCGCATGGCGCCCGCATCGTCGCTCTCAGAGATCGGTGACGGCCTTGTCGACCTGCACGGCCAACACGTTCATCAGTCCCTGCTGCACCAGGCCGCGCAGCGCGAGGCGCTCGACAGGTTCGCCGGAGCCGATCTGGAAGAGGTTGCCCAAGCTCGACAGGAGCTCGTCGCCATCGATGCGCGCCTGGCCGAGCTCGGTGGCGATCCCCAGGTGCTTGCCCGCACTGTCGACCTTCTCCGCTTCCAGCTGCACGAGATCGCCGCGGCGGCGATCAAGGCCGTGGACGAGGACGAGGTCCTCGCCGCGGAGGAGTCGCTGCTCGCTGAGGTCGGGGCGCTCAGGGTTGCCGTAGCCGAAGCCCGCGACGCTCTGGCAGGGTCAGACGCGTCCCAGGCCCATCCCGGTCTGGGGGCCACGGACCTGCTCGGGACGGCGATAGCCCGGCTGGCGGCTCACGATGCGTTCTCGGACCTCGCCGAGGTCCTGAGGACCGCCCAGGCCGACGTCGAGGACGTGGCCCGGGAGCTGAGGCTGCGCGAAGAGCGGCTCGAGGAGGATCCCGATCGCCTGGAAGCGGTGCGGCGGCGGCTCCAGCTGTTCGCGGACCTCCGCCGCAAGTACGGCCCGAGTCTCGCCGACGTGCTCGAGTTCGAACGGGCGACCAGAGCGCAGCTGGCCGAGCTCGAATCGGCGGAGGAGACACGCGGTCTGCTGGTGGCCCGCCGTGCCAGCGCGGCCGGGCTCCTGCGAGAGGCGGAGGAGCGGCTCGGGGCGTGCCGCCGGGAATCGGCGCCGAAGCTGGCTGCTGCCGTGGAGGCCCACCTGCACGAGCTTGCACTGGGCGGTGCCCGGCTGGAGGTTCGCATCGGGGAGGACCCAGCAGGCTCGGAGGTGGAGTTCCTTCTCGGGGCAAACCCCGGGGAACCGTCGCTCCCCTTCGCGAAGGTCGCCTCCGGAGGTGAGCTCGCCCGGGCGATGCTCGCTACGCGCCTGGTCTTGTCAGCGGCGCCTCCTACCCTCGTGTTCGACGAGGTCGACGCCGGTGTGGGCGGGGCGGCCGCCCTGGCGGTGGGACGTGCGCTGTGCGCGATCGGGCGTGACCACCAGGTGCTGGTCGTGACGCACCTTGCGCAGGTGGCGGCGTTTGCCGATCAGCAGGTGCTCGTGTCCAAGAGCGAGTCAGAGGGCCGGACCGTGGCGCAGGCCCGGGTCGTTGCCGGCGAGGACCGGGTGGTCGAGCTCTCGAGGATGCTGTCGGGCCATCCCGACAGCCCCGCCGCCCGCCGGCATGCAAAAGAGCTGTTGGCGATGGCTGCGAGGTCCGGCGCCCCCGCGGGCGGCTCCGGTAGCCTTGAGTGATACCGGCCGGGAGGAGAGCGTGACGAAGTTCGTGTTCGTGACAGGTGGCGTGATGAGCTCTCTGGGGAAGGGACTCACGTCCTCCTCCCTCGGCAGGCTCCTCAAGTCGCGTGGTCTCCGTGTCACGATGTGCAAGCTGGACCCTTACATCAACGTCGATCCCGGCACGATGAACCCGTTCGAGCACGGCGAGGTCTTCGTAACCGAAGACGGGGGTGAGACCGATCTCGATCTCGGCCACTATGAGCGATTCATCGACGAGTACCTCCACAAGGACTCGAACGCCACCACTGGCCAGATCTACTCGTCGGTGATCGCCAAGGAGCGCCGCGGCGACTACCTCGGCAAGACGGTGCAGGTCATTCCCCACATCACCGACGAGATCAAAGAGCGGATCCGCCGCCTCGGGCGCGAGAACATCGACGTCGTGATCGTCGAGGTCGGTGGAACCGTCGGCGACATCGAGATCGTGCCCTTCCTGGAGGCGATCCGACAGTTCCGGCGGGACGTGGGGCGGGACAACGTCTGCTACCTGCACCTGACGCTCGTGCCTCATTCGTTGCCGGCGGGGGAGCAGAAGACCAAGCCGACACAGCATTCGGTCACAGAGCTGCGCGGGCGTGGCATCCAGCCGGACGTGATCGTATGTCGCAGCCACGAGCCCATCTCGGAAAACCTCAAGCGCAAGATCTCGCTGCTTTGCGACGTGTCGACGGACGCGGTCGTCTCGGAGATCGACGCCGAGAACATCTACGAGATACCGCTCGAGTTGCACGAGGAAGGGCTCGACGACATCGTCTGCCGGATCCTGCGCCTCGACCAGGCGGATCGCCAGATCGACCTCTTGAGCTGGGAGGCACTCGTCGAGCGGGTGCGCGCCGCGTCCGAGGTTGTCCGCATCGGAGTCATCGGGAAGTACGTCAACCTTCCCGACGCTTACCTGTCGGTTGTCGAAGCGCTCAAGCACGCGGGCTTCCACCACGGGGCGAAGGTCGAGATCGACTGGGTCCAGGCCGAAGAGGTGACGGGCATGCTCGCCCCGGCCCGCCTGGACGGCCTCGACGGGATCGTGATCCCCGGTGGTTTCGGCGAGCGTGGCCTGGAAGGCAAGATCGCCGCTGCCGGCTACGCCCGCGAGCACGCCATACCGTGCCTCGGCCTGTGCCTCGGCCTGCACATGATGGTCGTCGAGTTCGCCCGCTCGGTCGTCGGGCTCGAAGGGGCCAACAGCCGCGAGCTCGCCCCCACTACGCCTCACCCCGTCATCGACCTGATGGACGATCAGGTTGGCGTCGAGGACAAGGGCGCCACGATGCGGCTCGGGGCCTGCCTGGCCCAGCTGCAGCCGGGATCGCAGGTGGCCGCGATCTACGGCTCCGAGATCGTCTCGGAGCGTCACCGGCACCGCTACGAGGTGAATCCCCGATACCGTGACCGGCTCGTGGATGCCGGGCTCCGCTGTTCGGGCGCGTCGCCGGACGGCCGACTCGTCGAGTTCATCGAGCTGCCCGGGCACCCGTTCTGGGTCGCCACCCAGGCTCATCCCGAGTTCAAGAGCCGGCCGGACCGGCCCCACCCACTGTTCCGCGCGCTGGTCGGGGCGGCGCTCAACCGTGCGCACGAACGCACTCCTCGTCTGTACGACCTCGACAATGTCCCCTCCTGAGCCCGACGCGCAGGCACCACCGGGCGAGCAGACGAGAGCCACGGCGGCCACGGCGGGGGACCGGGCAGCGTTCCGCCAGATAGGCGAGAGGTCGCGCTACCCAGGCGAGCGCCTCCGGGTGGTCGTGGGCACTTTCGTGGGCCCGGACGGGTTCACCTTCGAGCGCGAGATCGTGCGGACCTTCGCCGCCGTGTGCGTCGTTCCGCTCGAGAGCGATCGTGAGCACGTGCTGCTGGTCCGCCAGTACCGGGGCCCGGTCGACCAGGCTCTCCTCGAGCTGCCCGCGGGCAAGCTCGACATCCCCGGCGAGCCGCCGGAGTCCTGCGCGGCGCGCGAGCTCGCCGAGGAAGTCGGGGCCAGGGCGGAGCGGCTCACCGAGCTCGGTCGGTTCTGGAACTCGCCTGGGTACTGTGACGAACAGACGACCTGCTTCCTCGCCGAGGGTCTCACAGCCGGTGCCCGCAGCGCGGACGGCATCGAAGAGGAGCATCTCGTCGTCGAGCGGGTCCCGCTTTCCTCGGTCGAGGACCTCATCGAGACCGGCGAGATCGCGGACGCGAAGACCGTGGTCGGACTGTTGCTCGCACGCTCGTTCCTCGCGTCCGGGCGACCGGGCCCACCTTCGCCGGTCTGAGGGGTTGTCGTTGGCCGTGCAGGCCGCGCTCAGCCGGGACGCTGAGGAGTTCCTCTCGTACCTGACGGTGGAGCGCGGGCGAGCGCCCGCATCGATCTCTGCCTACCGCCGTGATCTACGGGCCTACGAGCGGTTCCTCGCAGAGCGTGGGGTGACGCTTCTGGAAGCAGATGTCAGCCTGATCGAGGCGTACGTCGCGGCCCTGAGCGAGACACGGCGGGCCAGCTCGACGGCGCGGGCGCTCGCTGCTGTCCGCGGCCTGCACCGTTTTTGCGTCGACGAGCGCGGTGCAAGGCTCGATCCGACCGAGGGTGTCTCGACGCCGCGGATCCCCCAGGCCATTCCGAAGGCTCTATCTGAGGTCGAGGTCGAGCTCTTGCTCTCCGCTGTCATCGGTGACGACCCGCGTGCGCTGCGCGACCGGGCGATCCTGGAGACCCTCTACGCGACGGGGATGCGCATCTCGGAGCTAGCCGGGCTCGGGCTCGGAGACCTCGACTTGGGCCGCGGCTTGGCCGTGGCCTACGGCAAGGGATCCAAGGAGCGCCTGGTCCCGATCGGGCGGCACGCCCTTTCGGCACTGGAAGCCTGGCTAGGCCGGGGGGGCCGCGACGCCATGGCCCCGGCGCGCTGGGCGCGCCGGGTCGACGCGGAAGCCGTGTTCATATCGACGCGTGGCAGGCGGATGTCGCGCCAGGCGGTGTGGCAGGTCGTGAGGACGGCGGCCAAGAAGGTCAAGCTGGAGGACCGGGTTTCGCCTCACGTGCTCCGGCACTCGTGTGCGACGCACATGCTCGAGCACGGCGCTGACATTCGTGTAGTCCAGGAGCTGTTGGGGCACGCGACGATCACGACGACTCAGGTGTACACGAAGGTCTCACCGGAGCTGCTGAGACGCGTTTACGAGAAGGCCCATCCCCGGGCACTTTCGACTCGCGCGGCCAGCAGGGTTCCGGACACGCCGGGTGGGCCCTGAGTCCCAGCGAGCACCGGTCGCGCCAGCGCGACCGGCGTCGCGTCGGCTCTCCGGTCCGTTCACGTCGCGGGATCGCTTTGGAGGCCGCGCCGGGTCGCGGTGGGGCTAGTGTTGCGCCGTGGCAAACGAAGCGGCCGGTGTCGACTACCGCGAACTCCTCGAAGAAGAGCGCGGATCTCTGTTACGCCAGCTACAGGAGATCGGTTTCGGCGAAGGCGGCACGCTGACTTACGACGCCAATTTCGCGGACTCGTCGCAGGTCACCGCCGAGCGCGGTGAGGCCGAGGCGCTGGCCGCTCAACTGCAGGAGTCGCTCGAGCACGTGGAAGCGGCGCTGCGCAGGATCGAGCTGGGCACCTACGGTATCTGCGCGCGTTGCGGTAAGCCGATCTCGTCGGCTCGCCTCGAGGCTCAGCCGGCCACCACGCTCTGCATCGACTGCGCCTCGGTTCGACGTTGAGCACCCGAGCGCAGTGGCGCTCACTTAAGTCCAACCAGCGGCTGCCCACCTACATCGTCATCGCCGCGGTCGCGGTCGGTGTGATCGCGCTGGCGCTGCGCCACCACGTGCTGAACGAGCAGACGCTGATCTTCTTCCTCGTGTTCATCCCCGCCGTGATGCTCCACGAGGTGAGCCACGGAGTGGTGGCCCTTTGGTGCGGCGACGACACCGCCAAGCGGGCGGGGCGGCTCACGCTCAACCCGCTCAAGCACATCGATCCGTTCGGCTCGATCGTGCTGCCTGTGATCCTCGCGCTGATCGGTGCGCCCGTGTTCGGATGGGCCAAGCCCGTCCCCGTGTCGGTCAACCGGCTTCGCCATCCCCGCAACGACTCGGTGCTCGTGTCCTTCGCCGGCCCGACCACAAACGTCATCCTGGCGGCGATCGCGGGCTTCGCCCTGCACGAGGTGCTGCACGTGTGGGCCCTGCCGATTCAGTCCTGCGGAGCGTTCCTCTGCTACGCCCCCGTCTCGCAGTGGGCACTCGTCGAGCAGATCCTGTTCTACTTCGGGATCGTCAACGTCGTCCTCGCGGTCTTCAACATGCTCCCGATCCCGCCGCTCGACGGTTCGGCGCTCGTAGAGCGGCTGTTGCCGGTCTCGGCGCTGCCGACGTACTACCGGATGCGGATGGGGTTCATGGTGGTCGTCCTCCTGGTCGTGTTCTTGGACCAGAGCCTGTTGTCGCGGATCCTCGGCGACGTCGAGAACTGGTACTTGAACCTGGTCTTCTGAGCCCCTTGGCCCGCCCGGGCGGCGCGCACACCCGCCGGTGCCCCGCCACGGGGCCCCGAATCCGCCCTACGGCGCGAGCAGCCCGATGGCCTGCCTGGCCCTGGAAAGAGTCTGCGAGGCGGTCTCGCTCGCCTTGAGGGCGCCTTTCTCGAGCAGGCGCGGGACCTCGCGTGGGTCAGCGGTGATCGCCGCGTAGCGCTCCCGGACGGGCGCGAGGACTTCGACGAGCGTCTCGGCGAGGTCGGCCTTCAAAGGGCCGTACCGGTCGTAGGAGGCAGTGACGTCCTCGACTGGGCGCTGAGACGCGGCCGCGAAGAGCTCTATGAGATTGGACAGCCCAGGCTTGTCCTCGGGGTCGTAACGCACCTCGCCGTCGGTGTCGGTGACGGCTTTGCGGATCTTCTGGCGGATCGTGTCGGGCTCGTCGACGAGGTCGATCGTCCCGAGCGGGGAGGCGACCGACTTCGACATCTTGCGACCGGGATGCTGGAGATCCATCACCCTGGCGGCAACCTTGGGCACCGAAGCCTCGGGCACGACGAAGGTCTCGCCGTACCGCCCGTTGAACCGGATCGCGAGGTCACGGGCGAGCTCGATATGTTGCCGTTGGTCGTCGCCGACCGGCACCTTGTTGGTGTCGTAGAGGAGTATGTCGGCGGCCATGAGCACCGGATAGGTGAACAGCCCCACGCTCACCGACTCGTTGCCCCTGCTCTTCTCTTTGAACTGGGTCATGCGCCGGAGCTCGCCGAAGGTCGCGGTGCACTCGAGGAGCCAGCTCAGGCCGGTGTGCTCGTGCACGTGGCTCTGGGCGAAGACGGTGCAGACCTCGGGGTCGAGCCCGCTCGCGAAGAGCCACGACGCCGTCTCAAGCGTGCGACTGCGGACCTGAGCGGGATCCTGTTCGACGGTCAGCGCGTGCAGGTCGACGACGCAGAAGACCGAGTCGGCGGTGTACTGGTCCGCGACCCACTGGCGGAACGCGCCGAAGTAGTTGCCGACATGCGGTGCGCCGGACGATTGCACCCCTGAGAAGACCCGTTCCATCCGCTGCAGGATACTGGTGATAGCCGCAGGCCCGAGAACTCCTGGATCATCGGGGTATCCGACTTTCGCGCGCACGAGGCCGGTAACCTCGCCCATGTGGCGTACAGAGTCCACACCGATGTCTTTGCCGGCCCCTTCGACCTCCTGCTCAGGCTGATCACCGAGCAGCGGGTCGATCTCTATGAGGTCGCTCTGGCCGACATAGTGGATGGCTTCCTCGCCGAGGTGGAGGCGATGCAACGGCTCGATCTCGAGGTCGCAACCGAGTTCCTCGTCATCGCCGCGACCCTCGTCGAGCTGAAGTGCCGCCGGCTCCTGCCCGGTCGCGAAGAGCCGGACGAGGACAGCCTGGCCCTCCTGGAAGAGCGTGACTACCTGCTCGCGCGACTGGTCGAGTGCACGACCTTCTCTGCCGCGGGAGCGCAGCTCGCGAGCGCGGAACTGGCCGCCTCGAGGTCGTGGCCCCGCCTGGCGGGGCTAGACGAGCGCTTCGAGGGCCTCCAGCCGGACCTGCTCGCGTATCTGGGCCCCGAGGACATTCGCGCAGCAGCCCTGCGGGCGCTCATTCCCCGGCCGACGCCTCACGTGGAAGTCGACCACGTCCTGGTCGACGAGGTCACCGTGGCCGAGGTCGTCGAGGCGCTCTGCGCCGCGTTGCCCGAAGCATCGCCGACCAGCTTCCGGGCGCTCACGGCCACCGCACGAAGCAGGATGGAACTCGTCGTGCACTTCCTCGGTCTTCTCGAGCTTTACAAGCAGGGCCTTGTCGAGCTCGAGCAGGCCACGACCTTCGGCGAGCTGCGGGTGCTGTGGACAGGCGGTCTCCTCGAGACCGCGGCGGAGGCCGACGACGGCCGCGAACAGCTCACCAGACCCGGGTGGCGTCAACCGGCCTCGGTGTCGCTGGCGGACCTCGACTACCGGGGATGAGCGCTCCCGAACCCGGCTTCGCGCCCGAGGGACCCGGTGAGGACCGGGACGACGGCAGTCGAGAAGCCCGTGCCGAGTCGGCGGCCATCGAGGCCGTGCTCACCGTCGCGACCGAGCCCGTACCGCCCGGGTTGCTGGCCGAGCTCCTCGAGCTCCCGGTCGAGCGCGTGGAGAAGCTGTGCCGCGAGCTCGCAGCGGGTTACCGGGCCGAGGGCCGCGGCTTTGTCCTCGCGAGGGTCGCCGGCGGGTACAGGTTCCAGAGCAGCGAGGCCTATGCGGCCTACGTGGAGCGTTTCGTGCTTGACGGCGGTCCTCAGAAGCTGTCGCCTGCAGCGCTCGAAACACTTGCCGTCGTCGCCTACAAACAGCCGATCTCGCGGTCGCAGGTCTCGGCCATCCGTGGCGTCAACGTGGAGAGCGTTATGCGGATGCTGGTCGCAAGGGGCTATGTACAAGCGGTCGGGCGCGACGACGGCCCCGGGCAGGCCATCTTGTTCGGGACGACGCCGATGTTCCTCGAGCGCCTGGGCCTGGACTCGATCGAGGACCTGCCCCCGCTCGTGGCGTTCGTCCCGCCGGCCTCGACAGTGGAGATGCTCGAGAACGTGTTGCGCTCAGAGCCAGGGGAGTGAGCGACACAGAGGGCGAGCGGCTGCAGAAGGTCCTCGCTCGGGTCGGGTACGGCAGCCGGCGGACGTGTGAGGAGCTCATTGCCGAGGGGCGTGTCACCGTCAACGGCGAGGTCGCCGTCCTCGGCCGGCGTGTCGACGTCGAGAGGGACCTCGTGGCGGTCGACCAAGCACCTGTGGGCGTGCTCCCGGGCCTCGTCTACTACCTGTTGAACAAGCCTGCCGGGGTCGTTACGACCGCGGACGACCCCGAGGGCCGCCGGAGCGTCCTCGAGCTCGTGCCTGCGGCGCCCCGGGTGTTCTCGGTCGGGCGGCTCGATCGCCAGACCGAGGGCCTGCTCGTCTTGACCAACGACGGCACCCTCGCTCAGCTGCTCGCGCACCCGCGCTTCGGCGTGGAAAAGGAGTACCTCGCGGAGCTCAGGGGGGTCCCGGGCCCCGGAGCGCTCCGCAAACTCAGAGAAGGAGTCCTCCTCGACGACGGGGAGACGACAGCCCCGGCCAGGGTGGCGGCCGTCTCGCCGGGCGTGATCCGCATCGTCATCCACGAGGGGCGCAACCGCCAGGTGCGCCGCATGTGCGAGGCGGTCGGCCATCCTGTCGTGAGGCTCGTCCGCACCAGGATCGGGCCCATCACGGATCGATCGTTGCGCCCGGGCTCCTGGAGACCGCTCACGCCCGCAGAGGTGCGGTCGCTTAGCGAAGCCGCCCTTCGCTCGCCGTCCAAACGGTAGGTAGGCTCCCCGCCCATGGCAGCGGTCTTGCGGGCCCTCCGCGGCGCGACGACACTCGAGGAGGACACAGCCGGTCAGGTCAGCGACCGGGTACGGGCTCTCGTGGGTGCCATGCTGGAACGCAACGGCGTCGATCACGACGACATCGTCAGCATCCTGTTCACGGCGACCGACGACATCACTTCGATGTTCCCGGCCACCGCGGCGCGCTCGCTAGGGCTCGGCGACGTGCCACTCATCTGTGCCAGCGAGCTCGCCATCACGGGCGCCATGCCGCGCTGCATCCGGGTCCTCATGCACTTCTACACCGAGCGCAAGAGAGAGGCGCTGCACCACGTGTATCTCGAGGGTGCACGCGGGCTTCGTGATGACCTCCCAGACTGAGCCCAGCGCCGATCCCGCGCGGGCCGCTTCACGGCGCGCCCAGGTGACCGGGCTCGGACTGGTGGGGACGTCGATAGCTCTCGCGCTGCGGGCCCAAGGGTGGCACGTCACGGGCAGCGACCTCGACCAAGCCCGGGCGCGTCGGGCTCGCGAGCTCGGAGCCGTCGACGAGCTCGGCGTGGACCACCTTGCGAAGGTCGCGTTCGTGGCGACGCCGGTGGCAGCCATCGCCACCGAGGTGAACGCCCTGCTCGCTGGCGACGGGTCGGGCGAGCTCGTGGTGACCGACGTGGGCGGCGTGAAGGGGCCGATCGTCTCGCAGATAGCCCACCCGCGCTTCGTCGGAGGACATCCCATGGCGGGATCGGAGCTGGAGGGTCCCGACGGCGCCGATCCGGAGCTCTTCGCGGGCTCGACCTGGGTGCTCACACCCACGTCGTCCACGGACCCGCGGGCCTTCTCGACAGTCCAATCCGTCATCACCAGCCTCGGGGCCGACCTGGTCGCGCTCGCGCCCGACCGCCACGACGACCTCGTGGCGGTGGTCTCGCATGTGCCGCACTTGACGGCCGCGACGCTCATGGGGCTCGCCACCGAGGCTACCGACGCCCACACAGCGTTGCTCAGGCTCGCGGCGGGCGGCTTCCGGGACATGACCAGGATCGCAGCGGGGTCGCCGGCGATCTGGCCGGACATCTGCCGGGACAACGCGCCTGCCATCCTGCCTGTACTCGACGACCTCATCGCCAGGTTGAAGGAAGTCCGCCGCATCGTCGCCGAGGAGGATCGCCCGGGGCTCGTCGCGCTCTTGGACCGTGCCCAGCTTGCCCGGCGGAACCTCCCGCCGCGTGCGAGCCGACCGAGCTCGGTCACCGAGCTGCACGTCGTCATCCCGGACCGCCCCGGCGTGCTCGCGCAGGTCACGACGATCGCGGGTGAGCTCGGGGTAAACATCGAGGACTTCGAGATCCTCCATTCCCAGTACCGGCCGCGGGGCGTCCTCATCCTCACGGTGGCCGCGGACGCGGCCGAGCGTGTCCGCCATGCCCTGGCAGACCACGGTTTCGGGCTGAGCCGGGCGGGGGGACGCCGGCCCGTCGTCGCGATTGACGGCCCCGCCGGTGCCGGCAAGTCGACTGTGGCCAAGGAGGTGGCGGTGAGGCTCGGCCTCGAGCGCCTCGACACGGGGGCCATGTACCGCGCCGTGACGCTGGAGGCCCTCGAGCGGGGCGTGGACGTGGCTGACGCCGAAGGCTGTGCCGCGATCGCGCGTTCCATGAACCTGAGCGTCGGCGAGCGCGTCGTGCTCAACGGCGATGACGTGACCGAGCGGATCAGGACGCCTGAGGTCGACGACGCCGTGTCGATCGTTGCGGCCCATCCGGAGGTGCGCGCGGAGCTCGTGAGCCGCCAGCGAGCCTGGGTGGCGGCCAGGGGTGGGGGAGTCGTCGAGGGCCGGGACATCGGCAGCGTGGTGTTTCCCGACGCGGACGTGAAGGTCTTCCTCACCGCAGACTCGGCCGAGCGCGCCTGGCGGCGGACGGCCGAGGACACTTCCGGCTCTGGCACTCTCGCAGTGACGGCCGAGTCGATCCGGCGCCGCGACGAGCTCGACTCGACCCGGGCCACCTCGCCTCTGGTCGCCCCTGAGGGTGCGATCGTCGTGGACTCGACGGGACGCAGCGTCGGCTCTGTCGTGGAGGAGGTGCTTTCCCAGCTGTGACCGCGTCTGGTGCCGTTCCGCCACCGCCGTCGCGAGGCGACCTGATCCTCTACCGGTTCTGTCGCGCCATCGCGGTCGGCGTGTCTCGGCTGTACTTCCCCGGGACGGTGAAGGGCAGGGAGAACCTGCCTGCCACTGGCGCTTGCATCGTGGCACCGGTGCACCGCTCGTATGTCGACTGGCTCATCGTCGCACGGATCACGGCACGACGGCGGCTCCGCTACATCGTGAAGGAAGAGGTCTGGAAGTCCAAGCTGATCGGCCGTGTGATCGAGGCCTGCGGTGGGTTCCCCGTGAACCGGTCCGGGGCCGACCGCGAAGCGCTTCAGCGATGTCAGGCGGTGCTCAGGGGCGGGGAGCCGCTCGTGATGTTCCCCGAAGGCACGCGGCGGTCGGGGCCGGAGGTGCAAGAGCTCAAGGACGGGGTGGCGTACCTGTCGCTGCGCGCAAACGTCCCGGTCGTCCCCGTCGGCATCGGCGGCGCCGAACGCGCCATGCCGCGGGGATCGTCGTTCCCCCGCCCGAGGCGGGTGAACATCGTGATAGGCCCTCCCGTCCCGGCACCGGCCCCGGTTGACGCCGGCGCGGACGACCAAGCGGGTCAGGATTCGGACCCTGCGGCGGAGCGCAGGCGGGTCCGTGTAGGGCGCGAGGCGATAAGCGAGCAGTCGGCGCGCGTGCGGGCGGCGATTCAACAAGCCTTCGACGCGGCGGAAGCGAGCCTGCGGCGCTAGCCGATCTGTCACACCGAGCGCAAAGGAGAGCCGGCACGACCGCAGACGCTCGTCGTCCCGGCGCGGGGTTGGGCGCCTGCTAACTTCCCGGCGTGGTCGCCGATGGGTGAGACAAGAGGTGTCCTCGTGACCGGCGGTGCCGGGTTCGTGGGAGCGACGCTGGTAAGGCGGCTCGTCGAGAGCGGGCGAGCCGTGCGTGTCCTCGACAATCTCACGACGGGCGACGCCGCGCACCTGGACGGAGTCGACGCGGAGCTCATCGAGGGTGACATCCGCGATGCCAAGACCTTGGACGACGCCCTGGAGGGGATCGAGTCGATTGTGCACCTGGCGGCGTCGGGCTCGGTCGTCATGTCGGTCGCGGACCCGGCGACGAATTTCAACGTGAACGTGTTCGGCACCTTCCAGGTCCTCGACGCCGCCCGGCGGGCCGGCATAGCGCGCACGGTGCTGGCGTCGACCGGTGGCGCGCTCATCGGCGACGCCATACCGCCGGTCGACGAGCACTCGCTGCCCAGGCCGATCTCGCCCTACGGCGCCAGCAAGCTGGCCGGTGAAGGCTACGCGCACGCCTTCGCAAAGGCCTACGGCCTTCGCACGATCGCATTGCGTTTCGCCAACGCCTACGGACCGTGGAGCGCCCGAAAGAGGGGTGCCATAACGACTTTCTTCCGAGCGATCAACGCCGGCGAGCCGATCGTCATCTACGGCGACGGCTCGGCATCGCGCGACTACACCCACGTAGACGACATCTGCCACGCGCTCGAGCTCGCGCTCGCCAGCGAGGTCCCGGGCGGCACCGTCTTGCACATCGCGTCCGGCGTCGAGACCACCGTGCGGCTGCTGGCCGACCTGTGCCGCGATGCCGCCGGCGCACCGGATCATCCGATCGAGTACCGACCGAAGCGGACCGGTGAGGTAGAACGTAACTTCGCCTCGTACGACCTTGCCAGGCGAGTCCTCGGTTACGAGCCCACCATCAGCCGGGAGGAAGGGATTCGCGCGACCTGGGAGTGGTTCCAGGCGGCCGTGTTCGCCGAACGCTGAGGCGCGCCCACGGTGTGGTCACCCACTCACTATACCGTCTGGACGGTATAGTGAGTGGGTGACAAGAGCAGAGGACACCCGGGCACGGATCCTGCACGGCGCGGAGGAGGTCGTCCTCCGCGACGGCGTCGCGCACCTCACGCTCGAGGCGGCAGCGAGCGAGGCGGGAATCAGCAAGGGCGGGATCCTGTACCACTTCCCCACGCGGGCCGCGCTCGTTACGGCAATGGTGGAGCGCCTCGGCTCTCAGTTCGACGAGGATCTTGAGCGGGAGGATGCCGGTTCGGGTCTGCCCGGCGCCTTCACGAGGGCGTACCTCGAGGCGAGCTTCGGGCCGTCCGACGACGCCCCGGGGAGTCGCGAACGCCGCCTCGGGGCAGCGGTGATCGCAGGAGTGGCGGCCGACACCGAGCTCTTGGAACCGTTGCGGGAACGCTTCGCTGCTTGGCAGCGCGCGCTCGTCGCCGACGGTATCTCTCCGGCGAGCGCGAGCCTCATTCGGCTGGCCGCGGACGGCCTCTGGTTCAGCGAGCTGCTCAACCTCGCGCCACTGGACGAGGGCCTGCGTTCCTCGGTTCACGAGGAGCTTGTCGCCCATCTCGGATCGTCCTTGGAGCCGCGCGCGGCACTCGCTTCCTCGAGGGCGCGCAAGAGGCCCGGGACCGTGCCCCCGGCCCGTGGGAGGAGCTCATGAGCGCCGCCTCCCCTCGGCGCGTTGTGGTCGCGCTGTCCGTCTCGACCTTCGTCGAATGGGCCGGCGCCGGCTGCATGATGCCTCTCCTCCCGCTCTACCTGCGCAAGCTGGGCGCGCCTGTCGCCCTCGTGGGCATCGTGCTGGCGGCGTTCTTTCTGGCGGCCATCCTCGTGCAGTACCCGATCGGTCGCCTGTCGGACCGGATAGGGCGCCGCCCGGTCCAGTTGGGGGGCCTCGTGACCTTCGCGGTGGCGAGTGCCGCCTTCGCGCTGATCGGCACACCCATTGCTGCGCTTTTCGTACGTGGTCTCCAGGGCGCGGGCGCCGGGGTGGTCGACGTCGCGAACAACGCGACAGTGGGCGAGGTCGTGTCCCCCTCTCAGCAGGGCCGCGCCTACGGCACGCTCTTCGGGTCCCGGACGGTCGGGCTCGCGATCGGACCTCTCATCGGGGGCCTGGTCGGTCTCTCGGGGATGCGATGGCTGTTCGTGGCTGCGGCGCTGGCGTCGCTCATGGCCTGCGCGCCTGTGCTGGCGGCTGTACCCAAGAGCGCTCCGCGGCGCCCGCACGTGAGCGGACCCCGGGTCGTTCTATGGCGTGACCGCAGCGTGCTCGGGGTGGTGATGGCCTACACGGGCACGGGCCTCGTCATCGGCGTCTACGAGGTCTGCTGGAGCCTGCTCTTGCACCTGCGGGGTGCGAGCGGACTGCAGATCGGCCTGTCGTGGACGTTGTTCGCGTTGCCTTTTGCCGCGATGTCGGTCCCCGGTGGCTGGCTCGTCGATCACTTCGACCGTCGTTACCTGGCCGCGGTCTCGACGCTGTTGTCGGCCGGTTTCGCATCGACCTACCCGTTCCTTCATTCGGTCTGGCTGCTCGTGGGTCTCGGTGCCGCCGAGGCCGTGGCGGTGGCGGTCGCAGGCCCGGCGCTCGCGTCGCAGCTGGCGCACAGTGTTCCCAGCCGCCAGCTCGGGCGCGCCCAGGGCGCCAGTTCGACGGCTCAGACGGGAGCGACTGCGATCGCGGCCCTCGGGGCAGGCGCGCTGTTCGCGTTGCATCCCTGGGTCCCGTTCGTGGGAGCCTCGGGCGCGATCGTGGTGTTGGTGGTGCTTCTCTCGTGGTGCTGGCGGGGCGTGCCCGGGCGGGGCCCGGGGTCGGGCGACTCGGGGGACCACGCGGCCGCGATCATCCGGTCATCGCTCGCGAGGTCCGGGACGGACGAGGCCGGCGGCCCGTCGCCGACCAGGCGGTCTCAGGTGGCGACGAGCTGAGCGGGCCGGCGCTTGCGTTCGCGGAGCCAGGTGTGCACGACGCCACGGCCGTAGTGCAGGCCGTAGAGGAGGTTCCCGCTCTTCTTGGACTCGCCGGCGAGCCTGGCTCGCATCGTCACAGGCCGTTCGGCGTAACGGCATCCGTGCATGATCGCCGAGATCAACAGCTCTTGAGCCTGGTACTGCGGCTCCTCGAGGATCAGCTCGGCGGGCAGTTCCGCCCTGAAGGCCCGTACCGGGTTCGCCGTGTCGGTCACCCGAGTCTTGGTGAGCCATGAGATCAGCGCAGCGAAGAAGACGACCCCGGTGTTGCGCACGGCGTCGGTGCCGTGCGTCAGGCCGAGGCGCCGGGAACCGTTGACGAAGTCCGCCCGGCCCGACAACACGGGTTCGAGAACGACCTCCAGATCGTTGGGATCTGTCTGGCCGTCGGCGTCCGAGGTCACGATGAAACAAGCCCCGTGCTCGCGGGCGATTAGGTAACCGAGACGCAGGGCAGCGCCCTGGCCCCGGTTCACCGGGGCGATGCAGGCGTAGTGGCCCGCCTCGCGGACCACCGCTGCGGTGCCGTCGTCCTCACCGTCTACGACCACGAGCAAAGTGGCCGGTTGTCCGCACACCTCCTTCGGCATGTCGGATACGACCTCGCCGATGTTGTCGCGCTCCTTGTAAGCCGCGATCACGATGGCGACGGGGGAGAATTCGAGCGGACCCTGCGCTCGAGTGAGCTCTTCGATGGCGACACGGTCGATCAGCTCGTCGACCTGTCGCCTCCGGCGCAGAGCGCGTGCGTTCACGCGGAGCGGTCGTCCGAAGCCGCGGCGAGCATGTCGGCCGCGGTGACCTGGCGGTCAGTCGCGTTGAGATGCGGGCCCTGCGCGCTAGCGCCGAGCGTGAGGCCCGCCGCGACCTCGAGGCATCGCAGTAGGTCACGCAACTCCGGCGGGGGAGGGAAGTACTCGTCCTCGTCGGTCGTGTGCACGATCTCGACGCCTCGTGCCGGGGCCAGGCGGTCGAGGAGATCCTCGACCAGCCAGTCGGGAGCCGACGCGCCGGCGGTGACGCCCACCACCCCGCCGAGGTCGTCCGGCACCTCGCTCGGGGCGTTGATCCTCAGCACCCGCGGGCAGCCGGCGGATACGGCCACCTTTGCGAGAGCGACGGTGTTAGAGGAGTTTGCCGAGCCCAGCACGATCATCGCGTCGCACCTGGGGGCTACCGCCTTGACAGCGCCCTGCCGGTTGGTCGTCGCGTAGCAGAGGTCGGAACGTCCCGGCATCCACAGCTCGGGGTAGCGCTCGCGTGCGCGCTCGACGACACCCTCCCACTCGTCGTGGGCGAGGGTGGTCTGAGCGAGCAGCGCGACGTGGGCGTCGGGGTCGAGCTCGAGACGGTCGACGTCGTCCTCCTTCTCGACGAGATGTACGGCCCCGGGAGCGACCGCCATCGTGCCGACGGCTTCCTCGTGTCCGGCGTGACCGACATAGAGGATCGTGTAGCCCTTGTGGGCCCGGACTTTGAGCTCGTGGTGGACCTTGGTCACGAGAGGACAGCAAGCGTCGATCACGATGCGGCCTTCCTCGGCGGCCGCCTGCTCCACCTCGGGGGCAGATCCGTGGGCCGAGAGCATCACCGGCGCCGAGGGCGGGACCTGGGCGACGTCGTCGACGAAGACGACGCCCTGGCGGCGGAATTCCTCCACCACAAGGCGGTTGTGCACGATCTCGTGGTAGCAGTAGACGGGCGGCTCGAACACGCGCACCATCCACGCGAGGGCCTTGATGGCCATCTCCACCCCGGCACAGAAGCCTCGTGGTTGGGCGAGCAGGACGAGCTCGACGCGACCGGCCTCCGGCTGGAGAGGCTGCTCCCGAGCCGATGTCACAGTAGACCAGGGTAGCCTTTGGGAATGCCACTACCGCAGGTGGTGGCCGTGGCCGAGCATTCGCCGGCTGAGCGTTTCGGGGTCTGGCCGGGCGACGAGCTTCGCTCGATGAACGGACAGGTGCCTCGCGACGTCATCGAGTACCAGCTTCTCGCGGACGAGCCGATAGTCGAGCTCGAGGTGGTCCGCGGCGGGGTTGAGCTCGAGGTCACGGTCGTCAAGCAAGCAGGTGAGCCGCTCGGGCTCGAGATCTCGGCCGCGATCTTCGACCGCGTGCGCACTTGTGACAACCATTGCGAGTTCTGCTTCATTTACCAGCTGCCAAAGGGTATGAGGCGGAACCTCTACGTGAAGGACGACGACTACCGGCTCTCGTTCCTCTACGGCAACTTCACGACGCTCACGCGCTTCACGGAGGTCGACCTCGAGCGGGTGATCGATCAACGGCTGTCGCCGCTGTACGTGTCCATCCACGCCACCGACCCCGACGTCAGGTCGGCCATGCTGCGCAACCGGCGCGGTGCCGTCAGCCTCAGATGGCTGCGTTGCCTCCTGGACAACGGCATCGAAGTGCACGGACAGGTCGTCGTCTGCCCGGGCGTGAACGATGCGGCGGTGCTGCACGGGACCCTGGCCGGTGTCCTCGACCGCTTCCCCGAACTCGTGACCGTTGCGGTCGTGCCGCTCGGCGTGAGCCGCTACTCCAAAGAGCCGTCCATGCGACCGCACACGACCGAAGAGGCGAGGGCGACCGTCGAGACCGTGCACGAGTGGCAGCAGCGCTTCAGCCGAGCGGTCGGCCGGAAGGTCGCGTGGGCGTCGGACGAGTACTACCTGCTTGCCGGCCTGCCGTTCCCGGAGCCGGGCGAGTACGAAGGCTTCCCACAACACGAGAACGGCGTCGGGATGGTGCGCGCGTTCGAGCAGGCCTTCTCTTCCCGAGGCTCCGAGAAGGCCGTCTGTGAAGGCGTCCCCGCGAGGACAGGGTTCTTCGCCTGGGTCGAGGGCGCACCTGCCGAGGGCTATCGCGCACCGCGGACGAGCAGCGTGAGCCTCGTAGCCCGCCGTTCGCGCACGGCCCGGGACGAACCGACGACGATCCTCACCGGTGGCTACGGTTCGCTCGTGCTGAGACCACTGCTGGACCGTCACGGGTTCGACAAGGTCCGCATCCTGGCCGTCCGGAACGACTTCTTCGGCGGCAACATCGCCGTCGCCGGTTTGATCACCGGCGTCGACCTCTCCCGTACCCTGGCCGAGGAACCGTCGGGAGGCCGTTACCTGCTGCCTGACGTCTGCTTGTCGAAGGGCTGCTTCATCGACGGACCGCGGCTCGATGACCTCCCACGGGCCGTCGAGGTTGTCGCGAGCGACGGGGCGTCGCTGCGGCGGCAACTGGAGAAAGGGCTATGACACCGGGACGCCCGCCGGGGCTGCCGGTTGTCGCAGTGGTGGGACGCCCGAACGTCGGCAAGTCGACGCTCGTGAACCGCATCGCGGGCAGGCAGCTTGCCATCGTCGAAGCCCGGCCCGGTGTGACGCGGGACCGGCTGGAGGTCGAGTGCGAGTGGAACGGGCGGTCGTTCCTCGTCGTCGACACAGGTGGAATGGTCGAGCGTGGCGACACGCTCGACACCAAGGTGACCGAGCAGGCCCTCAAGGCGCTAGGCGGGGCGGACCTCGTGCTGCTCGTGCTCGACACGACCACGGGGGTGACCGGGGAAGACACCGCTGTGGCCCAGCTCGTCCGGCGCAACGGCGGGGCGGTCATCGTGGTCGCGAACAAGGTCGACTCCGACCGACGGGAGGTCGACGCCTGGGAGTTCGCGGGCCTCGGGCTCGGCGAGCCGGCAGCAGTGAGCGCTCTTCACGGGCGCGGTGTCGGGGACCTGCTCGACGAGGTGGTTAAGCAGCTGCCGGAGGCTTCTCGGCCCGCTGACGTCTGGGACGCGCAAGGCACCGGGCCGGCGTCCCGGGGCGTGGGCTCGCCCGGCGTCCCGGCGGTCGCAATCGTCGGCCGGCCGAACGTCGGCAAGTCGACACTGTTCAACCGGCTCTCGGGTGAGGAGCGGTCCGTAGTTCATGATCTCCCGGGCACGACGCGCGACGCCATCGACACCGTGATCGAGACCGACGAGGGAGCGGTCAAGCTCATCGACACCGCCGGGATGCGACGCCGCGCGAGAAGCGGCGAGGGTCCCGAGTACTACTCGCTCGTGCGAGCCCTCAGGGCGTTCGACCGCGCGGACGTGGCACTCCTCGTCCTCGACGCGACCGAAGGCGTCACACACCAGGACCAGCGCCTGGCCGAACGGATCGATGCCTCTGGCAGCCCGGTCGTGATCCTCCTCAACAAGTGGGACCTGCTCGACACACAGGCCCGTCTCGAGGTCAGCGAGGCTGTCGCCGACCGGCTCGCGTTCCTCGGCTACGCGCCCGTGCTGAGGATCTCGGCCCACACGGGCCTCGGGGTGCACCGACTCCTGCCGGCCGTGCAGGAAGCGATGAGCGCCTACCACCGCCGCATCCCGACAGGTCGCCTGAACGACGGGCTGCGGAGCGCCCAGGCAGCTCACCCGGCACCGGGCGGCGCCCGTATCCTCTACGGCGTGCAGGGCGCCGTCGACCCGCCGACGATCACGTTGTTCGCGACGCGACGCCTGCCGTCGACCTATCTCCGCTACCTGGAGCGTTCCCTGCGCGCGCGCTTCGAGCTCGGCCCGACACCGCTCGAGCTTCGCGTCCGGGTCCGCCAGCAGAGGTGAACAAGCCCGTGCCGTCGGTCACACGGCCCGACACGCGCCTGGCCGGGGCCGCGGCGCCGCTCGCCGACACGGCGCCCCACCGTGCCGAGCGGGCCTGACGGAGGCTCACCACAATGCCGTGGTGTCACCAGTGCGATCGGATGGTCGAGGACGAGGAGCTCGCAAGGCGACCGCGATCTGGCGCGGGTGATGGGCCGGGCCTGCCGACGCGTGCCGGCGTGGTGGGTCCTGGCGCCCCGGATAGGTGCCCGACCTGCGGCGCGGAGCTTGAGAGCGAGGACGGGCAAGGCCCGAAGGAGGCCCCCGTCAAGGCACCGTGGCATTTCAAGGTGCTCGTAGTGGGCACCGTGGGCTACCTCGGGTACCGCCTCTACCAGGGCATTGGCTGGTTGATCCACCACGCCTGAGGGCCAAACGACCGCGGACCACCGTGGGCAGCAAGACCACGTAGTCGCCCCGCACCCGAGCGGCTCGGGCAGGGCGCCGTGTCAATGGCCCCCCGATGCCGTTAGCCTTGATGTCGCGCAGCCGCGGAAGGAGGCGCCATGTGGGTGATAGCAGGGGTTCTGCTGGGGCTTGTCGTCCTCGCGTCACTGATCGGCTTCCATGTGGGTCCGCACGCGCACGTGGCGGCCGGGATCTTCGGAGTTCTCGCCGCCGCCTGGCTCGTCGTGATGGCGATCGACGGACGATCCGCCCCGGTGCTCTGGGCGCTGCTCAGCGCGGACGTCGTCGTGTCCGCCGGCATCGCCACTCTGGCCTGGAAGGGGCTCACGACCCCGGGCACCTACGCCGGTCGTCACCTTGTCTCGCCCGACGGGGCCGAAGGCATTGCCCTCGGCGATCTCGACCCTGAAGGGATCGTGCGGGTGAACGGCGAGAACTGGTCGGCGGTGGCCCTGAACGGGCCCGTGAGGACGGGGACGCCAGTCCAGGTCGTACATGTCAAAGGAGTGCGCCTCGAGGTCTGGGGCGACCAGCTGATGGCCCCCGGCGGTCATGCCGAGCTCGAGACTACGATCCCGACCGACGGCGTCCCGCCCGAAGATGCGCAGTCCCCGCCCTCAGAGGCGACCAACGAAGGAGGTGGCTCATGATCATCGGGATCGTGATCGGAGTGGTGGTGCTCCTCCTCCTCATCCTCACGGGTATCTCCGTGAGGATCGTGCGTGAGTACCAGCGCATCGTGCTGTTCAGACTGGGGCGGGCGCTCGGGACCCGAGGGCCCGGGCTTATCTTGATCAACCCGGTCACGGACCGGACGTCCTGGGTGGACCTGCGTGAGCAGTATCTTGAGATCCCGCACCAGACCGCGATCACCAAGGACAACGCGTCGATCTCGATCGACTTCATCATCTTCTACAAGGTGGTGGACCCGTCCATGTCGGTGCTCCGTGTCGGGAACTTCGCGGGCGCTGCACAGAACGTGGCCGCCACGACGCTGCGAAGTGTCGTCGGCGACATGCCGCTCGACGACGTGCTCTCCAAGCGCGAGGAGATGAACGCGTCGCTGCGCGTCCGTCTCGACGAGGTGACCGAGCGCTGGGGCGTCAAGGTCACAACGGTCGAGGTGAGAGAGGTGAACCCGCCGCCGGGTGTGCTGGATGCCATGACCCGCCAGATGTCAGCCGAACGCACTCGGCGTGCGGCCGTCACCGAGGCCGAGGGGCAGAAGCAGGCCGCCATCACCCTCGCGGAAGGCACCAAGCAAGCGGCGATCCTGGCCGCCGAAGGAGAGCGCCAGAGCGCCATCCTGCGAGCCGAGGGGTTGTCGGCGGGGCTCGAGAGGATCCTCACCGTTGCCCGCGGCCTCGACGGCAACACCATGCAGCTTCAGTACCTGGAGACGCTGAAGCAGGTCGGCTCCTCGCCCTCGACGAAGCTGGTGGTGCCGATGGAGCTCGGGGGGCTTCTCAACGGGTTGAGGAACATGTTCCCGGGGGACCCGGGACGCTTCTCGGGCACCGCCACGCTGAGCGTGGCACCTGCGAAGAGCGACGAGCCGGTAACACCGGCACGGACCGAGCTCGGCGAGACGCCCTCCTGACGCGAAGTAGTCTCGGCTCCAGACCACGGCCCGGAGCAAGCGACTCCGGGGCCGTCGGTGATTCCTTGGCTCCGTAGGCCGTTTGTTCGCCGAGGGCCGGGCGTGGCTTGGTCAGCGTCCATTCCCGCCCGTTGTGGCCCATCTAGTTTCGTGTGGGTTGGTCCTCCCGTGCGCCGGGGACGTACGTTCCTGAGCCACCAATCGTGATCGCCCTACCCGCCATCGCAGCGCTTGCATTCGTCACGAGCTGGAGTCCTTGAACCGGCAGCAGACGGCCAATAATCCGGGCTCAAGCGGGTAACGACCCCTGTGCGTGGGCCGCGCTGAGGTCGTTGCGCGTACAGCACCGGGCCGAGCACCTGAGGGCATGTACCCTTGTCGTGGAGGGATTGGGGTCGGTGCACGTCTTCCTTAAGGAGTCGGTCGACGTTTCACGTCCGTTTGAGGCGGTGCAGGGACGCTTCCTCGGCGACGGGAGCTGGTTCGTGCCGTTCGCGACTGAGGCGGAGGAAGATGGCGAGGCGCTCTACTTCCGCGTCGGACCGTCATGGGCGAATATGCAAGCGGCTCGCCAGGTCCGTGTGACGGTTGGGCGACCCCACGGTCTCGGAGACGCGATAGTGGTGCCCTTGTCTTGGAGGGCGAGTGCATTGCCTGGTCTGTTTCCTGTTCTCGAAGGAGAGCTGGTGGTCGCCCCCCTCGATCCCGAACGGTGCCGCGTGACCCTTGCCGCTTCCTACGTGCCACCTCTTGGCGAGGTAGGACGTCAACTCGACCACGTCTTATTGCATCGTGTAGCCCACTCGACGGTGCGCGCCTTCCTCGACCGTGTGGCAGATCACCTCGAGGGAAACGACTCGGTTCGCGAGCTGAGGCCGGGGTGGATCTGAGCTGTCTCCAGTCGCGATCGGGCGCTTGCGATCCTCGGTCAGTTCGTGCGGGCGCTGAGTCATCGAGTTATCCGTTGCTCGCTTGGAGTGCAGGAGGTTTCGTTCATAGAGCTTTCACCCACTGATCGCTCTATTGACACACCGCATTCAGCCTCAGGACACTCGGGTCTCGTAGCTTTCTTGCGGTCCTCGTTTCTGCGCTTGAGGCGAAAGGGCTGCAACAGGAGCGGTTGAAGGCTGCCTACGGCGAGATGGGCGGCACCGTGCGCGTCAACCCACCTTAAGGACACAGGGTGCCTATCGGTGACCTACAAGGGCGGAAGTCATGAGCTCCGAAATCGTCGGCCGTCTCAAGGCAATGACGCCCGATGAACTCACGGCCTGGTGCGACGCCCGCCGCGAGGGTCCGCTGGATGAGCACCGCCTTCCTTCGCTCGCAAGACAGATGCGTCTGCTTGCAGAGGTGGACAGGCTCATCGCCGCGCCGATCGTCCTCGACGATCCGGCCCCCGATCTGGATTGGTTACGACTGGAGGGCGTCGCATGACCGACGCCCAACGCCTACCAGCGTCCCTCACGAATGTGGGGCGCCGGGTCGGCCCCGAGGCTGGAGACGGCCCATACGGACCCGCCGCGAACCGTGAGGGCGTAATAGACGAGGGCCGGCTCGGGGCCATGGAGCCGTCAAAGCAGCAGTTTTCCGGTATCAGCTGCGCCTGGCGCATCGCCTTTTCGCGGCGGATGCTGTCAGCGCAGATCTTGTCGTGATCAGCGCTACCGCGCCCGACGACGTGTGGTTTTAAGCCCTTGAAAGAGTCTGACCCTCACGTCGGCAAACATGCACCCATGCGTGCGGCGTGGTGGGGTCGAAAACCCGAATTGGAGGCACACACCGACACCGGCGCTCGCGGGACCCGTCGTCGGTCTCGCGGAAGAGCTAGACGACCCCCGAAGGCAGCGTAACCATGCCCAGAAGACCGTCGTCAAGCCGTGTGCCGGAGATCCGCACGCACGGATGTGTGTCCTGAAAGTGGAGTGATGACGATGTAGAAGATCGAGATCACGAAGCATGCTGTGCCAGTGATGGAGGTTGGCCCTCCGGGCTCGCCGTGCAGGTGGGGAGCCCAAACCACCGCGAGCGGCGCTGGTCAAGAGCCAGGGTCGTGAGCGTTGCGGAAAAGTCCCGCAGTCAGCGGGGCAGGTGAGCGACGAGAAGACGAACATGTGTGAACCACTGCTGACGCATCGAAATGCGGAATGTTGGCATCAAAACCGGGGGCGATCCGTGACCCCGGGACAAAGGCGCGCCCTTTGGGGTGTGCCCTCAGTCGGGGAGCAGCCTGTTAATGGCCTCGGCGGGGCCCGGTGTAACGGTGGCGTGAGCTCGTCGCAGGCGCTGACATGGAACAGGAGAACCTGTCGTCCCGATGGTGATGACCAGTCGAAATGGGTGCAGTCGGCCCACCTGAAAGGAGGATGGGGAACCGGGTCCGCTGTGCGGCACCGCGGCCCTGACTACCAATGAGCACGTATCAGGTGGTTTGTATCCAACGGCGTAAGGGGCGCCACTGCATCCGGGCGGTTGGAACCATTCGGCGAAAGCGCTCTAACCCGGAAACGAGCCCGAACAAACATGCTACGAAACGGCGGAAGGTCAAGAAGGTACGCAGGATGATTGCAGATGGTCATGAGTTCTTCGTCTACGGCGGCAAGACAACAACCACGGTTAAGGTATTTGACTGCAGTTGTGGTTGCAACAAGGAATCATTGCGAGCGCTGCGTACATTGCCGGACGTGACAACGAAAGACGAGCTGGACGACTTGTGGCTATGTAACATCCGCTAGGCGTTTTCTCTCTCTGGCTCCAATAAGAATAGGTAGCGTCTGGCCCCTGGTTAGGGCAATGTAGTGCCTCTCCAACCTGTTGAGGCAAGCTTCTTAGTTTGCACAGCATGTGAGTGTGTGTGGGCGTGCTGAGAGTAAGAAGTCCGGCTTCGTCAGTTGCCAGAACCCCAAGGTCATAGGGTCTCCGAACGCTGTGAGGCCGTAAATCGCTTTTCAAAGTCGTTTCCGGAGCGAGCACATTGGAGAGCGGACCTAGCATCATTCGACGGCCGGCGTTTTCGCGAAAACATCCAACGCTGCGCTCGACGCCGGCTGGGCTCATATCCCGTGTGCACGTCATCGAGTTGGTCCCATCGTCGGGCTACTCGGATGACTTGGCGAAGCGGGCTCTGACTTAACCTCAGTGGGAGATGACGATAACGACCCGCTGCCGAGGTCGCGACCTTCCGCAAGGGGGAGCTCGCCGAGAGCTCGGAGGGACACGTTCGTTTGGTGGCTCTGCTCGCTGGCTCGTCGCGCGATCGCCCTGCTGGCGGCCGCTCTGTCAGCCGAACCGCGCTTCAGGTAAGAGTGTGAACTGCTCCTCTTCATTGCTTGGCTCTTCAAGCGTCGTCGCCGTCACCCAGGCGACGGTCTCCGCAACGAGCTAGCCTCAGCCCGGCACGTGAATGATCCCTTCGCTAGGCTTATGGGAGCCGCCGGAGGTGACTGCAAAGCCTCTAGCAGGGAGTTTGTGAACGGGCTGTGGCGCAGCTTGGTTAGCGCGCTTGACTGGGGGTCAAGAGGTCGCCGGTTCAAATCCGGCCAGCCCGACCAGGAAAGGGCAGGTGAGAGACCTGTGAGGCCCGGTAGCAGTGCGGCCAAAGGGCCCAGATGCTACCCAAATGCTACCGAAGCGTTTGTCGTCGACGCGAAGCAGCGCGGGAGGGTGCCAGGGCCAGATGTTCAGCGCGATGAACAGGTGAGCCGCCATCATCGTCAAGAGCGACGGGCTGCGCCAGGCAGACAAGGACGCGAAGGCACGGCAGATCGGTGCGCTGCGCCAGGGCGCGGTAGTCCCCGTTCGTCCCCACGGGGACGAACGGGAAGGCCGGGCCACTGAGCAGGTCGCCAAGGAGTACGGCATCGGGCGCACAACCCTGGCGCGCGCACGGCGTGTGGGCAGTCAGGCCCCGTCGATCGCTGCCGCGACCTGCGCAGCGGCCGCTTGGTCGACTGCCGCTGTCACGTGCGAGTAGATGTCGGCAGTGATGCTGATCGAGCTGTGCCCGAGCCGTTCCGAGACGACCTTCATCGGTACGCCGGCCTCAAGGGCGGCCGTGGCGTGACCGTGGCGCAGGCAGTGGAGGTGGATCGGCGGCAGGCTTGCCGCCTTCGCCTTGGACTGGAGTAGCTGTGTGAGCCGCTGAGGGTGGAAAGCGTCGCCTTGCGGGTTGGCGGTGAACACGTAGCCGTCCCTGTCGGCACGCCTGCCGATCGCGAGCATCTCCTCAGCCTGTCGCGTCCGATGCGCCTTGAGAGCGGTCACCGTCGCGGAGTCGAGCCCGATCGTGCGCCAGCCCTTCTCGGTCTTCGGCTCGGATTCGACGACCCGGTAGCCGACCACGGCGAACGTGTGCGACACGCGGAGCGCTCCTGCCTCCAGATCGAGATCACTCCACCTGAGAGCCGCCAGCTCGCCCCTGCGCATCCCGGTCGTCACTGCGAGCCGCCACAAGGCAAAGAGACGATCATCGCGTTGGGAGTCGAGGAAGCGCCGAGTCTCCTCCGCGCTCCAGACTGTCGGCTTCTGCGCCTTTGGGTGCGGCCGCGCCTCGCGAACCGCCGCGTTGTCTGTCGGGTTGCGCGAGATGAGCTCCCGGTCGAACGCCGACTTGAATAGCTTGCCCGCGGTGATGCCGGCAACCTCGATCGTGCGGTCGCCGATGCCGGCCGCCTTGAGCGTCTCGAGCCACGCTGCCACGCGGGCCGGCGTCACGTCCCGTAGCCGTAACTGACCAAGGTGGGGGAGTATGTAGCTCTTCACTGAGCGCCGGTACATCTCGACGGTCGACTCGCGGAGGTTGCTCGTCTCCAGAGACCGGATCCACTGGGTTTCGACATAGGAACGCACCGTGAGTGTGGATGGCTCGACGTGGATCCCTTTGTCGGCCTCGCCGAGCATCGCCACGAGCGCCTTGTTGGCCTCGCCCTTCGTCTTGAAGCCCGAGTGCCACTCGCGCCGGCGGTGCATGACGGGCGGCTCGAGCGGAGAGCTGCATCGCTCACAGGCCATCTCGCCGGCCTTGTCGGTGAACAGGCTCCCGGTGCAGCGCGGTGTTGGACACCGCCGCCAGGGCTGCTCGCCCTCGTCGATCACGACAGAGATGCTCTTTCCGCGCTGCTGGACCGATCCTCGCTTACGACTTGCCATCGGTGCTCCCTTCCTTCCGCGTCGTTGAGTCTTCATAAAGGTTCGGCCCGGGCCGCCGACCAGCTCGTCCGGGGGATCCTGCCGAGAGGAAACCGAGCCTGGTCGCTTTGGTCAGCCAGTCCCTGACTGTGCGGTCGTCGATGTCGTCTCGCTTCTGGCGCCGGTTCTCTTGTTCGGCGAGAACCCAGCGGATGCCTCGCGAGACTCCTTTGCCTTGCAGTTCCAGATAGTCGAGCGCCAGCCGGCGATAGAAGTTCTCGCCGAAGCCTTTGGGGCCCGGCCGTGGCGTCGTCGACTCGGCCATGTCCTTCGCCACCCTCCGTAAGCGCCGGAGCTCTTTGGCGTCCATGGAGTGAGTGGGTACGCCACCCTCGTCAGCGAGCCACTCAGCGATGCCATCTGTCAGGCGGGAGTGCGCCTGGGTCAGCCAACGGTGGAGCGGAAGGTCGCGGAGCGGGTTGGTTCCGAGCGAGAGCACGTCGTCGCCCCACGGGCGCACTTCCAGCCGGAAGATGACGATCTCCTGGCGGTCCGTGAGGGAGAGCCACGCGAGACAGCGCCACAGGCCGTCAGGGGACCTGCCGACCATCAGTGGCCCCTCGGGCGCCAGGTAGAGGATCATCTCCCCTTTCTTGAGCGGTGCGTTCTGCGCCCAATAGCTTGAGCCCGACACGTCATCGGGGAGCTGCCACTTAGCCACGACTGTCATTATAGGCACAAAATCCACAAACCTGCAACACTTCGGAAAGAGTAGGCCGATCAAGGGGACAACCGTCAACTCACAACACTTTAGGAACCGGTGCTAAACAAGGGTTCATGAGAGGTCCGCCAGTCTCCGCCACTTGGTCCCCAACCAGACCCGACAACCACGCCCGCCAGGCTCCGGCCAGCGGGAGGCCCGCGACTGAGGCTCTGGTGAGCCCTGGAGTTCGAGGAGAATGGCGGGATTGGGTGGGGGAGACGGCCTCTTCCCTACCGGGCCTCGAGGGGCTGAGCGGCCTGCTCGCCCAATGTGGAAAGTGTGGAGCAACCGCTTCGGCCACTGAGCGTCACGATGAGTCCGGGCACCCCTCAGACCAGATTCACGACCTGACCGAAGAGCAGCCCTTTGATCACCTCATCGCCACGGCTGAGCGCCGCTGGCGTGTTCTCCAAGATCGGGCCCGCCGGAGTGGCCTCGGGGCCGATGTGCACGAGGCCGACCGGTTCCTGCGCGCGTTGCGCCGCTTACAGGACGCCAACACGAAGGCGCAGCCAGTCCATGCCGGCTGTGGCGGCCCACTGAATCTGTACCGCCTCGCAGAAACGAAGGAGCCGAACCCATGAGTAGCGATTACGACGCCCTCGAAGAGGTCTACGCGCGGAGGTGCCTTCCCGCGCACCACAGGCGGAAGGAGATTCGCGAGGCCGCGGGACTGTCGCTCCTCAAGGTTGGCGATCACTTGGGGGTGTCGGCACAGGCGGTCGGTTACTGGGAGTCGGGCCGTTCCGAGCCACGCGGCGAGAACCTCTACAGGTACCTCGAGTTCCTTCGGGATCTTGGCCGTTTGAGCGAGGTTGTGCGATGACCGCCGGGCTGACCATCGGGGATCTTCAGGGCCGGGACGTGTGCACGGTCGAGGAGCTCAGTCAGGTGCTCGGCCTATCTAGAGGCGCCACCTACGCGGCGGTCCGAGCCGGCGAGTTGCCGGCCCTGCGCGTCGGTGGCAGGTGGATCGTGCCCGTGCGGCAGATCGCGGCACTGCTCGGCGCGGACGGAGAGGGTGCGTCGTGACCGCGGCCCTGACGGCCCCGGCCGACGTCCTGAACATGAGCGCGGCCAGGGCGCGGGAGATCCTTACTCGAGCCGAGGTCGGGGTTTCCGACCTGCGCGAACTCGTCAGCGCCAAGACGATGCTGGAGGATGCCAATGCGCCACGCGCGCCAGAGCCTCCGGTCGTTCGGGAGGATCCCGAGACTGCCGCTGCTATCGAGGCGCTCTGGGCAGCCCGGCAGCCTATAACCCGGCAGCTCAAGGTTGCTCATCCAGTGCTCGGACCTGAGGCCCTTTACGGCCTGGCTGGCCAGATCGTCCGAAGGATCGAACCGCACTCGGAAGCAGACCCGGCCGCGTTGTTGGTGGTGACCCTGTCCACCTTTGGCGCCATGGTCGGAGCGGGACCCCATGCCGTTGCTGATGGAGCCGAGCACCCGGCCCGGATCTGGGCGCTACTTGCTGGTGAGACGGCCAAGTCTCGTAAGGGGAGCGCGTCCAAGCAGGCGGAGCGTATCCCGGCCATGGTCGACCGCCGCTTCATGAATGAGCGGGTGCTGGCCGGCTTCGGCTCCGGCGAGGCCCTTGTTGACGCGTGCGCGCCGCATCCCGGCGAAGAGGAAGCGCCTCATGACCCCCGACTACTGGTGGTCGAGTCTGAGTTCGCCCGGATCCTTGCCGTCGGCAAGCGTGAAGGCTCGACGTTGTCGACCCTGCTGCGTCAGGGGTGGGACGGCAGCCGCCTCCAGGTTCGGTCTCGAGCCGGCTCGGCGGTTGCCCTGAACGCGCACGTCGTTGTCATCGGTCACATCACAAAGAGCGAGCTGCTGGCCCGCGTCGCCGAATCAGACATTCACGGCGGCCTTTTAAACCGGTTCCTCATTGTCGCGGCGCAGCGTTCGAAGTTGCTGCCCGGTGGTGGCGACCTCGACGATGGAGACCTGGCTGATCTCTCCCATGTTTTCGCCAATGCACTCCTCGAGGCCCGCAAGGTCGGGATCCTTCGGCGCACGCCCGAGGCTGAGGAATACTGGAGCGGCCTCTATGCGGAACTGGCGGCCGACGAGCCAGGCGGATTGCTCGGCGCCGTCATCGCCCGTGACAGCGCCCAAGTGCTGCGACTGTCGGTCGCCTATGCGCTACTTGACCGCTGCCACCGCATCGAGGCCCAGCACGTCGTGGCCGCTGAGGCCGTGTGGCGGTACTGCCGTGCCAGCGCCGCTGCCATCTTCGGCGAGCTGACGGGCGACCCGATCGCGGACCGCATCCTCGCCGAGCTCCAGGCGGCCGGCAGCGCCGGCCTCACTGCGACAGAGGTGAGCAAGCTGTTCGGCCGCAACGTGAGTGCCGATCGTCTCGACGCAGCCCGTCGGCTCCTCATATCGCGCGGTCTTGCTGGCGAGTACTCGCTACCGACAGCTGGCCGGCCTCGAGTTGTCCTGCGACGTGTCGAGAAGACCGACACCCTTTCTTCGTCTATTTCGTTTCTTTCGTATCCGCCAGACACAGAAGAGAAGGCCTCTCAAGATAACGAAATAAACGAAATAAGGGCTTTAAAAGGGATAACAGAAAAAAGGGTCTCTACTGACTATCCCTTACGAAGAAACGAAAAAACGAAAGAAGTAGAACCACCTCCGCTAGACGACGCCGATGTTGACCGACTCTTTGCCGACGACGACGAGGAAGAGTCGTGATGGCCGGCGTGAGCGTACGCGAAAGGGCAGGTGGCGAGTCGGCGGCCGTGGATCCCACGCGCCGAAACCTTCAGGGAGCAAACTCGTTGCGCGCGCGCGTGAGAGAAACTCACAGCGCGTTTGCCTCGTACTCAAGCGCGGCTCGCGTCGTCGCAGCTCAGAGGCAGCTTTCAAGGGCCCTGCTACCGAGCTGCTACCGAACCGCCGATCTCGACCTGCCAGTTGAGGGGCTGAGCAACTCCCAAAACGTGCTTAGCAAGGCCCGGCCAGGTCGAGAAAATCCCGCCGAATGTGACGAGAAACCGCACGTCAAAGGTGATGACGACCGCGACCCTGATCCCGGGCCAAGGAGGCATCGTGACCAAGACCACAGCTCCCACGTGCAAGCCGGCACCCTTGGCGAAACCAGAGCCTCGCTGCGAACGCTGCGGCTGCCGGATCAAGAAGCAGGGCTACCGGAGATGCACGCCTTGTCTTGGGCGGCCGTTGCACACACGCAGGCCGTACTACTCAGACCCGGACGAGGACGAGCTCGCCACGGCGTAGAGGTTCGACAGATCACCCCCGGACTCGCTCACCGGGGGCGCCTGAGCTGTGCCGGATCCACGCCTGGCACGGTTGCAGGCAGCTCGCCAGCGATTTGCAGCCGCTGGTGCTCGGACGGCTTGCACCGTTCAGCGACGGCGCCAGGGGTCCTAACTCCCCCCTGGCCGCCGTCGAGCAAGTTCTCAGACGCAGACCCACTCCCTGCGTCTGATGGCTCGCCGGCGCCGGGAAACCGCCGGCATCTGGATACGTCCAGTGGCGCGGCGCCCGGGCAATCTCCCCCGGGCGTCGCGCTGAGCCAAGCCGAATCGGATCTCTGTGCGGGCCGGGTTTGTGGTGATCCCCGGCTTGCGCGGATCGGCGGCGGTGGTTCAGGGCCAGCCACCGCCGCCACTAGTCACCACCCACCGACACAGGAGGATCTCACGTGATCAGACCCCTTGAAGTTCGTATTGGCAACAGGTCACCGCGGTCTGCGTAAAGACGGCCGTGGTGACGGTGAACTTCAAGTACCAGCCGGCAGGCAGGCGAACGGAGGGCCCATGAACACCTTTACCGAAGCATTCAAGACAAGTTTCAAGGCAGCACGCGACAAGGCGGCGCAGCGCGAGACGCGCCCTGCGCCGGCGCCAGCCAAGGACGGTCGCGACCGCGAGCAGGAAATGCGGACCCTGCGCGACCTGAAGACGCAGGCGGTTCATGTCGCTGCGGTCGTGGAACAAAAGCGTGGCGAGGCCCTCGCGGTGGGAGACCTCGATCAAGCGCTCGAGTTGAGCCAGACCCTGTGCGGGCTGTCGGACTTGATCGAAGAGATTGACAGGGGCGGTACGGGCCGGTTCGGTATCGCCTGGACACCTCATGCCGGCTGACAAGGCGGTGGCGTGATGGGCGGCCGGCGCCACGGCGCCAGGGTCGCCCGTCGCGAGCGTCGACGACAGAAGCGGCAGCCTTGGCGCCCGGACGACCCGCACCCACATGCACGCACGCCACGGCCGGTGGCCGACGGTGATCGCGTGCTCAGGGTCCTGACCAGGATCGGAACGGAAAAGGAGACGAAACGTGAGCATCTTCAAGAGCAGTAGGGACGCCAGCGAAGTCCAGCGAGAGAGCCATCGCGCCATCACCGAAGCGCTCGAGCGCAACCGAGCAAGGGCCGACGAGGCCCACTGGACGAACACGCGCCCTCGCCAAGGCAAGACCGCCGCGCAAGCCGAGGCCGAGGCCAAAGAGCGGGTCGCCGCTGCAACGGCGATACGAGCCGAGCGACAGCGACAGCTCCAGCTTTTGACCGATTTCAAGGATCGGGCGCTCGGCGCCGCCGACACGGCGACACGCGACGCCGCCATCCGCCGATTTGACCTCGAGGAAGCTCTCGAGGCTCAACGAAAGATCTCTGCCAGCACGGAGCTCGTCGCCGCGGTTGACGCCGCCATTGCCCAGGCTTTCCCTGGCGTCCACATCCGCTAACTCGGAGCCCCTACGAGAAAGGCAATAAAACCATGGCATTACCACACACTGTTCAGGAGGCCGACGCCGCGGCTGTCAAGGCCTACCACGAGGCCGCTCGAGGCGGGCGAGTACCGGATCCCGACTCACCGTTAGGCAGGGCTGCCGCCAAGGCCATCGAACGCCAGGAGGCGCTTAGGCCTGGCACCGATTTTGTCAAGGCCGTGCTCGACGTCGACACGACCGAACAGCAGGAGCAAGCACGCCAAGTCGCGTTCGGACGCCAGGTCGACCAGACCGCGCACGATCACCGTGTGATCCCGCAGACCGACGCCGGTGCTCGCAACCTGGCCTCTCTGGCCGGCAGGGGTGTCGTCGACATGTCGGGCGGCGCGACCACAATCGCGACGGAGTTTCAGAGTGAGTTCGAGCGGCGGTTCGCGGCCGCAGAACAAGCGCGGGCCATCGCGGCGAGTCCTTACTTTTCCGAGGCTATGGCGAAGGCCAAGGCCACAGCCGTCAGAAAGGGCCAGCCCACAGCGGCCGAGTTTGCCAAGGCCCTCGAGGAAGTCCGAGCCGAGCGAGGCCCGCTGCCGCTCAGACCGCCGGCCCCGGTGACCCCGTTGTTCGGCACGGCAGCATCTACCGCTGCGAAATCGACAGAACGAGCGGCCGGCTGGCGGCCGGTCCCTGACCGATTCGGAGGTAAGTAATGGACAGCACGCCTATTGACGTCCGAGACCGCGCCCAAGGCGAGCAGTACCTCGAGGCCGTCAAGAGCGGCACGGCGCCGCATCCAGATAGCCCGGCCGGCCGCTCTCTTCTGAGCAGCTACCGGAGATGGCAGGCAAGCGAGGTCGCAAAAAACCAGGACACCACGAGCATGGCGAGCCTCGCGGTCAGTCTCGAGCGCATGTCGAAAATGCTCGAGGAGGTCACGGCTGAAACCGTGAAAGCCCGGGCCTCTGTGCCGATGACGCCCGAGATTAGCGAGGAGCGCGCACAGCGTCTCGCCGAGACCGTGATGCGTGCCGCCTTGATCAAGGGCGAGAGCGTCGCAACTGCGATCGGCGAAGGCTACACAACCTATAAGAAAGAGGGCGGCCGGCTCAGCTCGGTTGCCTGGCGCAAGGCGACCACCGGCCGATGAGCTGGATCGACCGCCTGGCGCGGCGCATCCGTCGTCGCGCGGAAGCCCTCGAAGCCCTCGAAGCGGAGCAGGCGCGCCGCGCGAGACAAGAACTCGAAATGGCCAGGGCTGGCCAACTCGCCGCTGTGCAGCTCGCCCGCCGCGAGGCGCGTCAGCGAGCGCGTGATCGTGCGAACGGGCTCTTGTGGGTGCGAAAGCCTGCGCCATGACAAGGGCCACGCGCCGTGATGGCACGCCAGTGACAGAACCTTCGCCGAGTCGCGGCTACTCGTGGCCGCCATTCACCGAGGGCAACTTGGCCGGCCTGAGACACGGCGCCTTTTCTGATCGTGTCATAACCGAGAAAGCCCTCGATATCAGAGCTGCCCTCTTGAGAGTGTATCCTTATTTAGGAGAAGACACCTTCCTAGAAGCGCTCCATAGATATGCGAGGGCTGAGGCTAGAGCCGCACTATTGCACGACTATATCATGACAAAGGTAGAGGCTGACGGCGTTGAAAGTGTAAAGCCGTACTTGTGGGCCGAGGCTAGAGGAGCGGATGCTTTGGCGCAAAAGTGCGGACAAGACTGCGGCCTTGACCCTCGCGGGCACGCTGTAATCGCCCGGGATCTCGGGCTGGCGCGGAGTGTTCGTAGTCAGCTTGCCGAGGTCAGTGTCGCCAAGTTAGCGGAAATAGGGCGGCGGTCAGCCGCGCTAAGGGAGGGGAAATCGAGATGAACGACATCCAGATCTTTCTATTTGATGACGAGGTCGATGTCGACGCCATCGTCGAAGAGGTCGGCCGCGACTGGCGGGCGGTGTTCGAGGAACTGGACCATTCGCTTGACCTGATCGTGGCTGTCGCCGATCCAACGCTGCGGTTCCGACTGTCGCTATTCGGCGAGGATCATGACCTCACCGATGCCATCGTGAACCAACCGGAGGGCGACTGGCGGGCCATCGTCCAGACGTTCGCCTCGGAGCTCGACGCGATCTTTGCCCCCGGCGAAGCCGGACAGGACACATACGAGGAGCCCCAAGCCGCACAAATCGGGGGATAACAAATGTCGTCCTTACTGCCGCCAGTTATTATTGACTTTGAAGGCGACGCGAAGCGCATTCTGGCCACCATCGGCGACGTGAAGGCCGCCCTCGCGGATCTCGCGAAGGGCACTCACAACGTCATCATCGGAGGGGATTCCAAGCCGTTCCAGGCTGTTCTCGCCGCGGTCAAGAGCCAAATAGGGAACTTCTCGCGGCAGGTCCACAGCACGACGATCGGCGCGGACTCGAAGCCGTTCCAGACCGATTTTGCCGCGATCAAGGCCGAGCTGCTCAGGCTCGTCACGACGGCGCAGAACGTGAAACTAGGGGCGAACGCCAAGCCGTTTTGGCAGGACGTCGCCATGTTGCACGCTGAGGTCCTCAGCATGGGCAAGGTCAGCGTGCCTGTCGATGCCAATGTCAAGGCCGCGCTCGCGAAGATCGCTGTCCTCCGTGCCCTGGTCGACGAGACGAAGCTCAGCATGGGTATCGGCCTCGGGGTCGCGGGCGCTGCCGGACTGGCCGGAGGAGCGGGAGCGGGCGGCATCGGTGGCCTTTTCGGCGCTCTTGGCATGGGGGGTGGCATCGGGGGCCTGGCGTCGTTCGGCACCCTTGCCGGCGTCGCCGGGTTCGGATTTGAGCATTTGCTCACGACGCTTGTCGGCCTGATCGGTTCGGCAATCGGTGGCGCCCTTGGCGGTGGCGCTCTGGCTCTGGGCTCCTTGGGTGTCGGTGGCGTGGGGATGCTCACCGACTTGGCCGGCATCGGTCAGGCGTCGGGCGACATCCACACAGTCACCGCCGACATGACCGCCCTCAATCAGGCCATCGCCGTCTACGGCAAGAACAGCATCGAGGCGCAGGACGCCACCAACCAGCTCAAGTACGACCTCAGCGGCTTCAGCCAGGTCGCCCGTACCGCCGTCTTGCAAGCCGCTCTCGCGGCAGAGGGCTTCAAGTCGATGTTCGACAAGCTCACCGGGCCGGCCGAGAAGACAGGCGCTCAGATCATCACCTCCATTATCAGAATGGCGGAGGGATTCCTGCCCTCGATCGGCAAGTTTGCCGCAGAGAACATGCTGGTCATCCAAAAGGCGCTGGGTCCGCTCTTCACTTGGCTCGACAGCAAGCACGGCGGTCTCGGGATCTTCAATGAGCTCGAGGAGAAGTTCCACAAGGACCTCCCGATAGCTATGCAAGCCTTCGATCAGGGAGTGGAACTCCTCGTCAAGACGCTCGGTCTCATCGCTCCGAAGACAGGCGGTTTGATTCGTGACATTGACAGGCTCGTTACCAGGCTCAACACGCCGGCCGGCTTTGCCAAGTGGTCTCACGACATCAACGACATGATAAGGCTCTTCCATGTGTGGGCCACGTTCGGCAAGGAGGTCGTCTCTGACATCGCCGCGATCTTCGGCAAGAGCGCGGGTCTCGGCTCGGGGATCATCCAGGTTCTGACGACCGATCTCCAGCAACTCCACAAGGCCATTGAATCCACAGCCGGCGGCACTTCTCTTTCGAGCCTGTTCACGACGCACAAGGCTGAGGTGATCAACCTCATTCAGGCCGTGGTCCAGCTCGGCACGGCCTTCACGCGGACCTATCTGTTGATCGCGCCGTTCTGCGTTTCGGTGGTCTCGGCGCTCGCCAAGGCGTTGGGGGGGCTGGTGAACCTCATCAACAGAGTGCCCGGGGGCGCCTACGTTCTCGGACTCACGATGATCATGGGTCGCATGAAGCTGCTCGGGCCCCTGTTCACCGGAGCGACCGCCGACGCTGGCCTGCTGGCGAGGGCCTTCGGAGCGCTCGGGAAAGTGAGCGGGCTACAGGCGGGGTTTACGGCAGTGAGGGGAGCACTGACCGCACTGAGCGGATCCATGCTCGTCACCAAGACGACGACCGCGGGACTCACCGTCACGACGGAGGAGCTGACGGTGGCCCAGAAGGCTCTCATGACCACTGGTGTTCTTGTCGTCGCGGCCGGTGTCTACGAGCTCGTCAAGCACTTCGGTGTGCTCCGCGGCCTCATGATCTCCGGTGCCGTGGCAGTCGGGGGCCTCACTATCGCTATGTGGGCGCTCGATTCCGTACCGGTCGTGGCCCTGATCGTCGCCATCGGTCTTGGTGTCGCGGGCCTCATAGCCGGGATCGTCGAGCTGGTCAAGCACTGGCGCGAGGTCTGGCGGGACATCAAGGACGTTGCCGGCGCGGTTTGGAACTGGATCAAGGTTGCGGGGCCCGACGCGTTCGGCACCCTCAAGAACGCCGTGGTGAGGGTTACGGGCGACCTCGAGGGTGCGTGGACCACCGTCAAGAGGGACACCATCCGTGTGTGGACTGACATCGTCAGCTTCATCGCCTCGATTCCGCACCGCATCTCGGCCGGTCTGCAAGATCTCGGCTCCCTTGTCGCCGGTGTTGTCGGGGCCGCGTGGAGATGGTTCCTCCGCGCGGTCACCTCCGGGACGGCCGACGTCGTCAACTTCGTCAAGAGCATCCCGAAGATGATCCTCAAAGCTCTCGGGGACCTGGGAACTCTCCTCGTGGGGGCCGGCAAGGACGCCGTTCACGGGCTGGCGCGAGGCATGGAGTCCGTTGTCGCGGACCCGGTCAACGCGATCAAGAACGTCGGCAAGAGCATCCTCCATGGCCTCTCGGACGCGGTGAGCTGGATGTCGCCGTGGGGGGCCACCGAGCAGGCAGGAAGGGACGCTATTGCGGGCCTGGTCCTGGGCCTGTTGAAGGTGAACCCGGCCGTAACGGCGATGCAAGACCTCGCCGCCAAGCTGCTCGCCATCTGGAAGGGGCAGATCGCGCTCTGGCAAGCCGTGGGCGTCAGTCTCATGCAAGGCCTTTCAGCCGGCATCACGAGCGCGGCCAGTCAAGTCGCAGCCGCAGCAGTCGCGGCGTCTGACAAGGCTCTCAGTTCCGCGAAGGCCGCCACCAAGACCGCGTCACCGTCGCAGCTCTACGCGCAGCTCGGCGCCGACTGGATGCTCGGCGCCATCGCCGGCGTGCGGAGCGAACAGAGCGCGCTCACTAGTGCTCTCGCCGCGGCGACGGCCGGAGCACTCCCGCACGGTGCGATAGGGACCGGGCGCTACGGCTCTGGCGCGATCACGATGACGAACACATACACCATCAATGTCCGCTCGGGCTCGAACCCGAACTCGGTTGTCGCGCCGCTCAAGCAGGCCTTCGCCGCGCACGACGCCGACCTGATTCGGCGCATAAAGGCAGGAGCCAGCAGTTGAGCGCGCCCACTGTCGAGACAAGGGAACTGTGTGGGTTTCATACTTACATCGGAAAGGCGATGGTCAGCCGTGATTAGGCGTCTGTGGACTTTCTGCACCCGAAGTGGGTCGCCCAGTCGTCGCGTACTCTTACATTCGGTGTCTACCCCGATCATCCCAACCCCTGACCACCTGTTCAACATCGTGACCGAGGTGGGCGCCACGGTTGGGGCGCTAGGCGTCGCAGCAGGTGCCTTCATTGCAGCCCGCTACGGGCGTCGTGCCAGTGTGTCTGTCTCGGCCGAGGCATACATAACGCCTGTCGGTGTGGTACTCGCCACACGTCCCGTAGTGCGTGCTGTTGGGATCTTCCCTGTACGGTTCCACGGGACGCGCGGGGTACTGGTCGGTGTCACTGAAGTCAAGCGGGGCGACGACGGCAAGCTCGTCACTGGGCAGACGTGGGAACAGGTCGAAGCCTTTGGACCGGAGCACGTCGAACCCGGCGAGGAGCTTCCGACCACCGTTCTGTTTCAGGTGGGACCCCTGACGGAGTCGATCATCGGCTGGAGGATCGACCTGGGGGTTCAGGCGCCGACGCGATTCTTAGCGTCCAGCTCCGCTTGGGCGGACCAGATCTTTGTCCCGCGGCCGAAGGTCCGCCGGTAGAATCTCACCCGAGGAAAGGGGCATACGTGGAAGAACCGCAGTCGCAAGTGCCCGTGTCGGACAGTGGACAACAGGGAGATTTGGACAAGTCTCTGCGAGCCAGATTTGGACTCAGGCCACCAGGGCAAGCCTTTCTCGCACCAACGGAGCCGGTATCCGCAGCAGATGCGACCCCGGCGCCCGCAACCCCAACCCCCAGCACCCCTGGTGCCTCGGAAGGGACATCTGCGCCAGGAGAGGGCAGCTCCTAGTTACATCGGTGCCCCCTTACGCGCCTACAACGAGAGGAAGGGCAGGCTCAGCGGCTGCGAGTCCTCGGCTGTGTCCGCCCTCCATGAAACCCCTGAGATCACCGACGACGGTCCATCCGAGGTAAACCTGGGTCGTTTGCAGCGACACATGGCCGAGAGCGGTCTGGACGTCCCGGAGGTTGGCGCCGTTGCGGAGCAGCTCGGTCGCGAACGTGTGTCTGAGGGCGTGGCCGGTTGCCTGCACGCCGGCGCGCCGGAAGGCATCCCCGACGAGATCCCCCACGCGGTCTGCCGAAATCCCGTCGCCACGACACGAGTGTCGGTGATAGGCCTGTATCAGGTGGCCGGCGAAGGTGCCGCGCTCGGCCAGGTAGGTCTCGATCGCCGCCCGGACGTCGTCCACGATCGGCAGCGCCCTCTCGTGGCCGCCCTTGCCGCGCACCACCATCGACCGCTCTGCCTCGTTGATGTCGGCCAGCTCTAGGTTTGCGACTTCGCAGGCCCGGAGCCCTTCCCGTCGCATGAGGAGCACCATCAGGCGCTCGCGCTGATCGTGGCACTGTTCGAGTACGGCCGCGACTTGGCCCTCCCTGAGGCCGCGAGGCAGGTGACGGGGATCCTTCGGCCGCTGCAAGCGGAGGGTGGGATCCTTGCGGATGTAGCCCTCGAGCGCAGCCCATTTGAAGAACCCCTTGACGGCGCCGATCCTGAGTCGGATCGTCCGAGGAGCGAGCTGGGATTGGCTCATGGCCTTGGCCCACTTATCCAGGCTGCGACGGGTGACCGAGGAGAGTGGAGTGTCTCTGCCGATCTCATCGGCGAACAAGCCCAAGGTGGTCCTAAAGGACCTGCGCGTCGCCGGCATGATTTCCCGCCGGTCGCTCCGCTCCTGGATGTAAACGAGGGTCGCGCGTCCCAAGGTCAGCGGCGTGGTCATCTTGGGCCGTCCCCTCGCATCGCTACTTCCGCCTCGAGCTCCAACTCACGCCGCGCCCACCCGGGCACGAGGTCCGCGAGGATCGTCCCGCCGCGCCAGTCCTGGACGACAGCGCCGAAGCGGGTCAAGACCTCCTCGAGGTCCCCCACGCGCTCAGCGATGGGCCTCAAGGCGTCGCTGTAGGACCCCCCTGTAACCACCCTGAGGCTCGCGGTCAGATCCCCGCGGCACACGGTGGGGTCAGCCGGGATCGTCAACACAGGGCCGTCCTGGCCGGCACAGAGCCGCATACAAACGTTGCCACGGTTGTCGACCAGCTCGATGACCCTCGCACGGACCACCCCTGCGACGCGCTCTAGGGGATCAGACGCGGTAGCTTCTTTCACAGGACTGGCCTCCAGTCTCTCTAGCCCCCGGGATCGTCGCAAGCGGTCCCGGGGGCGCTTTTTTGTGTCCTACGCGCGGAGTATCGCGCTAAAGCCACCTGGGGTGCAATCAATGGCGGACGCGCAGAGTCCTTGGCAAAAGCGCTTGACGAGAAATCTGGCAGAAGTTCTTGTCCCAGGTAGGGGCTCTAGAGATTGGGAGCAGCGCCCGCGCGGCGGAAGTCTCTATACAGGGCTGTCGGTGTGGCTGCTCTGCCCGGCGGATTGCGGCCGCTTTGAGCGCTTAGGCGGCACCTGGTGGCAGACGTGAAGAGTGAAGCCGACGCCGCCCCAGGCCACGGCCCAGAGAGTGCCGGCCGTTGAACCGGGCGACCAGGGATTCAGCAGGCAGAAGGCGATGAAGAAGATCAGGGCCGTGCCGAACGCGCTCTTCCACGCGATTGAGGCCCCGGTCGTGATCGGCCCGTAGCTGGTGACGGTGGTGCTGCCGTCCGGGTTGCCGTGGCTGTAGTACCTGCGGTACCTCATTCGAGCCTCCCTGTTGCTCGCGCCCACTTCTCGATGTCGGCGCGCTCCCAAACTCGGCCGATGCTGAGCACGGCCACTGGCGCCGGGAAGGTCGGGTCCTCCTCGGTGAGCTGGTGCACCCGTTGGCGTGAGACGCCGAGCAGTTGCGCCACCTGGCCGGCCGTCATCGGATCCACGTCGTGATTTTAGTCCTTGACGCGCGTCAAGGGCAGGCGCAGGATGGGGCGCTCACGGTCACGCGAAGCGGCCCCACCACCCGAAAGCAGCGAGGCCGTTTCGCCTTGGGGGGCAATCTTGCACGACTCCTGTCGCACGCGTTGTAAGGACGGGGGCCGTGCCGATGGCCACCGTACTGAGCCGGTCTAAGTACACGCAAGTTGCGCCCCTGTTCAGCGTTGCGTCGACCCTGGCGCCCTCGCACAGGCTCCGCACCGTCTCTCTGGAGGCGCGTCATCAGGCCAACTCAGTTGAAGGTCTGGCGAGGGTGCCTTCTCGCGGCACAGGGTTCTTTTCGAAGGCCGGCCGTCCGCAACAGGTACCGCGTGCAAGAGGGCGCCGGCATCGGTTTCAGCCGAGACGCAACGAGAGTCGCCAGTGAAGACGCGCGGGTACGCATCAAAGAATCCCCACGCGAATGTTCTGGCCAGCTCTTGGTTGAGGAGGTGGCTCCGGAGCTCGCTCTCGAGCAATGCGACGGTTGAGTCGCGGAAGCGAAACGAGGCATCTTGCGGGTCGTACGCGCCCGGGCTCTTGGTTAGCCGAAACCCGTGGCCGTGCGGGTTGACTATGGGATCGAGGCCCCCAAAACCGAGCCACCAACCGCCGGGCGTCGGGTCGTGAATCCACCACACTCGGATCGCCTCCCTCTGCTACCGAATCTGCTACCGAACTGCTTGTAACCGTCTGTCAGCGGACGTCATGCCGGCCCGAACAGAGGTTCGACGTACCACACTTGACCTGCGCAGACGTCAGCGGATGGCACCGCCTGTCATAGCGCACGACAGACTGGGGGTCAAGAGGTCGCCGGTTCAAATCCGGCCAGCCCGACCAGAAAGGGCCCTGGTAGATAGGGCTTTGCCTTCGGCCGCTTGGGAGCGATACACGTGGTGAGAACCTCGTGAGAACCAAAGCGTTCTCACATTCTCACCTGTGGGCTACGCAGATCGCCACCGCCATTCCTCCCTCAACGTCCGCACGAGTTGAACGAGAATCGCCAGCGCCCGCTCCGACCAAGGGCGGGTCCCTGCCGACTCGTCGCAGAGAGGGTGTGTTGGCGAGCATCCTGGTGGTAGTCGGTAACCAGGGGACGCACGGTGGTAGGAGAGCAGAAGATGAGATTTCGAGCCGAAGTGGAGCCTCCGAAGCCCATGAGGGGGCTCGAGGTTCCCGAGGAGCTGGTGGAAGCATTGGGGGGTGGCAAACGCCCGAGGGTGACCATCACGATCAACGGACACTCTTGGAGAAGCAGGGTGGCGATCATGCGCGGCCGGAATCTGATCGGGTTGAGCAACGCCAATCGCAAGGCCGCCGGTGTTGTGACGGGCGACCGGGTTGAGGTCGAGCTCGAGTTGGATCTTGAACCGCGTATCGTGGTCGAGCCCGCTGACTTCGCCACAGCTCTTGATGCCGAGCCGCTCGCTCGAAGCGCGTTTGATCGTTTGACCGATAGCCAAAAGAGTCAACACCTGCGCCTGATCGAGAATGCGAAGAAGCCCGATACTCGCGCACGGCGGATCGAGAAGACGCTGGCCACGTTGCGAGACTCCCCAGCCACCTCGCCTGGCTCATCGCGGACCTGAAGGGATGCGGTAGTCGCCCTCCCAGAAGTGCCGGTAAGGCGTCACTCAGAAGGTCTGCGCCCTATATCGGCGTCAACGGGATGTGGCCGCGCTCTATCGAGGTTCTTGTTCGTCCTGGCCTGCCGAATCGGAGCGCCGCTCACTCGTCCAAACGCAGCGCGGAACAAGGCCTCTTGTTCGTCGTGGCCCGCCCTGGCCGACTCGGTGCGTGGTCCAGCACTTTGAGCAGCGCGGTGGGTGTCGTTCTGGCACGTCACCGTTTCGACGACTGGGCGACTCGCCGTCTGACGGTGACGCAGACCTTCGTCTGGTCGCGCGGAGTCGACAGTATTGCTGCCGGAGATCGTGGAGTTGTCACAGTGGGTTGTGAAGCCCCTGGTGAGTGACAGTCTTGAAGACTAAAGTTCGGGTGGCTACCAGTCTGCGAGTCCCGATTGCTGGTCACAGCCGTGGCCTGTTTGTGTTAGCTACGAGTGTCGTGGTACGTCGGGAGGCGACATGGCACAGAGATTGCGCAGTAGTTCTTGGGGTTTCGGAGTCACAGCCGCCCTAGTGATGTGCATCGTGGCTTTGGCGGGGTGCAGCTCCAGCACGTCGCCGCCTGCGGCCACGTCGACATCGACGACTCCACCAACCTCGACCAGCAAAACAACTGGATCCACGGGCTGTAAATCCCACAAGGCCGATTCCTATTCACGGGCTGTGCTGTCTGACTCGCCAGTCGCGTACTTCCGGCTCGACGAGTCGTCTGGGCCGACGATGTGCGACTCGTCGGCGTCAGCGAACAATGGCAACTACGTTTCGGGGGTGCACTTCGGCGCTCCGGGGGCCATCGCCGGTGACGCAGCGGTAGCTGCTGTCTCACCAAGCTCAGGCGTGGGTACAGGAGGTTCCGGCTCGGGCTTGACCGGTGATCACAGCTTCACACTGGAAGCGTGGTTCCGCGAATCGGGAACCGTTCGGGACCAGTCGCTGGTCAGCCTGGGCGAGGCAGGCGAGGGCAACGTCGCCGGGCTATCGACTTGGACGAGCGACACCGGAAACGGTACTCCCAGCCAACTGGTTCTTGACCTCTACGTTGGGGTAGAGAACGCGAGCACCCTCCCCATCTGGGACACCAGAACTGTCGGCGTGAACCTCTGGGACGGCCGATGGCACTACCTCGCCATCACCTACAGCGCCGCGGCCGACAAGGTAACCGGCTATGTCGACGGGCACGACCTGGGCGCGCTCACCCCTGTCACAGCGATCAACCTGCTTCCGAGCCGGATCCGGATCGGGTACTGGCTTGACACCTACATCAACCAGGGCATGATCGGGGATGTGGATGAGGTGGCGGTCTACCCAACCGCCTTGTCTCCGACACGGATCGAAGCGCACTTTCTTGCCAGTGGAAGATCCACGTCCACGTCCACGTCCACGTCGGTCCCTGCAACTGGCAAGAGGGTCGCGTTGGGGACGAACAATCCCGCCCAAGGAGACTGCACCACGAGCACCAGCGAGGCAGCTGCCTCTGTGGGGTTTGTGGTGCTGAACGTTACGGCCAACGCATTCCAGGCGGAGATCCAGCTGCAAGCGGGCTCCCCGAACACGACCTACGCGGTGCTCATGCAGCAGGTCCCAGGATCGTGCCCGCAAACGTCGGACAACGGCGGCACACTGACCACCGACTCGACCGGTCTTGGCCATGCGTCCACGAGCGTGCCGCGCGTGCCCGGCGCGACCACCTTCTTCCTGCAACTCCTTCCTGCTGGATCTGGGGCCCCTCAGTACACTAGCGACCGTGTCTCAGCTGGCTCGTAAGAGAAACCGACGCAGCCCTGTTGCTGTCCGTCGTTAATCGCTGGCCGAGGAGCTACGAGCGTCCGAGAGAGGCATGCGGGCCAGGGAATGATCCCGTATTGGCGGTCGGCCACCAGTTCGAGCCGGAACTGGAACATGTTGGTGCCAGCGCCCGCCGATGGTCGACTCCTCCCGTAACAAAGGGATCACTGGCCTTTGATCTACACATTGGGGACGCGCAGACGCAGAACATCGCGGTCGAGAGGTTGCCGGCGCGGCCGAACGACGTTCGGCGTGCGCACGAGATCGCCGACTGCGCGCTCGTTGACGAGGTGGCTCGGGCCGCCCTTCTGTGCGCCCGCGAGCCGATCCCGGATACCCACAACCCGCCCGGTATCTGCACCTCTCGCCCTGTCCCTCGTTTCACACGCGGTGTGCATGTGTAGTGCCCCCAGCGCGCCAGATTCCGGCGCGCACGCGTCGCAGTTATCCGACGGCGAGCGAGGCCGCGAAAGCTCGGCGGGAGCTCATGTGTACTTGGAGGGGCTCGAGGCCGACCAACGTCTCGCCCAACACGCGTCACGACTACCGCGTGGCTGATCTGCGCACCCAGCATGGATGAGCCGCGATTCAACCATCGATTTCGAGCGGTCCGTGAGGTGATTGAGGTACGAACTTGTTCGTAACGAACAAGGCGTCCCTTCGCAGGAGCCTTCAGCAGTGTCTTGCGAGCCTTCCGGGGGACATTCGCCTCTACACCACGGCCATGTTTGCCAGGGACGTCCACCGAGTGCTCGGCGTTCTGCATTACACCAAGGTCAACCTGATCGGTGGCTCCTACGGCGCGACGGCGGCTCAGGTGTATCAACGCTTCTACCCGAAGCAAGTGCGCACGATGACGCTTCTCGGAGGCAGTCTTCTTGACGTCCCGATCTTCGAACGGTAGGAAACAAGCAGCCAGCAAGCCTTGGACCAGGTCTTCTCTCGCTGCGGACAGGGCATTTTGTGCCACAGGGCCTTCCCTAAGCTGGACAGCGAGTGGTCAGGGCTTCGCGCCTCGATCGCGGCGTCCCTGGTGATCGTTCCCGCCAAGGATTCACCGACTCAAACGAGGCAAGAGGTGCCCAGCGACGTACTCGCAAACCAGGTCCATGAGGCGCTGCTCTCGTCCAACGTCGCCACCGACCTGCCGGTCGTCATCCATGCCCTGGCGACCGGCAGTAGTCGGGGCGCCACATTAGGGGAGATTGGCAAGTTGCTCGCTGCCGCTGAGAGCGGCGAGAGCCAAGCGACCTCGATGATCACCTACCCCATCCGATGCGACGAGCCGTGGGCCCGTTTCGACCCTCCCAGGTCTCTAGCAAGAACGAGAGCTTCGACTCCGAGACCACCCTGGAGAGTTCGCAGTGGTGGAAGTACGTGTGTTCCTTGATCCCGGAGTCAGCCAACGCGGCCTACTGCCCTCCGGCAACCAAATCCGACGTGGCCGTGTTGATGATCAACGGCAGTGCGGACCCCAAGATCCGCCTGCGAATATGGCCGGAGCATCGAACATGTGGCCACTTAGCCGGCTCATTGTCCTTCCCGCACAGTCACACCACTTCTACATCCCGGACTGCGAAGGGCAGCTGATTGCGAGTTTTGTAGCAGAAGTGAATCCGGCGGACCTAGACACGAGCTGTCTCAGCGAATCACAACCACCTTTGTTTCCAACTCGGGTTTCAGCGCTCAGTGGCAGTTAGCGAGATTCTCGAGCACCGCAAGTATCGGCAGCAACGCCGCAACCCCTAAACGGCGGGACGAGAGACAAAGCGCGTCGTACTCGGCGCTCATGTTCCAGGACTCGACCAAGAACCGTAAGGGCGCGTCCCGAGCCCTGCACTCGGGCATCCTTCGGGCCGTTGTTATGCGCCGCCCTCGGGTGTCGCTACTGAGTGGGCCGGCGTGCCCAGGACTTTCAGTGCTTGCAATCGTTGCCCGATCGACACGGGCACGAGCGCCCGGTCCACTTCGATGCGCAACCAGGGCGGTAATTGCAGTTATCGTGCCGAACCGCACAATTTACGGTCGAGACCGGGCCTGCGGAGATGGGGGTCGAGAAATGCGTGTGTTGTTGTCGACCTATGGGGGGCGCGGCGACGTCGAACCGCTGGTGGGACTCGCGGTGAGGTTGCGCGAACTTCGCGCGGAGGTGTGGGTTTGCGCGCCGCCGGACTTCTCCGGCTTAGACCGGTGCGCGGAGCGGCTGAGCGAGGTTGGCGTGCCCCTGGTGCCAGTCGGCCCCCCGGTGCGCCCGTTGGTGCACGGGGCGACGCGGCCGTCGCCGGCCGACCTGCCCCGACTCGCGGCCGAGATCATGTCCGTGCAGTTCGACAAGCTCGTCGCAGCAGCAGAGGGATGCGATGCGCTGGTGGCGTCCGGCCTGCTGCCGGCCGCGGCGAGCGCGCGGTCGGTGACCGAGAAGCTCGGCATCCGCTACGTCTACGCGGCCTACTGTCCGATCTTCCTGCCGTCGCCGCACCACGCTCCGACGCTGTTTCCCGGTCGGCCGTTCCCACCGGATGTGACCGACAACCGTGTGCTGTGGGACCTACAAGCCCAGCGTGCGAACGAGCTTTTCGGCGAGGCGCTCAACACCCGCAGGACTTCGATCGGCTTGCCACCGGTGGACAACGTCTACCGCTATGGGTTCACCGACCACCCCTGGCTGGCCGCGGACCCGACCCTGGGCCCGTGGCAGGAGCCGGCAGATCTCGATGTAGTGCAAACGGGAGCGTGGATCCTGCCGGACGAGCGTCCGCTCCCGGCCGAGTTGGTGGCGTTCCTGGACGCCGGCACACCACCGGTTTACGTGGGCTTCGGCAGCATGCGCACCCCGAAGGACATCGCCCGGGTGGCCATCGAGGCGATCCGCGCGCAGGGCCGTCGCGCTGTCGTTGCCCGCGGCTGGGCCGACCTGGCCTTGATCGACAACCGGGACGACTGTTTCGCTGTCGGCGAGGTCAACCAGCAGGCACTGTTCGCCCAGGTGGCCGCCGTCGTGCACCACGGCGGCGCGGGGACGACGACGACGGCCACCAGAGCAGGGGCGCCTCAGGTGGTGATACCCCAGATGGCGGACCAGCCATACTGGGCGGGCCGGGTGGCTGAGCTGGGTATCGGCGCGGCACACGACGGCCCAAATCCCACCGCCGAGTCTCTGTCGGACGCGCTCGGGACGGCCCTGGCGCCCGAGACCCGCGCCCGGGCGATCGCCGTGGAAGGCACGATCCGCACCGACGGGGCGACAGTGGCGGCGAAACTGCTCCTCGACGCAGTCAGCCAAGAAGAACCACCAGCGTCTGCGTGAACCACACCGGAGCAACAGCACCAGAGCGCGACGATCTCGTCTATCAGAGGCTTCGACTTGAGGCACCCATCGATATTCGGGTTTGGCAGGTGACATCTGCCTGTCCGCAAACGCGACAGGCTCGGGCACGGAACGATCTGGGCCTCGGCCGGCTTCCTTCTTGCGCTCGAACACCTAGCGCACGGCACCTCGAGACGTGAGGCGTCGGTCACTCGGACGTCCATCTACCGCTATGAGCCTCGGGGTCGCTCTCGTTGCCCTCGGACTCGTTTGTCGAGGGAGGCGGCCCGGCGAGCACAGTGACGATGCGGTCGACGTAGAGGTCCCAGATCTCCTCGGAGGCCACGCTGTAGTCACCCAGGTGCCGTTCAAACCAGGAGCGCAGGAGGCGGGGACGCGGTCATCCCAGGTATCCGTTTCGGCTCGACCCGAGACGTTGTAGGCACGCAGATCCACGACACCGTTGACGAGCGCGGCGATCTTTGCCGGCCCGAGGGAGCGAAAGAGGCTCTTGCCGCTGACGCTCGCCAACGGCGCGAGCGCCTGGTTCAGGTGGTCGTCGCGTACTTCCCGAGTGGTTCATCCGGGTGGCCTCCAGCGTGGGTGATAGCGGCGGCGACGAGCGCCATGCATCCGTCGACGCGGCGCAGCGGTGCGCCCACGGGTACACCGGCTCGTCGAGGATCTCGTCCTTTGGCACCGACGTGATGCAGAGGTGAGACCCCGTTGGTGTGGACGAAGAACTCGGAGAGCGGCACGTACATCCGCCAGTAGAGGTTGACCAGGAAGGGGGCGCCGTCTAGCGCCTTACCGATCGCCTCGGCGTTCTTCCTGGTATCGAGCAGGTCTCCGTCTCCGCCGATCTCGACCTCGATGGCCTTGAGGACGTCGTCTGTGATGATGTCGTCATGCCCTAGGTTCGCAAGCATCCGCCGAAGCGCCTGCCGATTCCCTTCTCGCATCGCCGTGAATGGATCGTCCCCGTAGAGGCAATAGAGACCGACGAAGCATGTCTCGAGCGCTGTTCGCGCGAGGCGAGCGACGGCCTCACCGTGCCGCGCGACACGCCGTGTCTCCCGCTGCAGCCATATCGCCCTGACGAGGGCGAGCTGAGCAACCTCAGCTCGCGTGGCGTCGTTGCCGGGCCACGGGTCACAAGTGACAACCTGGCGAGCCGCCGTGACGTACGACCGAACCGGCTAGTACCCCGAGAGGTTTCGACTCAGCAACAAAGGCGGTTTTACACCCGCCTGCAAGTACCTGCCGACGATCTCCGACGTCAGCGCTTGGGCGATGAGGACTCCGGCGATCGAAGAGACGCTGCAGACTCCGAGCTCGCAAGGCAGCCGGATGGCTGTGTCGGCGTACGGGGCACAAGTGTCGATGCACAGATCGGCCACCTCGAACAGCCGTAGCCCGCTAGGGTGCCGCGACTTAATCATTCTGCTGTGCTCCAAGGAGGTGATGGCTACCACGGGCAAATCACACTGCCGGGCTTGGAGCGCCATCTCGACAGGCGCGCCGTTGCAACCTGAGTGCGATATGACTATGAAACTGTCAACAGGTTCGATGGTCAGGGGCTCAAGCAAAGCGCGCGCCGCTTCAGGACGCCGCTCTAGCGTCCCATCCACCAGCTCTGTCTTGTCTGCTTTGCCCGCAGCGACCAGCTCGTCCAGGACCAGTTCCTTGATTCCGGCGAGCCCGCCGGCCCGTCCGGCCAGCTCCATGGCGACCACGCGCGAATGTCCGGTACCGAAGACGTAGATGTCGCCCCCGGCCATCAGCCTGCCGGCTAGGAGCTCGCCCGCCCGACTCAGAACCGGCAGTTGTTCGTTGGCCAGTCGCTCTAACAGCCGAGCAGCAACCGCAAAGACATCGGCGGCAGTGACGTCCTCGGGGCTGCTCAACGCCTCGTGACTCCAATGTCTGGGAGCACTCTCCAAGCTAGGTGCTGCACCGCAGCGCAAAGAGCCCCTTCCGCCTCTGACGGGAACCAGCTCACATCGACCATCGCCGTGCTCAGCCGACGCCGGCAGCCGGGGTGGTTGGTGGCTGCAGCTGGGTAACGAACTTGTAGCGGTCCCCGCGATAGAACGAACGGGCGAACTCAACCGGACGCCCGGAGGTATCGCGACTGTGGCGGGAGAGCAGGAGCATCGGGTAGCCGACGGTGGTGTCCAACAGCTCAGCCTCCCGAGGCGCCGCCGGGACTGTCTC
>JBEKBX010000020.1:0-61405 GCA_050015175.1 Acidimicrobiales bacterium | reverse complement strand
GGCTACAGCTTCTCGGGCTGGAACACCCTCGCCAACGGCTCGGGCACCCCCTACGCCAACGGGGCCAGCTACCCGTTCACCCAGAGCGCCACTCTCTATGCCCAGTGGACGGCGAACAGCTCAGGACCTCCGCCCTCCGGTCCGCCGCCCTCAGGACCGGCCCCCTCTTCTTCGCCCCCGGCGGTCACGGGAGTCTCGCCCAGCTCTGGGCCACTTTCGGGAGGCACTTCGGTCACGATCACCGGCGCCGGCTTTGCCACCACTTCCGGAGCCACCACGGTCGACTTCGGTAGCACCGCGGCCTCGGAGGTGAGTTGCTCGACGGCGACAAGCTGCACCGCCACCTCGCCAGGTGAAGCGGCCGGCTCTGTCGATGTCACAGTCAGCGACCCGAACGGCACCTCGACCGCCTCGGCGGCCGAGGTGTTCACGTACGTGCCCGTCCCGACGATCACCAGGATCACACCCTCCAGCGGGCCTGCCAGTGGCGGCACGAAGGTGACGATCTGGGGCAGCAACTTTGTGGGGACCGTCTCGGTTCACTTCGGCGGGAAGCTGGCAACGAGCGTGCGTGCGCTCTCCTCATCCGAGCTCACGGCCACCGCGCCTTCGGGATCCGGCACCGTCTACGTCACTGTTTCTGCCAGTGGTGGTTCCAGCAAGACAACCGCCGCGGCCAAGTACACCTTCGTGCCTCGTCCGACGGTCTCCAAAGTCACGCCCGTTCTCGGACCCACCAAAGGAGGCACCAAGGTGACGATCTGGGGCAGCAACTTCGTGGGGACCGTCTGGGTGAGCTTCGGCGGGAAACGAGGCACGGGCCTGCGTGTGCTCTCCTCATCTGAGATCACGGTCACGGTGCCACCTGGGTCGGGCACCGTCCACGTCACGGTCTTCGCCCTTGGTGGGTCCAGTAGGACAACTGACACAGCTATGTATCGCTACTGAGGCCATGCGGCAAGACGTTGTTGGCCATCGGCCGTCCTGGGGGCGGCCGGCTCGAATCCCCGAAACGTCAGGTCCGGGCCGGCAGGCTCACAGAGCGGCTGTCCGCGGGATCAGTACCACGCGGTCGTGACCTTTTCGGTCTCCAGCGTCCTGGACTGATAGCTCTTCGCATACCTGACCGTCCACGGCGCTGTGTTCTGGTAAGGAATGCTCGCCCAGCCCGTTCCCGGGACGCAGTAGTAGTTCAGCGCGACCTTGTCGACCTCGACCCCGGTGCCCGTGTCGGTGATGCAGCGAGCACCGTTTCCGAGCTGGTCAGCCCAGACCCACGGCTTGCCGTTCGGGTGCAAGGCCGCTTTCGAGATGGGCGCCGTGAGGTCGAGCCGTGTGACCTTGCTCCACGGCGAGACCATGCACGCCAGCTGCGCGAAGGTCTTGGCCTCCGGCGCGAAGCACGGGTCGTAGAGGACCGACTTGGTCGTCATGCACCGGTAGGCGTTGCTGCTGGAGACAGCGATCGAGCTCGTCCAGCAGGTCCCCCTGACCGTGCCTGCGACCTTGAGCCCGGCCTTCAGCTTCCCGTTCGAGATCCAGGGATAGACCGTCTCGATCTTGGTTTTGGTCGTGCCAGCGCCAGCCGTCACCGGTGCCGCACCGCCCAGAGCAACGACTAGCCCCGCCACGACAGCAGCGCTGCGCCACGACCGCTGGACCACTGTCATGCGCTCACCCTCCCGTTCTCGGCCGGGAGCGTAGCCGCAGCCGAGAACGACCAGTCTTCACCCTGGCCCCGCGGGTGTCCTGGCCTTACCTGGAGCTGGCCCGAATCGGCCAGGAAGCCTGCACGAGCTGCGACTCGGGTTTCCGGAGGCACGAGGATCCTGCCCGTTGAAGTCGAGCGCGTGTCGGTCGGTCCGGTGACCGTGCTAATTGACGATCGTCAGCTTGCCCTTGAACTGGTTCTCGAGGCGGTTTGGCTCCTTCACGATTGACTACGTCTCGTTCGCGGGCGCCGTCCGGCGTTGAGCGGGCCGCTGATGAGACCACGAGGTATGGACAGCGGGGACGCTCGGGTGAAATACTCCCGATTTCACAACTCAGGAATTCCGTGGGGGGAGAACAATGAAACGAACTTTACTGAGGCTCGCCCTGCCTGCAGTTCTCGTGGCAGGGCTGATCGCCGCGATCGGCAATCCTGCCGGGGCAGGGGAGAAGCCGAGGACAACCGGCACTCTCTATGTTGCGCCCCTGAAGGGCAGAGCGAAGCTGACGGCCGTTTGCGCGAGCGCGAAATTCCACAACATCAACGCTGCCATCAAGGTCGCAGCCCCGGGTGACACCGTCGCGGTCTGCCCGGGAACCTACAGAGGCTCGGCTTCCATATCGGTGAAGACCAAAGCCGGGACCATCAAGATCACGAGTGGCGCTCTCATCGCGACCCGGATCCACCTTTACGGCATGCCTGGTGCGGTCATCGACGCCACAGGGCTCGTCAATGCCGTCACGCTCTTTGGCCCGGGCGCTGCCGGAGCAAGCGTGCGTGGCTTCACCGCGGAGAATGCGATCGGTGAGGGGATCCTCGCGGCCGGTACGGGCGGGGTCACGATCGCGGACAACACGGTCGTGCACAACGACAACGGCACGCCGAAGAGCCCCTGGCCCTTCTGCGCGGCCGAAGGAAACGTCCCGGGGGATTGTGGCGAGGGCCTGGGCGTTCTCACCACGTCGGACTCGACGATCAAGGACAACACCATCGAGTTCAACTCAGGGGGCATCTTGATGTCCGACGAGCTCGGCCCGACGAGTCACAACACGATCGAGGGCAACCTCGTCGAGGACAACGAGTCCGACTGTGGCATCACCATCGTCGGCCACAACGCCGGCGGCGTCAGCAAGACGGGCGTCCCGCAGCCGAGCGTGGGTGGCGTCTACGACAATCTCGTGACCGGTAATGCCGTTCTCAGCAACGGCACGACAGGCGAGGGTGGCGGCATCCTCTTGGCCGGCGCCGCGTCCTACGACAACACCATCAACGACAATGAGGTCGCCGGGAACGGCCTGGCCGGTGTGACGATCCACGAGCACGGCGTCGATGCTCTGAGTGGGGACGTCATCAGCGGTAACTGGTTCGGGACGAACGACATCACCGGCGACCCCGGTACACCGGACCAGGTCACGACCGGCGTGTTCATCGAGCGTGATTCCCCGAAGTTCCCGACTGTCGACGTCACCGTGAAGAACAACACGATCGCGTGGGACGTCATCGGCATCTACGACACCACCGGAGTTAGGGGCCTCACCCAGAGCGGCAACAAGTTCGTCCATGTCAAAGAGGGCGTGAAGCTGTGACTTGAGACCTGGCACTTCGCCAGGCGCGGACGCGCCGCCCGCAGGCAGCTATCCCCGGCGGACTGCGGGGGCCGTCCGCGTCCGGGCGCCCCCGTCAGCAGGCCGGGCCGTCTCCACTAAGCAACGGTTCTGGCTCGGGTGGCCAGGTCGTATGATTGCTCGAGGTCGGCCCTGTTGTCGGGATCACTAGAGTGCCTCACTCGCACCAAGCGGCCATCGGGCATGTCGGTCGCCCGTGTGGGAGAGGAGGTGGCCACGGTGATGAGCGGTTCCAACAGGGAGGACACGATCACGCGCCGGCAGCAGGTCGCCTCGCTCGACCGGGGTCTGCTCGAGAGCGTGGAGCACGAGTTCTTCAATTTCTCTCCCGATGGCGTCCTGTTCATCGGCAGGGATGGGTGCGTCTTGGCGGCCAACCGTGCCCAGGCCCGCATGCACGGCTATGAGTCGCCCGACGATCTGATCGGTTTCCATGCCACGCTGCTGCTGGTTCCGTCGGATCGGGACCGCGCCAGGCGGAACATCGAGTGCCGGCTCAGTGGCGAGGATGTCGGGTCGACCGACTACGAGGGGCTGCGCAAGGACGGGACCACCTTCTACGTCGAGATCTCAACGGCGATCCTGCGGGATCCCGGAGGAGAGGTCTTCGGATACATGTGCATCACTCGTGACAGGACTGAACAGAGGCTTGCCGAGATGTCCCTGCGCGAGAGCGAAGAACGCTATCGAGTCTTGTTCGACGGCGCCATCGAGGGCATCTATCAGACCTCGATGGACGGCAAGGACTTGAAGGTCAACGAAGCCTGGGCGCAGATGCTCGGTTACGGCTCCGCGGTAGAGGGAATCGCCGGCGATACCGCCGAACAAGTCTGGGCTGATCCGGGCGAACAGGCTCGCTTCGTCTCGCTGCTCCGCGAACACGGTGTGGTCCGCGGCTACGAGTGCCAGTTCGTTCGCAAGGATGGAACGCGGATATGGGTTTCGATCAACGGTCGGGTCGTCCTCTCGCCTGATGGAGAGCTGGCGGGTTATGAGGGGTTCGTCGAGGACATAACCGAACGCAAGCGGGCTCAAGAGGTCTTGCGGGAAAAGGACTCACAGTTCCGCAACTACGTGGAGGACGCGCCGGTCGCGATAATCGTCACCCGCGACGGAGTGTGCCTGTACGCGAATCAAGCCCTCGCGGACATTCTTGGCGTCGAAAGCGCCGGGACACTCGTCGGAGGACCTATCTATCAGGGATTCGCCCCTCACTTGCAGGAAGAGAGCAAGGAACGCAGCCGACGCCGATCCCTCGGACTTGAAGCACCCCCCGAGTTCGAGTCGGTCCTTCAGCGCAGTGACGGTTCACAGTTCCCTGTCCACGCGGCCATCGGGGCCATCCAGCTTCAGGACGGGAGCGCAAATATCGCCTTCATAACCGACATCACAGAACGCCGACGGGCAGAACAGGCGCTGTCACAGAGCGAGGCGATGCGCGACGTCGCCGAGCGCGTGGCGCGGGTCGGCAGCTGGCGATGGGACTTCGATCCAACCGCCTTCTTCTGGTCGGAGGAACTGTTCGAGCTGTTCGACGTCGACCCGGACACCTTCGACGGCGACGTCCTGGCGGCACTCGAATCGCGCATCCATGCCGATGACGTGGGCACCTTCTGGCGCGCTCGTGCTGCAGCTCTGGCAACCGGCAACGCGCCACCGATCGAGTTCCGCGTCGTCCACAGAGACGGGAGCGTGCACTTCATCCACGGCGAGAGCACGGCCGAACGTGACGAGACGGGCAGAGCCGCGGCCATCGTCGGCTACTTCCAGGACGTCACCGACCGCCACGAGTCCGCGGCGCGACTCGAGGCCGCCGCCTTCGAGTGGCGCGCGACCTTCGATGCCATGGGCGACTCGGTTTCCCTGTTCGATCGTGATGGCCGGATAGTGCGCTGCAACGCTGCCACGGTGGCACTTACAGGTCGCGATTTCCGCGACGTCGTCGGACACTACTGCCACGAGGTCTTTCACAGCCCCGACTACGTCCATTGTCCGCGAAGGCGTGCGTTCGCGACGGGACAGGCCGAGACGGAAATCATCGAGCGCGACGGCTCCTGGCTACGGGCCACGTTCACACCGGAGAAGGACGCTGCCGGCCAGGTTGTGGGCGGCGTTCACGTCGTGACGGACATCACGCAGCTGCGACAGGCCGAGCAGGCCGCCAGCGAGCGGTCCCACTTCCTCGAGGAGCTCCTAGAGGCGATCCCGGCGCCTGTTCACAACACGGATCTCACGTGGCACTACGTGGCCTGCAACGAGGCCTACGCGCAGACCCTCGGCCTCTCCAAGCAAGAGGTGATCGGCAAGACCGTCTACGACATTCACCCACCCGAGGCGGCACGGCTCTACGACGCCTCCGACAAAGAGCTGCTGGCTCATCCCGAACAACCCGTTGAGATCCTGTTCGAGACGAGCCATCCGGACGGACACCCTCGATATTTGATGACCCACAAGGCTGTCTACTCAGACGTCACAGGCAAACCGGCCGGCATCGTGGGCGTCAGCTTCGACGTGACCGAGATCCGCCAGACCCAGCGGGAGCTCGCCGAAAGCGCGGTCAAGCTCAGGCTGACCCTCGAGGGAGCGGTTGCCGCCCTAGGTGCCACAGCCGAGCTGCGCGACCCGTACACCGCAGGCCACCAGCGGCGCGTGGCCGAGCTCGCCTGCGCGATAGCCCGCGAACGCGACCTGGAAGAGGCATGTCTCGAGTCTCTTAGGATCGCCGCCCTTCTGCACGACATCGGAAAGATCGTCGTTCCGGCCGAGATCCTCTCCAAGCCCGGGCGCCTCACCGGGCCTGAGATGCAGATCATCCGCCAGCACGCGGACGCCGGCGCCAACACGGCCTCCCTCATCGGCTTCGAGGGTGACGTGGCCGAGATCATCCGCCAGCACCACGAACGCCTCGACGGCTCCGGTTACCCGAAGGGCCTGCGTGACAGGAGCATCCTCCCCGAGGCACGGATCCTCGCCGTCGCCGACGTGATCGAGGCGATGGTCAGCCATCGGCCCTACAGACCGGGTGTGCCCATCGAGGTTGCCTTGCGTGAGATCGAGGGCGGAGCCGGTACACGCTACGACGCGGAGGTCAGTGCGACTGCTGTCTCGCTCATCCGCGGACACCGATTCGAGTTCAGCAAGTAGGCATCCCTTCTCGCAGGCCGGGCAACCTCAAGACCGTCGATTGGCCGCGACCCGTGGCCGAGGATTGTGAACGCCGACGCGCCCAGCCCCTTCGAGCTGTCAGCGCCTGGCAGGATGAACACCGTGGGCGTCGACGACCGCAGGGTCTTGCTGGCCCGGGGTCGGCTCCTGGAAATAGTCACGCTGGGATGGAATGTCGTCGGCATCGTCGTCCTTGCCTTCGCCGCTGTGTCGGCGCGGTCGGTGGCCCTGGCAGGTTTCGGTCTCGACAGCCTGATCGAGATCGGTGCCTCGACCGTCGTGCTCTGGGAGCTGGCTGACTTCTCACAGACGAGACAGCACAGGGCCTTGCGCCTTGTCGGTGGAGCTTTCGCCGCGCTCGCCGCGTACCTCGCCGTGCAGAGCACCGTGGTGCTCGCCGCCGGGTTCCACCCTCACCACAGCGCGCTCGGCATCGCCTGGACCGCTGTCACCGCGGTGGCGATGTTCCTGCTCGCCGCCGGGAAGGCGAAGACCGGCGCGGCACTCGACAATCCAGTGCTGCGCACCGAGGGCCGAGTCACGCTCGTCGACGGCATTCTGGCGAGCGTGGTGACACTCGGTCTCGTCCTCAACGCCGCGTTCGGCTTATGGTGGGCCGACCCCGCTGCCGGCTATGTCCTCGTCTATTACGGTGCCAGGGAAGCGCGTGAGGCTCTTACGCGTTGACGTTGCTCGCAGAGCTCGCCCGGACGCCGTCATTGCAGCACCTCGGGTCCTGTGTGACGATCTCGACTCATGGGACGAGGGCGCGGCGTGACGCTGAGCCGTGGAGCCCGGGTGCTCCGGGTGACGCACAATGCGATCGGCGTGTGCGAGCTGGCTTGCCTGGGCCACCTGTGGTTTTGTGCGATCACGAGGCGTCGCGACCGCAAGTTGAGGCTCGCCGTTGTCGTTCTCGTCGGAGAGGGAGTCGCGTTGCTCCTCGGCAGGGGATGCCCGTTAGGGATCTTTCAACGTCGAGTCGGAGACGATGTCCCCATGTTCGAGCTCTGGTTCGGACCGGGGCTCGCCCCGTTCGCGGTGCCGACCTTCACCTTGATCGCCTTGTGCGGACTGGCACTAGTAATGGCCCGACGACCAATGAGGGACTCCTATCGCCAAGCCATGGGGAACGCGGAGTGACGACCGGCTAGTCCCTTCAATCTGAGCGATCGCGGCCCGTCGAAGGAGAAAGCGCCGCCGAGGCTTTCCTGGACTGCCTGCGACACGAGGATCTCGCCACCGGCGGCCGCGCTCGCCAACCTGGCCGCGACGACGACCGTGCGGCCGAAGAAGTCCCCACCTTCTGCCTTGGCGTTGCCGCAGTGCATTCCTATCCGCACGGGAACATGGACGCCGCGCCAGGCGGCGCTCAGGGCACGCTGGGTCGCGGTGGCGCAGGCTGCCGCCGCGCCGGTGGCCGGGAAGGCCAACATGAAACCATCACCTTGGCCCTTGACGACACTGCCGCCGAAGACGGTCGTCTGTTGTCTGACTATGTTGTCGTGCCACTCGAGCAGTTCCATCCAGGCCTGCTCGCCGAGGGACTCCATGAGGGCGGTAGAGCCCTCGATGTCGGTGAACATGATCGTGACCGAGCCGTCACCTGCCAAAGCCCCGACCGGCGCTGGCGCGCCTTGGACCATGTGCAGGATCTCGTCGACGTCCGTCGACATCTCGACTCCCAGGGTTTCCTCGTTCGACACCCCCAACGAGGAATGCCACTGGACGACGCGCCAATATGCCCCTTCCTCGTGCAAGACCGCGGTCGCTCTCGACAGGAAGGGAGTCCTTCCTTCGATCGCGGAGCGCACTCGGCAGGCGATCCATCCCACCGTGCCCTCCTTCCAGGCGACGAGTCTCTCGACCTCGATCTGGGGCTTGATCCCTGTCGCCTCTAGCTCTTGGAGTTGCACTCGCCACACTGCCGACATGGCCTCATAGCCCTCCCACCACTCGTCGGGATCGGTGCCGATCGCTACAGAGCCGGCTCTCGAGAGAAGGCGTCGACCACGGCATCACGGTTGTGCGTATCGAAGTTCTTGAACATCCGCTCCATCAATGAGACGAGCTCTGGGGCTGGTTCCATTCCCCGGACGATAGGGTCTCGGTGGCTGCAGGTAGGTCCTCCGATCCCAGCCGGATCGCACCGCGCCGGCGTTGGGTGTTCCGGTTAGCGTTCCACGCGGCCCGAGGCCCGTCCTGGCGGAGCAAGGAAGTAAGCCACCGACCATGCCGGACGCCCAGAGGAGCGAGGCGTCCAGGGAGGCGAAGATGATTGTTCACTCGCGGATCGGAAGCGCCAACCTCGCCGGCACCCTCTTGCGCGATCCGAGCGAGCGCGACCTGTTCGTGCACCCATCCTTGCCGGCCGCGACCTCATCGAAGCGGAACCCGGGCGCTGGCCCCTCGAGCGCGCGCCGTACTGGCTCGAGACCAGCATGGCGAACGTGTTCGCGGCCGGTGACATCCGGCATGGCTCGGTGAAACGCGTCGCGGCCGCCGTCGGCGAGGGCTCAACGGCCGCGCCGTTCGTGCGCGAGCAGATCGCGCGTCGCTGACTCAAAAGTGGCCTTGTCCGGCCACTCGAGCCGCGTCCCGTTCAGGAGGGGCGGAACGAGCCGATGATGGTTCGGGCGACCAGGCCGTCCCCGGAGAGGCCGACGGTGAGCGTGACGAGCCTGCGGGCACCCGGGCGCCTGATGGTGTAGAGGGCTGGCCCGTAGAGGGTGTTGTCACCTGGGGAGAGACAGATCTTCAAGGTGTGGATCCGGGCACACGGTGCAGGAGTGGGCCCGGTGATGTACTCCGTACCGATGGGTGCAAGCGGAGGCGAGGAGACGACAGCGCCTTGTTCGTCGAACGAGTCGTAGCCGAGACCGAGGGCCGTGCCACCCATGGATACGAAGACATCGTCGTCGGCTGGTTCGCCCCCGGAGTACAGCACGACCGTTCTGGGTTGTACCCACAGAGGGCCGTCGGTGCCAGAGCCTGCAGACTTGGTCGCCAGGTGATCGACGGGCCAGTTTGACGGCGCCGCGAACAGCAGACCGTCAGCGGCCAGCCACCCCCAATCTGCCGGGACCGCCGGCGCGGGACTGAGCTTGGCGAGGGCCGCCCGGGCCGAGTAGGTGAGGGTGTGCAGCACAGCCGGGGCCTCCGGACCCTTGGTGTAGATGACAAAGCGGAGCGTAGGGAGCGACAGCTCCTGCCATTTGCCCACAACCCTGGGCCCGTCGACCTCGATGCCGTTGATCCGTTGATGCCTCAGAGCCTTGGCTTCTAGGAGGGAGGCGGGGTACCAGACGAGGACCGTCGTGTCGGATCGCTCACCCGCGCAATCTGGCCTGGGCGCGTTGTTGGGGCTGGGGCTGGTGTAGATCAGCGTGACCGGACCCGCGAAGTCGGTGGGGCATTGAAGGGGCGCCGATTGGGTGTACCAGACGTCCCAGTTGGGACGGACCGCCATCTGGATGTAGCCGAAAGAAAACGGCAACCAGCCTCGGGGCACCGCAGCATTGCCGACAGCCCCGTGCCGAGCTCGGAGCGGGCCGGCGGCCGCGCCGTCCGCCTGAGCACTGAGCCAGGTCACGCCCATCACCACGGCGACCAGCAGCGTGACGCCCAACCTCGGCCACCTCACGGGGCGACGCGCCGTGACCAGGCTGGACGGCTCCGAGTGATCTGCCACCGGGGCCAAGTTAGAACATGTCCTGTTCCTGCGCTCGGCTCCTGTCGGCATCGCAAGGGCGTCCGGTCCGCCGTCACCGCGTGTCACCCTACGTTCAGGTCCAGAGCGTAAAGATCTCTTGACATCAGGCACCATGTAAAGGTATCTTGACAGCGTGGCTGAGCCGCTTGACCCCTCGGGCGGTGACGTCGAGCGGGACGTCCTCCGCCTGATGCTCCGGAGCAACGCCGAGCTGCTCGTCGATCGCCTGGAGCAAGGGCCTGTCGCAGAACGAGGTTCCTCGATCGCGACCCTCGCCGCGGCGACCAGTCTCGGGTCGGTGCTGGACGACATCGTTCTCGCCCTGGTACGCCAGGCCCGCTCGGAAGGCAGCTCGTGGGCTGCCATCGGTTACGCCTTGCAGGTCAGCCGACAAGCGGCCTTCCAGCGCTTCGGTCCTCGCATCGGGGAGGTGGCGGAGATCGGCGCCGAAATGCTCGCCGATGCGCCGGAGCGCGCCACGAAAGCACTGCGCCAGTTCCTCGCTGGCGAGTTCGAGGCTCTGCAGGCGGACTTCGACGAGCGCATGAGGGACGCATGTTCCGTCGAGTTGCTCGACTCGGTGCGCTCGAAGCTCAACGGCGAGCTGGGCAAGGTGCTGGGCCTGGGGGATCCCTCGACCAGCTCCATGTCCGTCTACACCGTCGTCGACATCCCGATCGCTTATGAGAAAGGCAAGCGCAAGGGCCGGGTCGCCATCGGCCCCGACGCCCGGATCGCCGGCTTGTTCGTGCTCGTGGAGGGCGTGCCTTGACCTCATCCGGTGCGCGACGAATGCAGTACCCCAGCCGGACAACCGCCCAAAGGAGCTGATATGACACCCAAGACCCCGATTGAGGTCCACAGGAGCGACAACGGCGGGCCGGGCGTGAAGGCGACGCGTCGGGCGAGAGCGGTTCGAGGAGTTGGGGCGATGGCGGTCTCACTTGTCGTCACCGCCGTCGCGGTCAGCGCGCTCAGCCTGACCCCGGCTCCCGTAGGTGCCGCCGCACTGGTGAGCTCGCGGGGCGCGCGCATCGCCGGCAGCATCCCGGTCAAGGTGCCGAGCAGCCCGGTCGGCAAACAACTGGACTGGCTCCTCGGCATCGCGTCTCAGCTCCCCCTCAGCGACAAGGAGATCTCGGCCCACTTCGACGCCACGTTCCTCGCCGCGGTGAGCCCGTCGGAGCTGAATCAGGCTCTGGAGTCGCTGGGTCCCCCCGGGTCGGCGATCACCTTGCTCCAGTTGTCGAAAGTCGAGGCGACCTCGCTCGTGGCACTGGTGCGGATAGGGCCCGCCGACTACTCCACCGAGCTCGCTGTCGACAGCGCCGGGCTCATCGCCGGCCTGCTGTTCAAGCCTGCTGCCGCCAATGTGGCGCCCAAGTCGTGGTCGCAGGTCGACGAGAAGCTGGCCACGATCGCTCCTGAGGTCAGTCTGCTCGCCGCCAAGGTGGGCTCCGACGGATCTTGCAGCCCCGTCCACTCCCTGCTGGCCGGGACCCCGAGGCCCCTCGGGTCGATGTTCAAACTGTTCGTCCTGGGAGCCCTCGCCAACGCGGTGCACGACCACGTGATCAGCTGGAGCCAGAAGGTCACCGTCACCGCCGCCATCAAGGTCGGTGGGAGCGGAACCCTCCAGAGCGTGCCCGACGGGACCAAGCTCACCGTGGAGCAGGCCGCAGTCAAGATGATCTCGGTGAGCGACAACACCGCGGCCGACCTGTTGTTGAAGCTCGTCGGGCGAGCAGCGGTCGAGGACCAGGTGCGAGCTTGGTCCTCCCACGCCTCGCTCGACGTCCCGTTCCTCACGGTCAGCGAGATGTTCGCCCTCAAGTACCACGATTTTCCTGCTATGGCGGACCACTACCTGTCCTTGAGTCCGCCGCAGAGGGCCGCCTACCTCGCCACTGCGGTCGACAAGGTCACAGCCGGCGAAGAACAGTCGGTGGGCATGCCGCGGGACATCAACTCGATCGAGTGGTTCGCTTCGGCGGATGACATCTGCCGGGTCTTGGCCGGACTTGCAAGGTTCCAAGCCGAGCCCGGACTGGGCCCGATAAGCGCAGTGCTTTCGACCAACAACGGAGGGATCAACCTCAACTCAGGCACATGGCCGAGAGTGTGGTTCAAGGGGGGCTCAGAGCCGGGGGTGCTGACGCTCGGCTATCTCGCTCGCGACAGTCGCGGTCAGACCTTCGTTGTGGTCGTGCTCACCGAGGACACGTCCAAGCCCGTCCAGGAGTCCGTGGCCGTCGAGATCCAGGCCCTCGACGTCATCTCCGGTGCGTTCGGGCTGCTGCGGTGATCAGGTAGGCCAAGTCGCCACGATCGCATTACCCCTGGTCAAGTGCCATCACACGACGAGCCGGGGGAATCGGCGCCCGGGACATCCCAGTCGAGCTCGTAGTGGATCGCTCGGTGACGGCATGCGAATGGCCTGCTTGGGTGGGCCGTCGTGATCGCCCGTCGCTACGCCCGCTACGGGGAGGAACTGAAGCGGCTCCTCGCAGACGGCGCCTGAAGAGCGCAAGGCGCGTCCTGGCCGAGCGGGCTGAGTCCCGGGGTTGCCCTCGATCCTCGGGGATGGCGTTCTCGTCGCGGTGGCGTGAGTGGCGGCGAACCGCTGTCAGAGATGACAATCGCTCGGGTCGAGTGGCGCCTGAGCCGGCCGAGGGGCACCGCGTACATACAATGCAGGGCCGTCGGCAACGGGCCCTGGGGTTCTGGGCGGCCCGCCAAGGACAGGAGTGTGTCAACTGCGATGCCAGGCATGAGCTCCGGGCTTTCGACGAACAACCCCACGATCGTCTCTGCCTTCCGCTCCCTGCTCGTGCACCAGGCGCTGATCGCCCTTGTCATCCTTGCCCTTTTGGCGTTGGCGTGGAATCTGTTGCGAGCCGCGCAACTGCGGCGGGCCAGAGCCGGTGAGCTGCCCGCCGGAGCGTGGCCCTGCCCAGAGGCCCCCGGCCGCCGGCTGCTCCGGATCGCCTTCGGCCTCATCTGGATCTTCGACGGCCTGCTCCAGGCTCAGCCCTCGATGCCGCTCGGCATGGCGAGCCAGGTGATCGAGCCGACCGCGGCGGCGTCACCGGCGTGGGTGCAGCACCTGGTCAACGCCGGGGCGACAATCTGGAGCAACCACCCGGTGACGGCGCCGGCCTCGGCGGTGTGGATCCAGGTCGGCATCGGCATCTTGTTGATCGTCGCCCCCCGGGGATACTGGTCACGGCTCGCTGGCCTTGCGGCCTTGTTGTGGGGAATCATCGTCTGGATCTTCGGCGAGAGCTTCGGTGGGATCTTCGCCCCGGCCCTCACGTGGGCCTTCGGGGCACCCGGCGCAGTCGTGTTCTACAGCCTTGCCGGGCTGCTCGTCGCCCTGCCTGAGAAGATGTGGTCGAGGCCACGGCTCGGCCGGGTGATCCTCTCGGTGATGGGTGGCTTCTTCGTCGCCATGGCGGTTGTCCAGGCCTGGCCCGGCCGGGGTTTCTGGCAGGGACGGCTGGGCCACAGCGCCGTGCCGGGAACGCTCGCCGGGATGGTGCTGCAGATGGCGGCGACGCCGCAACCCGCGTTCATCTCCTCGTGGCTCGCCAGCTTCGCAGCCTTCGACGCCGCGCACGGTTGGGCCGTGAACCTGTTCCTCGTGGTCTGCCTTGCGGCCATCGGGACCGGCTTGCTGGCCGGGCGGGCCAACTTGCTGCGCGGTGCTGTCTGTGCGGGGGTCGTCCTGTGCATCGCAGACTGGGTGCTCGTGGAGGATCTCGGCTTCTTCGGTGGGCTCGGGACCGACCCGAACAGCATGATCCCGATGGCTCTTGTCTTCGTCGCCGGGTACCTGGCGACGACACGCCTCCCGGTCGTGGCCGACGTGCCGGCTCCGGCCACGACAGTCGCCGCCGGCGCCTCGTCGATCTGGGCACGGCTCGCCAGCCGGCCGGCCTACCTCTTCCGCTCGATCGCGGCCCTGGCAGCGATCGGGATCACGCTCATCGGGGTCGTCCCGATGGCGGCAGCCTCAGTGAACCCGAACGCGGACCCGATCATCGCCGAGGCCTTCGGCGGCCCGCCCGGTGTCGTCGACACTCCTGCGCCGCCGTTCCGGCTCGTCGATCAAAAAGGGGCGACGGTGTCGCTGCGCGGCCTGCGCGGCAAGGCGGTCGCCCTGACGTTCCTCGATCCCGTGTGCATTTCCGACTGCCCGCTCATCGCCCAGGAGTTCCGCCAGGCTGACGGCCTGCTCGGCGCAGCCGCGCGACGGGTCGCGCTTGTGGCCGTCGTGGCGAACCCGGTCTACCGTGCGCGCCCGTATCTGGTCGCGTTCGATCGCCAGGAAGGCATGCAGGAGCTCTCGAACTGGCACTACCTGACCGGCTCGCGCCTCGAGCTCAGCCGGGTCTGGAGCTCGTTCGGAGTCCAGGTTGCCTTCGCCCCCGGCGGCGCGATGATCGCCCACAGCGACCTCTCCTTTGTGATCGACCCGGCGGGACACATGCGCTACATCCTCAACAGTGACCCGGGTCCCGGCACCGAGGCCTCGAAGTCTTCTTTTGCAGCCCTGCTCGCCGGCGAGCTACGAACTGTGCTCGGATCTTGATGAGCACCGGGCTTCGTTCCCGCAGGGCGCGGCCTCGCCGCTCGCGGCGCTTTCGCAACGAGGTTCTCGGCCTCGCGGTGATCAGTGCGTCGGTCGTATCGGGTTGCGGGGCAACGCATGCCGCCGGACCGGCCGCGAAGATCAGCTCTCCGGCGATCCGTGCGTTGTTGGCGACCTCGATCGAGACTTCTGCGGGCTCGTGGGCGATCGTGGCCATGGGGCACCTCGACCAGCCGCTGAACACGTTCTGGCAGCTGTTCTTCAGGCCGACGGGTGGCGCCTTGTGGTCCGACCGGGCGGCAGCGCTTGCTGTCGCGACCAACGGCGGACTCGTGGTCGCCTCACCGGGCGGCAGGTTTCTCGTCGTCGGCATACGACCCAGCGTCGACCTGGAGTACTCGCCGCTCATCGTCACCTCCGACGCGCGCTCGTGGACGTCCTCGGGCCCCCTCGACGCGCTCGCCGACGAGCCCGACGCCCTGGCGCTCGCCAGCGGTGGCGAGGCGTTGGCCCTCGTCGGTGACAGCAGGGCCACCCGCGTTCTCGCGAGCCCGGGAGGACTGGCCGGCTGGCGTCAGGTTGCCAGCGAACACGAGCTTGCGACCTCTGATGCCGGACGCGCCTGTGGCATCGTCTCGCTCACGGCGGTCGGATATGTGGGCGGGCAAGGGCTGCTCGGGGCGAGCTGTCGCCGCAGCGGCGTGGTGGGCGTCTTCGCTGCTCACGCTGGCACCTGGCGTCTCGCCGGGCCCAGCCTCCCGCGTTCGGTGGGCACCTCTGGCACCGAGTTGCTAGGCCTTGAGACCACGAGCCGTGGCCTGTGCGCGCTCATCGCATCCGTCGGCAGGCTCAGCGGCGACGTCGTTGCGGCGTGCACGGGCACCAAGGCATTGAACTGGCGGGTCTCACCCCCGTTGCCGCTGGCCCGGCGGGAGGGCGCGATCTCATTCGGTCCTGCGGGCGGCCTCGGGCTTTATGCGTTGGTCTCGGGCTCGGCTCGCCGTGACACGCTAGCGGTACTCGGTGAGTCGGACATGACTTGGCGCGCCCTGCCACGGCCGCCCACCGGAACGGCCACGGTCGTGTTCGACCCGGCAGGGAGAGTGGACGCCCTCTCGGTCGCTGACACCTCGTTCACGGACTGGCGGCTCGTAGGCGGTGCCACCTGGCGCAAGGTCCAGGGGCTGTACGTGGCGATCCAGTTCGGGTCATCGAGCTGACACGGCGAGGGTCCCGAAGCGTTGCCGTGCCCCGGCAGTAGCCTGAGGCAATGACCGGCACCCGAGCCAGGCGGGGGCGGGACGTGAGCACGCCCGAGGTCGAGGAGCTCCGCTTCGACTTCACCGGGGATGAAGTCCGAGTCCCAGATCCGCCGGACCTCGCACCTGGTCTCGCGTTGCCGGCGACGGAGCCGAGCGAGGAGCCGCTCGCCGGCTCGGGACGGCCGCCGGTACTCTCCGTCGTCGCTTCTGAGCCGAGCGTCGAACCCGGGTCCGCCTCCGACGCGGCGCTCTCGATAGGCGAGTTCTACAGCCGTGTGAAAGGTGCACTCCGGGAGAGGTTCCCCGGCGAGATCTGGTTGACGGGCGAGATCCGCAAGGTGACAGTGTCGCGGGGTCATCACTATCTGGAACTCGCGGACCGTCTCGACGGACCAGACCGGACGGCCGCCGAGGCGGCTTCGCCGCGAGGCGCCGTCCTGGCCCGCAACCCGATGGCCACGCTCGAGGTCGCCTGCTGGGCTCGGGACTGGCCCGTCGTCCAGTACGAGCTGGAGGCTGTCGGAGTCGAGCTCACACCCGGGCTCGTGGTGCGGGTGCGAGGCACCGCCTCGGTCTGGGAAGGCGGGAGCAAGCTGCGTTTCTCCATGACCGCCCTCGATGTGGAGGCCTTGATCGGCGGGATAACGGCGGCCCGGAGGCGATTGCTCGGCACGCTCGCCGTGGAGGACCTCCTCGAGGCGAACAGGCGCCTGCCCTTGCCTCTGGTCCCATTGCGTATCGGGCTCGTCACGAGTCCGGGCTCGGAGGCCTACCGGGATTTCACGGGCCAGCTGGAACGATCCGGGTACCTGTTCGACGTCCGTTTCGAGCCGTCGACCGTTCAAGGGCCCGAGGCGCCTGCGCAGATCGCCGGCGCCCTGGCGAGGCTCGGCACCTTCGCGCCTCAGCTCGTGGTCGTGGTGCGCGGGGGCGGGGCGCGGGGCGATCTCGCGGCGTTCGACTCCGAGGAGGTCGCCCGGGCGATCGCCGGGGCTCGATTCCCGGTGTGGACCGGCATCGGGCACACCGGTGACCGCTCGGTCGCCGACGAGGTCGCGCACCGGGCGCTCGTGACTCCCACGCAATGCGGCGAGGCGGTCGTGGCAGTTGTCGCCGCTTACCTCGAAGGCGTGGACCGGCGCGCCAGGCGCCTGGCGCAGCGCATCGAGGCTCGCCTCGACGAAGCAGGGCGGGAGCTCGTCGCCTCCTGCGCCTCGACGCGCCGGGCGGCTCGTCACGGCCTCGAGCGCTCGTCGCTCGAGCTGCGCACGGCCGAGACGCGCATCGGCAACGCCGCGCTGGTGGCGATCGAGCGGAGCCAGGGACGCCTGGTCAACCGCGCCCAGAGGTTGGCCGGCCCGTCGTCGCAACACCTCGCCGTGCAGGCCCAGAAGATCGCCCACCGCCGCGAGCTGCTGCAGCTCCTCGACCCCCGGCACCAGCTGGAACGTGGTTGGTCGCTCACGCGAGACGAGAGCGGGAGGGTCGTGCGGTCGCTGTATTCCTTGCGGGTCGGCGAAAGGCTGATCACGACCTTCGCGGACGGCAGCGCCAGTTCGGTCGTCGACGAGATCCGGCCGCCGGACCGGTCGGCGACGGTCAATGCCGATGAAGTGAACGACGGAGGAGTCCCATGAGCGCACCCGATCCCGTCACGAGCTCCGTGCCGGTCGGCGATCTCGGCTACGCCGAGGCGTCCGACGAGCTCGACGCGATCATCGCTGAGCTCGAGGGCGGCGTCATTGACGTCGACCTGCTCGAGGTCCGGCTGAGACGCGCGGTCGAGATCGTCGAGGAGCTTGACCGCCGGATCCGAGGAGCCCGGGAGAGGGTCGGCTCCCTCCTACCACGGCTCGAGGCAGTGGGCCAGGACTCGGCCCACGAGGACGAGGGCGGGTAGCAGTACCGACTTCCCTCAGGTCCGTCGTGACAGTGGGCGGAGGCGTGGCGGGGCTTCGCGCCTGCGAGGCGCTACGGGAACAGGGCTTCGAAGGGCGCATAAGGCTGGTCGGCGCCGAGGACCGCTTGCCTTATGACCGCCCGCCTTTGTCCAAGCAGCTGCTCGCGGGCTCCTGGGACATCGGCCGGTGCACCCTGCGCACGTCGAGCGACCTCGAGGCGCTCGGGATCGAGCTCGATCTCGGGTCCAGGGCGGAGCGCCTCGACCTGACGGAGTACGCCGTGACGCTCAGTGACGGCCGCCGCATCGGCTTCGACGGTCTCGTCATAGCGACCGGAGCCGGCCCGCGCCCGCTCCCCGGCGTCACGGGGCGGCCCGGTGTCCTGACGCTGCGAGACCTGGACGACTCGACCGCGTTGCGTGAGGTGATCACCGGTGCCGGAGCCCGCCTGGTGATCGCGGGCGCCGGCTTCATAGGCCTCGAGGTCGCTGCGACGGCCCGCGGCCTCGGTACGGAGGTGACCGTGGTCGAGCCTCTTGCAGTCCCGCTCGAACGGGCCGTGGGGCCACTGGTCGGAAGCGTCTGCGAGCTTGTGCACCGTGACCACGGCGTCGACCTCCGGCTCGCCACCCGGCTCGACAGCGTCGAAACCGGCGTCCGGCACGACTCAGGCGTGACGTGCCGGCTCAGTGACGGCACGAGCATCGAGGCGGACGCGCTGCTCGTCGCCGTCGGGGCGCTCCCGGCGACTTCCTGGCTCGAGGGCTCCGGGCTCGACTTCGGTCCGGAGGGGCTCCTGTGCGACGCGTCCCTCACGGCCGCCGTTCGCGTGGTGGCGGCCGGCGATCTGGTCAGGTGGCCTAATCCGCTCACAGGCGAGTGGAAGCGCGTCGAGCACCGCACCAACGCGGCCGAGCAGGGCGAGCACGCCGCGCGGAGCCTTCTTGCCGGAGACGGGCCCCGTCCCGGCTTTGCCCCCGTCGCCTACGTGTGGTCCGACCAGTACGACTGCAAGATCCAACTCGTCGGCATCCCCGAGCCGACGGACGAGGCCGTGGTCGTGGACGGGTCGTTGGAGGAGCTCAGTTTCCTGGTCGTGTTCGGACGAAGCGGGCGACTGACCGGCGCGCTCGGGTTCAACCGGTCGAGGGCGCTCATGGCATATCGGCCCCTCCTCGAGCGGGGAGCGAGCTTCGTTGAGGCCTTGGCGCTCACGCCGTCGTGAGCCGGCGGGCGGAACCTGCCCGGGAACCGCGGGCGGGGTGCAAGCCCCTCACAACTTCCTCGACGAAGGCCCGGGTTGCCGGGTCGGGCTCGTGGAACCCGTACGCGGCGCGCTCGACGACTGCGATCGCGGCCGGGAGCGACGCCGTCGCGGTTGGGCCCGCACGCCACCGGCCGGACTTGCCCAGCCGGGAGGCGTACTCGGCGAGCGTCTCGGTCGGCCACCTCTTGAGCCCGGCTGTCGCACCGCGGCGTTCCAGCTCAGCGGTGACCCTTCCCACCCAGCCTGTCGGTCGCCGGCGGCGACGGCGCACTCCGCCGGCGACGAGCCAGCCGCTCGCGATCACGCACAGGCCGCCACCGATGGGCGCCCATGGGAGCCCGCCGATGACGTGGCCGAGGTCCGAGAGCAGCACGGCACCGGGGTCGGGCGGTTCCAGGGACACTTGTGCGGTCGGGTCGAAGCTCTGCCAGCCGACTCCCGGGAACCACACCTGCACCCAGGCGTGCGCGTCCTTGGCCTGGATCTCGTAGAGGTCGCTCAGAGGGTCGAACGGCCCCGGCACGTACCCGATCGCCTCGCGCGTCGGCACACCAAGCGTGCGCAGCATGACCGCGAGCGCTGTCGAGATCTGCTCGCAGTAGCCCACCCGCGAGCCGAAGAGGAACTGGTTGACGGCATCCTGGCCGGGGAGCAGGGGCGGGATGTCTGTCGAGTACCGCAGATGGTCGCCCATCCAGGCCTCGAGGGCGGTCACCTTGGCGTATGTCGTCGTCGCCCGAGCGGCGCTCACGATCTGGCGGGCGAGGGCTGCGACGCGCGCGTAGCGTCCCGCCGGCAGCGCGAGGTCTGGTTCCAGGGCGGCGAGCATCCGCGTCGACTGGGGGGTCCTGATCTTCGCGAGGACGGCCGGCGCCAGCTCCTCGTCGGTCGAGACGACCGTGTAGACGGTGCCCGGGGTCATCGCGATCGTGGACCGCATCGAGCCGTCGGCACCGAGTATCAGTGAGTGTTCGGGGAAGTAGACCTCGGTCGGATCGGGGGTCGCGAACAACAGGTTCGCGATGGGTTGTGCCACATAGAACGTCTGCACGTTGACCGGCCCCGACGCGAGCTCCCCGTTGGACAAGCTTGGGATCGTTGCGGCGCCGAGCTGGGGGAACGAGCTCCAGGCAGAGCCCACCTCGAAGGGTGACCCGGTCGTGAGCTGGAGGATCCGGCCTGTCGACGGTGACCGTTTCCAGTTCTGGCCGTCCCAGGTGTCGTAGGTCATGCCCAGGAAGTAGCCGGGCCGGTCAGCCCGTACTCGCATGACGACCTCGTCCCCGAGTGCGCCGCGCGTGGCGATGTCGAGCTCGCTCGCGAAGCCGAGGTAACCGCCGACCCCGGTCCTCCCGCTCGCCTGGCCCGCCTGGGCCGGTTCGGTCGACTGTGCTCCGGTCCCGGTGACGGCATTCGGATCTCTAAGGGGAAGGAACGAGACGAGCGAGGACGGCAGGGTGATCGCCTGGGCAGCCCGGGGTGCGGGCAGCACGACCAGGAAGCCTGCGCCGGCCAGCGCGATGACGAGGCCCGTTGCCAGCAGCGGACCGAGCGCGAGGGGACCGACTCCCCCTGTCATCGAACGCCACGAGCACCCGAGCGCGACGAGGCAGGAGCCGAGCCAGACCACGACGTAGGCCAGGAAACCGACCGAGACAGCTTGCGCCGCTCCCAAAGTGAGGAGCGCCCCGGCCGCTGCGAGCGAGAAGAGCAGGTCTCGCCTTGCAGGTACGTCGAAGGAGTGAATGAGCTGCACCCAGACGAACAGGCCGGTGAGCGGGACCTCGATCGAAGTCAGCTGGCCGACGTGGGCCGCGCTGATCATCTGGAGGACGAAGGAGGCGAAGATGGCGAGCACCGCGATCGCCAGCAGCACCTTCACCCACTGCCATGGACTCGTGCGTGTCCGATACGAGAACGCCATGCCGGCCAGCGAACCTGCGGAGGCGAGGATGGCGCTCAACACAGACACTTCGCCGACCGCGGCACAGGCGAGGATGCCGGTCAGGACGGCGGCCGCGGTCGCGATCCGAAAGGTGACCGAATGTTCCGCAGGGAGGGGAGCATTCGCCCGCCGCACCATCTCGACAAAGCCGACGTGCGCACCTGGTGCCGCGTCCCGGTGCCCCGCCGGGCGCGGAGGGTCCGAGCGCCCGGTCACGGCAACCGGCCTAGCGCGCATCCGCAGTGGCCACTGAACGCGCCAGGCGCCGCCCTGCCGAGAGGCGGTCCGCCACGGGCGTGACGACCCTGCCGGTGACCTCGGTGGTCTCGAGCACGATGCGGCGACCGGCGGCCAGCTGCACCACGACCTCTCCCATCGCCTCCTCCGCTATGCGGTCGGCGGCGTCGAGGTCACGGGGTAGGTCGACGACCATCCGGATCGGGTCGTCCTGGCGGCTCTCGGACTCGCGGATCATGAGGTCGCCGGTGTGGGCGCTCGCATGCCAGTGCACGCGACGGCGCCCGTCGCCGTGCTGGTAGGGGCGAATGCCCCGCAAGTCCCCGGTGAGCGTCGGGCGCGGCTGGCCCTGGCCCTCCTCCGACGTGAACATCTGGCGAAGCTCCGCACCGCGCTCGCGAGGTCGCGGTGCGACATACAGCGGGCGGGCGAGCTCGAGGACTTGATCGCGCGACCACCAAAGCAGGCCCAAGGGCGCGGCGGTGGCGACGCGGACCGTGACAGTCGAGATGACGCCTCTGCGAGGAGGCACGATGACAAGGCGCGCGGGAATCCTTCCCGTGAGCAAGAGGGGCATCCCTCCCACCGACCACGGGGTGCAGCGCATCGACCGGTTTCCCACGACATCGATCTCCACCGCCGAGCCTGCGACTGCGTCAGTGGGGGACTTCTCACATACGACGATGAGCCCCGGAGCGGCAAACGCCGGGGCGACGAGGCCGAGAAGGAGCAGGCCGGCAACCGCCGCGCCCACGGTCTGCACCCAGCCGGAACCGCTCGCGTGCGCCACTCCGGCCCAGACCAGCAACAAGAGCACCGAGCCGGCGACCGGAACCAAGGCGCGTTCGGGCAACGCCAAGTGACGGACACGCTGTCTCGAGACCGCCGGGGCGCGCGCTCGGTCGACCGCCGGAACATGCCGGCGGGAGCGCCTCTTCATCAGGGCCTCGGCGAAGGTACTCGCTCGAGGATCGCCTCCACTGCAGCGATCCCCGCTTCGAAGGCGCCGACGGGAGCGGCATCGGTGACGAGGCGATGGGCGAGCACGCTGACGGCGACCGCTTTCACGTCGTCGGGGAGCACGAAGTCGCGGCCGGCGATCACGGCGTGCGCTCGTGCAGCGGCGACGAGGCCGATGGCGGCGCGCGGGCTTGCTCCCAGGCGGACGAAGGGGTCGGCGCGGCTCGCCCGCACGACGGCGACGGCGTACCTCGCGACCCCGGACGCCACGGGCACTTCTGCCACGGCCGCCTGGGCGGCAGCCAGGCCGGCTGGCGTGCAAATCGGCGAGAGCGTGGAGAGCGAAGGCTGTGCCCCATGCGAGAGGGCGAGCCGTGTCTCGGTGCTCTCGTCCGGGTAACCGAGGCGTGTGGCGAGAAGGAATCGGTCCATCTGGCTCTCGACAAGCGGGAAGGTGCCCGACTGATCGATCGGGTTCTGCGTCGCCAGCACGAGATGCGGCTCGGGCAGGGGCCACGACTCGCCGTCGACTGTGACTTGTCGCTCCTCCATGGCTTCGAGCAGCGCTGCTTGGCTTCTTGGCGGGGTCCGGTTCAGCTCGTCGAAGAGCACCACATGCGCGAACACAGGTCCCGGCCGGAACTCCCAGGTCTCAGACGAGGCCGAGTAGACCGAGACACCGGTTATGTCGGACGGGAGCAGGTCCGGGTGGCCCTGGATCCGGGCGAGGCGAGTGCCGATGGAGACCGCGACGGCCTTTGCGAGCATCGTCTTGCCCACGCCCGGAACGTCTTCGATGAGCAGGTGTCCCGCCGCGAGCACCGCGGTCGTCGCTGCGACGACCGCGCCCGGGGTCCCGAGAACCACGGCGTTCAGATTCGTCTGGAGCGCGGCCGCCAGCTCAAGGGCATCGTCGAGCGACGGATTCACCGCGGCCTCCCTCACAAGGTCATCGGTCGTCACGAAGACTCCTCACGCTGAGCGATCGTACAGCCACTTTGGGCACCCGCGTTCAACTTGGCCCGAAATGCCGCCGGGGCTCAGCCGGCCGGCCACGGCGAGGTGCCGAAAGGCGAGGGGAGTGCGAGCTTCCCAGGGTTCAAGATGCCCCGGGGATCGAGCGCCGCCTTCAGCTTCTTCAGGACCTCGAAACCGGCGCCGAGGGCCTCTGGAAGATATTCGCCGCGCACGAGCCCGATACCGTGATGGTGGCTGATCGAGCCACCGTTCACCGAAGTGGCGCCCAGGACCGCCTGCCAGCAACGCCGATAGAAGGCTTCCGCCCAGACGTCGTCAGCCGGGTCGGGCCCGCAGCCCGCGAAGGTGAAGTAGAGGCAGGCGCCGTCTAGATACGCGTGCGACTGGTGGGCTGAGGCCGCGACCGTCCCGGGAATCTCCTGCAGCGCCGCCACCGCGCCGTCGTAGATGGCTGGCAGCACATCCCAGGGCGCAGCGATCTCGATCGTGTCGACGACGATCCCGGCCCGGATGACCGGCTCGAGGATCGACACGTCATTGCGGTTCGCGAACCAGTGCTCGACGAGGCCTACGTCTAGCGGTTCGGCGCCCGCGCACTCTTCGGCGAGCACTGCCATAGCGCCGTCGACGATGTGCCCGTCGCCTTCGTCGAGAGCGATGAGCAAGTTGGTGTCCAGGCCTGCGAAGCTTCGCTTCGACTCGGTCACGTCATAAAGGCGCAGCACCGCCGGGGTCGCCCCGCGCCGGAGGGTCCGCCGTAACGCCTCGAGGCCGTCTACGAAACTTGGGAACGCCCACGCCGCGCGTCGTTCTTCGGGGGCGACCGGGTGCGCCCGGAGCCGTGCAGCCGTGATGACGCCGAGCGTGCCCTCGCTGCCCACGAATACGCTCGTGAGGTCAGGGCCCATGGCCGAGCGCGGCCCGGCCCCGCGTCCGGCCAATTGGCCCGTGTGAACGACGGTCCCGTCGGCAAGAACCACTTCGAGACCGGCGACCATGTCCTCGATCTTCCCGTAGCGGGTGGAGTACTGGCCGGCGCCGCGACACGCGATCGATCCGCCGATGGTCGCGAGCGCGACCGACTGAGGCCAGTGGCCGAGCGTCATCGCGTGCCCGGAGCGAAGTTCCCGCTCGAGATCGTCCCCGAAGGTTCCCGCCCGGACGTCGACGAGCGCGGTCGCGCTGTGCGCTTGCTTGATGCCCTGCAGGCCGCAGCAGTCGAGGCTGACACCTCCGAAGATCGGGACGGCGCCGCCGCAGACCCCGCTTCGACCCCCGGCGGGGGTGACAGGGATGCCGGCTTCGTCGCAGCACCGGAGCACGGCGGCGACTTCGGCGGTCGTGGCCGGCCGAGCTATGACCCGGGGTCGGGCCGGCACGGCACCGGAAAGCGCCCATCTGAGCGAGATGGGCCACCAGTCCCTGCCCGACTGGGCGAGGGACTCGGGAGAGAGGTCGATGATGGCGCACGCACCGGAGAGCCGCTCGAGAAAGCCGTCCTCGAGCTCGACCCTGTGACCGCCGAGCCGCTCCGGAGGTTCACCCGCCTCGGCACCTGTCTCGATCGGTGCCGGGATCGCCCTGCGGTCGTGGCTCACTGGAGCTCAGGTCTCCGAGGTCGGTGAGGCCCGGCCAGCAAGGGACGTGGCGGCGGCGAGGTCGTGCCGGCCGATGGCTTCGAAGGCCGCGCACTCCTCGCGCACCCGGACAGCGTTCCAGCCAAGCTCGGCTGCGAGCAGTTCAGCGGTCCGGGCCGCCGCGGCCGATGCGGATCGCGCATCGAGCAGCAGCGCACGGGTCCGTCGTGACAGGACGTCGTCGACGCATGTGGCCATCTCGAAACGGGCCGCGTACACGACTTCGGCCTCGATGTGCTCGAGGCCGCCGACGAGTCGCTCGCGAAGCTCCGGCCGGTCGATGCCGAGGCCGAGCACCGCCATGGTCTCCCCTCCGTAGCGACGCCGAAGCTGGTCGGTCACCTGCGCGTCGAGACCGAGCGTATCTGCCAGTTCGCGGACCTGAGCGGTGTTGAGGGGCCCAGCGCCGCGGAGGCGTAGGTTCTTCGTACGCGAGGGCGTGACGGTCGTTCCGAGCTCGCGCTGGACCGCGTCGACTGTGTCGACCGCCATCTTGCGGTAGGTCGTCAGCTTGCCGCCTGTGATCGTGATGAGACCGGACGCCGATCGCTCGACCTTGTGACGTCTGGAGAGGTCGACGGTGCGCGCGCTTGCGGCACGCCTGTGAGAGCCTGTCGTGGAGAGCAGGGGACGCAACCCCGCCCAGCTCGCGGTCACGTCCTCCGGCCCGATCGGTGACGAGACGGCTGCGTTCACCGCGTTGAGCACGTAGGTGATGTCGTCCGGCTCGACGCGGGGGTCGTCGAGCGGACCGCTGTAGTCGGTGTCGGTCGTCCCGATGTAGGTGTGTTCGTTCCACGGTATGACGGTGATCGCGCGATGGTCCTCCACCACCGGTAGCACCGTGGCGATGTCACAGGGCAGCTTGCTGCGGGCCACAGTGAGATGGATGCCCTTGGCGGGACGAATCGAGGCCGGGCGGGCCGCGTCGTCCAAGCGGTGCAGGCTGTCGGCCCACACGCCCGTCGCGTTGACGACGACTTTCGCCCGAATCTCGAGCTCGGCGGAAGCGTTCTTTCCGGAAGATTCTGTCAGCCAGCTGCCGGAACGAGGATCGGCTATGGGCGCGACCCTCACACCGGCCACGCGGGACGCCCCGTCGTGGACGAGGCCGACGACGGGGGCGTAGTTCACCGCGACGGCCTGATGCTCGAGCACGGCTGTCCGCAAGACGGCAAGAGTCAATCGGGCGTCGTCGGCCCAGGCGTCGTAGTAGACGAATCCGGCGACGAGGTTGTCAGTGCGCAGCGTGGGGAAGTGGGAGGCGAGTTCCTGAGCAGTCGTGCGATGGTGGCGCTTGCCGATGCGCCAGCCGCCGGCGAGGTCGTACATCCACAGCGCGGTCGAGTAGCCACGTGCCGTGGCCCGGTCGACTGCTCCTCCCTTGCCGAAAAGGGGGACGAGAAGCGTGAGGGGTTCGACGAGTTGCGGCGCGTTCTGGAGCAGGAGACGACGTTCGGTGAGGCTCTGGCGGACGAGGCCGAAGTCGTGCTGTTGGAGGTAGCGCAACCCGCCGTGCACCATCTTGGAGGACTTGGAGGACGTGCCCGACGCGAAGTCGCCCCGTTCCACGAGCGCGGTCCGCAGCCCCCTCGAGGCGGCGTCCAGCGCGACGCCGGCTCCGGTGATGCCTCCTCCCACGACGACGACGTCGTAGCTCTCGTCTGCCAGCTGGGAAAGAGCGACATCGCGGTCGAACATGGTCGCTGGTCGTTTCATCAAGGCACCGTCTTGCAAGCCTGCCACATCCGACTACGCGCCAAAGCCCGGCCGTTCGCCCCGTCCGCGTTCGACGCCCGGCACGGTTCAAGAGCTGGCCCGGATCGCGCTCGGCCGAGATTTTTTTTCGCGTGCAGGGCATTTGCCTGTCAAGGCGGGGGCCTTGACGGCCGAAGATTGGAAGAACAACTAGCAGGCCATACCGGGCACAGTTGGGTGAACCGGGTGGAATGGCAGTTGTTGACAGTTTCGTTACGATCATTCATAATCGAGATTTCGGCCGGCCGACCCCCTGGCGCACGACAAGAGCTCCTGCCGCCGACCGATCCTTAGTAATTCGATCTCGTCGCGGCAGGTCGCCGTCGACGGGCGACAGACGACGAAAGTGAACCTGGATGAAAGCCAGTTGGCGCCAACGAGCCGCATGCCGAGGGGTTGACCCAGACATCTTCTACCCTGTGTCGGATGAGGACGCGGAAGAGGCAAAGGCGGTCTGCGCGTCGTGCACGGTCCGCCAGGCGTGTCTCGAGTATGCGCTCGCCGCACGCGAACGTGAAGGCGTGTGGGGTGGGCTCACCGAGCGTGAGCGTCGTCGGATCGTCCGTCAGCACCGCAAGTCCGCCTGAGGGTCTCCGGCTGCCGGCTCGCTCCGACGACGGAGCGGCGAAAGCGTCCGGGTAGCCTCGCCCGGTGGACTTAAACCTCCCCGGAGAGCTGACCGTCCCGGTCGACACTGCACTCGACGCGCGACCTCTGTCGGCCGCGGCCACGGGTGGCAGCGAGGCGTGACAGCGGCCGCCCTTTCGAGCCTCGGCGGATGGCCGGCGATCCTCGGGAAGATCCTGGACCGTCAGGACCTGAGCTCGGAGGAGGCTTCCGCCGCCCTCGACGACGTGCTCGAGGGCGGCGCGACCCCGGCCCAAATTGCCGCGTTCGTGGCCGGCCTGAGGATCAAAGGCGAGACCGTCGAGGAGATGACCGGCCTCGTGCGAGCACTGCGGTCTCACGCCGAGAGGCTCGAGGTCGGAGTCGAGGTTGTGGACACCTGCGGCACGGGAGGGGACCGCAGCGGCACGATCAACGTCTCCACGTTCAGTGCTCTCGTGGTTGCCGGGGCAGGTGCTGTCGTCTGTAAGCACGGCGGGCGGGCCGCCTCGTCGCTGGCGGGCTCGGCCGACGTGCTCGAGGCCCTTGGTGTGGTCATCGACCTCGGCCCCGACGGGGTGCGGCGATGCGTCGAAGAGGCCGGGATCGGTTTTTGTTTCGCGCCTCGTTTTCATCCGACTATGCGTTTTGCCGCGCCGGTTCGCCGTGAGCTCGGCGTCACGACGGCCTTCAATTTTGTCGGCCCACTCGTAAACCCCGCTGGGGCGACACGCCAGCTCGTCGGTGTCTCCGACCCCACGATGGCCGACAAGATGCTCGACGTGCTCGAGAGGTTCGGTTCCGTGCACGCGATGGTGGTCTTCGGTCACGATGGCCTCGACGAGCTGTCAACCACGGCGCCGTCGACCCTGATCGAGTCCGTGCGCGAACCGGACGGGACTTGCCGCCGCCGCCGGTTGGAGATCGAGCCGGCCTCACTCGGGCTGAAACGTGCCACGCTCGACGATCTGACCGGCGGGAGCGCCGCTCACAACGCGGAATTGGGGATGCGACTGCTGGACGGTGAACGCGGTCCGAGGCACGACCTGGTTTGCCTGAACGCGGCGGCGGGCCTCATCGTGGCTGGGCTCGCCGACGACCTTGCCGACGGCTTGGAGATAGCCACCGCGGCCATCGAGGACGGCAACGCCAAGAGCGCGCTCGACAGGCTCGTGGCTGTGTCGAACGCCGCCGTCCAGGACGGCTCTGGCTGAGCGACACGGGATCTGCGTCACCGAGGGACCGCGGAGACACCATTGTTTGTTTTGGTAACGGGCTCCCGGGCCTTGTGAAAGCGCTCTTGCCGGGCCCCTATGGGCGCAGGTGCGGGACAGGCGGGTCCCCGGGCCCCGCGCCGGCCCGGGGACGCGGGTCAAAGGCGAAGGCCCTGGCGGGGTTCTCCACGAAGATGAGCCGGGAGAGCTCCGTGCCGAGCTCGCGTTCAAGCCTGGGCTTGAAACGGGCGAAGAGGTAGTCGAGGCCGGGCCCGCCACCGTAGGCGCGCATCATGGAGCTGCGTCCGGTGTCCCCACCCAGCAGCAGCTGCGCTTTTAGGCCGCGATCGGCTAGGTCGGAGATCAGCTGGAGGACGGTCGAGTCGGGCCAGTACTTGGCACGGCCGGGACCGTCCAGTTGGAGCCAGGCACCGCTCGCCCCGGTCTCGGCGTGTTCCACGGGGTCGGGGTTGCGGTCGAGGTGCGCGAGGATGACAGAGCGGGGCGCCACCCCCAGCTGGTGTAGACGCTCGACGATGCCGAGACCCATCGTGCCGTGCTCGGTATGGACACATAGCGGGACACCTGTTTGGAGGTGGGCGGCGGCGGCGGCGGCAAAGGCCTTCTGCTCGAAGGGCTGCAACCGGTGGTAGCTGGCGCCGACCTTGATCACCCCGGATCGCACGCCCGGCCCTTCGATGTCGGCGACGAAACGGCGCGCGAGGACGTCGCCCGTCTCGAGCCGCAAGGGGTGGTCCGCCGGGTAGTGGGAGTCACGGTGCACCCCGGTCGCGGCGACCACGTGAAGACCGGTCGCCTCAGACACTTGCAGCAGCCCTTCCGGATCACGGCCCAGATCGAGCGGTGTCCAGTCGACCAAGGTCCCGGCGCCGGCGTCGACCAGGGTCCGGGCCTCCTCGATGGCCAGTTCCACGTCGGCGAGCTCGTCACCGGGTTGTAGAGGGGTCACGAAGAAGAGGTGCTCGTGAGAGTCGGTGGGCCCCATCCTCGACGGGTCGATGTCGCCTCGGACTGTGCGTACGACTCTCACCGTTGCGAGTCACCTGGCCCGCGTTTGCCACTCCTCTTGAAACCCGGGGCGGGATCTGGTCTGGGCGATCGCTGGCGTTGCATAGCGTCTTCGAGGGTGGCATCATCAAGTCAGAATGTCAATACATATGGACGTACTGGAGTCCGTACTCGATCATTCCACCCCCGTCCCGCTTTATTACCAGTTCAAACAGTGGCTCTCGAGGTGCATCTTCTCCGGTGAGCTGGCGCCGGGGACCCGGCTCCCCGACGAGCTCGAGCTCTGCGAGCGTCTCGGCGTCAGCCGCGGCGTGGTCCGCCAGGCGCTCACCGAGCTCTGCTACGAGGGGCTGGTCTACCGTCAGCGCGGGCGCGGAACCTTCGTCTCGGGCCCGAAGACCGCGGAGGGTCTGATCAGTGAGCTCGGCGGCCTCGCCGACGACGCCGCCTTGCGTGGGCAGAAAGTCCAGAGCAAGGTCCTTGTTCTCCGCGAGGCGCCCGTCACCGGCAGCGTGGCCGAGAGGCTGAACCTAGCGCCGGGCGAACTGGTCGTGGAGTTGGAGCGCGTGCGCCGCCTCGACGGCGAGCCCCACGTGCTGACGATGACCTACCTTCCGGCCGCAATGGTCCCGGGCCTGGTCGGTCACGACTTGAACGGTTCCGCCTCGCTGTACCAGGTGCTGCGAGAGGACTTCGGCTTCCCCGTCATCTCGAGTCAGCGCCGGGTGGAGGCAGCGATCGCGGGTGTGCGCGAGGCGCGCCTGCTCAAGGTGGGCCGTGGCGACCCGCTGTTAGTGCTCCGCAGCATCAGCTACACCACGGGACGACGACCCCTCGAGTACTTCATCGCCTTCCACAGAGGTGACCGCAGCGCGTTCGAGGTGGACCTCTCCAGCCCCGCGGGAAGCGCGTCGCGTCTCGGACGAGTCTCGGTCACCGGCCCCGTCGCATGAGCGAGCCCGTCTTCGTGGGCGTTGACGTGGGCACCCAGAGCGCGAAAGCGGCCGTGTTCGACCTCGGCGGCGCCTGCCTTTCCGAGGCCTCCGTTCCACTGCCCCTTTACCGGAGAGCCGCCGACGAGGTCGAGCAGGAGCCCGAGGACTTCTACCGAGCGGCAACGGCCGCGATCGCTTCCTGTGCCGCCGGCTCGGTCCGGCCCGGTGACGTCGCCTGTGTGGCTGTGGCCGGCCAGATGGCGGGCATCCTGGGCGTAGGCCCCGACGGCCGGGCGGTGACCCCTTATGATTCCTGGCTCGACTCGCGCTGCCGCCCGGAGGTGGAGGAGATCGCCGACCGGTTGGGCGACAGGTTCGTCGAGCTCACAGGATGCCCGCCGATGGTGGCCCACGCCGCCAAGATCGCTTGGTGGCGCCGGTGGCGTACCGAGGAGTACCGGCTGGTGACCAAGTTCGTCGTCCCGAACGCCTTCGTAGCAGGCCGGCTCTGCGACCTGGATGCCAAAGAGGCCTACCTCGACACGACCCACCTTCATTTCAGCGGGCTGGCCGACGCTGCGAGCGCGACCTGGTCTGATGAGCTCGTGTCAGTGGTCGGCGTGGAGCTGGCGAAGCTGCCCCGCATCGTCACCCCGACCGAACGCGTCGGCCGTCTCAGCGTGCGGGCGGCCCGGGACTGTGGTCTCCTGTCGGGCACGCCGGTGGCGGCGGGGCTGGGCGACACCGCGGCAGGAGCACTCGGTGCCGGCATGGTCGAAGAGGGCCAGTTGCTGGACACGGCGGGCACCGCCTCGGTGCTGGCGCTGTCCACGACCGCGTTCAGGCCAGACTTCTCCCGGACTCTGGTGCAGATGCGGGGCGCGATCCCCGGGCAGTGGATCTCGCTCGCCTACCTCGCCGGCGGCGACCTTCTCCGCTGGCTTCCCCAGGTACTGGGCGATCCCCCGCTCGAGCTGCTCGTCGAGGAGGCGTCAGCGTGCCCTGGAGGGCGGCTGCTTTTTGTTCCTCATCTGGGAGGCCGCATCCTGCCGTCCGCGCCCCATGCCCGGGGCGCCTGGGTCGGCCTCGATCTTTCCCAAACCCGCGGCGACCTCGCCCGCGCCGTGCTCGAGAGCGTCGCCTTCGAGTACGCGGGTTTCCTGGAGAAGGCCCTCGCGCTCTTTCCGGATCTCGTGCCGCGCGACGTGCGGGTGATCGGTGGCGGAGGCGACGATGCCCTCTGGAACCGGATCAAGGCCTCCGCTCTGGGCCTGCCCTATGTGCGCCTGGAGCGGGAGAGCTTCAGCTGCTGGGGTGCAGCCATGGTGGCCGCAGCCGCTGTCGGGGCCGTGGACGACCTGGCGGCGACCGCCCTGGCCACCACCGCCGAGGCAGGACGCATCATGCCGGACTCCTCCCTGCAGTCCCTGTACGACAGGCGCAAACGCGATTACCGGGCCGTGATCGACCTGCTCGTCGCGTCACGCGAGGAAGGTCATCCATGAGGCACCCGTTCCGCCTAGCCGTGCTCGGTGCCGGGCGCGTGGGGATGGTGCACGCACGCAACGCCGCCGGGGCGATCCCCGCGACCGAGCTCGCCTGCATAGTCGACGCCGATCCCGAGGCGGGCGACAGGGCGGGGGCCGAGCTCGGCGTACCGGTGTTCACCGACCTCACCCGCGCGCTCTCCAGGGCGGCATTCGACGGGGTTGTGATCACGGCTCCCACCTTCGTCCACGCCGAGCTTGCGGTGAGCGCCGCAGGCGCGGGTAAGCACATCTTCTGCGAGAAGCCCATGGCGCTGAGCTTGGAAGAGTGTGACAGCATGGCCACCGCCTCCGAGGAGGCCGGCGTCGTGTTCCAAGTCGGCTTCGTGCGGCGCTTTCAGCCGGAGTTCATGGAGGCCAAGCGCAGGATCGAGGCCGGTGAGATCGGCACGCCCATGGTGGTCAAGTCCCTCACCCGCGGACCTGGGCTACCGCCGGCGTGGGCGCACGACCTGCGCCGCTCCAACGGGATGCTCGCCGAGGTGAACAGCCACGACTTCGACTGCGTGCGCTGGCTGGCCTCATCGGAGATCGAGCGGGTCTACGCCGAGACGGCGAACTTCAAAGGCAACGAACGGGGTGTCACCGTTCCCGACTTCTACGACAACGTGGTGGTCTCGCTCCGCTTCGCCAGCGGCGCCATAGGGACCATCGACGGGACGTGCCCCGCTGACTACGGCTACGACGCCCGAGCCGAGGTGCTCGGCACCGATGGCCTGCTGGTCGTGGGGGAGAACCGTGCCGTGCCCCTGCTCGAGATCCGTTCCCGGGGCACCGGGGAGACTCCGACCTTCGCGTCCTGGCCGCAACGCTTCGAGCCCGGCTATCGCGCGGAGCTAGCCGCGTTCGTGCAGGCGGCGTCGAGTGGCTCTGCGCCTGCCGTGGGTGCCCGAGACGGCCGCGCCGCTGTCGCCGCGGTGCGTGCATCCAACACCTCCTGGTTGGAAGGCCGCCCCGTGCTGGTGTCCGGGTCAGGGGCGGGCTGATGAGGGCTCTCGCCTACCGAGGTCCGGACTCGCTGGTGCTGGAGGAGAGGCCCTGCCCGCGCCCGCGCGAGGGCGAGGTCCTCGTCCATGTGGACGCCTGCTCGATCTGTGGGACCGACCTGCGGATCGCCGCAGGGTCGCATCGCTCCTATGCCGATAGGTCCGGGCGCGTTCCCGGTCATGAGATCGCCGGGACCGTGGCCGAGACTGGCGGCGGGGTGGAGACGAGCGTCGGCGAGAGCGTCTTCGTGGCGCCCAACTACGGGTGTGGACAGTGTCGTGCGTGCCTCCGCGGCCAGGTCAACCTCTGCGACGAACCGCGGGCCGTGGGCATCACCGAGGACGGCGGCTTCGCCGAGTACGTGCTGCTGAGGCGCGACCTCGTGGACCAGGGGAATCTGCTCGGTATCGGCGGTGGGGCGGACCCCGCCGCGGTTGCGCTGGCGGAGCCACTTGCTTGCGCGTTGCGCGGCTCACGGGCATGCCGTATCGGCGAGGGGGACGTCGTGTTGGTCTACGGCGCCGGCCCGATTGGCCTGTTCCACGTCGCGTTGGCGCGGCTGGCCGGTGCTTCAGCCGTGGTCGTCTGCGAGCCCAACCTCGACCGGCGCCGACGGGCCCTCGCCTGGGGTGCCACGTCCGTCAACGACACCGGCTTCGAGGAGCTGCGCGCAGCTCTCGGGGCCGCCGGCGCGGCCAGGGGCGCCGACGCCGTCGTGGTGGCCGCGCCGGTCGCCACGGCCCAGGTCCAGGCGTTGGAGCTCGCCGCGCCGCAAGGGCGTGTGAACTTCTTTGCAGGGCTTGCCCGGGATCGTTCCCGGGTCGGGCTCGACAGCAACCTCATCCACTACAAGGAGCTCCTCGTCACTGGGACCACGGCGAGCACCAACGACGAGTGCCGTGCCGCGCTCGATCTGATCGTGGGCGGACAGGTGGATGTCGGCTCCCTCATCGACGCCCGATTCGACCTGGCCTCGGCCAGGGACGCCTTCGCACTTGCCGGCTCGGGCCGGGCCCTGAAAGTCGTGATCGAACCGTGACCGAAAGTGGTGATGAACCGTGACGCTGGAACCCCTGGACCCGTTCGCTCTGCTGGTCGAATTCCGTTCGGGGGCCCTCGAGCCGCACACATCGCGTGCCGAGCGGCACGCCTCGGACATGCAGGGCGCCTACGCGGACGAAGAAGCCCTGTGCCAGCTGGTGAAGGCAGGTGATCCGCTCGTCTACGAGGTCCTCCGATACGACGTCCCCGAAGAGGTGGGTCAGCTGATCTGTTGCACGACCGTTCTCCAGCCAGGGACGGTCGGCGACGAGTACTTCATGACCAAGGGCCACTACCACTCGGTGCGGGACACCGGCGAGGTCTACCTGGGGCTCTCAGGCAACGGATACCTGCTGTTGATGACCGAGGAGGGCGGCAAGGCGACGAAGTCGATGGGCCCGGGAACCCTCGCCTACGTGCCTCCCTGCTGGGCACACCGGACCGTGAACACCGGCGACGATCCCTTCGTCTTTCTTGCCGTCTACCCAGGCCAGGCCGGTCACGACTACGGCAGCATAGAGAAGACAGGTTTTCCCCAACGGGTGCTTCGAACGCGTCGAGGAGCTGTCCTGCGATGACCGGTGAGCGGGCTGACGGCCCTGTGGCGGCGGGCTCACCTGCAGGTCTCGCCGACGTCCGGCCGCGAGCACTTTGCGAGTGCGTCGTGGTGGTGACGCCTCGCTCGTTCGCCATGAGCGCCCCGGACTTGCGGAGCCGTCTCGAGGAAGAGGTGGGCGTGGTTCGCTACTGTCCCGGACCGCTCGCCGCCGCCGCGCTGACCGAAGCCGTCCGTGACGCCGACGGCCTGCTCTGTGGCCTCGACCAGGTGAACGCGGAGGTGTTCGCGGGTGCGCCCCGCCTGCGCGTGGTGGCCCGCTACGGCGTGGGCGCGGACCGGGTCGACCTGGAAGCGGCGGCACGTCACGGGGTGACGGTGACCATCACGCCGGGCGCGAATGCCAACGCGGTGGCCGAGCTGACCGTCGCCCTCCTCTTTGCTCTGGCGCGCCCCCTGTTGTCGGGTCGCGATCGGGTCCACGGGGGAGAGTGGCCAGCTCTGAGCGGTGTCGAGGTGGCCGGCAGGACCCTCGGCCTGATCGGCCTAGGTCGAATCGGCTCGCTGGTGGCCGCAAAGGCAGCGTCGTTGGGCTTGCGCGTGGTCGCCTACGACCCGAACGTGCACGAGAGCGGGCAGGCGACAATGGTCGAACTCGGCACCCTCGTTGCCGAGTCGGACTTCGTCTCCCTGCACGCCCCGCTCAACGAACAGACCAGAGGGATGGTGCGCAGGTCGCTCCTGGAGCGGTTGAAGCCAGGCGCAGCCCTGATCAACACCGCAAGGGGAGGTCTGATCGACGAGGCCGCCCTCTTGTGGGCGTTGGAGGAGGGCCCCCTCAGGGCGGCCGCCCTTGACGTGTTGGCCGAGGAGCCACCGCCACGGGACCATCCGCTCCTGAACCGGGACGACGTGCTAGTCACGCCTCACATGGGTCCCCACACGGCCGAGGCAACCGCGGCGATGGGGGCGATGGCCCTCGACGACCTGCTCTCCGTCCTGTCCGGGCGGCCACCGAAGTATCCGCTATGAGCGTCATCGGGGTTCTCGAGGGTTTGCGGGCGGCAAAGGTGATCGCGGTGGTGCGCGCCGACGACTGCCAAGAAGCCATCGACATCGCAGAGGCGCTCGCCGCCGGCGGCCTTCAGGCGATCGAGCTGACCTTCACCACGCCCGGCGTCGATGCCGCCTTGGCCGAGGTCCGTCGACGCCTCGGTGACAAGCTCCTTCTCGGGGCCGGGACGATCACGGCGCCTATGCAAGCGCGTGCGGCCGCTCAGGTGGGAGTCGACTTTCTCGTCTCCCCCCACCTCGACGAGCAGGTGCTTTCGAGCATGCTCGCCACCGGGCTGCTTGCGGTGCCGGGTGTGATGACCCCGTCAGAGGTTGCCGCCGCCTTGAGGACCGGGGCTACCGCGGTCAAGCTGTTCCCCGCTTCCACGGTGGGGGTCGGGCACCTGAGGGCCCTGTTCGGGCCGTTCCCCGGGCTGCAGGTGATCCCGACCGGTGGCATCTCGCCGGCGACAGCCGGTGAGTGGCTCTCCGCCGGTGCCGTCGCCGTCGGACTCGGCGGGGAGCTCCTGCCCAAAGCCCTCCGCAAGGCGCGCGCCTGGGAACAGATCAGTGCCAACGCGTCGCAGCTGCTGGCCGAGATAGGCCCGAAGGAGCCGTGAGCCATGGGACCAGTTCCCCGGCGGACCCGACGATTCAGTTTCATCGGCGTCACGACCGGCAAGTCTGCGATCATGCGGGTCTTCCCGGCCTGGGCGGAGCACCTCGGCCTGGGAGACGTCGAGATCTCCGGCCATAACTTTCCGATGCACGCCCCGCCTGAGTCCTACCGCGAGGTCGTGCGGGTCATTGCCTCGGACCCGTTGGAGCTCGGTGGCCTGGTCACGACGCACAAGATCGACCTTTTCAACGCCTGCAGGGGAATGTTCGACTTCATCGACCCGTACGCGCAGCTCTGCGGAGAGGTCTCCTCTTTGTCCAAGCGCGGGGGCCTCTTCCGTGCCCATGCCAAGGACCCCGTCTCTTCGGGGCGGTCCCTCGACGAGTTCGTGAAGGAGGGTTACTGGGTGGCCAGCGGCGCAGAGGTGATCCTGTTCGGCGCCGGCGGTTCCAACCTTGCAATCAGCTTGCACCTGATGACCGGTCGCCCAAGCGAGGACCGACCCCGGCGCGTCGTCGTGGTCAACCGCAGCCCGGCCCGGCTCGAGTCCATGCGCGCCGTCCATAACCGGTTGCGCTCGGGCGTCAAGGTGGAGTACATCCACAACTCCGATCCGCTGGAGAACGACCGTCTGCTCGAGAGCGTGCCCCCCGGCTCCTTGATCGTGAACGGGACCGGCATGGGCAAGGACAGCCCCGGAAGCCCGATAACTGACCAGGGCGTCTTTCCGGAGAAAGCTCTGGTTTGGGAGCTCAACTACCGCGGGGAGCTCGATTTCGTGCACCAGGCGGAGCGTCAAGAATTGAGCCGGGGTCTTGTCATAGAGGACGGCTGGCGCTACTTCGTGCACGGGTGGACGTGCGTGATCGAGGAGGTCTTCGGTGTGCAGCTGACCCCAGCCGTCGTGGGCGAGCTTTCCGAGATCGCCCTGGGACTGCGAGCTTCGCCGCCGCATCCCGTGCAAGGGGGGACAGGCGAGATGAGCAAGTGACAGGTAGCCGGTCAGTAGTGCGTGGCGCGAGCGCACGATCGATCGCCAGCGAGCCGTGCGCGGCGTCGACCTCCTCGACCGCAGGTCGGCGCTCGGCAGGGGATGAGCCAGCGTCGCCCGGACCGAGCCGAGAGCTCCTCGTGACCGTTGCAGGACATCGGGGCGGACGGCGCTGAACAAGGCGCGCCTCGTGCCGCTGTACCTCGTCGCGCCCGACGAGCCGGACTTTGTCGACCAAACCCGCCGGCTGCGCGAGCTGCTCGCCGACCAAGCCGAACTGGGGGACCCGCTCCCGCTGGGGGCGCCGACGCCCGAGGCCGACGCCGTGGTCTTCCCTCACATGGTAGGGGAGGCCTACCGGCGTCTGGGGGAGTTTCGTGGGCTCCGCCTGCCGGTGCTCGTGCTCACTTCGGAGTTCGGCGCGTTGGCGATGTGGGAGTGGGAGATCATCAGCTACCTGCGGGCGGAGGGTGTGGCGGTGATGGCGCCGTACTCCCTCAGCGCGGCGAGGACGGCCTGCCGCGCTCTCGCGGCCAAGCGGCAACTGCGCGAAGGCCGGTTCCTCGTCTACCAGGACCGTCCCGGGGAGGCCGGGTTTCAACCCGGCATCTTCAGGCGCTCTTACTGGTGGGAGGAGGAGTGCTCGCAGCGCATCGGCGACAAGTACGGACTTCGCATCGAAAAGAGGAGCTTCGAAGACCTGGGGGCGCGAGCGAGGGCGATACCGGACTCCGAGGCGAGCGAAGAGTGGGCGCGCCTGCGTAACGAGGTCCCCCTCGACGGCGTGAGTGACCGGGCAACTCTGAGCGCTGTCAAGCTCTACCTGGCGGTCCGCGACGACCTCGACCAGGAGGGAGGGGTCCTGGCGGTCGGGATCAACTGCCTGAACGAGTCGGCCTCCTCGGACACAACCCCGTGTCTTGCCTGGGATCTGCTCTATTCCGAGCGGGAGGTGATCTGGGGTTGCGAAGCCGACACCGTTTCCATGCTCACCGAGTTCATCGTCCAGCGTTCCCTGGACGTCCCGGTTGTCATGACCAACCTCAACCGTTCCTGATGGGCCAGGCGGCGCTGCACCACGAGCGGATCCCGGCCTTCCCCCAGGTGGACGACCCGTCCAACCACGTCCTTGCGGCTCACTGGGCTACCTTGGCGTCCTGCCCCGGCGATTCGCCGTCGAGTGGAAGCTGCGCCCGAGGGCGCTCGCGATCGTGGACGAGAACGCCACCGCCATCGACGCCCGTCTTCCCGCAGGTGAGCTCACCCTGGTCAAGCTGGGACCCACGTTCGACACATTGTCGGTAGTGGAAGGCGAGCTCACCGGCTATGCGGGCTTCCCCGGCTCGGACTGCCTCAACGGGGCCGTGATCGAGGTGCCCGACGGCCACGCCCTAATGGATCGGCTGCCCTCGCACCATTCGGTGCTGCTCGCTGGCTCGACGGTACGTGGTCGTGTCGGGCATCGAAACGAGCTCGCCGCCGCCCCGCACGCGGGAGCGATGTTGACGGTACCGACGATGTCCCGGCGGCCGCCGAGCCCGCAGTGCGGGCAGCAAAGCGACCGGCCCTTCGGCTTGGCGACTCGCCCTAGGCACCTTGGGCAGGTCGACGAACCGGCCGCTCGTCGACGATATGAACGGCGATCCCGGCCGCGATCGCCTTGTCGGCGAGGACGACATTTGCCTGGTCAGGTTCTCCGGGCCCGCAGGCGCTCGTTGTGCGGCGAACACGTTTAGAGCGAGCACCCCGACCGGGTCCCCGACCACGAGGGTCCCGATGCGCTGTGCCACCACCCAGTCGACGACGATGCGCGCCGCCTCGTGGCGAGCTTGGGCAAGGCGGCGGCGGCGCTGTCAGCAGGGCTTCGGGTTCCAGGGCTCGGGCAGGTCTTTGGGGTTGTCGAACACCACTTGACTCTCTGGGGTGGTGGTCGTGGCCGCGCTCGGCGCCGAAGTGGTCGTCGAGCTGCCGGACGCGCCTGTCGCGCTCGAGCCGATTGCAAGGAAGCTCGAGATCATCTGCTGGGTGTAAGGCTGTGCGGTCATGAGCACGTCATTGCCGTCGACAGTGGCCCCATAGGTCGGCAAGACCTCGGTGAAAAGGCCGGCAGAGGCCACTCCCCTGAAGTGCAGGCCGAGAGAGATCATCTCGCGGCTCGAGAATCCCGAGTCGACCTGCAGATCGTCGGCAGTCGCCTGCAGGAAGTCGTTGATCGCAAGCAGGTTTGGGAACTCGCCGTTGGCCTTGTTAATCACGGCATGGAAGAAGGCCTGCTGGCGCTGGATCCTGCTCCAGTCGCTCATGCCGTCGTAGTTCCAGCTCCCGTCCTTGAAGTAGTAGAGGTGCCGGCTGCGCACCAGCGCCAAGGCCGTGGTGCCGTTCACGGTCTGGCATCCCACCGTCGTCACGTTGAGACCGGACTCGGGGTCTCGAACCGGGTACGGGAAGTCGAGGGATATGCCGCCGAGGGCATTCACCATGCCTTCGAAGCCCGGGAAGTTCGCCACCACGACGTGGTTGATCGGGATCCCGAAGTCCTTCTGGATCGTCTCGACGAGCAGGCCCGGGCCCGTGTTGAACGCCGCGTTGACCCGATTTGAGCCGCCGGTGCCAGGGATCGGAACGTAGGTGTCCCTTGGGATGGAGAGCATCTCGATCTGGCGTGTCTTCGGCACCAGCCGCAGGACGATGATGACGTCGGACCGCTGTCCGGATTGGGAGGCTGCGCTGCCGAAGGACGAGGCCTCTCCCGGAGTGTCGACGAAAGCCCGGGAGTCGGAGCCCACGAGAAGGATGTCGATCGGCGCGCCAGAGGTCTCCGGTGTGATGCTCGGGACCGGGACCCGCTTTATCGAGCCCAGCACGGAGTTGACGTAGAACCAGCCTCCGACACCACCCAGGAGCACCAGGACGAGCAGGATCGCCACGCCGATGAGCAATCGCTTCGGCCATCGGCGGGCCTTGGTGGCATGGTGAACGACTCGGCGGTTTCCTAGTGAGCGGATTGCCGTGTCTCTGGGCACGTAACGGGAGGATACGCACTGTCAGCTGGAGCCTGGGGTCACCAATGCTGGTCGTGAGCCGGCTCATCCTGGGGTCCGGCTCCGGGTCCCACGGGACTCGGAAGTTCTTCGTCGTCGCTCAGCACCTGCCCGTTCTCGTCCTCCAGCCGGCCTGGCAAGTCACCGGCCGGCTCGTCGCGCGCCGGCAGGGACGGCGTCTCGGGTGCGCCGCCGGGTTGTCCCATCACTGGCGGACGGAGTGTCATGAGCACGCCGAGTCCGACAACGCCGCCGAGCGAGGCGAGCTTGCCGAGCTGGTCCGCTCCCGTTGTGCCGTAGGTGAGCGTGACGTGATGAGCTGTCGGGACGACTGCCATCAGATTAGGGGAGACCTCGTAGGGCCCGAGGGCGCCGGTGGCGTGCCAGTTGGGGAAGTAGGGCACCTTCACGAGCACGGGGGCCCCGAGCCGTCCGACCTTGAAGCTGACCGTCGAGTTCGTCATGCGCGCGTCTGTGACCGTCGTCGGTCGGACCGGGACTCCCTGTGACGGAGGGACGAGCGTCCCGATCGGAGCTCTGGGCCAGTTCGCAGGCCCGCTTCGTGCGAGCTCGACCGGCCAGTAGCTCTCCTCCTCCCACCAGGCCAGATTTGTGTCGAGCCACCTCTGAGCCGAGCCACCAGATTCCACGACCGGGAGATGGTCGAGCGGTGTCACGAGCTGTGAACCTTTGATGAGATAGAGGTCCCAGGTGGGATGGCTCACCGTCACCTGGTTGATCGCGCCCGGGAAGCCTGGGGCGGAAGCGATCTTGACAAGCCCGGGGACGCTCTTGGCGGCTGCTTCGACCTGCGGCGACGCTGCGAGGAAATAGCGCACGTCCGCGAACCGGAGGTGCCGGATCCCGTCGGCAAGGTCGAACGTGGGGTAGGTCAGGAACGAGACCGGATTAGAGGACTCGCCGGGGAGCGAGTACTCGGCCTGATCGAGGAAGTGGAACGGCGTCGTCGTGGAGGACTCGAACAGCACGCCGTCGATCGTGTCCATGCACCCGTCGGTCCAGTACGGCAGCGCCATCGTTGCCTCTGTCGAGCCGAAGGGGTCGTTTGTCTCGGTGATGTACTCGTACTGCAGTCGGCCACACCCGTAGGTCCTGCCAACCTGGTCCAGCATGTGCACGATGCCCTGGTAAACGGGCCAGCCCGACTTGCCTTGGAACCCTGTGTAGTTCCAGGAGATCCAACCGGAGACTTCGATCTGACTGGTACCGGGCTGAAAGCCGGGGATCGCAATGCCTCCGGCGACGAACGCGCCGATCACGCCGGCGATACTGCCGAGCACGATCGCGACCGGCGCCTGCCAGACGTCGTACTGCAGCCAGATGCCTCCGAGTCGGAACAGCTCTCCGATGCCGTAGGCGGCGAGAAGCGCCGTGAACAGGAAATAGAACGGCAACCACCTGCCGTTGTAGACGAAACCGGCCGGTAGCCATTGGAAAGCGGCGACGGACGCGATCACCGCGACGGTGAGCGCGATAGGCGTCCGGTCGCGAAGGATGATCGCGATCAGGACGCCCAGGCCCGCGGGAACGATCATCCAGAAGTAACCGTGCGGGAAGATGTTCGACCAGACACCGGTCACCCTCGTGTAGCCCATGGACGAGCTGTAGGCAAGATCAGCACCAAACGGGACGAGCCAGAACCCCGCCAGCAGTCCGCCGACCACGCCGACGGGGACGAGGACTCGCCACGTGTTCCTGTTCCAGTGGCTGAGCGCCAGAAGGACCGCGATGCCCGCAAAGCCGAGTGCCGGGACGACGTGGCACAGCAGCGTCACACCGTACAGGGCGGCCGCGAGCCAACGGAGCCGGCCGGTTCGGAGCGCGTACGCGAACACGCCGAGGAAGAGCAGTCCCGACGTGAGCGCGAGAGAGAAGGAGAACTCACCGGCGAGCGTTGAAGTGAGGTTCCCGCCCTCGATCGTGTAGGAGGTATTGAACAAGAAGGGCAGGGTCGCGACGGCCATCAGTGCCGGGATTGGCCTCCTGAATGCGGCCAGCCGCCCGAAGGCCCAGGCCGATACTGGCAGCGTCACCGGCCCGAGGACCGTGACGAGCTTGAAGGCGACGGCATAGGGGAACACGAGGGAGAACGCGGCAACGAAAAGTGCAGGGAGAGGGAAGTAGAAGACGTACAAGGGGAAGCCCTCGAACCACTGTGGGTCCCACCCCGTGATGCGTCCTTGGGGGAGCAGGTCGTGGATGAGGAAGTACGGCGTCACGATGTGACCCGCGTTGTCGCCGCCGACATCCATGTTTGGGCTGAAGAGAAGACCTGGTCGCAGCCGCCAGATGACAAAGATCGTCGCTCCGACTACTGCGACGAACCCGAGGGTCTTTGTGATCACCTCGCCGCGTGTCGGGCGCACCGTCTCGCCGATGGCCTGCACGGCGGCAATCTATCGCTGCACAACAGCCCAGTGGCTCCGCCCGTCTGGACCGACGCGCAGGACTGCGGCTCACGATGGTAGCGTCAAGCCCCGAGGGGCCGTTGGCGCAGCCTGGTAGCGCGCTTGCATGACACGCAAGAGGTCACAAGTTCAAGTCTTGTACGGCCCACTGATAAAGGTCCACATTGAGCTACCCCCACAAAGTGGACACCCGACATGCCAGGCTTGGTCTGGCGAAGGGAGTCCCGACGGGACAGCAACGCCGGCGGTTCTCGCCGGAGTTCAAGGCTGACGCCGTCGCGCTCGTGCGATCGTCCGGCCGGTCCATTTCCGCGATCGCGCGTGAGCTCGGGATCGGAGAATCGAACCTCGGCTACTGGCTGAAGAAGGACGAAGCCGATTGCAAGACGCGCGACCCGGCCGGTTCGCGACCGAGTCCGCCGAATCTGCCGAGAACCGGGTGTTTCTCGCCGGGTGGCAGAACTGGAGGTTGAGCGCGAGATCCTGAAACGAGCCACGGCCTTCCGGGTGAAGTCGCGCGCGTGAAGGTCTTCGGGTTCGTCACTGCCCAGAAGGCCAACTTCCGGTCAGGACGCTTTGCCGGGTCTGTAAGGTCTCGACCTCCGGCTTCTACGCGTACGCCGCCCGCAAGGCCGGCTCCCCGAGCCCGACCGTGCTCGCGAGAGCCGTCGTCGCGCCCGTCACGTCTCCCGGGTGCACAAGAGCTGGAGGCGACGTATGGATCGCCACGTGTGACCGCCCAGCTCGCCCGAGAGGGCATCTCGGTCAACCACAAGGCTTGTCGAAGCCGAGATGGTCCGGCTGGGCCTTCGAGGCCGTTCGAGTCAGCGCAAGATGCGCACGACGCGCCGTGACCCTCGAAGGTCCCGGCAGTCGACCTGGTCGGGCGCGACTGCGAGCGGACGAACCTCGACCAGCTGTGGATCGGCTACGCGGCCTACATCTGGACCAATGAGGGCTGGCTGCATCTTGCAACGGTCATCGACGCCTGCTCCCGCAGTCTTCTTGGCTGGTCGATCACCGACCACCTCCGCATCGAGCTCTGCCTCGGCGCGATCGAGGCGGCCGTCGCGACACGAGGCGAGCGACGCAACCTCGCCAGGGGTGCAGTGCTCCACACAGACCACGGCACCGCGGGCAGTACACGGCCGACGCGTCCACGAACGCCTGTAGATCGTTTCGCATCAGACAGTCAATGTGGTGCTGGCCCTCTGGCCGTCCTCGTCAACTGGTCCGCACCGGCAGACCTTGCCACACAACTCTAAAGGATCCTGTTCGAGGAGCTCGCGACGCCGGCCGAACACGTACTTGCACTTCTACTTCTACTTCTACTTCTTAACGACTAGTCCACCACTCTGAAACGTGCGAAATAACGCCCGCTCATCCTCCATGCGCGACACAAAGGAAAGCGTCTTCTGATGTGCGAATGCGATTAGCGTACATATTATGCGACACGAGCTTCCAATTACGACACGAGCCGTTTCGAGGGTATGCGAGAGGTAGCTAACACCGTTCGATGGATGACCTCACGAGTCGATTTCAGCATGATCAGTTCGTGCTACAGGTCGGCGCCGGAACCTGTCGGTACCTCGCGGCGTTCACGCGGGGCCGCTCGGTGTATTCTGTCGCTCTCGACATCTTTCAAGCTCAGCTTCTCGAGTGTACTGGGCCGGTCGGCGCGAGGCTTCAAGGTGACGCGCGCATTCTTCCGTTCATCACCGACGCGTTCGATGCCTTGCTAGCGGTCATGACGACTCATCAGTATGGCGATGTTGGCAGGAGACGCTTTCTGGTCGAAGCGTTCCGCGTGCTCACTTCAGGCGGCTATCTGCTCGTCAAAACGTGTTCTCACGACGATCTGGCCAGGCGCTACGTAGAGTCCCACTTTCCCAGCTCCTTAGCCTCTAACAGGAAGCGTTATCCGAGCATTCCCGACCTGACTCGTGAGATGCAAAGTGTCGGGTTCAATACCAGCGCCGTCGAGCCGAGGGTGACGCGGGAGCAACTGTCCAAACGGGAATTTCTGCAAAAGGTAATGAACGGTGGGAATTCGACCCTCGATTTTCTCCCACGCGATGAGCTCGTAAATGGGCTGGCACGGTTACGCTCGGACTTGAACGACGTTAACGTTGTTGATCTGGTACATCACCACACTCTGATTCAGGCGCGACGGGAATAGCGGAGCCGCTCCACACTAATTGCGCCCCTCGTCCGTTCGGTCGGGGGCTTTCCTTTGCTCGTACTGCAACGAGGGAGGATATCGTGAGCCGCAGGAAAGTAGTAGGAAAGAGAGTACACCGAAGAACAGGGGAATCGTCATGGCAAATATTGCGATTTTCGATCCGACAAGGCCTTTCGAAACGGAGGAGCTGATCGCGCTGCGAGGTGAACAGCGCCGTCTTTTGGCAGGGTTTCCCGATTGGGTTTTTCGTTATGTGTTGGCGGCGGGAGCTGCAAGCGTCACGGTGTTGCCGCTTCATCCGGCAAGAGCGGAGATGTTCGTGCGGGAATTCATCCGGGAACGCATGGAAGATCACAAAGCCGTATTGGCTGAGTGGTTGCCGGGTACAGCCAGCGTAGGAACGAGTGCGGCCGAGATTGGCCAATTCTTGATCACTTGGCATGAGGTCATGAGCGCCGATGAGGACTTCCGAACAAGGAACACGCCCTTCCAGCCGCTGACGTCGAAGGTGACTCAAGAGGAAGCGTATGCCAGGCCGCCGATCGATTTGCAAGCTGCTGCGTCCGCGTTGTTTCCGGTGATGACCGAACTAGTGGCCCTCTTGGACCTTGCGGATCTGCTCGCTGGAGACGGTTATCGGGACACGCGAGTGAAGCGAGTCGGTTGAGCCAGCGTTGAGGGCCACGTGGTGGCAGCTGCCACGTAAACGCGGTCTCACGGGCACTCTACCGAGCGGCATGGCTCCAAGAACGCCTGCGCCGCCTCACCAGGCCTGGGCGCCTACGCCGTGCGCATCGTGCGCAGGAGGGCGCACAGCAAGTCGATGGGCGGTATCGACGGCGGAAGCAAGGCCCGGATTGAACATCAAGGTAATGCTTGCCGAGAAGATCCTTGCCATCCCGGCCGTCGTCGAAGTGCTGGTACTCGCAGGTGCGGGGCTTGCCGCCGCGACCGGGGCAGCCGGTGCAGCCTACGACTGTTCGGTAGTGGATCCTTCAAAGACGAGCTAGCATCCTGGCCATAGCAATCGAGGCGTACGTATTCATATCCACCACCAACCCGGGTCCGCGCGCGGCGTGCCAGGCGATCCGCAAGCTGGACGGCGTGGTACGAGCTGACGCCTTGTTCGGAGGACCACCTGTAGTAGCGATCGTCACCGGAAGTGACCTCAGTGCAGTCGATCGTGTCATCGATGCGATCGTCGATCTCCCGATGGTGACTGACACCGAAAGTCATGTAGTCCGCGACCTCCCTGTTTTCTAGCCAGCACTCGTATCGTCGTTGGGTTTGCTGCCGAATCTGTTACAGAACTGCTTATAACGCCCGTCAGCGGACGTCATTGGCGGCCGAAACATGTGTGCGATGCATAGTACTTGACCTGCACAAATGTCAGCGGAGGACAGCGCCCGTGATGGCTGTTTGTGCATGACACGCCAGAGGCCACAAGTTCAGGTCTTGTACGGCCCACCAGCAGTAGTCCTTAATGACCTACGAAAATGGTCGTTGACAGGGGTTTCTATTTCTCAGACTTCAGACATAGAGGTCTTTCCGATTACGCCAGCCAGCCAGCCTCCCAGTGCGCAGGCCCGAGGTGACTACCGTCTTTGTCGCCATTGTCATCCTCGCCCGCGGACTGAGAGTGACCTGGTGCCCAGCGACATTTGCTACGCGTGGGCCAGCGCCACGAGGCGGCGGCTGTTCAGGTGCAGGACCTCGCCGCTCCTGCCCTGAAAGCGGCGATTAGTGACCCCGGCCTCGGAGAGCCACTGCCGGAACTCTGAATCCGTCGGCGGGCGAACCGAGAAGATATGTGTCCTCGCGCGGCCATCCTAGGCGGTCATTCGTTCAGTTTGGATGCCGCCAAACTCGTGCGGGCCGGCTCGCCCGGGGCGCAGGGCGCAGATCTCGTTTGCCGTGAAGCGCGGCTTCTCCCTCGGTGCCGGCGCTACCCACGCGGTCGCAGATCTACTATCGCTTTCTTGGCCTTTCGAGCTTTGCTGTGTGCTCGTTTGGCGATGTACATGGCGACGTCGGCTCGTTTGAGGATAGTTTCCGCGTCGGTTCCCTCTCGGGGGAAGACTGCAAACCCCGTGCTGATCTCGACCTTGATTGCGTTGGCGCCGACCACGACCGGGACGTTGAGACACTCGGACACTCGTGCGGCGATTCGCGTACCGTCTGCGTCGGAGGCACTCTGGAGCACGATCCCGAACTCGTCGCCTCCGAGGCGCGCGACCGAATCGCCGTCTCTTGTCACCACGACCAGTCGCTGGGCCACTTCTCGCAGTACCTCATCACCCACTGCGTGGCCAAATGTGTCGTTGATGTCCTTGAATTGGTCGACATCGAGTACGAGAACGACGAGCTCCTCCTTCTTTCGTCGAGTTTTCTTCAGTGCGTGATCGAGGCGATCGCGGAAGAAGGCACGGTTGGGCAGATCGGTAAGCGCATCGTGCGTGGCCAGGTACAAGAGGCGCCTTTCTGCGTCATCACGTGCCTTTTCGGCGACTTTCTGGTCCGTGATGTCTCGTACGAGGATGCACGTCGTCGGGGAAGCCGAACCCACGATCGGGGCGAGCCGGCCCTGGAACCATCGAGCGCCCGCCGGAACATCCAAGCTGTACTCCAAGAGTTCGGCGTGCCCCGTCTCGAGCACGCGGCGAACAGCCAGGGTCAAGCGCCTACCGACTTCGTCGCCAAGTGCCTCGCACACCGTCCGGCCCAGCAGCTCACTCGAGGGTGCTACGAGCAAGGTCTCGTTCGTGGTCCAGATGGCCAGGTAGACGCCGTTCTCATCAAGCTCGAAGACGAGATCGTCGAGCGAGGAGAGCAGGGCTCGCAGACGAGCCTCACTTTCCCGGAGGGCCTCGGTGGTCTTCAGCGACGTGACCGGTCGGATCGAGATGATCTCGCCAGAATGCTGGACGCCGTCGTTCTCGTTCGACGCTGCGATCTCGCGTCCAGGCCGGGTCGGTTCATCCAAGGAAGGTGCCACAAGCTCGGACGTACGTCGAGTCATTGCCTTTCCTTATCGACGCGCGCTGCTCGAACTTGATCAATTGCTGGCTATTTCAGCCTTGCGATCACCTTCTTCGGGCTCGCTCTTATTGGCCTCCATCTGCGCGGCGCAAGAGAAATTGCTGGACACCAGCCCCAGCTGGCACGGGTGGGCCTCGACGAACCCCAGTTCGTCGAGGCCCGATATACCGCGGAGATGTTCGCCGACGATGCAGCCGGCATGGGCTACTTGCTGAAGGATCGGGTTGCTGATGTGAGCGAATTCGTCGCGGCGCTGACGCGAGTGGCATCTGGAGGTACCACGCTTGACCCAGGAGTGGTCACCCAGCTCTTGGGGCGTCCCGCCGGCTCGGGACGCTAGCGGTGTTGAGCGCCCGCGAGAAGGAGGTGCTCTCCCTGACGGCGGCGGGCCGCTCCAACGCAGCGATCGCGAGAGAACTCGTGATCTCCGAAGGCATTGTTGAAAAGCACGTCGCCAGCATCCTCACTCAGTTCGACTTGCACGAGTCTCAGTCCGATCATCGCAGGGTCTTGGCCGCTCTGCGATTCCTCGGCTCCTGATCTTGCGGCAAAGGTCCAACCACGCCGCCCGCGTCGGAAGCAAAGGGCAAGCCCCGTGCCTATGACGGCGGCAGCAGAGACGACCACCTCGCTCCTGGTTGTCGTGCCGGCTGTCTCGGCATCTACCGACACAAAGGTCGGTTCGCGCTCTTGATCTGCACGGTTCACCGCGCCTCAACACGGCCGAATGTTTCCATGTCGACCCACGGGAACGACGTTCAGCCATCTGCGCTCTTCGAGTCGAGGGCGGCGACAGCTTCACCGACCGAAGGAAAGAAGCGCTCGGCACCGATACGTTCGAACAGGCCGCTTCGAGCCAGGCCCCGGCGCAGGTGTGTCCCGGCGCGGGCCACCGCGAATTCGATGTGGTCCCGATCGAGTTTGTCGAGCACTTCGCCAAGCGCACGCGTCCCGGTGTAGTCGATGTCGCTCATGCCCAGCGCGTCGAGAACGAGAAGCTTGGGTATACCTACTGCGCGCGCCAGCGCGTGATCCACGTTGGCTCGGAAGTGAACCGCGTTCGCGTACCACAGCGGCGTAGCGAACAGCACGACCAAAACCCCGGGCACCTGGGCGGCGTTAGCGGCGCTACTCAACGGTGCCCAACTCGTCGTGCCGGAGATGCGGCCGAGGACGTGCAGCTGAGGCCGAGCGCTGAGTCGAGTGCGGTCGAGGACCGCGAGACCGACCGCCACGCCGATGCCCTGCTCGACCCCGACGAGAGCGACAGTGAGCAACGTGATCACCGTCAGTCCGAACTCGAAAAGGTCGAAGCGTGCGATGGCCTCTAGCTCGCCGGTATGGAAGATCCGGGTCGCCACGAAGATCAGCACTCCCGCCAGGGTCGCCAGGGGGACGTCCTTCAACAAGCCCGCGGCAGGTATGAGCAGCACTAGCGCGGCTGCGGCGCCGAGACCGGCAGCCTGAGTGCGGCCGCCCGCGGAGACCACGACGGCGGTCCGAGGGGGGCTTGCGTTCACGGGAAACGAGCCGCAGAGTCCCGCCATGATGCTTCCCGCTCCCACGCCGAGAAAGTCTCGCCCTGCGTCCACCTCGTATCCGCCCTGGTCGGCGAAGGCACGGGTCGTGGCCGCCGACTGGCTGAGGACGACGAGTGCGACCACGGCGGCGATCGGGGCGACGCTTCCTAACGCCGACCACGACAGACCCGTCAAGCCGAAGCGTGGCGCGCCGTGAGCGAAGCTCCCGAGAACGGCAACACCGTGGGAGTGAAGCCCGAGAACGCCGACAAGGATGGTACAGCCGATCAGCGCGACGAGAGCTCCAGGGAGTTTGCGGCTTACCCGTTGCGCGGCCAGGACGAGTACGAAGGTGCCCATGCCTATGCCGAGGGCCCAGCCGTTCGTCTGACTGAGCTCTCCTGCCACCGTCCCGATGCGATGAAGTGTGGAGCCGCCGATCGAAGACAATCCCAAGAGGTCGGGGAGCTGGTGCACGACGATGATGACCGCTACGCCAGCGAGAAAGCCCGTGATGATGGGCCTGGACAGGAAGTCGGCGATCCACCCGAGGCGCAGGAGACCGACGAGGACCACGATCACTCCGACCATCACGGCGAGGATTCCGACCAGGTCGATGTAGCGGAACGAGTCGGTCGGAGCGAGGTGTGCGATCCCAACCGCGAACAGCGGGGCGATCGTGGAGTCTCCTCCCACCGACATCTGCGGGTTTGACCCAAGTAAGGCGAAGAGCACGGTGCCGGCGATGAACGCGTAAAAGGCGGAGATCGGGGGCATGCCGGCGAGCCTGGAGGTTGCCAGTTGCTCAGGCACCGCGACGGCGAGCAGCGTCACGGCGGCGACTGCGTCGGCCCCGGCGAACGATGACTTGTATCCGTGCAGAGATGGAAAAAGCGCATTGGCCAGGAAACGGCCTTCGCGTTCCGGCATCCCGGAAAACGAGCGACGCGACTTTGTCCGTGTCACCGGATCATCATCGCCGATGGAGACGTCTTTGCCCAGCCTTACATGCGTCGGCGGTATGCGCGAATGTGACGCCTACCGTGGGACCGGGCCAGTGGGGAGCCGAAGTTGGATCCCCAGGGTGTGGTTCGTCGTCCTCCGCGAGGAGCTTATGAAGCAGCCGTGCTGACTCGAGAGATCGGCGATGACTCTGCACGACGGTCGCTCAGATACCGCTCCAAGTTTGATGGGAAACCGCTATATCGTGACCAATACCAGCGTACGTTGGGAAGGGAGGAACAAGTGGAGCCGTTTAGCCAGATCCGCTCCTGTCCTCAGTGTGGGAACCCGGCCACCTTCGTCTACCACGGCCCTTTGGAGGTGGGCGAGTGTCGCCTTAAGAGCGGAACTCACATGCACCGGACCTGCACGGAGTGCAACTACCAGTGGGCAGAGGAACCGCCCGTCAAGCCCTTGTCGACACCGGCTGAACGTTAACCCCCTAACGCCGGGCGTACCTGCCGCCAGGGTCGCGACCCGACGAGGGAATTGACCTGTCAACTGCGGACTCGCCAAGCAGCCAAAAACGTCTGCCCGGCCGAGACGCTTGTCGAGTTCGCACTGCCACGCCAGGCGCCAAGCAGATGAACCGTCCCTGCGAGGTCGAGCTACGTCCCCCTCCAAGCCACTGGGAGGGCGACATCCTGGGACGTCGGAACCGCTCGGCCATCGAAACGCGGGTCGAGCGACATAGTCGCTACGCCCGGCTCGTCCACCTGCCCAGGGCCACGATGCCGACGAGCTTTAGGGTGCCCTCAGCAGGGACCTCGTCATGCTGTCAGCGATCTGTGGACAGCACTCACTTGGGACCAAGGCGGGAGAGGACCCGTCACGCCGAGTACGCAAGCGTTCGTGCTGTCGGATGCCTGACGCATTCAGATCATGCAACACGGGCATGCAGCAGGGAGTCTGCCATGGGGGCAACGCCCACTTGCAATGTGACGACGGTCAATCCTTCATCGACGCTCCGCACGGTGGCGACCGTCTGAAATGCCGACGTGCGTGTTCGGCACCGCCTGTTGACAGGTCTCGGCGGCTCGTATTGTCCGATGGCGCTTTGGGCGCCCGTGGGAGGTCCGTGTAGGGTGACGTCGGCGTCGGCCCCGAGCAACTTGTCGCGGCCCTTGACCTAGTGCATACGAACGCGCTGGCGCCCTCAGGCTCGAGCGCTCGGCAACAGCGGTGAGCAAAGGACTGAGACAATGAAGATCTTCTGCTTAGGCGGCGCGGGTCGCATCTGCCGGGAGGCCGTCCTCGACCTTGTCGACTTCTCCGATTTTGAACGCATAACTGTCGGTGACAGTGACGAGGCGGAGGGCAGCCGCGTGGTCTCCTGGCTGAGCGACCCGCGTGTCGATTTCGTGAGAACCGACGTGCGGGACCGCGACAAGACGATTGAACAGATGCACGGGTACGACGTTGTCATGGACGGGACCACGATCGCTTTGAACGGGCTTTCGACGGCGTGCATTGCCGAGGCCGGCTGCCATGGCATCAACCTCAATGGCTTCGGTGAAGAGGACGTGTCAAGGCCGGTGTTCGAAGCCTATGCGAGGACGTGTGTGCCTGGCTTCGGCATGACACCAGGCGTAACGCAAATGATGGCGATGCACGCGGCCAATCAGATGGGCACCGTGACCACTGTCCGAGTGAGCCATGGTGCTTACCGGCCCATCGCGTTCTCAGCCTCGATCATGGAGACGACGGCCTACGAGTACGACCCGAAATTGCCGGGACGTGTCGTCTACGAGGACGGCCGGTTCGTGCAGGTGCCGCCCTTCGCCAGGCCACGCGAGATCCATTTACCGGCTCCCTACGGCACCGGGACCCAGTACATCATCCCCCATGCCGAGACCAGGACACTGGCACAGAACCTCGCCCACAAAGGTGTTCGGCTCATCGAAGTGCGTGGCACCTGGCCGCCGAAGAACATGCAACTGGTTCGCGCGCTTTACGACTGGGGCTTCCTGCGCAACGACACCGTGCGGCTGAACGACTGCGAGTTCGGCATCGTGGATGCCATCGGCGCTTATCTCATGCAAGCTCCCGAAGGCAGCCAGACTGATCTGTACGGCTACGCCCTGCACGTCGAAGTCACGGGCACGTGTGACAGCAAGCCGTGCGTGCACACGTTGTGGCACACGCATCCCGCCTCAGACGGCTCGGTGGCGGGCTGGGAGGGCCTGCGGGCGTACACACGTAACGTCGCGATACCGATGTCCATCGGGGCCCAGATGTTGGCAAGGGGCTTGGTGAGCCAGACCGGGGTGATCACACCCGAAGAAGCCTTCGACCCTGAGCTCGTGTTCGCCGAGCTGGAGAAGCGGCGGATCCTGATCCACGAGAAGGTTGAATTCCCTGAGCCGGGGCACTGAAGCCTCGATCGAGAGCTGTCTTTGTTCGAGCGTCATTCTGGCGACCGTTCTCGATGAGTTTCGGGGGCGCCTCGAACTCGTCCGGGAGCACGGGAGCTCTGTCGTCGGCGAGAACCTGGACGCGACGAAGGGGAAGCTTGGCTGAACCTGCCCGGCTGAGAAGCGCCGGTAGCCCAGCTGTCCATGCCCTCGCGGAGAGGTGCACTCCCGCAGAGACGATCGATGAGTTGGGCTGTCGCGTTGTGCGCGTGCATCGACTAGGGACGTGGTGCCCGCCGGTCCTCCCACTTCACAGGTTTCCGCACGCCCCGCCTGAGGCTTGGGCGCCTTGTTGTCGGTATCGTCACGCGTGACACTGCGGCCCGGCGGTGGTGGGCGAAGCAGCAGGACGCTCAAGGCGAGGAGTCGACGCGTTGACTCAACCTGACGAGAAAACAAGCATCACGGAGTGAGTCACGACAAGGAGGCGCAACTGTGAGTCCCAAGGATTACACCACACCTTTCGAAAAGGCGTACCACAAGGCTTACATCCAATACAAGCTCGATCTTGCGGCCGCCGACGAGGCATTCAACAAGAGTGTCGCGCCTTTCCGAAAGGAATATGAGAAGGCCAACAAGCCCATCCTTCAAGCCTTCGAGGAGGCCGTGAAGCCAATTGCAGCTGCCCACGACGAGGCGTGCAAGCAGGCGAAGAACGACTACAAGAAAGCCAAGGCAAAAGCCCAGCACTACAAGGGAGGCCCGAAGTACAAGAGCCGTTGACCCCGCCCGGTCGTAGGCTTTTGGACACGACGGACGAACCGGCGGTGTGAAGTCTGGTCACGCGTCCGGCGTGCGCTCGATTGCGTAGGTCTCTCTGATTCCCGCCGCTTTAGTCGGCGGGTGCTTAGGAGCCGCCAGCAGTAACAGCCCCCGACGATCTTGTTTGAACAACGCCGTAGGGCGGAAGTGGTCCAGGTGGCTCCTGCCGCACGGGCGAGCCGCCTGCCCAGTCTTCTTGCGACACTGCGTGGGGACGTAGCCGGTGCCGATTGGAGCTACGTCTCGCCCAACATCGTGTTCTTCTACCTGGGGCTGTCGGATCGGAGACGGACCGAGATCGACGGCCTGCTGCCCGCGATCAGGAACATGGCGAACATCAAAGGTGTCACCGGCAGGTTCGGGTGGCCACGATACGCGGGGTCCCTCGGGTCGTGAGGCCTACGCGTCAGTGAGTGTTGTGCCCGCGGATCACCGCGCCTTGTTCGTCGTGCCGCTTCCCCGGGTCGCTTCCTCTACCAGGTAGACGATCGACTCGTACTCGTGCCCGGAGCGTTGGCTGAGGCCGATCTCGCAAGTGCGGGCGAGCGAGTAGTAGCCATCGAAATCTCGCCCGGCAAGCTCGGCGTGCTCGTCGCGCTGGGCACCGTCGCTCAACTCGGGGTACATGAAGCCGCGGTCGCCGGCGGTGCCGCAGCAACCCCAGTGCGCGGGGGTCACCGCTTCGCGCGCACACACCTCGCCGATGGCCTGCACGTGCTTGTCGACGCCGAGCTCGACGCAGGCGCAGGTCGGGTGGAGAGCGACGCTTCGTTTTGGTCTGGTGACTTCGAGCCTCGGCAGCACGTCTTCCAAGAGCCACGGGGCGATGTCGACGACCGTCATCTTCCTGTGGCGCTTCACGTTCTCTTCCGTGAGCTGGTCGGTGATATCGCGCAGGATCGTCTTTGTGCACGACGTGACGTCGCACATGACCCTCAGCCGGCCGCCATCGGTCCACTTCCACATGGAGTCTACGAGGTGGTTCGCCATGTACCTCTGGCCGGCTGCGTAGCCCCTGTGCTCCCATATCTGGCCACAACACACGCCGGCCACCGATTTGGGCAGGCGAACCTTGATGCCCGCGCGGTCGGCGAGCGTGAGCACGGTCGCGGTGACCGACGGCTTGGCGAGATTCGAGGAGCCCATGATCCGCGTCACGCACGCGGGGAAGTAGACGACCTCGGGTGCGTTCTCGGTACGGAAGACGGGCGTCGGGCTGCTGCCTATCGCCGGTGACCAGACCGGAGAGAAGGGGATCAGCTTGTGGACACCTTTTGTGAGGGCTTCCATCGCGTGGGCTTTGTTGGCGAGCACGCCCATTGCGAGACCACCCCGCGCGAACTTCTCGACCTCGGCGTAGCGGCGTGCCAAGAGCGAGCCGAAGGCTGTCTCGGCCTTGTTGTTTCGCTCCGCGCGCAGTTCGGCGGAGTACTCGGCGACGTTGATCCCGACCGGACACTCAGTCCCGCACATGCCGTCGGCCGCGCAGGTGTTGATCCCCGCGTACTGGTACTGACGCCATAGCTCCGCGGCAGCGGAATCGTCCCCCTTCGCGAGGAGTTCGACGTGCTTGCGCGAGACCTGTATCCGGCCGCGGGGAGTGAGCGTGACGAGGCGGCTCGGGCAGACGTGCTCGCAGAAGCCGCACTCGATGCACTTGTCGATCAGCGGCGAGACAGGCGGCGTGCGCTTGATGTTCCTGCTGACGACATCGGGGTCGTCGTTGATGAGGACGCCGGGATTGAACAGGTTCTCGGGGTCGACGACCTTCTTGATCCTCTTCATCAGGGAGTACGCCTTGTCGCCCCACTCGCGCGACACGAACGGGGCCATCGCGCGACCGGTGCCGTGCTCGGCCTTCAACGAGCCGTTCAACTGGTCGGCGACCAGAATGACGGAGTCCTCGGTGAATGCCATGAACCTGTCTATCTCCCGTTGCTGGGTGAAGTCCGCAGTCAACACGAAGTGTGCGTTGCCGGCGCTCGCGTGCCCGAACTGGACGCCCTGCCCCGGCTGGGTGTAACCGTGCTTGGCGAACAGCGCTTCGAGGCCGGTCAGCAACTTCGCGAACTCGTCCAACGGCACTGCCATGTCCTCGAGCAGCACCGTCGTGCCAGGAGTGCGGGAGCCGCCGACGATCCCGAACAGGTCCTCGCGTACGCGCCACAACCGCGCGTGGCTCGCGGGCGTCGTACTGAAGTCACTCATCACGATCAGGCCTGGGAGCGCTTTCAGCTTGGGGAGGGCAGCCGCGACGGCTGTCTTCAAGGCGTCCTGGGTTGTCCGCTGGTAGTCGACGAGCAGCGCTGCCGATCCTTTCGGGTGGGTCCTGACGAGGTCGGGCAGGCCGTCGATGCCAGAGACGGCCTGCATCGAGGCGTCGTCGAGGAACTCGACCGCGTTCGGACCTGTCGCCTCTACTGTGGGAATGGCGTTCGCCATCGTCTCGAGACTCTCGAAGAGCAAGAGCGCCGCCGAACGCTCGGGATCGAGCGGGACTGTGCCCAGCACGACGTGGGATATGAAGCCGAGCGTGCCCTCTGAGCCCACGAGGAGGTGCGCGAGGATGGCCAACGGATCGTCGAAGTCGACGAGGGCGTTGATCCCGTACCCGGTCACGCACTTGATCGAGAACTTCTTGCTGATCAGCGTGACGAGGTCGGCGTCGGTCCGCACTTCGTCACGGAGCTCCACGAGGCCCTGTGCCAGGTCAGGGCGCTCGCGGGCGAAGCGCTCGTGCTCGTTGCCGATCGCCGTGTCCCAGACCGACCCGTCCGCCAGCACGAACCGGATCGAGTTCATCGTGTGGTAGGCGTTGAGCTTGACGCCCGTGATCATCCCGCTGGAGTTGTTGGCGATGATCCCGCCGATCCGAGCGGCGCGGATCGAGGCAGGATCGGGCCCGATCCTGCGCCCGTAGGGACGCAGCACCCGGTTCACCATTTCCGCGGTCGGACCCGGCTCGCACCTCACCCGGGCACCACTGTCGAGGACCTCGATCCCGGTGAAGCCGTGGCTGCAGTCGGCAATGATCCCCTCGCCCACTGCCTGGCCCGCGAGGCTTGTGCCGCCGGCTCGGAAGGTGACCGGCAAGCGTAGGTCGCGGGCGGCACCGAGCAGAGCGCGCACCTCCTCCTCGTTCGCGACCCGGACGACCGCCTTGGGCCGGTACTCGTAGAAGCCACCGTCGCGGGCGTTGACGGTGAGCGTGATCGCGGTCGTGTCGACCCGGCTCTCAGGCAGCACCTCGCACAGACGAGTAACGATGACGGTGGTCGTCATCCTGCGTGTCTCCCTTGGTCGTGACGGGCTCGTTGCAGATGCCGACTCATTCTCGCCGACAGGCGACCGCGAACGCCCGTCCGTGCCAGAACCGGAGCTTGTGACCTCCGTCAGCCAAGGACAGGCTCGGATCAACGTCGGTCAGGTGAGCGATCCGACTGCTCACCGGCCGATCGCTTAACCTAACCGCAATAATGTGTTACGGTCACGTACACCGCACTAACGGCTTGGAAGTGGTTCGTGAGGCATAGGAACGTTCTCCGTAGCGTCATAGCGATTGGGACGAGCGTCCTTTTGTCGAGCGCGCTTTGCTCCTCTGTGGACGCAACACCGCGCGCACAGACCTCCTATGCGTCCGACGGTGGCACGTTCGTCGTCGCGGCTACCTCGGGCGTTGAGAGTCTCGACCCTGACACAGTCACGAATATCGTCGACTTTCAGGCGCTCGGGCTCGTGTACGACCAGCTTGTCCGGTACGACAAGAAGCTGCAGCTCGTGCCGGACCTGGCGACGAACTGGGCTTTCAGCGATGGGAACCAGGCGATCACCTTCTGGCTCCGCAGGGGCGTGACCTTCGACGACGGCTCCGTGTTCACCTCGGCCAATGTGGTCGCGTCGCTCACCCGGGCGCTGGCGCCGAAGACCGGTGATGCGTCTGCTTCGTACCTCTCCGCCGTGAAGTCCGTCGTGCCCGAGGGCCGCTATGTCGTGGAGCTCGTTCTCAGTAGACCTGACTCCTCGATCCTGTCCGGGCTCACCTCGGTCAACCTCTCCATGCTCTCGATCAAAGCCATCGCCGCAGGCACGGTAGCGACGAAGCTGGATGGCACGGGACCATATGTCTTCTCCAGCTGGAGCCCCGGCAACTACCTGATCTTGAACGCGAACCGGCACTACTGGCACGGCAGTGTGCGGCAGGCATCCGTGAAAATCGAAGCGATGCCCACCTCACAATCCATCAGCTCGGCGATCAGAGCGAACGCCGTCCAGCTGGGCCTGTTCACCCAGCCGGGAGCTGCCAAGCCCTCGACCGGCGACAGGGTGCAAAGAGTTCTCGACCTGTCGTACCGGGCCTTGATGCTCCAAGATAAGACGGGGCCCCTCGCAAACGTGAACAACCGGCGAGCGCTCGCATGTGCGATCAACCGCCAGCAGATCGTCAATGATGCCGTCTCGGGACAGGGCCAGGTCGTCGGGCCGATCCCCGTCGGACCGTTCGCCTCGAATCCGATCTCCGCGCTGTGCCCCACCACGGACCTCGCGACAGCCAAGAACTATCTCGAGCTGGCTGGCGACCCGTCCGGCTTCTCGTTCACCGCCATCACCTCTGTCGACCTCGACCCCACGAGCCTTGCTCAGGCGAAGGCGGTCCAAAGCGAGTTGGCTCAGGTCGGGATCAACATGAACATCCAGAACCTGGCCAGTGGCGCTTACGATCAGCTCTGGCTGAAGGGCGACTTCCAGGCGGCTTTTGCCTGGAACGGTGCCGACCCGGACCCCTATGCGATGTACGGCCGGTACTTCGGGCAGAAGGCCGACCTAGGCGTGCCGGCAGGCTACAGCTCGCCCAGGCTCCAGAACCTGCTCGCCGAAGGCGACGAGTCATCCTCGGCGGCCAAGCGCATGACGTACTACCAGGAGCTGTCGGCGACCCTGACCCGCAACGCCGTCTGGGTGTGGCTCTTCTCGAGCTATGACTATGCGGTGCTCGGCAAGGGCGTCGATGGGTTCACGTTCTTGCCGTCGCTGACCGATTCGCTTCAGACTCTGGCGTTGACGAGCGTTTCCTGAGCAACCGAGCCTCGACGCGGGCGGGCCGTCGGCGCCGTCGCACGGGAGGATCACCATCGGGCTCGTGGGCCCGGTCGTCTTTGAGGATCCCCACTCGTCTCTAGATTGACGTCCTGGAGTCGTGGCCGTTGCCGGGGACGAGACCGGCTCGCGTCCCGCTTCGATCGTCCATGATTAACCGCGGAGGCAGCCATGGAGTCACGCATTGAGTGGGTCATCGGGAATTGCCGTCTCCTTGCCGGGATCGGTGAGGAGTTCGACTCGAGCCAGCCCTTCGCCGGGAGACGGATTGGGACCGGGATCCACCTCGAGCCCAAGACAGTCGCACTGCTCCTGACGCTGCGGCGGGGAGGGGCCGAGGTGCTCTCGACGGGGAACCTCGCAAGCACGCAGCCCGAAGCCGTCGAGTATCTGCGCGCGAACGGTGTGAAAGTCGTCGGCGGCCCGACCACCGACGCCGACGAGCACGACGCCCACCTGCGAGAGGTGCTCGCGTCCGAGCCCGACCTCCTCCTCGACAACGGGGGTGACCTCTTCGTCGGTTACCTGGAGGCCCCCTACGGTCACTTGCTCGGCGGGACCGAGGAGACGACATCGGGCCGGGTGCGGCTCGCGCCGCTGCGCGAGCAGATCGGGCGCCCGGTGCTCGTCATCAACGACAGCCCTATCAAGCAGTTCGCCGAGAACTACCACGCGGTCGGCCAAAGCGTGCTGGAGTCGTTCTTGCGAATCACCAACCGGATCACGAACGGCCGGCGTGTCGCTGTCTTCGGCTACGGTGCGTGCGGCAAAGGCGTGGCCGTCAACTTCAAGAATGCCTTCGCGAACGTCAGCGTCGTGGACCCTGATCCCCTGAAGCGGCTCGAGGCGTGTCTGGACGGCTTCGACGTGCCCGGGCGCGCCGAAGCACTGGCGGGGGCGGACATCGTGATCACTGTGACAGGCGCACAGGACGTATTGACCGCCGCAGACATCCCTGATCTCCACGACGGTGTCATCCTTGCCAATGCCGGTCACTTCCCGACCGAGATCGCCGTTGCGCAGATCGCGACGCATTCGAGCGTGAGAGATGTCAGGAGCTCCAGCGAGGGCATCGACACCGTCGTCCTCGAGGACGGCCGCAGGATCCACATCTTGAGCGGCGGTCACATGGTCAATCTGAACGGCCCGCGACCCCTCGGGAACTCGATCGAGTCGATGGATCTGGGCTTTGCCCTCCAGGCCAGATGCCTGGAGGCCATCGCCCTTGCCAAGGTGCCTAGGGCCGACGTCGTCGTCCCGGTGCCGCGCTGGATCGACGAACGTGTGGCAAACGCCTACCTGGCCGGCCGGAGGACCTGATTCTCGGCGGCTGCTCCGGCTCAGAGCGTGCTCAGCAGGCCACTTCCCTTGGAGCCCAGCGCCTTGGAGAGGGGGCCGGAAACCGTCCCGAATATCGTGGTGAGGTCGCCCTCGGTCAGCATCGTCGCGGCGGCCGGAACTTGGACTGACGCTGCCGGATGGGAGATGGCGAGGACGATGGAGCCGGTGGAGTTCGGGATGAGGATCTGCAGTTTGCTCACGGAACCGTCAGACACCCAGACGTTCGCGTGAAGGGAAAGATCCGCGGGAATCTCGTCGATCGTCTTCGAAAGCTGCGAGGGGGACAGGAATGGCTCGCTCGAATACGTCGACAAGGGCTTGGCGAGACTTTGCAGAATGGACCCGGCGAAGCTTCGAATCGGGAGGCTCGCCGAGTACTCGCCGGTCTTGGTCTGGTGCACGCTCAACCACGTGCGCACCGACTGCATCCAAGAGCTCACGACAGAAGAGCTGATACCGCTGGCCTTCTGCAGGCCGGAGATTGACGAATACGCGCTCGGGAGCTGAGGGGAGAGTTGGTGGCCAAAAGCAGCGAGCGTGCTTGTGGAGACGCCGACCCAGTTGCCGAGCAGGACGTCGTGGATGAATTCGAAGCCAGGGCGCTGAGCCAGCTGGTCGAGTGTCCTCGAAGCAGAGGCCATCGCCGTTGGGCCGGCGAGGCCCTCTATGTACTTGAGGTTGAGGCGGAAGTACTCCGCCCCGTTCACCGAGCGCATGTCGACGAGGTATGCGGACTGATAGTCGATCGAGATGTCCACGGCCTGGTCGTCGATGGAGGTCGAGCCATTCTCCCTAGATGTGGTGAGCACCACCGAGACGCTGTTGTCGGCGATGCTCGCCTGTCCGGGAAGACCCTGTGCGGTGACTGTGATCTGAGTCGTGGGACTGTCGAACGCGCTGGTGAAAGCTGCGCGGACCGACTGTGCTGCGGTGAGGTGGGCGACGACTTGTTGTCCGCACGCCGCGAGGGCAAAGCTGCAGGTGACACTGACGACGATGGTCACGATCTTGCGCCTGAGTCGCATCAGACTCACTCCTCGCCTCGGATCAGTCGACTACAGCGAGTGTACTTTGACTCCGGGGCGGCAACGGCACAACGCTTGCCTGGCGAGGTCCGAGCTCGTGGCAGGCCTTTCATGGCTGTTGGCACTCCGTCCCCGAGGTTGCGATCGTGGTCTCACCGGTCGCGGCCGACTGCACGCTCACCCACTTGGTGCCCACCAGGGCCTCGACGGTGAACCAGTAGTTGTC
>JBEKBX010000019.1:0-62387 GCA_050015175.1 Acidimicrobiales bacterium | reverse complement strand
CCGGCCATCCCGGGTGGTACAGACTGCGGGTCGGCAACTGGCGGGTGCTGTACTACAGCGATCCCCCGGGGATCGTGATCGAGCGAATCGTCAATCGGCGCGATCTTGAGCGCGCTGTCAACGCGCTCTGATAGGCCGCTACTAGGACCCGAGTACGCAACCGGCCCACCCGATGTGGCGCGTCGCAAGCACCTGGCTCAGTCGGTCTCACCTCCGAAGGGCGCGATCCTCGATGACCGAAATCACGGTCGATCGTCTACGCACCGCGGGCTGACCCACTCAAGGTCAGGTTGGTGACGGCCTGACCACGATCGACTCGCTTTCTATATCTCTAACGATCTCTAAAGACTCTAAAGGACTCTAAAGAACAAGTATGATTCGACTGTGCCCAACCCTTTCAAACCGAGCTTCGGCGTAAGCCCGCCACTTCTTGTCGGACGCGACGACTTGATAGACGAGTTCGCCGAAGCGCTCGAGGACGGCCCTGGCTCTGCGGGGCGGGCGACGATCTACACGGGGGCGAGAGGCTCCGGGAAGACGGTGATGCTGAACGCCGTGGAAGACCGTGCGCGTGAGCACGGCTGGGTGGTCATCAGTGATACGGCATCACCGGGATTCGTCGACCGGATCGTCCGTCAGCATCTTCCTGGCCTGCTCAGGGAGCACGATCCCAAGGCCGTGCGGCGTCGGCTGACTGGCATCACCGGACCGTTCAGCTCGGGCGGAGCGAGCTGGAATGTCGTCGAGGCTCATCTGGTGGGTGTCGGCTTGCGGAACCAGGTGACACTGCTCACCGATCTGCTCGCCGAGAACGGCACCGGGTTGCTCATAACCCTCGACGAGATTCATCGCAACCAGATCGGTGAGCTGCGCGAGCTTGCCACGACGGTGCAGCATGCCTTCAGGGAAGAACGTGAGGTCGCCTTCGTCGGTGCCGGCCTTGCGTCGGCGGTGAGCGACGTCGTGAACGACGAGGTGCTGACCTTTCTACGTCGAGCCGAGCGCCACCACCTGGGCTCGGTCGGTCGTGATGACGTGGCTCGAGCGATCCGGGAGCCGGTCGAGGCGAACGGGCGTCGACTAGCCGATGACGTGCTCGCCGAGATGGTGGAGGGAACTCGCGGATACCCATTCCTCATCCAGCTCGTCGGGGCGAGGGTATGGCGCCGTCACCCACCGGAACCTGAGATCTCGATGGAAGACGCCCGCCTCGGGGTCTCGGACGCGCTCAGACGGCTCGGCTCCCTAGTGCACGAGCCGGCAATCGCCGACGCCTCCGAGATCGACAGGTCCTTCCTGCTCGCAATGGCAAAGGACGACGGGCCGTCCAAGATGGCAGATGTTCAGCGGCGGCTCAACGTCGATGTCAACTATGCGAGTCAGTACCGCCTCCGCCTCGTAGCCGCTGAGCTCATCGAGCCCGTTCGTCGTGGCTACGTCGACTTCGCTTTGCCGTACTTGCGCGAGTACCTCCGCTCGCACGCTGCCTCGGAGATGTGACTGTTCCCGCCCGCCTGAGAGACCGTGCGGCGAGCCTCTGTTCCTATGCCCGGGGCGCCCGGTGAGCCGTCCCAAACGTCGATGGAAGGTCTGATCACCCCGGCTGAGTAGCCGTCACCCACCCAACATTCACCCAACATTCGACTTCCGAACGCGTCTGCGACCGTCCCCGAGCGTCTCGCTCGAAACACGTATGCCCTGTTCAGACGGCAAATCTGAGACGAGGCAAGACGCTTCAAGACGCCTCCGCACCGGTCCGGATGGACTTTTAATCCCAAGGTGCCGGGTTCGAGCCCCGGGCGGCCCACTGCGACAGGCCCACCGCGAAACCGCGAAACCGAATAGGACCCGAGGGTTGCCGAGTTTGTCGGCTGGCTGCTCGAGGACGGCCTCCCGCACCTCGGGCAGAGCTCACGCAAGAAGGGCTCACTCCCGTGCCCTGCATCACCGAGCGACTCAGCGTCCCTGGCGAGTCGATCCAGGGCGGCTTCGGGTGTGCGGAGCCGCTTGGTGATCTGGGTCACCACGAGCGGACAGGATCCCGACGTGATCGCAGCACAGGTATTGATGGTCTCCGTCTGCTCCTATGTGATGATTTCAACTCTTGCCACCAGCTCCCATCAGCTGAATGCCCGTTACACGACGAACCGTCGTTAGCGATGGAACAACCGGCAATGGCCTTCTCGCGCAGCGCGTTTCGAGGGATCCGTTGTGACGCTAAAGTAGCGCTGGATGCAAGAGAAATCGCCGCATGCCGACTGACGGCACTTCCAGCCGAGACCCTATGCAACTCACTGTGACGGTGGAGCATTCCGCGGCGAGCCTGATCGGCTGGGACGAACTCGTGATTGGCGACGGGATAGAACTCCCTTCTCACGAAGTTTTCCTATCGGCGAAGGTGCTGCACGTCCTTGAAGTATTCGGCAACAAAGCCCCTGAGCACGTGCTTGCGCGAACGAATGGGACGCTGGTTGGTGGGCTTGTCACATACCGACTTGACGACCAAGTGGCGGACAAGCTGATGCGGCTCGACGGTGTGCTCCCCGGCATGGATGTGGTGCGAGCGCGGCTCACAGGTGGACTCTACGACGGTCGCACGGGCGCCCTGACTCTGCCGAGCCTCGGAGAGGAGACCCGGCGCCAGGTAGTTAGCAGGCTGTTTGCTGAAGCCGAGGACATAGCTCGGCGAAATGGCGAGCCGTGGGTGGTGTGCCGTTGCGTCGACGGAGGCGACATATTGCTTCGAGATGTCCTGCGAGATCGCGGTTATCGCGAGATTCCCGGGCCAGATCACTTAGTTCTGATGCCACCCGTAGGAGGTTTGGAGGGCTACATCGACTCGTTCCCGAGCATTCAGCGCAACATGATCCGGAGGGAACTCCGCAAGCTGAGGGAGGGCGGGGTTTCCATTACCGTCGAGCCGCTGACCCCGGACCTGATCAGAACCGTTGCGCCCCTTATAGTAAACCTCCACAACAAATATGACATTGACGACGACTGCGACTCGAGTATTGCGAGACTGAGCGTTCTGCGCAAAGCCATCAAGGAATCAACATACGGCGTCGTCGCACGGGTCGGTGATCGCGTCGTCGGGTTCATGGAGTTGCTCGTGCACCGTGGCAATGCGTGGGCGAGTCACGCCGGTTTCGACTACGAGGCACAGGGCACTCTCCCGGTGTACTTCGGCGTTGTGTTCTACGGAGTGATGGACTTCGCGGCCGAGCACGACCTTAGGGTGCTCGATTACCGTTTCAAGACCGAGTACGCCAAGCGTTCACGGGGTTGCGAGGCGCGGGCGACAGTGAGGCTCCTCAAGGCGGTTTGATCGAAGACAGCGGAGACCGCCAGTCGCAGATCCGCGCTCTCGGCCCCCGACGCCCCCCGGCTGGAGCAGAAGGCGCCACCCAACACAACATTGCGCTTCCCGAGCCGTCCGGCACCGTCCACACGTGTCCCGCTGGAGAGCTGAGCGACCTATTCAGTTCAGGGGCCCAACTGCAGACGTTGTAGGACGGTGCGAGACGCTCCGGAACTGGTCAACGTGACCGTCTAATCCCAAAGTGCCGGCTTCGAACCCCAGGTCCACAATAAGTCTGCAGGACAGGGCCATAAGATCCGTTCTCGGCGAGACCGGAGCCCCGCGTGTTCTCCGATATCGTCACCCAAGCGGCGTTTCCGGTCCGTTCGGCGCGATCCACGAAGCCTTGCGTGTGCGCGGGGTCGGCGGCTGCCTTTACCGAACGCGTGCCCCTGGGTCCGCTCCTAGGAGGGTCCGGCAAGCCTTGCTCCAAGACTGGCGGAGCTGAGAACACTGCTATACGCCGAGCCCGTCGATCACCTCGACTCCCGGCAACCGAGCGAGCAGAGGTCCGGGGAGCAGGACCTTGGAGCGACGCACGCCGGACCCGATGAGAACGACATCGGTCTCGATAACCCTTCGGTCGACGAGCACAGGCCAGCTGGACGGAAGGCCGATGGGCGTGATCCCTCCATACTCCATGTCAGTGAGCTCGACAGCGCGGGTCATCGGGAGGAACGACGCCTTGCGCACGTCGAGGAAGCGCTTGACGACTCCGTTGATGTCCGCGCGGGTCGTGGCGAGCACGACACAGGCCGCCAACCGCTCCACCCCCTCGCGCTTGCCGCCGACGACGACACAGTTGGCGAGCGAGTCGGGTTCCAGCATGAACTGTTGCTGTGTCGTGGCGGTGTCCGAGAATGCCGGATCGATCTGGACCACGCCGACGTCGTCGAGCAGGCCCGCCTCGGCCAGCGCCCTCTGGGTCGGCGCGGCCAACAGATCGAGCCGGCCCGATGCCGGGACGCTCGAGAGGCGGCCGAGTTTGAATGTTCCCATGCCCCCGTTTACCACGACCCGTTGGCTGAGGCAGAGGACACCGCAGCCGTTGGGGCCAGACCGGCAACTCCTGTGGTAGGCGTCCCGCCAGGCCGCGAGGCGCTGCGCGGACCATCGCAGTCAGCGCACGGCCAAGGCCGGTCTGTTGGCGACGTTCGTCCGCTGGCGGGCGACGAGTTCGGCACAGTTCTCAGTCACCATTGTTGACCATCCACTTGATCGGTCTCACAAAGGCTGACGTACGCCAGCCCTCGGCGAAATTCGAGAGCCGAAGAAGCGCGAGGTCTAGGAAGAGCCGTGGCCAGCTGTGTCAGAGAGAACCCACACCAAGAACCCGGCAGGAAGAGTCAGCTGGCCTCGGCTGGCGCAAGGTGTGGGCGCACAGGTCGAGCCCGCGGCTGGTCCAGGACGTGGCCGCGCTTGCACACCGAGCGGGAAGCGACGCGTGGCGACAAGACATTTGTCCCTGACTCGCAGGATCGTGGCCTTGCTAACGTCGTACGGGCTAGCCGGACCGAGACGCCGTCCGCGAGAGATTCCGAACCGGGAGGAAGACCATTGGCGGCTTACGTGATCTACCAAGGTGAGGTCCTCGATGCTGAGCGCTACGAGGAGTACAAGGCGCAAGCGACCCCGAACATCGCCGCAGCAGGCGGTCGTTACCTGGTTCGGGGCGGCGACGCCGAGGCGCTCGAGGGTGAATTGCCAGCTAGTCGCACCGTTGTGCTGGAGTTCCCGACCAGGCAGGCCGCTCTCGACTGGCACCGGAGTGAGGAATACGCCGCAATTCGTAAGCTCCGCGAGGGCGCCGCTCGAGCGATTCTCTATGTGGTGGACGGAGTCGACTGAGCTCGCCGGCGATCGAGGAGAGGGCGCGATGCAGTTGACCGAATACGAGGCGCTGAGCTTCGACTGCTACGGAACCCTTATCGACTGGGAAGCCGGCCTCGCCGCAGTTCTCGGGCCTTGGGCGTGCTCGCGCGGCCTGGACCTTGACGAGGAGTCATTGCTGAGCGCCTACGCGGATCACGAGGCGCGGATCGAACGCGAGTACCCGGCCGAACCGTACCCCGACGTCCTGGCGCGCAGTTTTTCGTCGCTCGGGCGACAACTCGGCGTCGGCGTCTCGGCCGAGGAGGCACACAGCTTGGCGGCGTCTGTTCCGGATTGGCCCGCGTACGGCGACTCGCATGATGCTCTGTCGGCCCTGAGCGAGCACTTCAAGCTGATAATCCTCTCCAACGTCGATCGGCAGTCTTTCGCGGCCAGCAACCGGTTGCTGGACGTGGTGTTCGACCTGATCCTGACCGCAGAGGACATCGGTTCCTACAAGCCCGCTGCTCGCAATTTCGAGGTGCTGGTCAAAGAGGTCGGCGGGCTCGGAGTCGCGCAAGGCAAGTTGCTTCACGTTGCCCAGAGCCTCTTCCACGATCACGTCCCGGCAAAAAGCGCCGGACTTTCCACCGTATGGATCAACCGTCGCGACGGACGTCCCGGTTGGGGGGCCACCCCGGCCCCGCCTGCCAGCGTGAGGCCGGACTGGGAGTTTCCGTCGATGGCCGCATTCGCTGCTGCCGTCGAGCTCGCATCGCAGCCGCTTCCATACTCGAGCGGTGTCGCATCTGAATTCGATACCGGGAATCAGGGGTGGGACGGAGCCGGAGGTGCCCCGGCCACGTCGAAGAAGAGCTCGTCGGCGTAGCACCACCACCAGTCCTCACCTGGCTCGTAGGAGCGGATGATCGGGTGGTCGGGGTGCTGATGCCAGTGAGCGGTCGCATGGCGGTTCGGGGAACTGTCGCAGCAGCCAACGTGTCCACACGTCATGCAGAGCCGAAGGTGTACCCATTTCCCTCCGATCCGGATGCAGTCCTCACATCCCCAGCTTGACGGCTCAACCGACTTGATGGCGTCGAGATGCGTGCACTGTGTTGCCAACGGAGTCTCTCCCCTCTAGACGCTCCGACCGTGACGAAGGTCGATCGGCTCTCGTGCGTGCCGTTCTAGCGCCTGGCGGTCCCACTGAGCGCAGTCGGCGGCGGCCTCGTAGCTCGACTGTAGGAAGTCGAGCAGGACGACGTCGGGATCGGCGGCAGTGCGAACGGCTTCGTAGGGGAGCACAAATTCTCCAAGAGCCTCGCTGAAATAGGCCCCGTCGGGGCTGACCTTCGTGTCGCGGTATCCGGGCGGTTCAGGATACGCGTACGAATAGAAGATTCCTTCGGCTTCGCCGCCGGGCCAGTAGCCGCAGCTGCTCACCTCGTGGGAGTAGGCCTCGTGCATGACCTCAGGTCCACAGTTCGGGACGCCTCCAGGATGCGGCGGTGCAGTTCGTCCGGAAAAGCGTGTGACGGCCAGGTCCAACGCCCCCCAGAACAGATGGACGGGACTGGACTTGCCTATGAACTGGCTGCGGAAGAGCTGGAAAACCCGCGACACCTGCACCAGGAGCAGCCAGAAACGGTGCGCCTGGTCTGGGTCGTAGACCGCGTGGGCGTGGTCCTCGCTGAAAGCGATGGCTCCCTCGATCTCGACGGGCATGGGCCAGATCATCGTGCCGACGCCGAGGTCGTCGAGCCGGGACATGAGCCGGGTGTAGAACTCGGCGACCGAAAGCGACTCCAGTTGGAACGAAAGGTGCTCGTTCGCAGTGGTAACGATCTGTAGCTGATGGTCCTGCAGGTCGAGGTCGATCTGGAAGCACGGACCCTGCGCGTGGGGGATGAGAGAGGTGGTCAAGCCACGGGCACTTACGTAGAGCGTCACGTTCCACCAGTGGTTGACCGTCGGCGTGTTGGCAAGACGAACCTTGCCGACGATCTGGGTCCACAGCTGCAGCGTGTCGCGGGTTGGGGCCCATTCGGAAACGGGCAGCGTCGGCCAGCGGTTCGGCCTCGGCGGCGCGGGCGACATCTGCGGAGGTCCTGCGTTCGTCATGTTGGTTCTCCTCTTGTCCGCACTTCACGACCAGTACTTCGGCGATCCGGCCTGCCGTTGCCCGCGGGCTGCAGCTGACTGCGCCGCCAAGAGCGAGGGGAGGCGCACTCCTGACGACACGAGGGTCCCTTCGGGCTCCTCCGAATGCGGGCACGAGTCGCCCACCCGGTGGTCGACAAAGCCGCAGTCCTCGCCGGTTTCGGCTAGCCCGTGAGATCCGAGCTCACGAACGTTCAATCTCCGAGGTCGCCGGGGCTCTCGGGGACGTCTACCGCGTGCTCCTGAAGCGCCGCGAGGGGAACGAATTCGAGTGCCCGTTCATGAGTCGAGGCGAGCACTACGTACGCAGCCGCGCCGTCTTCGTGGGCGCGCAGCCAATTCATCGCGGTCACACACCATCGATCCCCGGGCACGAGCCCGGGGAAGCGAAACTGAGGTATCGGAGTAATGAGATCGTTGCCGATGCGTCGCTGGTGCTCGAGAAACTCAGCGGTGACCACCGCGCAGATTGTGTGGCTTCCCCGATCTTCGGCTCCCGTTCGGCAGCACCCGTCCCGATAGAAGCCGGTGAGCGGGTCGGTGCCGCAGGGCTCCAGATCCCCGCCCAACACGTTGCGATCCCCCATTCCGGCATTATCGCTCAAGAGCCGGGTTCGTTCGCCGTCGGGTCCACCGGGCACTGCCCACCCTCACCCCGCCCTCCTCATGTCAGGTTGCCGCCTGCTCGGCTCAGATGTGACATGAGGCCGTAGACGGCGCACATTGCCAGGCCGAGGAGGAGCAACGACGGCGCGAGCACTCTCGCGTTGAACACCCCGATCACCAGTCCTATGCCCGCTGGTAACGCGGCGCCACCGATGGCCGAAGCCGCGACCTGGAGGCTCACCGTCCTCGTGGTTCCTCTGACATCCCCTGCACCGACCCTCTGCCGCGTCGTGAGGGTAAGCAGGGGGAAGATCGGCGCGGCTGCCAAGCCGAGGATCATCATGCCGATCACGGCCACAACGTCCGGTCCGGGCATCGTCATGAGCCCGACACCGACGGTGACGCCCCCAACTGCGCTGGTCAGGACGCGGCCTGAGCCGATACGCTCCGCAACCGGGCCCAGGACCGCCCGTCCGACGAACATCATCGCCCAGTAAGCCGCGACGGCCACACCTGCAGCCTCGTGGGACAGACCCCGACCATCGGTCAAGAACACGTAGCCCCAGATGCCAGCGCCGGACTCGATACCACACTCGACGGCGGCAAAGATCAGGCCGCCGAGGACGACTGTTGCCAGAGGCTTCCGGCGTCCTGTTCTAGCGGGGGCCCCGGGCACGTTCGCCTCCGGGTCGGGCAGCGGCGTCGCCACCGGGTGCGGCCCAGCCTCCCAGCGCCGGTGGACCAGGGCGAACACCCAGCCGAGGACCGCCAGGGCTATCGCCATCGTCCCGTAGGTCCAACGCCAACTGACCCCGTTGCTCAAGAACGCCGTGACTAGTAGTGGCCCGATGACAGAACCGAGGCCGAAGCTGGCGTGCATCCAGTTGATCTGGCGCGCGCCGAAATTGTGAGCGGCGTGCGCGTTGAGAGCCGAGTCCGTGCACCCGAAACCGAGCCCGAAGAGCACGAACCCGCCGGTGAGTACCCACAGTGACGGCGCGAAGGCTTCCGCCGCCAACGCCACCGCGGTCAGCAGGGTGCCGAGGGCCAGAAGCGGGCCCACGCCTATTCGGGACAGGACGCGTCCGGTGGCTGCGCTGGAAGCGACCGAAGCTGTCACGCCGAATGCCAGCAAGATCCCGAGGGCCCCGAGCGGCTCGTGGAAGCTGAGCCGCATCGACGGCCACAGCAGACCGAGGGTGGAACCAGGGAGCGCGACGGTCAGGTATGCCAGGCAAGCAAGAAGAAAGGGAGACACAGTGGTAGCTCCTTTGAGACACTGAGCCGATGCCCCATGGCCTGTCGCACGCCGGAAGGTGTCAGAACAAGCCCATTGGGTGAGTTCGCTGTGCCGCACATCACAGCAGCACGCGATGACAGGTCGACAAGTGACCTATTGCGTCAACGCGTGCGTGGTTGCCCGGGCACCTCAGCTCCTCAAAGTCTCTGGTGGACCGCATGGAGCCTAGTTGTTCGCGTGTTCCGTCGTCGCCGCTGGCCTCGATGCCGAACGTTCTCCGCGGCTTGGCTGTCGCCAGACCGTCCACTGCCCGCCGTCCACGTAACGAGCGTTCTCCGCGTCGCAGCCGCACGTGCCTCCCGAACGCCAGGTGGTTTGGGGCGCATGACCAACCCTACGAGCCCAGTCAGTGACAGCGGTCGCTATCGGTGGGCATCATGAGGAGATGCCCGTACTCAAGGTCGCCACTTGCCAATTCCCCGTAGGACAGGACATTCGCATCAACCTTCGATGCATCACGCGCCAAATGGGCTTGGCGCACCAGGGCGACGCGCGGGTCGTCCACTTTCCGGAGGGCTCGTTGTCCGGCTATGCCGGGACGGACTTCGAGTCCTTCGCCGACTTTGACTGGGACCGGCTTCGAGACGCCACTGCCGAGGTGGCTGAACGCGCCCGTCAGCTGCGGATGTGGGTGGTCCTTGGTTCGGCTCATCGGTTCGGCGACACCCACAAGCCTCACAACAGCTCATATGTCATCAGCGATTCGGGCCAGATCGTCGAGCGCTACGACAAGAGGTTCTGCTCGGGCGGGCGCGACGAGCAATCAGGTGATCTCGCCCATTACGCGCCCGGCGACCATTTGAGCGTCTGGACCATCGACGGCGTTCGCTGCGGCGCCCTGATCTGCTACGACTACCGCTTCCCTGAGCTGTACCGCGAGTACAAGAAGCGGGGCGTCGAACTCGTATTCCATTCCTTCCACGCTGCTCACGCCTCGGCCGAGCGGATCGCCGAGGTCGGACGGGCTATCGGGCCGGAGCTCAAGAGGCTCAACCCGGCCGCCACGCACACCTATCCGGGCATCACCATGCCGGCGGCCATGACCACGGCCGCTGCCTGCAACCACGTCTGGATCAGCTGCCCGAACTCCTCGGCTCCGCAGAGCTGCTGGCCCGCCTTTTTCGTACGCGCCGACGGCGTCACGACCGGTCGGCTGCGACGCAACGTCCCAGGGGTGCTGTTGTCTACCGTCGACACCGAACTGGAGCTGTACGACTCGACCGCGGCCTGGCGGGAACGCGCCATGGGCGGCGTCCTCCACAGCGGCACTCTGCTCGGCGACGAGCACGCCTGACGCCCGCAGCCCGGCAGCGCCGCGTCCTGGTGGTCCCGAACTCGGATTACCGAGCTCGTGGTCGCCCGACCGACTACAAGTTCACCTGCTTTACGACGCTGATCTTGACTTGCATGACCGGGCCGACCGAGAGCGGGACGAGCCGGGCCGGCGTGACGATCATGACCTTGGCCTGGCCTGCTGACACCCGGACGAGCCGGGCCGGCGTTGCGGTCATGACTACCCGCGAGGGCGACGGGCTTGGCTGGCCCTCGAATACTCCGCCGATCAGGAGAGCAGACCCGAGCACGAGGACCAGCGCCGTGCCTGCTGTGACGATTCGCAGAGCGACGATCCGGGGAGAATGGGCGCCTCGCCACCAGATCTCGGCACCTCGTTCGGAGAGCCCCGCGCGCGCGAGGTCGAAACGATCCCGAAGGCGGAAACCGCGCTCGTCCTGCTTCATGTCCTCGATGAGATCGGCGATCTCCTTCCCGTAGCGGGTACGCCAATGCCGGGGGAACAATCGGGTCAGGCTGCGGTGGTTGCTACTCATGTCGCGTTCACTCCAATGGTCGAGTCGGGCCAGCCGACGATGTGTGCTGGCCGCAGGTTCGTAAGTGCGAGACGTTGGCGTCCCTGGTCGACAACCTGCCCGAGACGATCCAGGGACCGCTCGAGGACGGTGACTCCGCTGGAGGTGATCCGGTAGGGACGGCGGCGCGCGTCGGGATCGAGAGCCTCGATGAGTCCGCGCTCGTCCAGCCGAGCCATTGCCTTGTACAGGGTCCCTGGCCCGAGGTGCATACCCGAGAAGCGCTCGATGTCCTTCATCAGTCCGTGGCCGTGCTTCTCGCCGTCGGCCAGGCTGGTGAGGATGAGGAGGGGCACGCCGCTAACGGTGTCGTTCTCTGTCTGAGCTGCCGACCGCGAAGAAGTCACGTTGCCATAGTACTCCGCTTAGCGGAGTTACGCTAGGCGTAGTAGTCGTGGAGGGGCACCGCCGCTCTTTCACTGATCAGTTGGTGAAGGAGTATGTGGGGCGATGGGAATCTGCCAAGCCGGGCAGGCCGTATGAAGTTCTCCCGACCCGCCACGACCGACCCCGCCAAACTGCGCACCATCGTTCGCTGCCGTTCACCGATACTTGAACCGATGGACGGCTGGATCTCCAATGACGAGGCGGTGCCGCGCGGCACGATCGACTGGCTACTGGCCGGAGACGCGTCGGTCCGCTGGCAAACGAAGCGGGATCTTCTCGATCAGCAGTCGAACCTGTACGAAACCGATCGGACGGATGTGGCGACCACGGGCTGGGGCCGTCGGCTGTTGGAGTACCAGGATCCAGAGGGGTCCTGGGCGGGAGGGCTTTACAGCCCGAAGTGGACATCTACCACTTACACCCTGCTCTCACTGCGAACGTGCGGCTTGATGCCGGGCCACCCGGCCGCCTTGCGCGGGGTCGAGTTGTTGTGGGGCGGCGCCCGCTACTTCGACGGCGGCCTTACTCCCGCTACGTCGATCGATCACCCCGAGGCTTGCATCACCTCGATGTACGTAGCACTGGCCAAGTACTTCGGATTCGAGGATTGCCGTGTCGGTACCGCCCTGGACTGGCTGTTGGCCGTTCAGCTCGATGACGGCGGCTGGAATTGTCGAACCGTGCGGTTCGGCGAACGACACGGTTCGTTTCACACGTCGATCTCGGCTTTGGAGGCCCTGGCCGAAGCTCACCGGGCCGAGCCGACCCGCGCGGACATCACGACTGCGATGGAACGGGGCAGAACGTTTTTCCTTGATCACCGCCTCTTCAAGTCCCACCGGTACGGCACGATCGCGGACCCCGTGTTCACCCGGCTGTCGTTTCCTCCGCGATGGCACTACGACATCCTTCGTGGGCTCGACCACTTCGCTGCCACCGACTCCCCCGGGGACGAGCGATACGGGGACGCGCTCGACGTGCTTGCCAGACGTCGGCGCAAGGACGGAACCTGGCCCTTGCAACACAAGCACGCGGGCAGTGTCTGGTTCGACATGGAAGAGCCGGGCGGGCCGAGCAGGTGGAACACCCTGAGGGCTCTGCGTGTCCTTCGCTGGGCCCAGCGCCGCTTGAGCCCCCTCTAGATCCGCCGCGAGTCACTTCCAGGCTTCGCCGTGGCCGGTCGGCGGCCCGTCGGCGTGATCCGAGGCAGTAGTTTCTCGCAGGAGGTCATGTCGGCTGCCGGGCCTTGGGGGGTGTCGTGGACAAGGAAATGGTCTATCGGGTGGTCGACATCGCCCAGCAGGTTGTCGCCAGCGGAGCGATCTCCGCGAACGGGCATGGCAACGCGAGTCTTCGTGTCCCGGGGGCGAACGAGATGTACTTCACCGCGGGCCCGTCGCTTCGTGGCCATTCTCCGTCCGCTGTCGTGCGCGTCGGGCTTGACGGAACTCTGCTAGAGGGTGATCTTCCGCCAATCCAGGGAGCGGTCGTCGCCATGCATACGGCGATCTACGAGGACCACCCCGATGTCGGTTGTGTGCTGCACACGCACTCGCCGTATGCGACCGCCTACGCCGTCGCTCGCCGTCCGATCGGGTGCTGGATCGAGGCCCTGGCCATGTTCGGTTTGGCCAGCGGCGTGCCGGTCGCAGGCTACGGTCCCCGCGGGTCCGAGCAGGCGGTGGCCAACATCCGGGCCGCGATCATCCCGGGCGTGCCTGCGGTGCTGTTGGCCAATCATGGAATCCTGGTGTTCCACCGCACCCCGGAGCTGGCCATTCAGGTCGGCAGCATCGTCGAGGAGGCGGCGCAGGCCGGGATCAACGCCGGCGGCGTCGGCGGCCCGGTCGAGATCCCCGAGGAGCTGAGGGCGGCCGCGTTGCAACACGCCATGATCTTCGAGAGCAGGGGAACTGCGCACGCGTAGCGCCTTGTGGCTCCGTGTACTGAGCCATGGCTCGCTGCCGGACAAGGCTGAGTCGGGCGGTTGCCGCGCGTCGCTCGGCGCTGCCTACTCTGGGTGAAGCGCCGCTGACCAGGCGCCTGACAAGATCACCTGCGCGCTGAACCTCGAGATCGCAATCGGTCAGCCGGGCGACCCGCGCGGCGAGGTCATCTCCGGATCCGTGGACAAGGTCGCCGGCCGTCTCGGCGATCTTTCGCGTTTGGCTTGACAGCCTCAACTTCACGCTCGTCGGCGCACCACTTGCCGGGCAGACCGAGACGCTTGCCACCGAGGTCGTCCCAAGCGTCCGGTCCGTCGCGTGACCAACTTGCGGAGCGGCAGCTCGACTTGACGAAGCCGGTGGCCGGGAGGCTCAGCCCGCCAGCACGCGCGAGCGCACTGCCGACACGAAGGCGTCGCGGGGCAGGCTCAAGGTCATCGTCGGGCTTGCCGCTGTCACATCCGCGCGCCGGGGCACTCCATGGAGGAGGGCGATCTCGCCGAACTGGTCGCCAGGGTGCAGCTCGCTCACCGTCTCGGAGCCTGCCGAGACGAGCGCCCGGCCATCGAGCAGGACGAAGAACCGATCACCCTGCTCGCCCCGTCGGATGATTGTGGCACCTTCTGGCCAATGCTCGACTTCGCTGTGCTCGGCCAGCTGGCGCAGGGCGTCCGAGTCGAGGTGGGAGAGGAGGCTTACGCGAGACAGGACGTCGACTCGTTGGCGCCGCGTCAGTTCGGCAGCGTCCCCATAAGAGCGCGCATCGCCCAACGTGGATCCGGCGCCCTCCTGCCCGGTCAACGCGGTGACGAAGTCGAGCTGTTGCAGGGCGATCAGTTCCATGGGCTCGCGCGACCTGACCGTCGCCATCCGTGGAACATCTCTCAGCAGGGCCCTCTCGCCGAAATACCCGCCCGGTGTCGCCGACCCGACGAGGAAGCCGTCGACAAGGACGTCGGCGCTGCCAGTCCTGACGATGTAGAAGCGGTCACCCTTCTCGCCCTGACGGACGACTTCGGTTCCGGCGGGGACCGTCAGGTGGATCAGTCGCCCGACCAGGGACTCGAGGGTCGCCATGTCAAGTGGCTCCAGGAAGGGAACGGCGTGGAGCAAGCTGAGGATCTGGGCGCGCTCGCTCGCGGTGGCATCCAACCGGTGCAGCAGCTTGCGGCCGGACACCACGACTACGGGAAGAGGCAAGCCAGCCACGGCGAGAGCCCACCGAATGCCCAGGGTGGACGCGATCAAGGGGCCGACGAGGGCTCCCAGGCCCTCGAGAGCGAGCTTGGCCGACTCGATGGCGCCGGTGACGCGGGGTAGCAGCGGAGTGTCGAGCAGCCGGTGGAGGAGAGAGAACGTCGCCACGTCGGCTACGGCCATTCCGACGCCCCAGGCGGCCACGAAGAACAGCGCCGTGTCGAGCAGGGGGACGCCCGCGATGATGACGAGGGGGATGCCGCACGCGACGAAAGCGAGGATCGTCGGGCCGCCGATCTTCTTCCGGCCGATGAGAGCAGCCGAGAGCGGCACAGCTGCCAACGCCCCGACTCCGGCGGCAAGCATCAAGAGCCCCACCCCGGCGCTCCCGGCGTGTAGCAGTCGCAGGGACGCGATCACCGCGACGGCGATCCACATGCCGCGGACGAAGGTCCGCAATCCGCTGACGACCAGGAGGCCGCCAACGTAGGGATCGCGGATGACGCCGAGGGTGTCGCCCGTCAGGCCCTGCGTCCCGGCCGAAGCCCTCTCCCCGGAGACCCGGATCGGAGTGCTGGCGAACTGGTTGGTCGTCACGGCAGCTGCGAGCATGAGTGCCGCCGCCCCGGCGAAGACAACCGCAGGGGTCGTCACCACCAGCAGGAAGCCGCCGGCGATAGCTCCGAGGGACTGGCTCAGCGTCTTGACGGTGCTCATCCCCGCCGCGGCCGCGGCCAGCTCCCTCGGGGTCCGCGCCAGGACCGGGAGCATCGCAGACTGGGCCGGCCTGTACGGGGCGGACACGAGGGCGTCAATCGCCACGAGGATCAGGAGAGGGGCGAGTGGCGCACCTGTGGCGGCGAGGGTCGCGCTCGTCGCCACGACTACGGTTCGGGTGCCTGCGATTGCCGTGAGCACGCGGCCCTTCGGGTGCCGCTCGAGATAAGGGACGTTGAAGAAACTGCCGACCGAGGCGATGAAGAGGCGGAAGCCGACCAGGCCGACTGCCACCGAGCCGTGCGAACGGAACGCGTCGACGGCCAGCGCCGTGACATACCCCCATTCGGCCAGGGTCATTCCGGCGAAGGCGACCACCAACCAGGTCAGGGACCGGTTGTCGAACAGGATCCGGAACGGTTCGACAAGGCGTCCGAACCCTGCAACCGGCTCGTACCTGCGCGATACCTCGCCTACGGCCGCGGACATAGCGTCGGCGCTTTTCAGGTAGTTACGAAACGGGCGATGCGAGGTCGCCGGTCACGTCGTACACGTGATGCATGACGTCGTGGAGCGCGTACTGACCGATGGTCTGGACTGTGAATGCCGCGCCGTCGCTCCGGGTCCCCCGCCTTTCCCAAGCTGACCCCTCAACTCCGTCGAAGTCGCCTGCGAGCGCTTCTGCGGCCCTGGATAGCTCGAGCGCCACGGTCTCGGGATCCTGGCCCTCGTAATGGTCTTCGATCGCGGTACGGTCCTGGTCCCAGTTCTGGTAGGTCGGATCGTCCACGGTCAGCATCAGGTTCAGACGCTCGTCGACGACGCGGAACACGTCTCGCACGTGGCAGGAGTACTCGAGAGGCGACCAACGATCGTCACGTGGCCGGCGCCGTAACTGCGCCCGGTCGCCGGCCAGGATGTCCAGCCACGCCCCGGCATTTGCGCGGATCGTCGGCGCGATCTGGTCCCTGGGCAACTCCGAAGAGACGAAGCCGCACTCCGGGCAACGCCGTTCGAGTACCCACGTCCAGTCCTTGTCGTCGGGGACGATGGCCATGGCCCGCGAATCTATCCGGTGGATCCGGCCCGGCAGCGGGTTCCCAACCGTGGCACGGAACTCGCCGAGGCGCTCCCGACGACCGTCGGGCACGGGAGGTGCAAGAGACCTGTCGACGGCATGAAACACTGTGTCAATGCGAATCTGGATCTGTGGCGTTCGCGGCTCGACACCGACACCCGGGCCGGAGTTTGTCCGCTACGGCGGCCACACGTCGTGTCTCGCCCTCGCGCTCGACGGGGACCTCCCGAGCCTGATCGTCGACGCGGGCACCGGCATCCGACTGGCCAGCGACCTTTTCAAGGGGAGCCCCGACCTGTTCGACGGCCAACCTTACAAAGGGTCGATCGTGCTCGGCCACATGCACTGGGACCACACCCAGGGGCTTCCGTTCTTCGCCGCCGGCAACAGCGACGGTTCCAGGGTCGACCTCTATGTCCCCGCACAAGGTGACACCGAGAGCGTCCTCGGGCGGTTCATGTCCCCACCGCACTTCCCGATCCCACCTTCCGGGCTGGCCGGCTCTTGGACCTTCAACGGTCTTGAGGTCGGCGAGGCACTCATCGAGGGATTCTCGGTCCTGGCGCTCGAGATCCCGCACAAGGGAGGGCGTGCGTTCGGTTACCGCATCTCCGATGGACGAGCGACCGTCGCCTATCTCTCCGACCACTGCCCGACGAGCCTGGGTCCGGGCCCGACGGGTCTCGGGGAGTACCACGAGGCGGCTCTAACCCTTGCCCGTGGGTGCGATGTGCTGTTTCACGACGCCCAGTACACCGACGAGGAACTGCCGGTGCGCGCCTCGTACGGTCACGCCTGTTGTGGTTACGCGGTCGGGCTCGCCGAAACCGCAGGCGCGCGACAGCTCATGCTCTACCATCACGACCCGGCGCGGACCGACGACGAGATCGACTCGATCGTCACCAGCTACAAGAGCGCCGACGTGCCGGTGGCGGCTGCGGTGCAGGGAACGGTTCTGGACTTGTCCTAGCGCGACCCTGCCGAGCGCAGGCTGGCCCGCGTCGCGCTGACACGGTCGAGCCCGGCCATCCCAAAGCCCACGTCGTACAGGTGAGCGCCTCGCGCTGGACGATACGATTGCGAAGAAACGCGGCCAAGCCGCCCTAGGGGGAGAGGTCAAATGTTCAAGAACCTGCTCGTTGGCGCAGACAGCTCGGCGACCGCGCTTCGAGCTGTCGAAACGGCCGTCGACCTTGCGAAGACGTGCGGTGCCAAGCTGCACATCGTCACGGCCTACAAGCCGCAGGCGGTTCGCATCCCCGACCTGCCAGCCGAATTCCTCGACGCGAACTACCGTCCTCCCGCCGACTCGTTGCTGGACGAGCTCATCTCGGTCGCGAATCGGGCCAACGTGGAGGCGGAGGTCCATGCCGCGACGGGAGATCCCACCGAAGCCATCATCCGAGTGGCGACGATGGTCGGCGCGGACCTGATCGTCGTGGGCAACAAGGGCATGAGAGGTGCACGGAGGGTTCTCGGGAGCGTCCCGAATTCGATCGCGCACCAAGCGCCTTGCTCGGTCCTGATTGTCGACACCACAACCGCCGCCCAGCTCGCCCGGACCAGCTAGACGAGCGTCGGGAAGACCGGCACCGGTCACGGGCACCTCTGGCTGCGAGGCGTTCGTCACCTACTCAGCCTGTTCTCAGCCACGGCGGGCGGCGATCTCCCGTAGTCGGGGTCGGCCTTGCGGAAGCAGGAAACTGATCGGTCGACAATCTCGCTGTGGTTCGCCTTGGCGAGGCCGTCCGCGATGTTGTCGATGAGGCGTCGCCTGGCCGAGTTGTCGATCAGGCGGTACAGCGCGCCGGCCTGCGCGAAGTCGTCGGTCTCGCGCTCGCCCCACTCGTGGGTGCCGGAGATTCCCGAAACGGGAAGCCCCGTTCGTCTGGATCGGCCCGTCGAAGGTGTCCGGCTCGTCGTTTCTCGACCGACCGCTGTTGGCGTCGAATCGCATGGCACAGTTCGTGCCCTCCAGCGGTCCCTTCTCTTGGAGTTTCGCGGCCTCCTTCCGGTCACTCGCAGCACCCGGGGAGATCAAGGGTCACCATGTACGCGGGGAGCGCGTTGGGACCTGGGATCTTTCGGCCGACGCAGACCCGTGATCGTGCCCACCAGCACGCGCCGGCGGAGCTCCCGGTTCGTTCGCCATCGCATGGCGCGGCGTATCACCGGCTACAGCGCCGGGTCGGTCGTCGCCATCGTGACAAGCGAGGGTGCCTTTGGCGCGACATTGGGATTGGTGCATGCCGGGACCACCTTGGCCTCTGCGGCGGGCTTCGTCGGTGGCGCGGTGCCCAACTGCCCCCTCAACCGGCGCTGGGCGTGGCGCGACCGCCGTGGACGCGACCGCGGCACCGAGATCTCGCTGTACATGGCGGTCGCGCTGGCTTCCCTCCTCGTGTCCGCTGTCGTCACGCACTGGGCGGAGAACGGGGCGCGCCACCTGACCGCACCGCGGCTCACTCGTGGCGCTCGCCACAGTACGGGCTGCCGTGGTTGGTGGCTCCGCCGACCGGCGAACGTCCTACCATTGGTTCGTGGCCAGCCCCCGGCTCGCGCGCTTGTTCTCGAAGCGCCACCGGTCGTGACGCAGATGGACTTCGAGGAGTTCTTCGCGGATGAGAGGGACGACTTCGCACCTTTCGAGGTCCCTGTCGAGATCGAGAGCCCGAGCCCCACGCTCGGATGGTTGGGGATGATCGAGTACACCCCTGATGAGGCCAGTCTTCGTCTTCGCCAGTTCGCCTACGGGATGTACTACTTCGCACGCGATCGCGCCGGGACGGCACTGCGCTGGGACGACGAGCCGGATCGCGCCGCACAGGGGGTCCTGCTCCGCAGGGCATCGGGGAGCGAAGACGTCGGCGTGCTCGCCTCAGAGAACTTCGATTTGCTGTGGCGCACCCTTATCGGTGTCGTGCGGGCGGACCGATTCAACGAGGGCGTGGTCGCGCGGCATTCCACTGCGCTGGCGCGGATCGCGAACGAACTTCGCAGCCGCTTGATCGCCGAGCGACGGCGAGCCCGGCGCGCACCTTCTCCCGACGACTGAGAGGCATTCACTGTCGGGCGCGCCCGGCGACGGCCCTGGGAAAGCGTGGGGCGGCGTCTATCATCTGTCCCCACTCGTGTGACAGGAGGGGACACGTGAAAGAGGCCGAGCTTTCCCTGCGACGCAGTCAGATGGGTCGCAGTGCCCGGTCGTTCCTGGTGGCCGGTCGCCGTTCGGTGCAGGACCAGGGGCCGGGCTACTGGGTGGCACTCAGTGGCGCACCGAGCCCGGAAGCGAACATGGCCCTCGTCGACACCAGCGACAGGGCCGTTCTGGCGACCGTCGTACGGCGGGTTCAGGACTCTGGCCTGCCCACGTTGGTCGTGCTGGCGGGTGCGGGTCGCGATGGTGAGCCCGGCACCGGATGGCAGCACGTCGGGGACATGCCGTTCATGGCCCTCGCCCTGGGAGGGCAGCAACTGCGTCCTGACGGTCGGGTTCGGCAGGCCGGTGTCGACGACTTCGGCGTGGTCAGCGAGCTCGTGGCCAGTGCCTTCAACCTGACGCGCGAGGTCGCCGACGCCATCGCCGGAATCCTCGAGCTGGGGGACGCCGCCGGGAAGATCTGGCTGCTCGTCGATGAGGCAGGAGCGGTCTCCACGGTCTTGACCTCGATCGTCGATGACGCCGTGTGTGTGTGGTGCATGGGAACTCCGGCGCGGTTCGCCCGGCGTGGCTACGGTCGGGCTCTTCTCACCGACGTGCTTCTCAGGGCGAAGCTCGAGGGGGCGAGCATCGGCCTGCTCGGTGCCACACCGGCCGGCAAGGCCCTGTACGACGCGACCGGCTGGACCACGCTTGAGCAGTGGCAGCTGTTCTTGAGGGCCGAGTCGGCGCAATTCGGTCACTGAACGTCGACGGCTGACAGGCACCGCCGAGCGCTGCCCGCCGCGGCGGGGTCCTTCTCAGGTGGGCGAGAACTCGGCCGACGCCCTGACCTCGGAATCGGCCACCAGCCACAACCGCCCCGGCTTCGTTGCCAGCGTCAGTGCGTGACCATGCTCCACCGACCCGTGGTGAGTGAGCGCGGCTGACCCGACGGGCCGGTCGACGACCTCGGTCACGGCTGCCCACACCGCGGCGTTGTTTACGTGACCGACGACATCGAGGTCGGCCCGGCGGATGGGCCACGGCCGGGTCGTCGCGTCGGCCGGCACCGGCGCCGTCGGCACCCGTCCCGGCACCCGGCGCCCGGCGACGGCTTCGCCGTACACGACGTGGAACTCCTTGCCGAGTCGGGATGGACGCCCCGACCGGTCGAGAGAAACCCACAGGGCGACCGCCTCGACCATCAACCTGCCGTCGACCTCGAGGTCGGTGCGGCGCTCGGCCCAAGCGGGACCCGCGCCGCCGCACCACGTCGTGAGGGTGACCGTCTCACCTAGTGCAGGCCATCGCCCGCCGTGGGCGACGCGCAATGCGGTGCGGCGGACCACCCAGGTATCGCTGGGGTCGAGGCCGGACTCTGCCCAGTCGTCGCTGGCGGCATCCTGCAGGTAGCGGGCCACGCCGTCAAGGCGCAAGACGCCGTCGGGCCCTGCATCGCTGAGACGTACCCAGCGACCGCCGGTATAGCGCCGGCCCCGGGCCGGGCGGGGAACGAACTCGATCACGGCTCCCGTTCTACTCGGTGCGGCCGGTGCTGCCTTGGAGCTCAGACGATTGTCGCCTTGCCTCGCGCGGGCATCGAGGAGATGCCGACCACGTGCACCGTGGGCGGCACCCGGACGGGTCGTCGCACGACCGGTCGGGATGCCCGATCGAGCCTTCCCGCGAGCAGGCGTCACCTGCCGTGCGATGAGCGCCTGGCGGAGTCACGAGCGAGTCACCGGGACGCTGGTTGCGTAACGGTACAAGTCCGCTGAGGTCCTCCTGCTGTTCCCGCCGATGGCCGACACGGTTACGTAGACCGTGCCCGACCCCGGGGGCGTCGTGACGGTGATCTCGGAGGGTGAGAGCACACGCACACGCGTCGCCGGCTCTGCTCCGAAGCGCACCGCGATCTTGCCGACGAAGTTGCTTCCCCGGACTGTCACCGCGGTGCCGCCGCCGGTGGGTCCGCGAGCGGGAGTCAGCCGGCCGACCGTCGGCGTCCCGACGAAAGTGAACCGGTCACGCGCGATGAGCGGACTGAGCGTCAGGCCCGCCACCGACATCACGAGATTGTCCGTTCCCGGTTTCGTCGCCGGGAGGACACCTGTGCAGCGAGTGTCGGTCACGCACGACACGGTTATCCATTTGCTGCCCACCTCCAGCCGGTCCGCTCCTGGCCTGGGGATGAAGCCCGAGCCACCGATGGTCACCGGGGTCGGGCGGCCGCTCGGCCCCATCTTCGGCGAGACGCCGGTGATGATGTTCGTGGTCAGTTTCCTTCCCGTGATGAAACAGGTCAGAGCGGCAAGCCCCGGGTAGTAGTTGCCGGGATAGGCGAGCAGGGGGGTCCCCAACCCGGTTGCCATGTTGTAACCCCTGGTCGCGGGGTAGAGAGAACCTGAATAGCCGGAGGGTGCGTAGGCGTTGCTGCCTCGCTCGACGTCGAAGAAGGCGCTGAGGTAGTGGTTGCTGTCGGCAATGGTGTACAGGGCCCTGGACAGGGTTCCCGTCGCATCCGTCGAGCCGTACTCGCCGCAGTAGGGCGACGAGTCGATCAGGGCGGCCGATGCAGCCCAAAGCGGTGCGGCGGCGCTCGTGCCTGCCTCGCCCCCTTGCCAGGCCCCGTCCCAGTAGGTGACGTATCCGGTCACCGGATCGGCGTCGGCCGAGACGTCGGGAACCTCGCGCATGTACGGCCTCTTGGTTCCGCATGCGGTGGAAGCGGCCAGGGAGTCGGGGCCGATCAGCCCAACGAGTCCCGACTGGTCCTGATAGGCGGGCATGCACCACTTGGCTGACACCCCGCCGCCGCCGGCACCGTACACGTTCCCCGACTCGTTCCACGCGGTCTGGGAGTTGGTGCCGATCGTCGTCCCTCCCACCCCGATCACGTACGGCTGGCTGGCAGGATCGTCCACGGCGAGCTGGGAGGCGGACGCAGGGCCTTGCTCGCCGAAGCAGTCGGTCGAGCCGGTGTCACCTGCAGCGGCGAAGACAGCCTGGCCCTGGGTGGCCGCCTGGGAGAAGAGGTTGTGCTCGGCGTCGATCAGTGCAGGGTCGCCGTCGGGTTCGCAGCCCCCCCAGCCCGTCGAGACGACCTGATCGGTGTCGGCGTTCACGATGGCCGAGAAGACGTCCAGCATCTGGCTCGTGTCGGCGTAGTCTGGTCCCTGGTAGACGTCGATCGTCGCCTCCGGGGCAAGGCCGATGACGTCCTCGATGTCGAGGGCCGCCTCGCCGCTGCCGTGCAGCCCGTAAGTGTGATCGGGAGTGGCGCCGCCATCGACCGGGATGTAGTTCACGGTCGTGTGGGTTCCATAGCACGACTGGTAGGCGGCGATGTCTGCAGGCGAGTCCACTTCGAGCTCCACCAGGGCGACGTGGACACCCTGGCCGAAGTCGCCGGCCGCGTAGAGAGGCGTCATGTCGTAGTAGGCGGCCAACTGGTTGGCCGTGTAGCTCCCATAAGTCTCGGCGACGGAGGTGGCGGCCGCGCACGGCACCGGGCCCGCGGTCGCCATGCGAACGGCGAGCCTCGCCGAGCGGCGATTGCCGCGCACCTTGGTCGAGTGGACAGCCAAGCTCAAGGGCCGGACGAGATCGCTGAGGCCGACGATCCCTTCCACGTCCGCCGCCACTGAAGCCGAGATGCTCGGCGCTGACAGGGTCGTGAACGCCTTACGCCCGTCGGGCAGCCTGTAGGCCAGGAGGCTCACGCGAAAGGCGTGGTCGATCGCCGAAGCCGGTGCCGTCACCGGGATCGAGAGACGGTCCGGGCTCACGGGCCCGGGGTGGAGGCCGTCCGAGCGGAGCACGGCATCGACGGTGGCCACTTCCGACAACGGCGGTCCGAAGAGCTGTGCGAACTGTCCCGGGCGGAGGAAGCGCTGGAAGTTAGGCGAGCTGCGTTGTGACAGGGACGTGATGAAGGCCGTCACGGCCGACGGGTCCGGTAGCTTCAGCGTGACGTCGACGTGAACGTCGGTCGAGGGTGCCAGCATCCCGAGCGCGGACGAGCGCGCTGGAACGAGCGGGCTCGCGCTCGTCGACAGCACGGTGAGCGCGGAGGTGAGCCTTGGCCCCGCTCCCGAGGGGACAGCCCAGACGGCGGTCGACGCAGTCGCCGCGAGTACTGCCGCGAGCAAGGCAATGGACCGGTGTCTTGTCATGATCCCCCCGCATGCTCAAGGTCCTTACGCAACCATAGACGCGTGTTCGGCCGGCTCAGGGCGCGCGACACGGCATCGGGACGGAGCAGGAGCGGTTCATCCTGGGGGCCGGACCGCAGCTGCGACATTGGCCAGGGAGCCGTCGATGCCGATCGCGGCTCGCAGCACGGAGTCGGCCGCCGCGAGCTGGACCGGGTCCACTCGTGCGGACAGTTCGCGGTTGAGAGCCTCGATCACTTCGACGACGGCGCGTGCATACGCCTCGCCTCTTGCCGTGAGCACGATGTTGATCCTCCGGGAGTCGCGCGCATCGCGTTCGGTGCGGGCGTAGTCCCTGCGCCCGAGCCCGTCGGCGACCTTACGGGCTGCCTGCCGCGTAATGCCGAGCACCGATCCGAGCCGGCCGATCGACACTGGTCCGCGACGAAGGAGCCTCAATGCGGCCGCGTCACTGCGACGATAGTCGGCGAAGCCGAGCTGTCCGAGCCGGCCGGCCATCTGCCGTATCCAGCTCTGGCGGGCGAGAGCGAGCAGGTCACCGAACAGGTATGGGACGGTTGACTTTCCGGGCATGTCATCGCATACTACCTGAAATGCAACCAGGTTGCCTATTATTCGTCGGCGGAATTGGCTGTGTGGGCGCAACGCGCAGCTGCACGGGCACCAAGCGGCGATGACAGCGGTTGCCGGTGTGACAGCTCTGCTGGCCCTCGCGACGGTCGTGGCCGCTCTGGGCTACCTCCATTTCGCGCCGACCGGCCTGTCGCCGGTTCGCAACGCTGTCAGTCAGTACGGGATCACGCCTTTTCGCGCTGGTTATAGGGTCGCGACGATCGCCTTCGGCGTAGCCGGAATCGCGCTGGCCATCGGCATCGACCGGAGCACCAGCGGGGGTGGCCGGGAGGCGGTGGTCGTGGTGCTGGTCCTCTTCGCGATCGCCCGGCTGGCGATCAGCTGGTTCCCGATGGACGCTCCTGGGGCGGACCGCACCTCGACAGGACAGATGCACGGGCTCCTTGCGCTCGTGGCATTCGCCAGCGCGACCTATGCCGCCTTCAGGCTCGCGATCGTGCTGTCGCATGGGACGAGATGGCGGTCCTTGGCGCCGGTGTCATCGGCGCTCGGGTGGGCGATGGTCGCTTGCCTTCTCGGGATGCTGTTGGCGCGCTCGTTTCCCGCGGTGCGGGCGCGATTCGGGTCGATCGAGCGTGGTTTTTACCTTTCGGCGATAGCGTGGTTCGCGGTGTTCGCATCAGCCTGCGCCGTGAACACTCGCTGAGCCGGGGACTGTTCCGCGATGGACGAGGCGTGATCTGCACGCGGGCACGTCTACGCACCGGTCGACTCGGCGGTCTCGGAGGCTCGCCTGGCGGCCGCCGGGTTCGTTATCTGTCGTGGTCGAGGAAGACGAGGATCGTTTCCGGTTTGTCGCCGAGGCTCGTCGCGGCAATGCCCACCGGTGGGGGACGCTCGCGAGTGCTCCCGCCCAGCAACACCTATCGTTGTCCTGACCCTCACGAGCTCGCTATTGGAGACGATGGTGCCGCGGAGTCTCTCCTCTGTCTGTGTCTACTGTGCATCGAGCCCAGGGGTCGACCCAGCGTTCGCCGAGGCGGCCAAGTCATTGGGGTTTCTGCTCGCGTGCCGGGAGATCCGGCTCGTCTACGGAGGGGGGCGCGTCGGGCTGATGGGCGTGCTTGCTGACGCCGTGCTGGCTGAGGGCGGCGTCGTGCACGGTGTCATCACCCAGGCGCTGAAGGACAAGGAGGTCGCCCACCTCGGCCTGACTACGCTGCAAGTCGTCGCGACAATGCACGAGCGTAAAGCGACGATGGCCGACCAGTCCGACGCCTTCATCATGCTGCCAGGCGGGTTTGGGACCCTGGACGAGTTCTTCGAGGCGCTCACGTGGTCCCAACTGGGCATTCACGTCAAGCCGTGCGGCATCCTGAATGTGAGCGGCTTCTTCGACCCGTTGCTCGCCTTGTTCGAGCTGGCCACCGAGCAGCGCTTTTTGCGTCCCGAGCATCGCGACATGGTCGTGATCGCGCCCGACCCCCAGTCGATGATCGACGGCCTTGGTTCGTGGAAACCGGTGACAGTCGACAAGTGGCTCGACCGCACTCATCGCCGTTAGGTGGCCAGGTGCGGCAACATTGACCGACGCACGTCCGGCCGGCGACGGCCGCCGATGCGCCCGCGGTCATCGTCGAGCCGGCCGTCGTCTTTTCCGAGCTCGGCGTTCCGTCAGTCTCCGAGATAGCAGCCCGGAACGTCGAACGCCGGCCTGCTTACCCTCGGCTCGTGGCAGAGGACGCGACCTCCGGACGTGTTGTCGGTCGGTCGTTGGTTCGCATACCCGGTAGGAACAGGAAGCCGAAGGTCACCGCTGCTCCGAGCGTGCCCGCCAACTCGAAGGTCGCGCTCACGCCGACGAACCGTACGACGATGGGAGTCAACACGTACGAGAGCGGCATCAGTGCCGTCGACACGAACCAGTCGATACTCGAAACCCGACCGAGCAGTTGACCCGGTACGAGTCGCTGTTTGAGTGTCGCCCAAACCACGGTGCCAGCGGCCTCGAGAGCTCCCACCGAGAACACGAGCGCCGCGAGCTGCCATTGAAGGGTGACCAAGCCGTAGCCAGCCACCAGGAGCGTCGCCGCCGTCCACGCCACGTACTGAAATGTGATCGGGCGACGGCCCCGGTCACCTACCTGCGCAGTGACGACCGCCGCAGACAGCGCGCCGAGACCTCCGAGGCCGAGCACGATCCCGAGCGTGGCGGCGCTGCCATGTAGTCGGTTCTTGACTAGGTACGGGACCAAGACATACGTAGGTCCGAGGAAGAGCAGGTACGTGAAAGTTGCGGCGACAAAGGTCCCCCACAGCCACACCTGGCTCCGGACATAGCGCAAGCCCTCTCCTATGTCGACCCATAGCGAGCCGGTCTCGACCGACGCCCTGACCGACGCGACCGAAGAAAGCCCTGCTACGCAAAACCCAGAGAATACGAAGGAGAGCGCATCAGCACCGAATGCGCTCGCGGTGCCGACCGTGGCGAGAAGCACTCCTCCTATGGCGGGGCCAAGCAGCTGAAGCGCGGCAGGTCGCATGAACTGGTCGAGTCCATTGGCCTCCATCAGACGCTGCTTGGGCACCAACGTGGGCACGATGGAGTCGAACGCCGGAGCAGCGAACGCTGTCGCAGCGCCGATCACAAACGCGACGGCCCACAGCTCCCATAGCCTCACATGCCCCAACGACGAGAGCGCTGCGAGACTGCCGACCGCGAGAGCCCGCGCCGCGTCGGCGGAGATGAGCACCATCCGGCGCGGAAGGCGATCTGAAGCTGCCCCGCCGAAGAGAAGGAGAAAAACTTGGGGGATCGAAGTCGCGAGGCCGACGCCGGCGAGGGACGAGGGCCGGTCTTCTATTCTGTAGGCCTCCCAAGCGACCGCCACGAGGAAGATACCGTCTCCGAGGAGCGAAACGACCAGACCTGTCCACAACAGTCGGAAGTCACGGTGGCGCAGCGGCGCAAGCATCGCCACTCGACTTAATCGCCTAGGGACTGCCATAGCCGAACTTGGCTCAAGCTGGACTTGATGCTTGCTGCATGTCGAAACGTGCTGCTAGCTCGCCCAAGACATCGTTGAGCTGCTCGACCTCGTCGTCGCCGTTGGCAGCTGTCATCTGCACCCGGAATCCGACCTGCGATTTCGGCACGAGAGGGTACGCCGCGAGAGTCACGTAGATGCCCCGGTCGAAGAGGAGCCTTCCCACGGCGTCGATATCGTCACCATCGCCAAGAGGAAGCTCGATTACCGGGAAACCGGAAGTGTTCAAGGTTCGCAGACCAAGCTCCGCGATCCGATCGAGCACTCGGGCGGTCTTCCGGCAGAGGGCCTTCCGAAGATCGTCACCCTCGGCGTCGTTGACTCGAAACCCGGCCAGAACTGTGGCGAGCGACGCCGTCGGCGACGGGCCTGAGTAGAGATAGGGCGCGGCTGCGACCTTCAGGTGGTTCTTCATGGCAGTAGGCAGCGCCAGGAAGGCGAGTAGCGACGAGTATGACTTGGAAAAGCCTGCCACCAGCACGATGTTGTCGTAGGCCTCATCGAAGTATCGGACAATGCTGTTGCCGCGCCGCCCGTAGGGGAGCGCTTGAGTGGGCGACTCCCCGATCACTCCGAAACCGTGGGCGTCATCGACATAAAGGAGCGTGTCGTACTCGCGGCAGATGCGAGCGTAGGCAGGCAAGTCCGGCACGTTGCCTGTCATGCTGTTCACTCCGTCGATGCAAAACAGGCGTGGTCCGCCGGCGGGCAACGAACGCAGGATCTCTTCTAGGTGGTCGTAGTCGTTTGTTCTGACGCGATGGAGGGTCGCTCCCGCCCCCCGAGCGATTGCGGCCCCTTCGTAAATAGTCTTGTGTGCCTGAGAGTCGACCAACACCGTTCCCTGACCGGCAAGCGCCGGGATCACTGAAGAGTGAATGATCGTGATTGTCGGGAGCACTAGTGAGTCAGGTGCCCCGAGCAGGGCAGTGAGCTGCTCCTCGATCTCGACGTACAAGCGAGGATTGCCGAGCAGCCGGGACCAGCTCGGATGCGTGCCCCATCGCCAAAGCTCGCGTTCGACAGACTGAATGATCTCCGGATGAAGGTCGAAACCCAAGTAGTTGCAGGACGCGAAGTCGCAGAGCCAGTGATCTCCGATACGGATCTTCCGGCCGTTCACCTCGTCTATCACTGCGTCCATCATCGGGTGCGACGCTCGTAGCCGCTCGAGGTCCGCCCAACGCGCGTCGCGTCGTACGACTTCTGACTCACCGTGGATCGCGCGCCCGTTGGCGGCGGCCACATTCAAGGTCGAAGTCGAGCCGTTCATCGCAAGGACTCCTCTCTGCGCGGGGTCCCTGTCACGGGTTGATCGTTCGCCGGGAGCCGGGACAACAGCTCGTCGACTTGCTCCACGCGCAGCGGCTCCGCGAAGTAGAAGCCCTGCCCGAACTGACACCCGAGGGAACGAAGACCTGCCGCTTGTTGAGCCTGCTCGATACCCTCGCCGACAGTTTGCAGGTGCAACGTGTTTCCGAGTTGGACGATGGCCTCCGCAAGCACGCTGCCTTCTGGTGACTCGCCCACGTCGTCGACGAAGGACTTGTCCACCTTCAAGATGTCGATCGGGAAGCGCTTCAGGTAGCTGAGCGAGGAGTAGCCGGTCCCGAAGTCGTCGATGGCGAATGCCACCCCTAGCAACTTGAGCTCCAGCATCCGCGCGATCACGGAGTCGGCGTCCTGCACGAGCACGCTCTCGGTGATCTCCAGCACGAGGCTTGACGGATCGAGGCCCGCCGCTTTGAGGGAATCCGCGACGTCTTCCACCAGGCCGTCGTGCGCGAAATGCCGGGCGGATATGTTCACGCTGATGTGAAACGTGTCGGCGAGCTTGTGGTTCAGCTGCCACTGGCGAGCCTGTTGACACGCTTCCCGAAGCACCCATCGTCCGAGCGGGATGATGAGGCCCGTCTCCTCGGCAAGAGGGATGAACTCTTTCGGCAAGAGGAGTCCGCGTTCCGGATGACGCCATCGGACCAGCGCCTCGACTCCTGTGATGGTCGTGTTGCCGTCGAGGCTGACGATCGGCTGGTAGTAAACGACGAATTCCTGTCCGTCCACGGCACGCTGCAGGTCCGCAGTTCGTTCCAGCCGTTCCACCATGGCCTTTTGCAGCTCGGGCTGGTAGACCTCGTAACGACCCTTGCCACGAGACTTGGCAGAGTACATGGCGACGTCGGCTGCCTGAAGCAACTCGGCTGGATCCTCGACTCCCGAAGGGCTGATCGCTATGCCGATACTGGCATGTACCTGTACTTCATGCTCATCGACCGCCAATGGCACGCGTAGCTCGGCGATTATGCGTTCCGCCACTTGGCTGGCTTCCTCGAAGCCCGCGATCTCCTCGAGGAGAACCGCGAACTCGTCGCCGCCAAAGCGGGCGGCAGTGTCGCCGGCTCGAAGCGACTTGGTGAGGCGTCCGGCAACCGCGACCAAAAGACCATCGCCTGCTGCGTGCCCGAAGCTGTCGTTCACGAGCTTGAAGTCGTCGAGGTCAAGGAACAAGACGGCCAATAAGGACTGAGATCGGGCCGCCCGCGCCAGCGCGTGTTCCAGTCGGTCCAGGAACAAGGCCCGATTGGCAAGCCCGCTCAGCGCGTCGTGGAACGCCTGGTGTTTGAGCTCTTCCTCGAGGGCTTTGCGTTCGCTTACGTCGCGCATCGTGAGGACAATCCCCGCGACGGTCGGGTCACTCAGGAGATTGTTGGCCACGACCTCGGTGTGCCGCCACGAACCGTCGCGGTGCCGGATGCGCCACTGCGTTGTGACGGACGTACCAGCTCGAAACGCGACTCCTGTGTACACGGCCAGCGCCTGTTCGACGTCTTCGGGGTGGAGGAGCGCCGTGATTCGTTTGCCTTCGAGTGAGCCCGGCTCATAACCCAGAGTCGTTGTCGCGGAAGGAGTTTGGTAGGTGATGGTCGCATCGGGGCGCGCAACGAGGATGACGTCTGATGCGTTTTGGACAAGTGTCTGAAATCGGGCCTCACTTTGGCGGGCGTGAAACGTCTCAGTGAGCGCCTCGCGGTCAAGTGCCAGCTGTGCCTGAGCCGCAAGCGTTTCGATGGTGTTCGTCACCTCTTCGGACAGCGCCTTGACGCTGCAAACTGCGATCAAGCCCCGCAGCCCGTCCTTTGCGACGAGCGGACAAATGACAAGGTCCTCCACTGATTCCGCGTCCGCCGGATCTTCTGGCGACGACGAAGCCTCGACCGCACAGCGCGCCGTCTTCCCACTGTTCAGCGACGTTCGCAAGTCGGCCCGCGACGCCATCAGACTGAGCAGCTTGTCTCCAGTGTTGCCTGACTGCGCTACGACCACTAGCCCGTCGGTCGGTCTCGATACGGCGAACGTCACCCCCAAGATGTCGTTGCGACCGGAGACCAGCTCGTTCACGGCAGTGGCTATGGCCTGATAGGTGCCATCGCGACCAGACGCCGCAACCAATTCGTCAGCTGCCTGACGCAGGACTTTCTCTCTCCTCATCGCCTGTTGGTGCGCCTGCACGAGACCTGCCATACGCATCAGCACGAGAAGGAACATGGTGCCCGCGACTACTGCGATCACCTGGGCGTCGACTGGTTTACCGAGTGATGCCTCGATCAGGAGGACGGCAGGCGCAATGAGTGAGACCGTGGCAAGCAGCATGAGCCTGGAGCGGCTCGTCGTCGGCATCCTCACTGGCCTTGGCGCTGCCAGCGCAACCATGGAGGGGTGCAACGCGGCAGCTCCCCAGCACGCATAGAAGGCGATCCAGCCGAGGTCGATCGGGTTGCCGTCGCTCCAACTCCAGTTCGGGTGCAGGTTAGCCAGCCCATAGAGCGAGTCGGATATGAGCGTACCGACCACCCCGATCGCGAGTAACCGTCCCGCCGTGTGGCGAAGGCCCCCGGAACTCCACAGGTGAGCCAGCATTGCCAGGAGGAGAACGTCTCCAAGCGGGTACGCCGCGGCAGTCAGCCTTACGAGTATTCCGCCAGGGGCACGGACGTTTGGACCGATCAGGAAGATCCAAGACAGAAGGCCGACCCCTAGCGTGACCGTCAGCGCGTCGATAAGGCTCGTTTGGTCACCACCGGGCGTCCGCGCGCGGGCGAGAAGCAACAGCCCGACAGCAAGAACCGGGTACATAGTGACGTAGATCGCGTCTATGAACGAGGGGAACGGTATGTTGTTTTGGCCGATGATCTGGTGCCAGAACTTGTAGATCGTGTCACCTGTTATGAAGAGGAGAACACCGCCACCCAGGAACCACCACGCGATAGGCGCGTTTGGCCGGTTGCGCCTGATTCCGTAGGCGATCGCTGCCACTGCTGATAGTCCCAGCAGCGACCAGGCGGGTACCTGCCCCGGCCACTCCATCCACGGGAGGAAACCGAAGATCGGAGGCTTTCCCGAAGGGATCCCGAACGGAAAGTAGATCAAGGCAAAGAGGGCTTCGAGAGCGAGAAACCAGAGCCACAACCTCGACGACCCCGTTCGAGTGCGTGACGGTAGAGGGCTGCCGCCCGCCCGCCCGTTCTCCTCGTTTGCCAGAAGCAGTGACAAGCGATCCCCTGACCTCGAAATCTCGCTCCTCTACATCGGCTTTTGCCATCCGTAACTTGAGTGCGCTGCCACGCGTGTTCAACGAGAACCTCTGGCGCCTGACTGTCAACGACCCGATGCCTTTGGGTCGTGAGCCGACGAGCCCGGCTGTAGTCGTCCTTCTGAGGCGATTTGACGCCGCTCGCAGAGCCGCGGCACCTGCTCGAATGGCGCCAGTAAGCGGGGTTGTTACGGGCACCCGCGCAGTCTCCGGGCGCTGTGTTACCGGCGTGCACCCACCCGTATGCGGCTATTCGGATGCAGCCCGATCCGTTTGATTGATGATCCTCCTAGGCGTCGCGGCTGAGCCGTAGTGCCGAGAGGTCCGACGGCTGGACGCTTGAAGGAAGCCAGGGAAGTGTCAGGCCCTCTCGTCGTCCCTTGGGCGCCGGATCCATCGCGGACGTGGATCGTGTCGGGGGGCGATGCCCGTCACGAGGTACGGCGGCGGTTCGACCCACGAGCTGCCCGTCGCCTTGCCGTTGCGAGATACCCAGAAGTCGTATCTGACATGGTCGTCCGGACTCGGGCGTGCCGGCATCCCGAGCGCCTCCAACACCTCCGGCGGTGCGGTCATGGCATCGAAGGAAGGAGATGGGCGGGTCAGGTGGTGTATGGAACCGTCTATCTCATAGCTGTACACGAGCACCGCCTCGCCGGCCCTCGGATGCGGTGTGATCGAGATGAGCGGGTGGATCTCACCGCCGTACGCTCTGATCTCCTCTGGCGTTGCCTTGAAGCAGTTCCAACCCGCTGGGGGCAGGCGGCGCGGCTCGTCGGGCACACGGTGACGGTACTCCTCGCGAGTCGGCGTGATCCGGTTTGCCCGACTTCGCCGCCGTGCCTCGAATGCTCGTCAGGGGTACCTCAGGACTGGAGGATCTTCGCGGAGGCGATCATCGCCTGGATTTGGGAGCGTTCTCGCGTCAGGTGTGGCCCGTGCAAGGCACGCCTCCGTCGGACCAAACGCGAGCAAGCGCCGCTAACTGGGTCGCAAGCCGTTTCTCACGCGCCCTTCGGACAGCGGTTCGGGTGTCCATGACCCGGTGCCGGTTTACAAAGCGGCATCGACCTCGCATGATTCTCTCAACGCAGAGGAGGGCACTGGGACCGATCGTGGACGCGTTCGCTCTGGCGTCCCGCTTCTTGGTCCAGGCGGTCCAGTCGGTGCCCGAGTCCAGGTGGGATTCGCCGGGTCTTGGCAGTTGGGACATGCGCGAACTTGTCGCTCATGCGAACCGGGCGCACACGACGATCGAGGACTATCTGTTTCGGCCGCGACCGCCGGAGCCACCTGACGGCAACTACTTCAGCGACGCCGCTATCGCCGAGCGAGGACGAGAAGCAGTCACGGCACTCGGAGAGAGCCCCGTAGCCACGGTCGCCGCGAAGTCCGACGAGGTCATAGCTCTTGTCGAAACGACTTCTCCCGAAGCGACGATCGGAAGTCCTGCAGGGACGATGACGCTCAGCGCGTACCTGCCGTCACGGATCGCGGAGCTCACGGTTCACGGTCTGGACATCGTGCACGCACTGGGACTTGAGCTCCCCGCCCCATCCGGCGCACTGCAGGAGAGCCTTGCAGCCGTCACCAGGTCATGAGTGCGCAAGGGGAATGGCGAACTCGTGCTCCTGGCTCTTTCCGGTAGAGGTGAACTGCCGCCGCACTTTTCGGTCTGCTGAAGGCCCGTGCGGGTTGCGAAACCTCGCACTGATGTCGCGTTCTTGACCGCGGGTGCTCGTGTCGTGCTCTCGTTCGTTTCGAAGTTCCTCTACTGGAACGATGTTGAAGTCGTTCCCCTGACCGATGTCACCGAAGCCGTCACGACCGGCTCCCTGTGATGCGGCATTTCCGCCTCGCGGAAGGGTCAAGGTACTGCGGCGTCCGCCGTCGGGCAGCCGGGCCGGCACCGGACGACGCGCGTCGGGGACGCGACGTCCGGTGCCGAAGGCTCAGAAGGCTACGATCCCTTCGCCTCCGACGGCTCCGGCCACGACGACCGAGCCGATCTCGGTGAGCGAACCGCCCGTCGCGATCTGGTACTCGTCCACGATCCCGCTCGTCCGGGTCTGAACATAGAGGAATGTGCCGCTGGCGGTCCCCGCGGCGTCGACGGTTCCAGGGTCTGTGGCGGTCGCGCCCGCAAGCGAGAGGAGCCCGGTGTTGGTGTCCCGGAACTCGCTCACCGTGGCGCTTCCCGCGTTGGAGGCGTAGAAGTCGCCGTTCACCGCCGCGACCCAGCAGGTCGCAGCCTGGCCGCTTCCGAGGGCGTCGATCTCGGTCGCGACACCCGATGGGCTGAGCGAGAACGTCGCGAGGGAATTGGTCCCCGCCTCGGCGACCACAAGGTGACCGGCCGCGTCGAAGGTCACAGCGAACGGCACGGTTCCGGGTTCTGCGTTCACGAGTGGTGCAGCCGACAGCTGCCCGGCTATGTCGACGCCGAACACGTCGATGTCGTTCCCGTTGGCCTTGGTCGTGACGACCAGCTGTGAGCCGTCAGGCGTGAACGCGAGCTGGCCAGGCGTGTGCGTGAACTGGGGTGTCTCGGTCGGGTCGAGGCCGAGCGCCCGGTTCGAGCCGAAGATCGGCAGGACCAACCCGAGCACGATCCGGTAACCCTGCACAGATCCGCTGTTCAAGGCGTTGAGCACGTACACGAGATCGCCGTGAACCGCGACGCTCACAGGGAACGTGCCCCCGGAGGACAGGACCTGTTGCAAGGCGAGCCGGTCGCCACGGACGCGAAAGACATAGATGGTATTGCTTCCGGCGTTGACAGCGAACAGCAGCGCGTAGTCGTCCGAGTAGGCGAGCGTCCCGTTCGGCGCCCGGTCGTAGGCGACTACTTGGTTGCCCGAGACGTTGTCGGTCTGCACGAACACGACGTTGCTCGCTTCGACGGGGCCGAACTGGAAGCGGGGGGACTGGGCTGCGGCCACACCGGCGCCGACAGCGGCGAGCCCGAGCAAGAGCGCGACACCGGAGATCAGTTGAAGTGTTTTCCTCACTAGATTGTCCTTTGGTTGGGGGTAACTGGGTTGTGCAGCGACACAGTCCCCCCAACCACCGGACCCGTTGCAACAGACGGCAAAGTCCAGGTGGAGCCGGATCAGGGTGACCGCCGGCGTGGCGGCGCGGCCAGGTCGGCTCGGGCCTGTACGTCACGAGGCTCCGGAACGTGATGGAATACGCCCAATGATGCTCTCCAAGCGCGCGGCGGCGCCGGGCACGTCAGGGCTGCGGCAATGACGGGAGACCGGCCGACTCGTCCGGGGAACGAGGTGAGGACTCTGGAGCAGAGCGCGCAAGGGTTGCGGGAGATCCTCGAGGTGGCACGCGCTCTCGGGAGGATCTCAGAGGAAGGTGAGCTGCTCGACCTGATCAATACGACTGCCCGCGACAAGCTGGAGTGCGGCGTCTGCGCGATCGCGATCAAAGGCGACGACGGCGCCTTCAGGTACACGGCGACGTCGGGCCTGGGCGTGGACGAGGACCGCGCTCTCCGAAGTGCTGTGCTCAGCCCGGCAGCTTTCGAAGCCCTGCGGGAGGCGGCGCCGCCGAGGAGTGCTGTCTGCGTGGTTCCGCCGGGTCATCCGGTGCGCGAGCGGCCCGACGTGATCGCCGGGACGCTCCTAGGCGGTTGTTCGGCTGCACCGGGCTCCGAGCCGTCCGTGCCGCTGGTGTTCGTGCCTCTTCTCGGTGTGGACGGTGAGCCTCTCGGCCTGTTGAACCCGGCTCGACCGCTGAACGAGCCCCTTTCCGGATCGAGCCAGTTGCTCCTGCTCGAGACGCTCGCGGAGCTCACCGTCGTCGGCCTCGAGATCGTGCGCGCCCGGGCCGTCGAGCATGCCGCGGTGGCGGTGGCGGAGGCGCAGCGGCGCCAACTGGAAGACCTTCTCGCCGCGAGCGCGCAGGTCCGTGGCTACTACTCACTGGACGAGGTGCTGCGCGAGATCGCGCGGGCCATGACCACTGCCGGTGGCTTCAGTCGCGCCGCCATATATGTGCGGATGCCCGACGACACCCTGGTGGTCGGCGCGACCGTGGGCCTCAGCGAGGCAGAGAGCAGGCAGTTGCGGGAGACCCCGGTGACGCTCCAGGAGTTCGCCGGGGCCATGCAGCCGGAGATGCTGTTGAGCCGCTCGTACTTCCTCGACCACCGCAGGTTCAAGATCCCGCCGGAGCTGAGCGACAAGCTGAACACTCCCGCCGGTGTCCGGGAGTGGACGGACGGCCAATGGCACGCGGAGGACATGCTCACTGTGAAGATCGTCGACGCCGACGGGGAACTCCTCGGTCTCATCTCAGTCGACGAACCGGTCAACGGACTGATCCCCGACAGGGCTCACGTTCAAGCCATCGAGTTCTTCGCAGACCAGTGCGCAGTGGCTGTCATCCACGCGCGCCGGTACGAAGAGGTGAGGACGGAGGCGTTGACGGACTCGCTGACCGGGCTCGCGAACCGGCGCGCTCTGGACGCCGCCGTGGTCCGTGCGATAGCGCGTGCACGACGCGATGCCGCGTTGTGCGCGGTGCTCTTCATCGACATCGACCATTTCAAGGACATCAACGACTCTCTGGGGCACGCCGTGGGCGACGCCGTGCTGCAGAGCGTCGGCTGGGGGCTTCGCGACCGGCTGCGGCGCGGCGACCTCCTCGCGCGCTACGGAGGCGAGGAATTCGTTGCTCTGCTTCCCGACACGGACCTCCAGGCCGCGTTGCAGGTCGCCGAGGTCCTCCGGAGCCGCATCGCGTCGCTCGACTTCGGCTCGCTGACGGCCGGGCTGCCGGTGCGTGTCTCGATCGGCGTGGCTCAGCTCTCCGAGGAGCTCATGGGAGCGGGGTCACTGGTGGCCGCCGCCGACGCCGCCATGTACGAGGCCAAGCGCCAGGGACGGAACCGGGTCGTCGTCGGCTCTTGACCCCGGTGGCGGATGGCTGTGCTACGACAATGGGATGAGGCAAGCCGTGGACTGCACGAGACTCCGCCGGTTCTTGCCGAGCGCGCTCGTGGGCGTGGCGACCGGCATGCGTTCCACCGCGGGACTGGCCGCGGTGATCGTACGTGGGGACGCCGAGAAGCTGCCGGCGGTGCTCCGGCACCGTCTGGCAGGGCCCGCGGCAGGTGTTGGCCTTGCCGTCGAGCTCGTGCTCGACAAGATGCCCTTCACCGGTTCCAGGCTCGAACCTGCGGGAATGGCGGGGCGCGTCGTGTTCGCAGGTGTGTCCGGGGCCCTGGTCGCCAGCGACGGGTCCGTTGTCCCGGCCGCGATAGTGGCGGTCGTGGCCGCGGCGCTGAGCGCGAAGGTCGCCCACGATCTTCGCGCCCGTCTCGCCGAGCAGGTGCCTGATCGCGCCGTCGCCGTCGTAGAGGACCTGGCCGCCTTGGCGACAGCGTTCGCCGGCTGCCGCTCCTGAACGGACCGCTGGGCGACCGCGCTTGACTATTACGTGACATGATATATCGTGATGCGACATGAGCGGTCGAAGACTCTTCCCTAGGCCTGACCCGACTCTCCTCGTGCTCTCTTCCCTGGCGGGTGGGCCGAAGCACGGATACGCGCTCATGAAGGACGTCGAAGACTTCGCCCGGGTGACGCTGGGCCCGGGGACGGTGTTCGGCTGCCTCGCCCGTCTCGAGGAGCGGGGCCTTGTCGAAGCGCTCGAACCCGAGGACCGACGTCACCCCTACCGGCTGACCGCCGCGGGCGTGACTGCCCTTGAGCAGCAACTTTCCGAACTCCAGCGGGTGACTTCGACGGGCGCGACGCGGCTCGGGGCGACGAGGGGTCGCTTGTCCAACGGTCCGGCGGGAGCCCAGGCGTGACGGGGTCCGACAGGAACGAAAAGAGCGCCGTCCGCTTGCCGCTGGCCGCCAGGTGCGCGCTCGTTGCCTACCCGCCTTGGTGGCGCGAGCGTTACGGTCAGGACCAGGAGAGCTTCCTGGAGGCGCTTGCGGTTGACCACCGGCCACTGGGCCGGGCCGTTCTCGACCTCGCCGTCGGTGCGGTGCGGGTCCGGTTGCGCCCTGCAGGGATGCCGCAAACGGTTGGCGCGTGGCGGGATCGTGCCCGTGCCTCGATCGCCTGGGCGACGGTGCCGGCGCTTGTCGCCCTCCTGCTCGTCTCGGCGATAGAGCAGCGCTCCTTCGGGAGTTCCACGGATGCCGGGTCCGCTTCGCTCTTGAGCACGGGCGGGCGCGTCGCGGCCGACGCGATGACGAGTTTCGCATGGGCGAGCATTGCCATGGTCGTGCTCCTTCTCATCGGGTGGGCGCTGGTCGGGCGTTTGGCCGGCACCGTGGCCAGAGGGCGAGCGGGCAAGCGGTGGTTGTCGCTCGTGACGGCTCCCTTGGCCTGCGGTGTCGTAGAGGCCGTGTTGTCCGTCCTGCGGGCGGGGCTCGTAGCTCACGTCGTCGTGTCAGCCGGAGGGCATAGCCGTCTCGTTTATCGCCATCCGCTAGCTGCTCAAGTGGCATCGGTCGCGTGGGGCGTGGTCGCGGTGGCGGGGTTGCTGAGCATCTTCGGCGTAGTGCTCGCGGCGCGAAGTGCCGACCTGCGGGTGAGAGACCTCCGCGGTGGCGTGTGGCTCTCGCAAGCGACTGCGGTCGTGTTGTTCGTAGCCGCCTTCGCGTCGATCGCGTGGGGCCTGGGTGTCACGCACCAACCGCCGATCCCGCGAGCCGACCTGATCGGCTCCGGTCCCGGGCTTCGTCCTTGGGCTGGTGTCCAAAGCTCGATCGGAGCCGAGTGGCCCCTCATCTCGTCTGGCCTCGCGGTCGTCTCAGTCGTCTCGGCCCGGGCGGCGCTCATCGCTCGTCGGAGTTACAACGCGGCCCGGGAGCTAGCCGCAATCGGCTCCTGAAGCGGACCGCCGGGTGTTCGGGAGCCCTACGATGGCAGCGATGACCGTTCCGGTCGGGCTCGATCAGCTCCGCTCTGAAGCGGCCCGGTACGGGCACGCTCCCTACTTGCTGACCGTGTCGGACGACGGCCGTCCCCACGCGGTCTCGGTGCGCGTCGGTTGGGAGCAAGGCAACCTCGAGCTGTCGGCGGGAACCCGCTCGCGCTCGAACGCATTCAAGCGGCCGAAGGTGACCTTGCTGTGGCCGGCGATCGAGGACGGGGGCTTCAGCCTCATCGTCGACGGCTCGGCGAGCGTCTCCGGCGAGCGGATCGTGATACGGCCTGTATCCGCCGTGCTCCACCGTTCGTTCGCCGCCAGCGCCGAGCGGGAGGCCGGCTCGGAGTGCAAGCCGGTTCTCAGTCCCGAGCCGGGCACTTAAGGGCGCGCAGCGGCCCGCGGCACCGAGTCTGGGCGAACAGCGCCACCGGTGGTCGGACGCGGCCCGGGGTTCGACCCTTCCTGGTTCACTGGTTGGCGTGCCGACGCCTCACGACCCCGCAGGGCTCGCGGGCCTGCTCGCTGGAGCCGGGTTCGTAGCGGCGGAAGAGGAGGCGGGCGAGCTGCTCGCCCGCGCGGCCGGCGATGCGGGACTTCTCGAGTCGCTCGTCGGCCGCCGCCTTGCGGGCGAGCCACTTGCCTGGATCACCGGGAGCGTCGCGTTCTGCGGTCTCGAGATCCGCGTCGACCCAGGCGTCTACGTCCCACGCTGGCAGAGCGAGCCGCTCGCTCGTCGCGCCGTGGAGCGCCTCCCGCACGACGGCGTGGCGATCGACATCTGCACCGGGTCGGGAGCGCTGGCCAAGATCTTGTCAGTGTGCCGCCCCAGTGCACGCGTCCTCGCCTGCGACATCGACGAGCGTGCCGTCGCCTGCGCGGCCTCCAACGGCGTGGAGGCCTACCGCGGCGACCTGTTCGCCCCGCTGCCCCGCAGCCTCGAGGGTCGCGCCGACGTCGTCGTCGGCGTGGTTCCCTACGTCCCGACGCCCGCGCTCGCACTGCTTGCGCGTGACACGCTGGCGTTCGAGTCGCCCTTGTCCTACGACGGCGGTCACGACGGGACTGAGATCCTGCGGCGCGTCCTGACCGAGTGCCCAGGCTTCCTGCGGCGCGGCGGTTCCCTCCTGTTGGAGCTCGGAGGTGACCAGGCGGACGCACTCCGCGAGGACATCGCCCGACTCGGCTACGTCGACTTGATCGTTCTCTTCGACCAGGACGGTGATCCCCGCGGCATCGAGGTGACGCTCGGGTGACCGCGCCGACAGCGCTGCGCGAGGTGCCGGGCGACCCGGTCCGTGATCACGGCGCCGAGGCGAGCACGTGAGCGACCGCGGCCGTGACACGCCGGGCCGTGACCAGGTCCAGCATCTCGTTAGGCCCGTGTGCGTTGCTGTCCGGCCCGAGCACTCCGGTGACGAGGAATTGCGCTTTAGGGAACCGCGTCGCGAGCTCGGCCATGAACGGGATCGTCCCCCCCTCGCTCATGGCTCCTGCTCCTCGCCCGAACAGGGCCTGCGAGGCCTCGTCGACGGCGCGCGCCAACCACTCCGGCTGCGGCGGCGCATCGAAGCCGGGTGACGCGCTCACTACGACGGCCTTCACCCTCGCCCCTTGCGGTGGGTCCGCCGACAAGGCACGGACCACTGCCTCGCCGGCCCGGTCCGGGTCGACCGACGGGGGCAGGCGAAGCGCGATCTTGAGGGTCGTGAAGGGCCGCAAGACGTTGCCGCCGTCCTTCACCGAGGGCAGGCCGTCGATGCCGGTCACGGCCAGCGAAGGCATCCAGGTGCGGCGAAGGAGCCGGTCGACTGGGGTCCGACCCGACAACTCCAGTGAAGGGACGGTCGGGAACTCGCTGAGGGCGGCCTCGCCGAGCTCGGCGACCATCGTCTCGGCCGCCGTCCTGTACCGCGCGGGCGGTTCGGCAAGGCACTCCGGGACGAGCAGCTCGCCGGTCTCCTCGTCCTCGACGCGGGAGAGCAGTTGGCGGAGAATGCGGAACGACTCGGGCACGACCCCGCCCGCCAGCCCGCTGTGGACCCCTACGGAAAGCACTTCGACTGTCAGGGTGGCCACGAGCAGGCCACGGAGCGACGTCGTGTTCCAGAGCCTGTCGTAGCTGGCGCAGCCCGAGTCCAGGCAGACGACCAGCCCGGGGCCGGGCCCGCCTATCCGAGCCGCGACGTCCTCCAGGTACGGGGCGAGGTGCGAGCTGCCGCTCTCCTCGCTCGCCTCGATGAGGACCACACAGCGGCCGTGTGGAGTCCCGGTCGCCTGGAGGGCCTCGAGCGCGCCGATGGCGGCGAAGATGGAGTAACCGTCATCGGCAGTCCCCCTGCCGTAGAGGCGCTCGCCTTCGCGCACGGCGACGAAGGGGTCGAGCCCCTCCCTCCAGCTCCCGAGGGGCGGCTGCTTGTCGAGGTGGCCGTACAACAACGTGACGAGTCGCGTCTTGGCACCCGGTGTCGCCGGCACGTCCGCGATGATGGCGGGAGTCAAGCCCTCGTGTTCGACGACCTCGACGACGCAGCCCGGAAGCGGCCGCGACGCCGCCCACTCCGAGAGCAGCCGGGCGGCGCGCCCGATCTCGCCGTTCTCGGCCCAGGCGGGGTCGAAATCGGGCGACAGGCAGCGGACGCCGACGTAGGACGCGAGGGCGCCCATCACGCTGTTCTCCCATATGTCGTCGACGCAACTTGCGAGCACCTTGGGTTCGCTGTGACTGAAGTCCACGGCCAATGCTCCTTGCAACTCGAAAAAAGCGCTGGCGAAGTTCGCCAAGAGGTGGACAATAGGCCCATGAGTCGCCGCCCGCTCTCGGCCATCGTGCTCGCCGCCGGCGAAGGCACAAGGATGCGGTCCGCCACACCGAAGCCGCTGCACCGGCTGTGCGGGCGTCCGATGGTGCTGTACGTGCTCGACGCCCTCGGCGCGCTCAACCTCGAGCGTGTCGTGGTCGTCGTCGGCCATGGGGTGACAGAGGTCGTCAAGACGGTCCAGGCGGAAGCGCCACAGCATCTCGCCATCGAGTTCGTCGAGCAGTTCGAGCCGCGCGGCACCGGTGACGCGGTCGCGGTGGCGCTCACGGGTCTCTCCGGCACGTCCGGCGCCGCCGACTTCGACGAGGGCGATGTCATCGTGCTGCCAGGTGACATGCCGCTGTTGGGGCAGGGGACGCTCTCGTCTCTCGTCGAGGGCCACCGGGCCGACGAGGGTGCCGCGACGCTGCTCACCGCCGGGCTCGACGAGCCGAACGGCTACTCGAGAATCGTCCGGGACAAGGATGGGCGCGTCGCCCGCATCGTCGACGAACCTGACGCCACCGAGCCCGAGCGCCAGATCGGTGAGGTCGCCACGAACGTCTACTGCTTCAGGCACGGCGTCCTGGCGCCGGCGCTGCGCCGGCTGTCGCCCTACAACTCGCTGGGGGAGTACTACCTGACCGACACCGTCGCAGTCCTGCACGATGCCGGGTATGCAGTCACGACGGTCAAGGTGTCGGACCCGGTCGAGGCGCTGGAGGTGAACGACAGGGCCCAGCTCGCGGCCGCGGAGGCGGAGTTGCGCGCACGCATCAACAGGCGGTGGATGCGGCGCGGCGTCACGATGTGGGACCCGGAGCAGACCTATCTGGACGCGTCCGTGCGCCTTGCAGCGGACGTGACGCTGCTCCCCGGAGTGATTCTGGAAGGAAGGACCACCGCAGGGGCCGGAGCCGTGCTCGGACCTTCGGTTCACCTTGTCGACTGTGAGATCGGGCCCGGAGCGAGAATCAGCTACACGGTCGGCTCGCACGCGGTGGTCGGCGAGCAGTGCTCGGTGGGCCCCTACGTCGTCTTGGAGAAGGGGACGCGGCTCGAACGCGGCGAGCGGCGCGGGCCCCTGTTCGCACCGGGGGCCGATGGGGCGAACTGAGCATGGGGGCCGTCTTGGGTCCTAGGCTTCCGCCGCGCGCTCTTGGGCCCCGGTCGCATCCGGGCGGCACGCAGAGGAGGCGAGTCGATGGAGATGACGCCGAAACGGCGGCTGGAGCTGGTCAGCGGGAAGACCCATCCCGGATTGGCGGAGGAGATCGCCACCTGCCTGGGAGTCACTTTGAGCGAGACCAACATCCGCAGGTTTGCCGACGGCGAGATCCACTGCCGGTTTGACGCGTCGATGCGTGGTGCGGACATGTTCATCGTCCAGACCCACGCCGGGCCGGTGAACGACTCAATCATGGAGCAGCTGATAATGGTCGACGCCGCCAAGCGCGCGTCGGCGCACCGGATCACGGCCGTCTGCCCCTACTACGGGTACTCGCGCCAGGACCGCAAGGCCACCGGCCGCGAGCCGATCACGGCCAAGCTCATAGCGGACCTGCTCTCTGCCGCGGGAGTCGACCGGGTCGTGAGCGTGGACCTCCACTCGGGCCAGATCCAGGGCTTCTTCGACGTGCCCGTCGACCACCTCACCGCCGCCCCGGTGCTGTTGGACTACCTGCGCCAGAACGGCCCGAGCGATCTCGTCATCATCGCCCCTGACGCCGGCCGGGTGAAGGTCGCCGAGCGTTACAGCCAGCTGCTCGATACCGATCTCGCGCTCGTTCACAAGAGGCACCCGCGCGGGACCTACAACGAGGTCGAGGCGATGGACGTGGTCGGCACCGTGAGGGGCCGGCCGTGCGTGATCATCGACGACCTGATCGACACCGCCGGCACCGTTTGCGCTGCCGCCTACCGGCTGGTGGAGGCGGGCGCGACCGACGTCTGGGCGATGGCGACTCACGCCCTGCTCTCGGACCCGGCGCTCGACAGGATCGGCGCCTCGCCGATCAGCCGCGTGATAGTCACGAACACCCTCCCGCTGCCGGTGTACCTCCGCATACCCAAGCTCGAGGTGCTCTCGATCGCGAAGATCGTCGCGGACGCCATCCACGCGGTGTTCGAGGACACCTCGGTGTCGGAGATCTTTGGCGGTCAGAACCTGCTCTGAGACCGCCGACGCGCTCTTGGGCGTAACGCTTCCGCGGTCCGAGCCGAGCATGCCCGCACGATCGCCTACAATCGGAGTCCTGCAGCGTAAACGCACCGTAGGTATGGTCGCGTCCGCCGCTTCACCGCCCGTCTTCCCTTCTGCAGGAGCGTCACATGGCCGAGATCACACTCAACGTCGAGTCGGGTCGCCCTCTGGGCACGCGGCCGAGCGGACGACTCCGCGCAGCGGGGAAGATCCCCGGTGTCGTGTACGGGCACGGCATGGCCCCGATTCCGGTGGCCATCGGTGCCCGCGACCTTCGGGCCGCGCTGACGACCGAGGCGGGCCTCAACGCTCTGTTGAGCCTGAAGATCGGGGACACGACGCACCTTGCGATAGCAAAGTCGCTCCAGCGCCACCCGGTGCGCCAGACCGTGACGCACGTCGATTTCCAGGTCGTGCGGCGTGACGAGATCGTCACCGCCGAAGTCCGCATCGCCCTCGTCGGCGAGTCCGAGGCGGTGCACCGCGCCGAGGGCACCATCGACCAGGAGATGCTGAGCCTGCAGATCAAGGCCAAGCCCGGCGACGTCCCGGCGGTCATCGAGGTCGACGTCTCTGCTCTCGAGGTGGGTGACTCCCTCAGGGTGTCGGACCTCGTGCTGCCCGAGGGAGTGACCACGGACGTCGATCCCGAGACAGCGGTCGCGATCGCGCACATGCCGCGCGCCCTCGAGCCCGAGCCCGCGGCCGAGGCCGAGGTCGCCGAAGGCGAGCAGCCGGCCGCTTCCGTCGAAGGCTGAGAGCAGGCAAGCTGTTCCGAGGCATCCGCGCCGTTCGTTCCCGCGCAGCGGGCGGGGACCGAGAGCAGGTGCCTTCCGTCGACCTGCTCGCCGTCGGGCTGGGCAACCCGGGTCCCGAGTACGAGGGGACGAGACACAACGCCGGCGCCGAGGCGGTGCGCCTCGTCGCGCTGCGCCACTCGGGCAAGCTGCGTGCCGAGCGGGGTGCGAGCGCCGAGGCGACGGTCGTACGGATCGGCGGGAAGGCCCTCGCTCTGGCGGTCCCCCAGACCTATGTGAACGAGTCCGGCATCGCGGTCAGGGCGCTCGTCAGGCGCTACCTCTCCGCAGAGGAGGCGCACGGTTCCGGCGAAGGCGGCCGCGGCCGCGGCCCTCTCGTCTTTGCTCCCTGCTCACTCGTGATCGTTCACGACGAGCTCGATCTCGAGCCGGGCGTGGTCCGCGTCAAGATCGGGGGAGGAACCGCGGGACACAACGGGCTGCGCTCCATCCAGTCGCATCTCCGGCATCTCGACTTCGCCCGGGTCCGCATCGGCATCGGCAAGCCCCCAAGCCCGGCGGCCGGGGCGGACTACGTGCTGAAGCGGGCCTCACGTGCCGACCGGGAGCTGATCTCCATGGCGGTCGAAGTGGCCGCCGATGCCGTCGAGTGCCTGCTCCTGGAGGGACCTGAAGTGACCTTGAACAGGTTCAACACCCGTCCTTGAGCGAGAGCCGATGAACCTTCGGCCCCTCGCCGCCCTTCCCGGCCTGCTCGCTGGAGAGGCCGCCATCGCCGAGCTTCTCGGCGTCGACGACGCCGTCGTCGCCGTCCCCGACTCGGCGCGGTCGGTCGTGCTCGCCGCTGTTGCCGAGCTGAGCAGTTCGCCGACGCTGCTCGTAGCGACCGCCACCGGCCGGGAAGCCGAGCAGCTCGTGCACGATCTCACGCCGTTCCTGGGCGGCGATGCGGTCGAGCTGCTCCCGGCATGGGAGACCCTCCCCTTCGAGCGCGTCTCGCCGGCGACCGAGACGATGGGCCGCAGGCTCCGCACCATGTGGCGCCTGCGGCACGGATTGGCCGGGGGCCCGCTGCCCGCTCCGGGCGCCGCACCCCAGCAGTCGGCCGGTGTCGTCGTCGCCCCGATCCGCGCCCTTTTGCAAAGGCTCGGGCCGAGGGTCGAGGACGCCGAACCGGTCGTCGTCCGCCGAGGTGAGGACCTCGACCCCGAGGACCTCGTGGCGCGCCTGGTGCATGCCGGGTACCGGCGGGAGTACCAGGTCGAGGCGCGGGGTGAGCTCGCGGTACGGGGCGGGATCGTCGACGTCTTCGGCTCGACGGCAAACCTGCCGATCCGAATCGACCTGTTCGGCGACGAGGTCGAGCGGCTGACGGAGTTCGAGGTTGCCGGTCAGCGTTCGATCGGCGACCTCGCACAGGTCGAGCTCTTCGGGTGCCGCGAGGTCGTGCTCACCGAGGATGTTCGCGAGCGCGCCCGTCAGCTGTCCATTGAGGCGCCCTTCGCCCGTGACAACTTCGCGAGGATCGCCGACGGGGAGCTCTTCGACGGCATGGAGTCATGGCTGCCCTGGCTCAGCGAGTCCGAGCACCTATTCACCGACCTGCTCGAGGAGAGCTCCCGGGTAGTTCTCGTCGAGCCGCGGCGCCTGCGCGACAGGGCGGCCGAGCTGCTCGACGAGGAGGTGGCGCTCAGCGAGAGCCTCGCGACGACGTGGGGGCTCCAGGCCGCAGACGTCGGCGCCGGGATGCCGAGGCTCCACCTCGGCTTCGATCGCCTCCTGCAGCGGACCTCCGCGAGGGTCGTCGCGCTCCTCCCTGTCGCCGAGAGCTCCACCACGGTCACGCTCCAAGCCTCCGGCTGGCCGCCGGTGCTGGGCGACTCCACCGGACTCGCCCGTCGCCTGGGCGAGCTCGCCCGCTCGGGCAACCGGGTCGTGATCTGCGCCGACGGCCGTGGCAGCGCGGAACGGATGGCGGCCGTCCTCGACGGCGAGGGCCTTTCCGCCAACCTGCTCCTCGACGAGCCCCAGGACCGGCTCGACGCCGAGATCCGCCGTCCGGGTGTTCACGTCGTCGTCGCACCACTGGACCGCGGAGGCCTCATCGCCTCCTCGAAGCTCGCCATCGTGGCCGAGCCGGACGTGACGGGGCGGCGGCGGCCGCACCGCCAAGCGCGGCCGCGGCCGCGCGCCACGGAGGGCTTCTTCGACGACTTGGCCCCGGGCGACTACGTCGTCCACAACGTGCACGGTGTCGCCCGTTTCGCCGGCATGGTGACCCGGTCGATGGGAGGCGCCGAGCGCGACTACCTGCTGCTCGAGTACCGGGCCGGCGACAGGCTCTACTTGCCTTCCGAGCAGATCGACGCCATAACGCCCTACACCGGAGGCGAGTCGCCGGCACTGAACCGGATGGGTGGCGCGGAGTGGTCCCGCCAGAAGGCGCGCGTGCGGGCTGCAGTCCGGGAGGTGGCCAAGGAGCTCGTCGAGCTGTACCGGCGCCGCCAGACGACTCCCGGTCACGCGTTCGCGCCCGACACACCCTGGCAGGCCGAGCTCGAGCAGTCCTTCTCGTATCCGGAGACCCCGGACCAGCTGAAGGCCGTCGACGACGTGAAGGCCGACATGGAGCGCCCTGTGCCGATGGACCGGCTCGTGTGCGGGGACGTCGGCTTCGGCAAGACCGAGGTCGCGGTGCGCGCGGTGTTCAAGGCGGTGCAGGACGGCTACCAGGCCGCCGTCCTCGTGCCGACGACGCTTCTTGCCCAGCAGCATTTCCAGACGTTCTCCGACAGGTACGCGCCCTACCCCCTCCGAGTGGAGGTCCTGTCGCGTTTCCTCACCGTCTCGGAGGCACGCAAGGTCGTGGACGGCCTGGCTGACGGGTCGGTCGACGTCGTGATCGGCACACACCGCCTCCTCACGCCGGACGTCCGCTTCAAGAGGCTCGGGCTGCTCGTGGTCGACGAGGAGCAGCGCTTCGGGGTCTCCCACAAGGAGGCCATCAAGCAGATCACCATCGGCGTCGACGTGCTCACCTTGACGGCGAGCCCGATCCCGCGGACGCTCGAGATGAGCCTGACGGGCATCCGGGACCTCTCGCTCATCACGACCCCGCCCTCGGAGCGCCAGCCGATCCTCACCTATGTGGGAGAGCACGACGAACGTGCCGTCGCCGAAGCGATCCGCCGCGAGCTGTTGCGCGAGGGCCAGATCTTCTATGTCCACAATCGGGTGCACGACATCGAGCGGGTGGCCGCCGACCTGCGCAATCTGGTGCCCGACGCCCGGATCGCAGTCGCACACGGCCAGATGGACGAGGGAACCCTCGAGCAGGTCGTGCTCGACTTCTGGGCCGGGGCTTACGACGTCCTCGTATGCACGACGATCATCGAATCGGGCATCGACATGCCCTCGGTCAACACCCTCGTCGTGGACCGGGCCGACCGCCTCGGTCTCGGCCAGCTCCACCAGCTGCGCGGCAGGGTAGGGCGTGCGGGCAGGCGCGCCTACGCGTACCTGCTGTTCCCCCCCGACCGAGTCCTCACAGAGCAGGCGTACGAGCGTCTCCGAACCATCGGCGAACACACCGAGCTCGGGTCGGGGTTCAAGATCGCGATGCGCGATCTCGAGATCCGCGGCGCCGGGAACCTCCTCGGCCGGGACCAGTCGGGCCACATAGCGGCGGTCGGCTACGACCTGTACGTCCGGCTCGTGGCCGAGGCCGTCTCGGAGCTGAAGGGCGAGCCGGTCCGCGTGCCGGTGGACATCACCGTCGACATGCCGGTCGACGCGTTCCTGCCCCCGGAGTACGTGGAACGTGAGGATCTCCGCCTCGAGGCCTACCGCAGGCTGGCGGAGGTTCGCGACCTCGACGCCGTGGAGGACCTCCGCGCGGAATGGCTGGACCGCTACGGCCCGTTGCCACGTGAGGCGGAGGCCCTCGTCGCCGTGGGGCGCTTGAGGGCTGAATGCGTCCGCACCGGCGTCGCAGAGGTGACGGCATCGATAACCCGGCCCGGTGGCGGGGGCCCTGGGCGAGCCGGCGAAGCCGTTGCGCGCCTTTCGCCGCTCCACCTGCGGGCCTCGGCGCGGGTGCGCCTCGGTCGCCTGCATCCCCGGGCGATAGTGAAGGAGGATGTCGACCAGATCATCGTGCCTCTTCCGGCTGGGCCCGACATCGCGGACCGGCTCGCCGCTCTGCTCCGCGAGCTCGTGCCTTCCGAGCCTGGCGACGGCGCCCGTCGGGATCCTGACGCGGCGGCCGTGGCCGCGGCCGAGACGCTGGCGGCTGGCTTCAAGCCTCGTCGCGCCCCTAGCATCTGAGAATCGTGAAGAGACTCCCCGCCGCGCTGACAAGCCTTGCCGCGCTCTGCGTCTTGATGTTCGGGCTGTCCGGGTGCAACGTCCGGTTCTCTCCCTATGCCGCGGTCGTCAACGGCACTGAGATCTCCCAGTCCCAGCTGAGCGACGCGCTCGCGGCTGTCGCGAACAACGCCGGGTACAAGTGCTCGATCGCGTCCTCCGGCACCGACCACATCGTGGGCGCCGGGCAGGGCACCTACAACGCCACTTTCAGCGCCGAGGTGCTGTCGATCCTCATTCAGGACAAAGTCGTCCGGCAGGACGTCTCTCGGATGCGCCTTCCGGAGCCGCCGAGCGCCGAGCCCGCCGCCGTTGCCCAGCTCGAGCAGGCATCCACACCCCAGAGCGGCTGCCCGGGATCGGGCGCTTCGGTCCTTGCCGCCTTCCCGGTGTGGTACCGGGAGCTACTGGTCCAGTTCCAGGAGGACGAGGACGCCCTGAGCGCCCGCCTGGCGGGCACGACACTCAGCCCGGGCACGCTGGACGCCTACGTGGCCCGACACGGGGCCGCGATGACACAGGCGTGCGTCTCGGTGATCGAGATCGGCTCCAAGGCGACAGCCTTGTCTCTGCGGAGCCAGATCTTGCACGGCGCGAGCTTCGCGACCGTGGCCAAGGCCCATTCGATCGACTCGACGACCGCACCCCAAGGAGGTGTCCTCGGCTGCATTCCCGACACGGACTTCAATCCTCCGCTCAACACGGTCATCGCGGGTTTGACGGTCGGCCGGATCTCGAGCCCCGTCTCCTTCAGCTCGGACTGGCTGCTGCTGCTCGTGAGCCAGCGGCAGAGGGAGACCTACCAGCAGTTGATTTCGAGCCTTGTTGCCCAGGAGCTGGGAAGGTTGAACAAGGTGTTCCCCCGTTTCCTCGGATCGGCCAAGGTCGAGGTCGACCCGCAGTACGGCACCTGGAGCACCAAGGGGACCCTCGCCCGAGTCCAGGCCAACTCCGGGCCGCCTGCCAAGATCGTGCCCAACGCCGGTGCAAACGCCGGGCCGACAGCCTCCGGGTAGCGGGCGGCCCGTCCTGCACGGCATCTCGCGCGGTCAACGGCGTCGATGAGCGCTGATCCAAACCGGCGTCCGGTCGTCGTAGCCGTCGGCCTCGGTCCCGCCGGGCCCGAGTACACCGCACCGGCGGCCGTCGAGGCGCTCTCGAGCGCGCCGGTGGCGTTCCTGCGCACTTCGCGTCATCCGGCCGCCACGAGGTGGATCGGGCGCGCGAACGTATTCGACCTCGATCACTGCTACGAGACCGGCGCGACCTTCGACGAGGTGTACCGATCGATCGTCGACCTGCTGGCGGCGGCGGCGGCCGAGCACGGCAGGGTCGCCTACGCGGTTCCCGGATCGCCGGCCGTCGCCGAGCGCACGGTCGAGCTTCTCCGTTCCGAGGCTTCGGTAAAGCTCGAGGTCATCCCAGGCATGTCCTTCTGCGAGCTCGCCTGGGCCCGGCTCGGCATCGATCCGACCGAGTCCGGCGTCAGGTTGGTCGACGCCGAGAGCTTCGCAGTACAGGCCGCCGGCGACTCGGGGCCCCTGCTCGTCGCTCAGTGCTGGTCGAAGGGCGTGCTCTCCTCTGTCAAGCTCTCCTTCGACGCCGATCCCGGACCGGCGATCCTGCTTCACCACCTGGGTCTTGAGGACGAGGCCGTCGTCGAGGTCCCGTGGTCCGAAATCGACAGGACTCTCGAGGCCGACCACCTGACCTCGCTATACGTGCCGCACCTGGCGGTGCCCATCGCTCGGGAGCTGACGCGGCTCGTCGAGCTCGTGCGCGTGCTGCGGGAGCGGTGCCCCTGGGACCGTGAGCAGACGCACCACTCGCTCGTCAGGCACATGCTCGAAGAGACCTACGAGGCCATGGAGGCCATAGAGCTCTTGGGGGACGACCCGGCCGGCGCGCCGGACGCGGTGGCCGCTCACGTGTCCGAGGAGCTCGGGGACCTCCTTTGCCAGGTGCTGTTCCACGCCACGCTCGCGGAGGAGGAGGGCTTGTTCAACCTGGCCGACGTCGCGAGCGGCGTCCACGACAAGCTCGTGGCCCGTCACCCGCACGTGTTCGGCGACGTGACCGCGACGACGGCAGGCGCCGTGCTGGCGAACTGGGAGCGCAACAAACAGGCCGAGAAACAGCGCACGCACCTGTTCGAGGGAATCCCTACCGCGATGCCCGCCCTGGCAAGGGCCGCCAAGGCCGAGCGAAAGCTGGCGAGCGTGGAGCTGGGCTGGCCCGCGACGGGCCTGGACGCCGGGGCGCTCATGGCGGCTTTGGCCGGTGTGCTGGCGCTCACCGATTCGGGCGCCAGTGTCGACCGGGACACGGTCGAGGCCGTCGGCTCGCTGCTCTTGGAGGAGGCGAGGCTCGTCGCTCACTGGGGCGAGGACCCGGAGTCGCTCGTGCGTCAGGCACTCGACCGCTTGGGTGCCAAGCTGGCTGTGGCAGAGGCGGCCGCAAGGGACTCCGGGGAGGACCTCGCCGCGTTGGACCCCGCCGCCCGCCTCGGTTTGTGGCGCGCGGCAAACCCCGAGCCCTGAGGCTTGAAGCCTGCTCCGAGAAACCTTGGCACTCTGGAGTCCTGTCACTTTGCTAACTTGGATCACACCTTTCACAGGAGACACGGGCCAGTGAGCCGGATAGTGCACCTTTTTGCACGGGAGGTCCTCGATTCCCGGGGCAATCCCACCATCGAGGTGACGTGTCGCCTCGACTCGGGTGCGGCAGGGAGCGCGATGGTTCCCTCTGGCGCCTCGACGGGCCGTTTCGAGGCCGTCGAACTACGGGACGGCGGCGAGCGCTACGGCGGCAAGGGTGTGCGCCAGGCCGTGGGGCACGTGAACGGGGAGATCGCAGGCGCCGTGTGCGGCCTCGAAGCCTATGACCAGCGCGCGGTCGACCTGGCGCTGATCGATCTCGACGGTACCGCGGACAAGTCCCGCCTGGGGGCGAACGCGATCGTCGGCACCTCCCTCGCGGTCGCGCGCGCCGCGGCTTGCGCCGCCGGCGCGCCGCTTTACCGGTACGTCGGGGGAGTCGACGCCCACGTTCTCCCGGTGCCGATGATGAACGTCCTCAACGGTGGCGTGCACTCGGACAACAACGTCGACTTTCAGGAGTTCATGATCGTCCCGGTCGGCGCTGCCTCGTTCTCCGAGGCAGTCCGATGGGGTGCCGAGACCTACCACGCGCTGCACCGGGTCTTGCGTAGCAGAGGGCTGTCCGGGTCGGTAGGCGACGAAGGCGGCTTCGCCCCGGACCTCGCGACCAACGAAGAAGCTCTCGAGATGCTCGTGAACGCGATCGGGGCTGGCGGGCACGTGCCCGGTGACGAGATCGCCCTCGCGCTCGACCCGGCCTCGAGCGAGTTGTGGCGCGACGGTGCCTACGTGCTCGAAGGAGAGGGCCGGACCTTCTCGTCCGACGAGCTCGTCAGCTACTGGGTCGACCTCGTCGACCGTTACCCGATTGTCTCGATTGAGGACGGCATGGCCGAGCAGGACTGGGGGGGATGGGTGGCGCACACGTCCACCCTCGGCGAGCGCATCCAGATCGTCGGCGACGACGTCTTCGTCACGAGTGCCGAGAGGCTCGAACGGGGGATCGCGGCCGGCGTGGCCAACGCCATCCTGGTGAAGGTCAACCAAGTCGGAACCCTGACCGAGACGCTTGCCACCGTGGCTACCGCGACGCGTGCCTCGTACCGGTCCGTGATCTCCCATCGCTCCGGCGAGACCGAGGACACTTTCGTCGCTGACCTGGCGGTCGCGACCAACTGTGGTCAGATCAAGACGGGCGCTCCGGCGCGTTCGGACCGTGTCGCGAAGTACAACCAGCTCCTGAGAATCGAGGAGCAGCTGGGCGGCTCGGCAGAGTACCTGGGCGAGGCCGCCTTCGCCGGCTCGCACGGGGGCGTCGCGCCATGATCCAGCGGGCCCGGCTGTTCTTCTTTGCGGCGCTCTTGATCGCCGTCGTCATCCTCGTCGCCAACTTCCCCCTCGGCGCGCTCGTCCAGGGTCGCACGGCGGTCCGGGCCGATACTGCCCAGCTTCTCGCTCTGCAGGCGGAGAATAAGGCGCTGTCGTCACAGGTGCGGGCCCTGCACGATCCGGCGACGCTCGGTCGGATCGCGCACGAGGAGTACGGCTTGGTCACACCTGGTCAGCGTTCCGTCGTCGTGCTGCCCGGGCCGGCCGGGTCCCTTTCCGCCACACCTGACCCGCTCGCGGACAACCCGATCCCGTCCTCGGACCTGCTGCCGAGCGACGCGATCCTGGGCCCGAGCGCCCGAACCGCGCAACCACCGGAGCACGAGCCGGACTTCTGGCACCGCGTGCTGGACAGCTTGGAGTTCTGGCACCCGCTGTTCTGATCGACTCGCCTGCGGCGCGGGTGAGACGAGGCGGTATCCTCGTGCGCCACGGTGGAGGTGATGGCGCGATGAAGGAAGTTATTGCGGACATCGACAGGTGGCGGGCCGCCGGCCGGCGCGTCGCGCTCGCGCGAGTGATCGGCGTAGAGGGCTCCGGGCCACGCGACCCAGGGGCCACGATGGCGGTGAGCGAGGACAGCGAGGTCGCAGGCTCGGTGTCCGGCGGTTGCGTCGAGGGAGCGGTGGTCGCCGAGGCTCTCGCCGTGCTCGAGAGCGGCAAGGCGAAAGTGTGCACTTTCGGTTATTCGGACGACGAGGCCTTCGCCGTCGGGCTGACATGCGGCGGCATCGTCCACGTGCTTGTGGAACCGCTCGACTGGTGATCGGAGGGTCCGGCAGGTGAGCGGCGAGCTCTATCGCGAGCTTCGTTCCGCTCTGCTCGGCGACGAGCCGGTGGCGCTCGCGACGGTGACCTCGGTCGAGGGTGAGGCCCGGGGTCGCACCGCGCTCGCGGCAAAGCTCGTGGTGCGGCCGGACGGTCGTTGCCTCGGCACCCTCGGCGACCCGGAGCTGGACCGGATCGCGACCCGCGACGCCCTCGCCGCTCTGGACCGCGGCGTGGTGGTGACCCGCCACTACGGCCCGCACGGGGAGGCACGACGGGAAGAGGTCGCCGTCTTCATCGAGGTCTTCGCCTCCCCGGCCCGTCTCATCGTGTTCGGCGCCGTCGACTTCACGAGGGCGCTCGTCGAGGTGGGCAAGGTGCTCGGCTTCGTGGTCACGGTCTGCGATCCCCGCCCCGTGTTCGCGACCAAGGCCCGCTTCCCGCTCGCCGACGAGGTCGTCGTCGAATGGCCGGACCGGTACATGGACCGGATCGGCCCCGAGCTGGGCCCCCGTGACGCCGTCTGCGTCCTGACTCACGACACGAAATTCGATGTCCCTGCCATCCTCGGGGCGCTTCGGACCCGGGCCGGCTACCTCGGCGCCATGGGTTCACGGCGGACCCACGAGCGGAGGTGGCTGCGCCTGCTGGAGGCGGGTGCCGACGAGGCCGAGCTGAACGAGCGGCTCATGAGCCCGATCGGTCTCGACATCGGCGCCCGCACACCCGAAGAGACAGCCGTGGCGATCTGCGCCGAGATCATCGCCGTGCGCACGGGCCGGGCGGACGGCGCCGTCACGCCCCTGCGCCGAGCGGCGGGGGCCATCCACCGCGGCTGACCGTCCTTGCCGCGGCGGCCGAGCCACCGCGGCACAGGGCTGGGCGTTACGCTGCCGGAGATGTCCGTGGCTGCGGTGATCCTCGCTGCAGGGGCGGGGACTCGCTTCAACCGGGATGACCCGGGTGCCGGCCCCGGCGCGAAACTGCTCGCCAAGGCGCGCGGCAGGCCACTTATCGAATGGGCTATCGCTCCCGCCCTCGGAGCAGAGCTCGACGAGCTCGTCATCGTCTCCGGCGCCGTGGACCTGAGCGGGGTCGTGCCCGACGACGCGACGCTGCTGCATAACGAGGACTGGTCCTTGGGACAGGCCACATCACTGAGGGTTGCCCTCGACTGGTGCGCGCGGCAGGGCCACCTGTCAGCGGTGATCGGCCTGGGCGATCTTCCCGGGCTCACAGTCGATGCCTGGCGCGCCGTCGCCGCGGCCCGCGGAGGCCCGATCGTCTTCGCGACCTATCACGGGCGCCGCGGGCACCCGGTGCGGCTCGACGCCGAGATCTGGTCGCTGCTTCCGATAAGCGGAGACGAAGGCGCCCGGTCGCTCGCCAACCGTCGACCGGAGCTCGTCACGGAACTAGCGTGCGAAGGCACGACGGCTGACATCGATACTCAGGAGGACCTGCGACGATGGAACTGAACGACGAATTTGAGGTCCCACTCCCAGTTGCCGAGGCCTGGGCGGTGATCACAGATGTCGAGAAGGTCGTGCCCTCCGTTCCGGGAGCCGAGCTCCGGGAGGTGGAGGGCGAGGAGTTGCGGGGCGTCATGAGGGTCAAAGTCGGGACCGTCACCGTGTCCTACCGGGGAGACGCCCATGTCGAGTCGCGCGATCGCGACGCGCTGAAGCTCGTGTTGAGAGCGGAAGGTCGCGAAATCCGCGGGCAGGGAAACGCGACCGCTGTGATCACGGCAACCCTCTCCCCCTCGGCGAACGGCACGACAGTCCGGGTCGCCACTGACCTCTCCGTCACCGGCAGGCTCGCCCAGTTCGACGACAAGGAGCTGGGAGAGGCGTTCACCAAGCTCGTCGCCGAGTTCGCCCGCAACCTGGAGTCGGCCCTTGCGCCGGCCGTCGAGGCCGAGGTCGAAGCCGACGTCGCCTCTTACAAGGCCGAGATCGACGACGAGGTCGCCTCCGACCGGGTCGAGGCCGGCAGGGAGGCCGTGTATGAGAAGCTCGACTCTCACGATGTGGCGCGCGACCGCGGTAGCTACGAGGAGGACGAGTGGCCGCTCGACCACCCGATCGCGAAAAGAGAGTCGCTGATGCGGCGCTTGGCGCCGTACCTGACCGTCGCGGGGGTCTTCCTCATCGCGCGGATCGTCGTCTACTCGTTGCGCCGCCGCCGGCGGTGAGCCAGGGCGACTGGGAGGCCGTCGCCGGGCTGCTCGGAAGGGCGCCCCAGGGAACCTTCGAGGTCGTCGTCCGCGACGCCGCCGGGGCGCCGGTGGTGATCCTGAACTCACCGTTTCTCGATGACGGCACACCCATGCCGACGCTGTACTGGCTCGTGGGTCGGGCCGAGCGGGACTCTGTCAGCCAGCTCGAGTCGATCGGCGGGGTCCGGGGCGCAGAAGCGGAGGTCGACCCCGGCGATCTCGAGGCGGCCCATTGCCTCTATCAGGCACTCCGCGACGCCGCTGTGCCGCCGGGGCACCGTGGCCCGAGGCCGACGGGCGGCGTCGGCGGGACCCGCCACGGTGTCAAATGCCTTCATGCCCATTTCGCCTGGTTCCTCGCGGGCGGCCCGGACCCGGTTGGCCGGTGGGTCTGCGACAAGCTCGACATCGACCCTGGCCGCTATCGCGTCACGCCTGCCTCAGGCCGGGCGACGGCCGTCGGATCTGCTCGGGGACCAGTCGCCGCGATCGACTGCGGCACCAACTCCACCCGACTGCTGGTGGCCGACACGAGTGGCCGCGCTCTCGAACGACTGATGCGGATCACCCGACTCGGCCAGGGCGTGGACCGTGACGGCCGCCTTGACGAGAGCGCGATGCAGCGAACCATCGACGTCCTCGCGGAGTTCCGCCGGGTGATGGACCACCACGGCGTCACACGGGCGCGGGCAACCGCAACAGCGGCCGCCCGCGATGCCAGGAACACGGGCGAGTTCACACGGCGGGTGACCGAGATCCTTGGGACCGCGCCCGAGGTGCTCGACGGCGAGGAAGAGGGCCGGCTCACCTATCTCGGTGCGACGGCCGAGCTCGATCCCGCCGCTGGCCCGTATCTCGTGCTCGACGTCGGCGGCGGGTCGACCGAGCTGGTGGAAGGTGCCGCCGGGGCCACGACCGCCGTGTCGCTCGAGATCGGCTGCGTGCGATGCTCGGAACGGTTCCTCGAGCACGATCCGCCGCTCGCCGGTGAGCTGGAAGCCTTGAGGGTGCACGTGCGCCGGCTCGTGACCGGGGCAGTCGAGGCACATCCCGAGCTCGGCGACGCTGCGCAGCTGATCGGTGTCGCCGGCACGGTGGCCGGGCTCGTCCGCCTCGACCAGGGGATCGTCGTCTATGACCGGAGTCGCATCCATCACGCCCGGCTCAGCCTCGCCGCGATCGAGCGGCTGATCGGCGAGCTTTCCGCCCTTCCTCTCGTGAAGCGGCTCGAATGGCCGGCACTGGAGGCCGAGAGGGCGGACGTGATCATCGGTGGCGCCGCGGTCCTCGCTGAGGCGATGGTGGTCCTGGGCTTCGAGGTGATGACCGCCTCCGAGTCGGACTTGCTCGACGGGATCGTCGCCGAGTTGCTCACCGCTTGAGCGGTGCCGGGGCTCGGAAGGCCGGGCACCGCCCGGCAGGCGCACGAACCGCTACGTGCTCTTCTCCCTGTCCGAGAGCGCCGCGCCCACCTGGTCGGCGATGAAGGCCGCGACAAGCAGGCGGTCGGATGAGACCGGCGCGCCGGGCGTCGGGGTCATGACGAAGCGTCCGAAGGTCTCGCCGCGATACTGAACGATGAGCTCGACCTCCCGGCCTGGCAAGCCGCTCAGGTGCGCGCCCCAGCGCAACCCGCCCAGCGCGACCACGCCGGAGTGCTCGATGCGCGTCGGGTGGCGGTCCGACATCTCGGTGTCGAAACGGCAGTCCTTCAACCCCAGCAGCGATGTGAGTTCGGCGGCCGCGCGAGCGACGACGAACTGTGCCGGCTCGCCCGAGGCCACCATCTCCGTGAAGTCGTGGATGAGGGCTACGTTGTGCGCCTCCTCCGAGGCCGCCTCGCGGTGGCCGCGACTCCGGGCGGCTATCTCGGTGATCGCGAGGCCCACCACCAACAGGCTGATCTCGGTCTGAAGGTCGGGCCGGTAGGTGATGTTGAAGGTTTCATACGGCTTGGTGAGGAAGAAGTCGAACCAGGCGGCCGCCGACAGCGCGGCGAGCACGCCGGCCAACCGACTGCCGAACGAGCCGATGGCGACGACGACGAGGACGAGCACGAGAGCGGAAGCGGGGAGTGCGAAATTGCTGCGGAAAGGCACGAGGGCGGCAGCGACGGCGAGTGGCAGAAGCAGGGCGGAAAGGTTCGCTATCCATCCCTTGTCGAGTGCCTGAAACCAGCGACTCATCGGGCGAGGCTCCACGGAAAGAGCACGGTTCTGACGCTAGCGCTGCCCGGGCCTGAGGTCATCCGGGATTGAACCGGGAACCTGGCACGGGCACGCCAGTGGCTGAGTCCCCTGCCCGAGACGCGCCGGGTGCTCACGCAAGGCTGCCGGATCTGCGACGATAGAGCAGTGGGCAACCGTGATAGAGGGCGGAGCTGACATGGCCGAGCTTGCAGTTTCCCGCATCTCGACGGAGTTGGTGGGTCGACGAGTCCGCCTCCGTCCTCTGCGCGAGGACGACTACGAAGCCTGGAGCGAGGTGCGCTCCCGCTGCCGGGACTGGCTGCTTCCGTGGGAACCCCGGCCCGCCGGCGCGGCCTATCCGTCAGAGGACCGTACGACCTTCGTCACCCGCTGTTCGATGCGTGAGCGCGAGAGGCAACTGGGCACCGGGTACGGGTTCGGGATCTTCGCGATGGGTCGTTTCGCCGGCGAAGTGAACATCTCCTCGGTCACGCGGGGGGCCTTTCAGAACGCCTATGTGGGCTACTGGGTCGACCAGGCGCAGGCGGGGCGCGGCTATGTGCCCGAAGCGTGTGTGCTGTTGTTCCGGTTCGCGTTCGAGGAGATCGGGCTGCACCGACTGCAGATCTCGATCATCCCGCGCAACCGCCCGAGCCGGCGGGTCGCCCAGAAGCTGTGGCTGCGCGGCGAGGGCATCGCCCTTCGCTACCTCGAGATAGACGGGCGGTGGGAGGACCACGTCCGCTACGCCTTGACAGCCGAGGAATGGGTCGAGCGCCGGGACCGGTACTTCCGACAGTGGCTGTCCGGATCGGCGAACTGGTAGCCCGCCACCGATCCGAAAGGCTGGCGTCAGGGCTCGCCGGCTGAGACGAAACCCGGCCAGTACATCGGGTAGTAGGCGACGTCCGTCCCGACTTCCGCCGCCTGGATGATCGTCTCGGTCCCGTACGGACCCGATCCGACGTACATGGCGACGTGGGTGATAGGCAGCGCGCCGTCGTTTGGGAAGTGGTAGAAGAGCAGGTCGCCCGGCTCGATGTCCGCCAGGCTGACCTGGACCGACTCCTCGTCCTGGACGGTCGCACCGTGCAACAAGTCGACGCCCGCCGCTGCCCACGCGAGCATCGTGAGGCCCGAGCAGTCGACGCCTTGGCGGCTCGCTCCTCCCCACACGTAGGGCACACCTAGGTAGGACTCCGCCGCTGCCACGGCCTCCAAACCTTGGGTGTTCGTCCCGACCGGATCGAGCGGTTGGCCGTATCCGGGCTGACCACCGCCGGTTCCCGGCCCATAGGGCCAAGCTCCGTCACCCGCGTCCGCGCCGGTGCTACCTCCTCCGCCAGTGCTGCCGATGCCACCGGTGCCGCCGGTGGCGCCGTCGGCGTGGTCGCGCCTGGCCGCGGCCGCAGCAGCGGCGGCCTTGGCGGCAGCCGCTCGTTCGGCTGCCCTGAGAGCGGCAGCGGCGGCGGCAGCGGCAGCAGCGGCGATCTCCTGCTCGCGCTTTATCGTCAGTTGATACAGCTGCCCTTTCACCTGTTTCAGGGCCGAGTCCGCGGCCAGTGTCGCCGCCTGGGCGACGACCTTGGCATTGTTCGCGGCACGCTGGGACTGCGCAGCAGCTGCCAGCGTTCTCGACTGCGTCTTCAGCTCTGTGGCCAGCCTTCCGCTCACCACGTGGAGGTGATTCACCGCCGCATCGAGGGCGTGGACGACGATGTCGGAGTAGACCGCCGCGCTCTGTGCGTCGTTCACGGTCGAGTTGAGGACGGCACCGACTTGAGAACTGAGCCCGTCGCCGGTCACGTACGCCTCGATTGCCGCCGTCTGTGCGCGCAGACGCGCGGCCACAAGCTCACGTCGGGTCGCTTTCAGCTGGCGCTCGGTCTTGACGAGAGTCGCCTGGTCCTGTTCCAGGAAGACCGTCTGCTCGTCGTACTGTTCGGCCGCTACCGAGACCTTGTTCTGGTCCGCCGTGATCTGCTCGGCGAGGGCCTGGGCGCGAACCTGGAGAGAATTGATCTGCGAGTTGGTACGGTTGATCGGGCCAGGCGACGCTCCGGCTGGGGTGGCAACCACGAAGAGTGAAATCGCCAAGGATCCGACGACAACGACGCGTCCTACTGCGTTGGGGCGTCGTCTCTTGTGCAACATATCTTTACTTTGGTCACATTAGCCACGAGTGTCAACTGAATGGCAGCTGAGCAGGTGTTCTTGATCGCAAATGCGCAGCGAGCGGAGCTTCAGAAGTGATGGACTGATCTCCGACGGTGGTCGTAAAGCGGTCTCGGGGACGTAGCCCAACCGGCAGAGGCAAGGCGCTTAAAACGCCCACAGTGAGGGTTCGATTCCCTCCGTCCCCACCCTTCGCCTCCAGCCCGGTCAGGTCTGCGCGGCGGCATCGCGGACGCTGTCTCACACAAAAGAAACGGTGTATTCGTCCAGATCAAGGCCACTTTTAGCATCCATATACCACGTTAAGTGGTTACAACACCACTACAGGTGCTAAAGACGAGTTTCGCAGTTGTCGATGTTCAATACATGAACGCACTGCTTGGTAGGCAGGTGTCGGGGCCTTTGAGTGAAGAGTTCTTCATTCGGCCGGTCGTTGAATCTCCGGGCAGGACCAAGAAGCTGGCACTTTCACGTCTCTTGCCGGCAGCTTTGATGGCGATGCTGGGTCTTGCCCTCGCTCTTCCCAGCGCCACCGGGGCCTCGACGTCAACTCCGGCGACCATGTACGGTCCGTTCGCCAACGGTCTCCCCACATCGCCCAGTTTCTTCCCCATCGGTGTGTGGTACCAGAACCCTGCCGGAGGCGACGTCCCGGCGCCGTACACAGACCAGGCACAAGCCTTCAAGGCGATGGGCGTCAACGTCTTCGTCGGAATCAGCCAGGAGAGCAACGTCGCCTGGCCGGAGAGTTACGGTTCCGACGAGGGCGAGATAGCTGCCGCTGCAGCTGAAGGTATGTACGTGATCGGCGGCGGGGACCCGAACTGCACGGCGAACAACAGCGGCAGCGATCCCTGCGACACCGACCACGCCTCCGTCGATTCTGTGCAGAAGCTTCTCGCGTCCCTTCCGGCCGGCGACGCCCAGTACTTCGTGGGCTACCAGTGGACAGACGAGCCAGCGTGCAACACGCCCATTGCCTCGCAGGTCGCGGCGGTCAGCTCCGAGGACCCAACGCGCATGACCTACGCCAACGAGGGCGCTTGGGTGGCGGACCTGCCCGGCAACGACATCGGCTCGCCGAGCGGCTCCGGCCTCACCAGCTCTCAGTGTCTGTCCGAGGCCGAGGCGAACCTCGTTGCAACGTCGATCGTCTCTAGTGACGACTACGCCCTGACGGACCCCTGGCATACCAGCACGTGCGCGGGGGCGAACTGCATCTACCTTTACGGCAACTCGGCCGCCAATATGCGAGCTCTTGCCGGCCCGACACAACCGGTCTGGTCGTTCCTCGAAACGGGCACCGATGACCTTGGCTTGAGCACACAGAACGGAGTCTGCAACTGGACGACGAATCTATGCGCCAGTGGCAACGAGGCAGCTGCAACGCCGGTTCAGGTCAACTCTGCCGCCTGGGACGCCCTCATCAATGGGGCGAACGGCATCGAATGGTTCTGTGACGCCGCCGATATTGGGTCGACAGGCACCACGAACTCAGGCACGACAGCCTACGACGCCTGCGCTGGTGGCGGCGGAGACGGAAGTTCGGTCGGTGGGTCAACCATCATCCCCGCGAACCTGACGTACGTAGACAACACCGTCGAGTCGTACGCTCCCGAGCTGAACTCGCCCGACGTCGCCGGTATGGCAGTCTCGAGCTCCAACTCCTCGGTTCCTGTGGTGGACATGCTCAAGCAGGTCAACGGCGAGGATTACCTCTTCGTCGAGAGCGACCGCGATGGCAGCACTGTTGCCACTTACAGCGACCCGAGCTTGGCGGGACTGACGGCAACCCTGGTCTATGACTCCGCCAATCAATATGACCCGACGTCCTCCGAACAGGGCCAGACGTTCACCTTCTCGTCGTCCGGAATGTTCAGCGACTCACTCGGGACAGCAGCCAATCCCTATCAGGTGAAGATCTACGCCATCGCAGGGACGGAGTCCGCGACCACCACGACCACTACGACGGTCCCCGCGACCACCACTACGACGGTCCCCGCCACGACCACCACGACGGTCCCCGCCACGACCACTACGACGGTCCCCGCCACG
>JBEKBX010000018.1:0-65604 GCA_050015175.1 Acidimicrobiales bacterium | reverse complement strand
GTCTACAGCACCCGTTCCCCTCGGTGCGCTTCGACGCCAACACCCGCGGCAGGAGCCCAGTGCGTTAGTTGCGCACGCTGGGATCTGTGCGGGGGGCCGCCCGGAAGGGCGGTCCCTACCGCGACCCCGCTCCTCTGGGATCAGGCGAGGCAGCTGATCAAGAATCTCCTCTGATGAGCGCAACTGAGCAGTTCCCAGCGCGAGCTCTGGCACCAGGGGTGGGAACAGTCGACGGCCACTTCGGAAGGTCAAGGCCAATGACCTTGTCGTAGGCGGCGAGAGCTTCCTCGACGACGGCGGCAAAGACTCCAGCACCCAGATGTCCCTCGTTCGTTTGCTCATCACGGCGAAGCTCATCGACTGGCCGCGCTCAGGACCGCCGAAGCCCGGTGCGGCTCCGATCGGCGGCTCGGGCAAAGTCCGCCGATCTGCGCCGTCGCTTACCCCATGGGGCGAATCTTGTCCGCGTTTATGGCGAGGATTACTCGAACTTGTTCGCGACCTTCGTACCACGGGTAGGGACCGCCCACGTAGCGTTGGGCGAGGGCCTCGATATGTTCGGTACCACCTTCGGTCATGATGCTCACGACCCGTCCGCGGATTGCGTAGTAGTGGGAGGGGTTGCGCGGGTCGGAGACGCACACTGCCACGCGTGCATCGCGTCCGGCGTTCTTCACCTTCTGGGAGCCTTCGACGGTGTTGATAATGATGTGCTCGCCGTCGGTGTCGACCCACGTCTGGGTCATCTGGGGTGAGCCGTCGGGCATCAAGGTCGTGATGAAACAGAGGCTCGGCTGGTGCAGCAAAGCGATAAGGCCCACGGGCAAATTCAATTCGATCCCTCCTATCTGATTCGCCGAGGATCGTCGAGCCACAAACGACGCCAAGTCGATCGCTGGTAAGTTCCGGCTAGTCCGGAGACCGAAGAATCCATTTGTGGCTTCGCCACTCATGAGTAGCGAGAGGTCATGCGTGCCGAAGGACGTGCCAGCCCCGCACGGCGCGAGCTTTGGCACCCTTCTGGTAGCGAATGCCTAGGCATCGGGCGGACGACTCGAGTCGCGAGCTGCCTTGACGCTCACCTCCTTGCTTGTATCATACCGAGTATGATTAGCGATTGGGCAGCAGAGTGAGTGTTCGCCACGCCATCCTCGCCCTTCTCAGTGAAGGCCCGAAGTACGGGCTCCAGCTACAGAAGGAGTTCGAATCGGGCACAGGCGAGATCTGGCCGCTGAACATAGGCCAGGTGTACGCGACGCTGCAGCGCCTTGAGCGCGACGGGCTTGTCGAGTCGGACGAGACGGAAAGCGATAGCCCACAGAAGGGCTTTCATATCACCGACGCCGGTGCCGAGGAGCTCTCTTCTTGGCTGAACACGCCATCAGACATGACCTCGCCACCTCGAGACGAGCTCGTCATCAAGGTCCTTTCGGCGCTTCGCGTGCCGGGCGTCTCAGTTCACGACGTGATCCAGGTCCACCGCCGCTACCTCGTCGAGCTCATGCAGCAGTGGACGCGCCTCAAGGAGGACGAGGCGGATTTTGATCTCACCTTCGCGCTCGTCGTCGACGCCGAGCTGTTCCGTCTCGACGCCGTCGTTCGGTGGCTCGACACCGCGGATGGACGTCTCAAGCGGGCGGTCGCCGCGCCAGTCACTGCACCGAGCGGTCCACGCTTCGCGCGGAGGCTGGTGGTCCGTCGGTGAGCTTCCTCGAGCTGCGCCGAGTTTCCAAGTCCTACGGCACAGGGCCGAATGAGGTCCACGCCGTCCAGGACGTGGATCTCGCCGTTGAGCGAGGGTCGCTCGTCGCTGTCATGGGACCGAGCGGGTCGGGGAAGTCGACCTTGCTCACCATCGCCGGGAGCCTCGAGGAGCCGACGAGCGGCGAGGTGTTCATCGACGGCGCTTCGCTTGAAGCGATGTCGCGAAACGACAAAGCCCGGCTCCGGCGGCGGACAATCGGCTACGTCTTCCAGGACTTCAATCTGCTCGCAGGCCTCACCGCCGTGGAGAACGTGTCGTTACCGCTCGAGCTCGACGGGCTCTCGGCGAAAAAGGCCCGCGCCGCGGGGATGGCCGTGCTCGAGGGGCTCGGGCTCGCCGATCGAGCGACCCATTACCCTGACGAGCTTTCGGGCGGTGAACGTCAACGTGTCGCGATCGCCCGCGCCGTCGTCGGGGAACGGCACTTGCTGCTAGCCGACGAGCCATCTGGCGCGCTCGACTCGACGAACGGGGAAGCGGTAATGCGCCTGATGCTCGCGGCTTGCAAGCGGGGAGTCGCCGCCGTTGTCGTCACCCACGACGCTCAGCTCGCGTCCTGGGCGGACAGGGTGGTTTTCCTCCGAGACGGACGCGTCGTTGACCAGACGGCGCCTCCGCCAAGTCCCGAATCGTTCCTCGAAGCAACGTCGTTTTCGAGCCCACCGTAACGCCGCTCTGGATGTGCCATCGTCACGTTTGACAGTCCAAAGAAATCCTGAGTACCATACGCAGTATGATTTCTAGATTGCTATCGGCCTTGGTGCCGTGCACTCGACAAAGGATGGTCGCAGCCCAATGAGCCTGCTCGAACTCCGCCAGGTGTCGAAGTCCTATGGCGAGGGCAAGACAGTCGTCCGCGCGCTCGAGGACATCGACCTTTCTGTCGAGGCGGGCCACCTCGTCGCGGTGATGGGCCCATCCGGCTCGGGTAAGTCGACCCTGCTCACGATCGCCGGCAGCCTTGAGGAGCCGACGAGCGGCGAGGTCGTGATTGAGGGCGCGCAGATGTCGCGGATGTCGCGAAACGACAAGGCACGGCTTCGCCGACGTACGATCGGCTACGTCTTCCAGGACTTCAACCTGCTTGCCGGGCTGACCGCGCTCGAGAACGTGTCTCTACCCCTAGAGCTCGACGGCCTTTCGGCAAAGCGGGCGCACGTTGCCGGTATGGCGGCGCTTGAGCAGCTCGGCCTCGCCGAGCGGGCGGGGGACTTTCCCGACCAACTCTCCGGCGGCGAGCGCCAGCGTGTCGCCATTTCTCGCGCTGTGGTCGGCGAGCGCCACCTCCTCCTCGCGGACGAGCCGTCCGGGGCGCTCGACTCGACGAACGGGGAGGCGGTGATGCAGCTGATCGCCGACGCGTGCAGCCGAGGCGTCGCCGCGGTCGTCGTCACGCACGACGCCCACCTCGCCTCCTGGGCCGATCGAGTCATCCACCTCCGCGACGGTCACCTCGTCGACTACCCAGCGCCCGACGCAACGGCCTCACTCGTCGCGCCGACGCACCGCTCGTGAGCGCGACCCGACGCGCGACCCGAAAGGAGCCTCGATGAGCACCGCCGCCTTCGCGTCGCTCGCCGACGCCCGCCCGCCCGACGGGGGAGCGCCCGCCCGCCGTGCCGTCGTCCGGTGGGCCTGGCGCCTGTTTTGCAGGGAGTGGCGTCAGCAGTTCCTGATCCTCGCCCTTATCGTCGTGGCGGTCGTGGCGACGATCGTCGGCTCGGCCGTCGCGACCAATACGCCGCAACCGAAGAACTTCGGCTTCGGCACCGCGGCGGACTCCGCAACCTTCTCGAGCCTTAGCGCGTCCGCCCGAACCGAAATCGCCAACCTCAAGCGCCGCTTCGGGCCCGTCGAAGTGATCGAGAACGAGACAATTTCGATTCCGGGCTCGATCAACACCTTCCAGCTCCGTGCCCAAGATCCACACGGGCCATTCGGTGGCCCGATGCTCGCGCTCATCTCCGGGCACTACCCGGCCAGCGCGGACGAAGTCGCCGTGACGAGCGGCGTGGCCTCGGCGTTCCACCTCAAGGTCGGTGACACCTGGTCCGTCGGCGGCGCCGAGCGCCTTGTCGTCGGCATCGTCGAGAACCCCCAGAGCCTCCTCGACGAGTTCGCGCTCGTCGTACCGGGGCAGGTGAAGACGCCGACGCAGGTCGTGGCGCTGTTCGACGCACCGGGCGTGTCGCCCAGCTCGATCGCGCCAGAGGTGCAGACGCCGGCGTCAGTCGCCCAATCGAACCCGCTCAACCCCGAGACGATCTCGCTCGCGGCCCTCGTGCTCGGGATGCTGCTCATCGCGCTCGTTTCGGTCGGCGGCTTCACCGTGTTGGCGCAGCGACGCCTCCGCTCGATTGGCATGCTCGAGTCGACCGGCGCAACGGATCGCCACGTCCGTCTCGTCGTCCGTGCGAACGGCACGGTAGTCGGCCTGGTGGGTGCCGTTGTCGGCTTGGTGCTCGGGCTCGTCGTCTGGCTCGCCTACCGGCCCAGCCTCGAGCAGAGCGTGCACCACCTCATCGGGGTCTTCGCCCTGCCATGGGTCGTCGTCGCCGCCGCCATGGTGCTCGCGGTCGTCGCGACCTTCTTTGCCGCGTCCCGACCGGCGCGCGCCATCACCCGAGTGCCGATCGTCGCCGCGCTCTCGGGTCGGCCCGCCCCACCTCGCCAGGTCCACCGCTCGGCGATCCCAGGCATCGTGTGCCTCGTTGGGGCGTTCCTCCTCCTCGGCTACTCGGGCGGCACGAACAGTGGGAACGGGAGTGGCGGCGCGCCGGAACTGGTGCTCGGGATCGTGATCCTCATCCCCGGGCTCGTCCTGCTCGCGCCCTTCTTCCTCTCCGTTGGCGCGAGGCTGGCCGGGCGCGCGCCGATCGCAACCCGGCTGGCGCTTCGCGACCTTGCCCGCTACCGGGCCCGCTCGGGCTCGGCGCTCGCGGCGATCAGCGTTGGCGTCCTCGCCGCTGTCATCGTCATGCTCGCCGCCTCGGCCCGTTACGGGAACGTGCTCGACTACGCGGGACCTAACCTTGCCTCCAACGAGCTCGCCCTCCACGCCAACACGCCACCTCCGGCGGGTACGGTCATCCGCACGCCGAACGGCCGGGTCCGCATCCAAAAAGCTTCGTCGAGTGCTACTGCTGCGACACCGCAGCAGCTGGCCGCGTACGCCGAGGCGATCGCGAGGGGGCTCGGCGCGCAGCTGATCGCGCTCGAGACCCCCGATGCGGGTCTCAACGCGACGCAAGGTGGCCGGAGCTGGAACGGACAGATCTACGTCGCGACCCCGCAGCTACTGCGGGCGTTCGGGATCAAGGCGTCCGAGATCGATCCGAACGCGGACGTCCTGAGCTCGCGTCCCGGCCTTTCCGGGGTCTCCCGGATAACCTTCACCTACGGGTCGAACAACGACAATGCCTTTAGCAACCCCGGTTCAGGCCCGCCGTCGCCGTCAAGGTGCAGCGCGGCAACCGACTGTCTTGCCAGCCCGGTCATCCAGGAAGTCGGTGCCTTGCCGACCGGCACCTCGGCACCGAACACGGTGATCACCCAGCACGCCATGAAAGAGTTCCACATCCGGGCGAACACGACGGACTGGCTGGTTCAGGGCACTCAGGCGTTCAGTGCCTCCCAGATCAGCAGCGCGCAGCTTGCCGCCTCGACGACGCAGCTCTTGGTCGAGTCGAAGAACGACCAACCCACTTCGTTCGCCGTCATCACCTGGGCGACGGTCTTCGGGATCGTGATCGCCCTCGGTGTGCTCGGCATGTCGGTCGGCCTCATTCGCAGCGAAACCGCGAGCGACCTGCGGACGCTCGCCGCGACCGGGGCAAGCAGCTACACCCGGCGCACACTTTCGGCGGTCACGGCCGGTGCGCTCGGGTTCCTCGGCGCGTTGCTCGGGACCGTTGGGGGCTACGTCGCGCTCATCGGCTGGCTCCGTGGCAACTCGCTGAACGGCGGCATCGCCTCGCTCGGAAACGTCCCGGTAGGGGATCTTCTCTTCATTCTCCTCGGCATGCCAGCCTTTGCCGCGCTCGTCGCTTGGCTCTTCGCCGGCCGCGAGCCGACTGCGATGGCCCATCAGCCGATCGAGTGAGCCGAGGTTTCAAAGCGTTCCCGTCTGGCGACCTGCGCGAGTGCAAGGACGTTGTTCTGTACCCCGACGCGCGCCTCACCTACTGGCAGCTTTGTGGGCTCGTGAAACGGCTGAGCGAGACGGGTTCAGTCATCGGCCACATCGGCACGGTTGGAGCGGCACCGCTTCGAGCCACTGGTCGTCATTCCGGGTCGTGCGATATGCGTTGGACGGTCTCTGCCGTTTGGGACTGAGGGCTGCGAGACTTGGGGGGGTGGGCCCGGAGGAAGAAGAGAAACGACTGGCCCGCTGGGCGAAAGAGGAGCTTCCCCTCTTCGGGGTTGTGGGCCTGCGCCGTGTGCGGGGCGGGAGCCGCACCGGTATGGTTTCCACGCTGGTCCGAAAAGGCGAGAAGCCGCCGACGACCGTCGTGATGTCCCGGCAGGTGAGGTTCCTTGCTCATGACGGCGCGTCCATTTCGGTTACTTCGCACCGTGGCGACGATGACCAGCGGTACGGGAGCACCCGCTCGTGGGCGCCTATCAACCCGTACCTTTCCAACCAACGCGGAAGAGCCACCGCAGCGACATGGAATAGATCGGCTCCTGGTCCCCCGGAGGATCTCGAGTGGTGCGACGTCACGGTCGAGGTTGACAACAAGGAGACGCCGTTCGAGGTCACCGAGCTGGGGGAAGGCTTATGGGTGGCAGTCGGACGAGTCCCGGGGGCGACGATAAGCATCGACAGCCGTGGCGTGCCGTTGAGCGAGGTCAGGCTCCAACGGCTAGCGGACGACCGGATTCCGCCACCGCCTCGACCTGATCTCGGTGAGCACGGTGACGCGGTGCTGGATGTCCTCGATAGCCGCTTCGAGCGGATTCCATTCCATCGGATCCGCCGATCGGCTGACTACTGGGCGCTCCTCGATGTGGAGGCAGAACATGTGGGCAAGCTTGCACGCGAGCACCACCTCTCAAGACAGGATGCTCAGGCCCTTCACCAGTACTGGAATGAGCGCATCGAAGCCCATCTGGCCGAAACACTGGAGCGCCTGCACCGCTCGCGCATGCTGGAGATGCGCCAGTTCCGAGTGGCCAAGCGCCTTGGACACGGGTTCCTCTTCCAACTCTGGTTCAACACTTTGGGTCCCGGAGCGAGAACGTGGTTTGGCAATCGTCACGCAGGCATCCGGCGTCACACATTCCGGATCAGGTGGCGCCCCTGAGAGCCACCTTCGTCCACCAGCACGACGCCACCATCGCCCCCACGGTGGACTTGGCGGCCAGACACCCTACGAACGCCTACGCCAGAAGACTCAGACCGGGGTGTAATCGAGGAACGTCAGTTGCACACGAGCCGAGCGGAGGAGGTATTGGTTAACCGGCCTTGGGAGACTCGACTGGCTGTCGCGGTCTGAGGGTCCACCAATCAGGAGGCGTCCATGTTCATGCTGACCTGGAGCGACGACTCTGGAGGTGTGCCATGACAGTGCCGCAGGTATGTCTGGATCCAGGGGACGCAATCGAGCTAGGCGAAATGTTGGAGTTCCTCGGCGAGGGCGAGCCAGGCACTGATGCCCTAGTGGGTCTGTCGAAGGTCGTCTTCTCGACCACCTTGCGCGGGCCTCTTTCTTGGGCCCTCCCCGGACAATTTGACGTGAGTCAATAGGGATGCGCTCACCATGCATCGCCGACCTCGGTTCATTGAGTCGGGAAAGCGCGGTTTCCGGCCGCAAGCGGGCCGGACCCGAGCCATCATTAACTCGTGAGCAACGACGGCGACGAAGGGCGCGACGACTCGAAGGCGGCGAGGTGGCTGCTGCTCGTCTACCGGATCCCGAGCGAGCCGACGCGGCTTCGGGCCGGGGTCTGGCGCAGGCTCAAGGGGCTCGGAGCCATCTACATCCAGAACTCGGCGGCGGCCCTGCCGAGCTCCCAGGCGGCCGAGCGGGCCCTTCGCTCTCTGCGCTCGGAGATCGGGGAGATGGGTGGGACCGCCTATCTGTTCGAGTGCCGCGCCCTTGCCGGTGTGTCGCAGTTGGTCGAGCTGTTCAACGCGGCACGAAACGACGAGTACGAGGAAGTCGTCGACCGCTGCGAGGACTTCCTCGCCCAGGTGGCGAAAGAGTACGCGGCCAATCACTTCACCTACGCCGAGCTCGAGGAGAACGAGGTCGACCTTGTGAAGCTCAAGGGCTGGCTGGAGAGAATCCGCGGTCGGGACGTTTTCGGTGCCAACGGCATGAGGCAGGCTGTCGAGGCCCTTTCGCGTTGTGAGAGCACGCTCGAGGACTATGCCGCCCGGGTCTACTCAGAAGAGGGTGAGGGCTCCAGTCCTTACGGAGCCGATTAGCTTCCCTCGACCTCACCGGCCGGACTGTCTGAAATTTTGTCACCGAAAGTTCACGTCGAGTCGACCTTCTGCTCATTAGCGATTAACCGCTGATACTTATCATCGGTAACGACGGTTACATAACCTGTGTGACCGATAGGGGGGAGGACCTGTGAAGTCGACACGTCATGTTCGCGCTGGCGCTCGCCGCCGGGAATCGGCGGTTCGCTATCTCGCTGTTTTCGGGGCGGGAGTGATCACCGTGGCCACCTGTAGCGCCGCCGCTGCCTCTGCGAGCGTCAGCCGCGCCACCACCGCGGCGAAGAAGGCGGCACCGGTCACCCTCGTCGTCTACTCGGCCCAGGGCTACGACTCGGCCGAGACGACTGCGTTCACCAAGGCCACCGGAATCCCCGTGAAGCTCGACGACAACTCGACGGGCCCGCTTCTCACCCAGATCGAGGCCTCCAAGAACAATCCGAACTGGGGCGTGCTCTGGGTTGACGGCGCCACGGCTTTCGCCGAGCTCGACCAGCAGGGCCTCCTCTTGAAGGGTTGGGAGCCGACGGTGAGCTGGAATGCTCTCGGGACGCGGAACGTCCCGTCGGACAAGAGCTACGTCCCGACGGGAGTGACCCTCATGGCGGCGCTCGTCTACGACTCAACGAAAGTCTCCGATCCGCCGACCTCCTGGCAGCAGCTGCTAAGCAGCCAGTGGAAGGGCGAGGTGGGGATGAACGACCCGTCCCAGTCCGGGCCGACCTACCCGTTCATCGCCGGGATGATGAACTACCTGGGCAGCGTCTCCAAGGGCGAGGAGTTCTTCACCGAGCTGAAGGGCAACGGCCTCGTCATCCACCCGACGAACGGCCCGACGCTGCAGGCTCTTACGAGCGGCCAGATCAAGCTCGCCCTCGTGCAGAGCTCGGCCGGCATCGGTGCCCGTTTCACGGACAAGTCACTGCGGGTCAAGTACCTCAACCCGGTGACGATGCTGCCGTCCTGCTTGGGCATCGACTCGAAGGTCTCGGTGGCAGAGCAGAACGAGGCGAAGGAGTTCATCGAGTTCGTGCTGTCCAAGGAGGGACAGCACGTCATGCAGACCGGGGACCCCGAGGGTGACTCGCTCTACTACCCGGTCCTTAACGGTGTGAAGCCGTTGTCGGTGCTCCCCGCTCTTGGGAGCGTGAGCATCCAGACGATCAACCCGTACCTCTGGGGGCCCCGCGAGCCGGCCATCAACACGTGGTTCGACGGCAACATCGTCGAGTAGCGCCCGTGGCCGTCGCGCCTCCCGTTGGGTCTCCGCCGCTGTGGCACTAACCGACCGACACCCGCCGGTGACGGCGGGAGTCGGCGCGTCGCCCCAGGCCGGAACGGATCTGGGCAGGACGTCGCCTTCGCCTAGGTGGCGTCCTGCCCGTCTCCTCACCGGCGGCCTCGCCTCGAGGATTCTTGCGAGGACATCCCAGATGGGAAGGCCCTTGTTCTGGCTGGCGCTGATCGCCTTCATACTCGCTCCTTGCGCCTGCTTCCTCGTCCTCGCCGTCTCGCCGCGCCTGTTCGACCAGGGATCGCACTGGTTCACGCTCACCTACATCCGCCAGGCCATGACCGGGGGCACCCTCATCGCCCTCGTCAACTCGCTCTGGGTGAGTGTGACGGCGGCCGTCCTCGGCGTCGTGATCGGCTTTCCCCTGGCCTGGCTCACGAGCCGCACGACCATGCCCGGGCGGCGCTTTGTCCGCGGGGCGATGTGGCTCGTCCTCCTCCTCCCGTCCTGGCTCCCCGCCCTCGGTTGGGTGCGGCTCGTCGAGACCGACGGGGTCATGTACCGGATGGGCCTCAACCTCCCCCAGGTGACGCACGTCATTTTGGGTCCCTTCGGAGTCGTGCTCCTCCTCGGACTTCGCAGCGTGCCGTTCGCGTTCCTAGCCGTCTCGGCCGCCCTCGGCGGCCTCGGACAGGAGTTCGAGCACGCAGCCCGCGTGCACGGCGCCAGTCGCACCGGCGCGATGGCCATCGTCGCCCGCATGCTGGCACCGGCGATCTGGTCGGCCCTTGCCATCGGCTTCGCCGAGTCCGTGAGCGACTTCGGCGTGGCAGCGACGCTGGCCTACACGGCCCACTTCCCGCTCGTCACCTATCAGCTCTACGCCGCGATCGGGAACTTCCCGGCCAACTTCCCCGGTGCGGCGGCGATGGGCTGGCTGCTGGTGGCCTCGGTGGCCGTCCCCCTGGCCCTGCAGGCAAAGGCGCTGAAGGGCCGGTCTTACGCGGTTCTCTCCGGGCGGACACGACCCCTCTCCCCGGTCGAGCTCGGGCGGAGAGGGACTGCGGCCGCCGTGGCCGCCGTGAGCTTGTTCTACCTGATCGCTCTCGGCATTCCCGGCCTAGGTGCGCTGAGCGGATCACTGCTCGGTGACTACGGGTCGTCGTTCAGCCTGACCTTTGTCAACTACGACGCTGTCTTCCACAGCTCGCAGTTGCTCGGCCCCGTCGAGCGCTCACTCGTCTACGGGCTCGTGGCGGCGACGGTGACCGTCATCGGGGGCTTCGTGGCGGCGCGGCTGCTCGCCACGACGCGCACCAAGGCCACCAAGGCCCTCGACTATCTCCTCCTTGCCGCGGTCGCCCTTCCGAGCGTCGTGTTCGCGGCCGGCTACATATTCGCCTACAACCTGCCGGTCATGTCCAAGCTAGGCATTGACCTCTACCAGACCACGACGCTGCTCGTGATCGCCTACATCGCCTCCAGCCTGCCCACCAACACGCGGGTGCTCTTCGGGCCTGTAGCCCAGCTCCAGCCGTCACTCCACGATGCCGCCCGGGCCCATGGCGCCGGGCCCGTCCGGGCCTGGGCCCGGGGCGTGCTCCCTGCGGTCTCGAAGCCTTTGGTGATGGCGTGGCTCCTCACCTTCAGCGCCATCTTCTTGGAATTGCCCATATCGCAACTGCTCTACGCGCCGAGCTCGCCACCGGTGTCGGTCGCGATCGAGGACAACCTGGGCAACTACCACTTCGGGATCGGCATCGCCCAGGCCGTGCTGTCGGTGACGATCGCCTTCAGTGTCGTCGCCCTCGTGCTCGGGGCCTATCGCCTCCTTGCACCCACCGGTTGGCGGCGCATCGGAGCTCTCACCCGTGGCTGAACGGCTCGTGCTCGAGGGCGTGACGAAGGTCTTCCCGAATCACGCCGTCGCCCTCGACTCGGTGTCGCTCGAGGTGCCTGCCGGCAGCTTTGTGGTGCTGCTCGGTCCCTCCGGCTCGGGCAAGACTACGTTGCTGCGGGCCGTGGCCGGCATAGAGCGGATCTCGGCCGGGCGCATCTCGATAGGGGCCAAGGTCGTCGCGGATGCCAAGTTGCACGTCGCCTCCGAGCGGCGCGGGCTCTCGATGGTCTTCCAGGACTACGCCCTCTGGCCCCATCTCTCGGTCCTCGAGAACGTCGCCTTCGCCCTGCGGCGCTACGGCGAGTCCCCGTCCCGTCGCCGGACCCGGGCGGCGGAGATGATCGAGCGTGTCGGCCTCGGCCGTCTCGCCGAACGGTTCCCGGGGCAGCTGTCGGGGGGCGAGCAGCAGCGGGTGGCGCTCGCACGGGCACTTGTCGGAGGGGTGGGCCTCGTGCTCTGCGACGAGCCTCTCTCCAACCTCGACGCCGACCTTCGCGAGCGGATGCGCCTCGAAATCTCGACCCTGGTGCGCGAGGCTGGGGCGACCGCCGTCTACATCACCCACGACCAGTCAGAGGCCTTCGCCCTCGCCGACCAGGTCGGTGTTCTCGAGACGGGCCACCTCGTGCAGATGGGCTTGCCCGAGGACGTCTACGCCCAGCCGGCGACTCCGTTCGTCGCCCGCTTCACGGGTGCCGCCACTGAGGTGCGGGTACGGGTGCGCCAACCCGTCAAGCAGGGAGCCGACGTGGTCGTCGAGCCCTTGGGTCTCGAGTGGTCCCGTCCCATACCCGCCCGAGCCATCCAGCCGTTGCCCGTGGGCGACGCCCTCCTTCTCGTCCGTCCGGCTGCGGTCAGCCTCTGCCCGGTGAGCGGGGACGGCTGCCATGCGGTCGGCTCGGTCCGTGACGTCGCCTTCCGGGGCCGCGGGTACGAACTGGCCGTTGACCTGAACGGTGGTGGTCGCGTCAGCAATGTCGCCTCGAACGTACGCTTCACGCGTGGCGAAACCGTGGGCCTTCGGTTCGACAAGGCCGGATGCGTCGTCTTCGCCGACGAGGGCGCGTCCCAGGCTTTTCCCGGGGAGGACGGGGCCGGGCAACCCGTGCTGGGCGGACGTGGCGAGCCTGCCGGACAGTACCTTTCTGCTGTGACGAAGAACGGGGCAAGACCGTGAGCCTGCTTCTCGCGACCACGGGCAGCGCAACCTCGACGGCCGCGGTGCTCGTGGCCGTCTTCGGTGCCAGTGCCGTGGAGATGGTCGAGGCGCTCACTCTCGTCGTGGCCGCCGGCACGCGGAGCTGGCGCTCGGCCTTCGAAGGCACGGGTGCCGCCCTTGCCCTTCTCGCCGTGCTCACGGCCTCGGTCGGCCTCCCGCTCGCGCACTACCTGCCTATCGACGCCCTGCGGGTGGCCGTCGGGGCGCTGCTGTCGCTGATGGGCATTTCGTGGCTCCGAAAAGCGATACTTCGAAGCGCCGGGCGTCTCGCCAAGCACGACGAGGACGCCATCTACGCCCGCACGGTGAGCGAGCTCGGCGCGGCGGCGGTTCCGCCGAAGGGGCGAGACGCGCTCGCGTTCATGGTGGCGTTCAAGGGAGTGATGCTCGAAGGTTTCGAGGTCGTGCTCATCGTCATCAGCCTCGGATCGAGCTCGCACCGCCTCGGCCCGGCCGCCCTTGCCGCGGCAGCAGCAGCCGTCGTCGTCGCTGCCCTGGGCATCGTGGCCGCCCGCCAGCTCTCAGAAGTGCCGGAGAACACGCTTAAGACAGTGGTAGGGATCATGCTCACGAGCTTCGGCACGTTCTGGATCGGTGAGGGTGCCGGTGTGCGCTGGCCTGGTAGCGACCTGTCACTTCCGCTCCTGATCGGCTTCTACGTCCTAGTGACCGGGGCCATGGTCCTGGCCCTGCGGCACCCGAGCGGGGAGCGCGAGACGACCCCGGCGGGGCGTGCCTGATGGCCGGGCCACGGCGCGCCCTCGCATCGAGCGCCCAGTTCATCTGGGATTTCCTCGTCGGTGACACGCCGGAGGTGCTCGTCACCGTCGCTGTCATGGTCGCGATCGCATTCTCGTTGCGCTCCCACCAGGTGGCCTCGGTGATCGTGTTGCCCCTGATCTGTTTGAGCGGCCTTGTGTTCGGAGTCTGGCGGGCGAGTGGGCGCCGGCAGGTGCTGGAGGCGACCGGAGCGCCCGACGCGCCGGAGGAGGGAGGGGACTGAGCTTCTCGGTTCGCCCTTACGGCGCCCCTATGACAGCCGAGGTCGTCGCAACCCGCCCTCGGTGTGGCAATTCTCTTGTGGAACCCGTTACAAAGGGGCGTTCCGAAGTTCGCCGCGGTTCATGCCGCCCGACGGCGCACAAGCCAGATGGTCACGGCGCCAAGCAGCACCGACCTTGGTCCACCACTCCAGCACTACCTGACGCCGCTAGTCAACGGCTACTCGCCGTTGTCGCGTTGTCCATTAGCCGAACTGCCCAGCCACCCCGAGGGCACTGTTTCGGATCGAACCGCTTGCTCGTCGAGCAAGCGAGGAGGAGACGAAAGTCCACGACGCCCACTCGGCCGAGCTTCAGCGCTACAAGCTCGGCAAGCCGAGCGCTCGCGACGCCGACGGATATCACCGCGTCGCCTGCCCGGCGGTCTTGGGCAAGCTGCGCTGCCCGGCACGGGAGGCCTCCTTGGCACTTTCCTCCTCCCGCCCCGAGATCCTCGCCCCTCCTTCGCACCTGCCACCGTGCTGTGGCCAAAAGACGATCGCCGTCCCACCCACGGTCAACGCCAAGACCGCCCAGCGCCACGACGATCCCTCTGCCGCCCACCGGCGCTCCTACGCGAGGCGCAGCGCGGTGGAGCGGTCCAACGCCAGGATCAAGGACCCCGCCACCACAGAGGTCGCCCTCGGTTGGTGCCGTCTCATGGGGCTCGCCCCGATGAGCCTTTTCCTCGCCTGTGCACTTGTCGTGCGCAACTTGGCTGTCGCCGACGCGTTCGAGGAGCGCCAAGTCGAAAACGCCCTTCGCTGTGCCGCCGGCCTGGCGCCGAGGGCTCGTCGATGACGACGCAAGCCCATCGCCGACCTCGTCGGCACCGTTTGGTCAACGCCCCGGCCTGATCAACGCCGCCCTGAGGACCGCCAGCGCCCGGGCCAACGCGGTCGCGCACCGGCGTCCGGCGAACGATGGTCATCTAGGCGGCTGGAGCCCCGCGACACAGCCCCCTGCTACAAACAAACGTGAGAATGGGATAGGTCTGAACGTGAAGACCTCACGAGCGGAGAGGGTGGGACGACGTTTGAACCAGGATGCCTGGGATCAGGTTAGGCAGCTGATCAAGAACCTCCTTCGATGAGCATGTCTGAGCGACTCTGGAGTTGAGTTCGAGCCCCGGCAGGTGGATGGCTTGCGGGGCGCGATGCTGATCGGTCTTCGGGCCGCATATATCCCTGCCGTTCCGCGCTCCTTGAGGAGATGGTTCGGGCCGGCATTCTGTGCGCCCGCGTACCTGGCGATCGGAGTCCGCAGTCCGGGCAGCGGCCCACGTCTAGGGCGCACAGTAGGAAACGAACGAGCGACGTCCAGGCACGCTCGTGTCTAGGTCCGCCTCATTCGAGGAGACTCACGCGTATCGCGCGAGCAGAGGCACAAGCACCTCAGCGTTTGGGCTCCCCCAGCCGGTAACGGGGTCCCAGCCCGGCCCTGCTCGGTAGCCGGTGATCGTCTCAGGGGGGAACTCGGCCGTGTTGTTGCCCACCGTGATGTCGTGGAAGGCCTGGTGGTATTGGGAACTACGAGCGATCTGGTAGATCGCCGGGTTGACTAAGCCGAGGTGGCGCTTCGCGTACTGGTCGGCGAGGGCGATGATCCCGGCCCAGGTGGGCGCGGCAGCGCTCGTGCCGGCGTGCCCGCTGATCGTGTATCCCCCGCCCGCACTGCTCGTGACGACCGGAAACCCGGTGTGGGGATTGCCGTCCGCGGCGACATCGGGGACGCCGCGCATGGCGCCAATGCCGCGGACACCGTTCTGGTAAGAAGGCCGGGCGAAGAGATGGCTGAACCCCCCGCCTGACGCCTGGAAGAAGGAGCCCGGGTCGCCGTAGGGAAGGCCCCAGGCTGTCTCGCCGATCCAGGCGCCGGTCGTGTGGCTCGCGTCGAGGGTCGTGCCCCCGACGCTGAGGACGAGCGGGTCGGAGGCGACGAGGATCAACTCCTTCCTCGGGGTGTAGCCGGGACCGGTGCCACCGAGGGCGGTGATGAGGGCGCACGGCTCGCCAGCCGCACCGACGTCGCCGCTGGCAGCGACGACGGTGACGTGGTGGGTCACGTCGTCCTCAAGCGCTGCGTTCAGCTGGGTGACCTGGGCGTGGTCGACGCAGTGCTCTCCGCCGACCTGCGCGGCCGCGCTGATGGAGATGATGCCGCCCTCCGAGGCGCCCAACCGCAAGGCGGCCACAGACGCGGCGACGGCGTTGTCCGCGTTGTCCAGGGAAGTCTCTTTGACCAACAGAATTGTGAGCGAGGCGCGAGGCGCGATCGCGTGGACTATCTCGGCGTCCAAGACCTCCTCCCCGAAAGCGAACCAAGGGTGCGAAGGGTTGGGGAAGGTGCTCACCACCTTGAGGCTCGGTGCCGGCAGGTGGAACAGGCGGTCGAAGGCAGCAAAGTCCAGCCGCAGGTCGGTGACTGTTGGCGGTGAGAGTTGCGACTCAGCGAGCTCGGGCAGCACCACGGTCTCGCCACGGCCGTCGATGCCGCGCTGGAGCAGCGGCGCGACGCCGTAGGCGACTTCGAGCTGCTCCGGCGTGTAACAGGTGGTCACCGAATTGCAGTCGGCGGTCCCGCCCGTAACGCTCACCGTAGCGCCAGCCAGTGGAGTAGTGGCCGCCAAGTTGGACGCGGCAAGCACTCCGAATGCCCCGAGCGCCGCGACAGCCGAGGTGGACCATCGTCGCCTCGCAGGCTGCCCCCCTCGTACCATGCTCGGCAGTCTAGGTAACTGTGTCGAGCGGTCAATGCGTGGCTGTCGACCGCAGCACGACTCTTGGCGAACACAGAGCGCCGCACATAACGGGGCCAAGAGGCGCCCGAAACGCCGAGTATGACGCTCAGACCTCGGTCAATCCGGGTCGCGCGAGACGGAGCATTCGGTGTGCCCACTACCCCGTGCGTCGCAGAGCAGATTGCTAACGACGCATTTTGCGGACGACTGCGACGCCGGCTCCGGCCGCAAGTCCAGCTAGCCCACCGACGACAGCCGAAGGCAAGGCAAGTTCCACTAGGGCAAACGGCGCGGTCGGTGCATACACGATCAACCCGATGGTCAGTCCGGCGACCGCTCCGGCCGCACCCGCACTACCCGCACCGACGACAGCGAACCGTCCCACCAGCGGCAAGTTTGCGAGCCTCATTCGGATGGCGCCCACGGCTTCATCTTCGCACGACGTTCGCTTGACGTAGCCGCAGGAGTGAAGAATGAGAGGGGCCGACTGTCCGATCTGTGTTGCCCCTGCGTCAGCGGCGGTCGTCTCCTACCCGCCCGGAACGACGGGTATTCGTGCGATTACCTCGGAGCCTCCGCGCATGCGTCAACGCCGAGTCTGAACGCCCCGACCAAGCATCGCTGACCAGGCACCTATTTGCCAGTCGTCTCGTAGTCCTTGACCCGTGCCCTCATCAACTGCGTGAGTAGTTCGATCGGTAGCGGTCGGTCATAGGGAAGCTTGATGAAGCCTTCACCGGCCTGGTAGCCGGCAGCCTCGACTGCGTCCCTCTGAGCGGCAAAGAACGATGGGGAAAATCGCAGCGAGCAATGGCTCTTGAAATTCTGCAGCATCCAGAGGTTGGCTTTGTCCCCACGGACGTACATGGGCAGGTTCCACTTCAGTTCCTCCCGCGCCTCCGGCTCGACCTTGCGGCTTAGCTCCCTCAGGGCCTCGAGATGTGGACGCTGCACCTCGTTCAGCTTCGCGAAGTAATCGTCGACGCTTGTTCTCTTCGGCATCGGCATGGCGTCAGTCTATTTCTCGAGAGCCAGGTCTCTCAGCGGACAACATTGACCGCGAAGACAGCAAGCGTTGGTTCGAGACCCCGAGGCGCGCCAGCCACGCGCCGTTTAAGGGCGCTTCATAACTGGCACGCAGAACATCGTGGTCGAAAGTGACGGCAACGCGCCCGATCGACTGTGAGGATTCGCCACCGGCGGATCTCCGCCAACTAATGAAGTGGCGGGGTCCCGCTTACTCGCTCTGACCCACCGATCGACCGACTCCCAAACGGGATGCCCTTTAACCGATCAGTCGGCCGAGTGAGCAGGGCCCCGCCGGCACAAGCAGTCTGGCGAACGTGACCTAATAGGAGCTCGTGCCTGAGCCCGATCACAGTCCTGTCCGTCGTCGGGCTGTGCGTGCCATCCCCAACCAATCACGAGAAGGGATGGCAGCACCAAGATGGCAGATACGACCTTGCTTGTCACTGGTGGCGTCGACACACACAAGGACTTCCATCTCTGCGTGGCTCTCGACGAGCTGGGCGGGGTGCTCGGCACCGAGCAGTTCCCGACGACGCTCCGCGGATATCGATCGTTGCTCAGGTGGCTGGGCGGTTTCGGCCAGCTTGGCGCGGTTGGAGTGGAAGGCACCGGCTCGTGGGGTGCCGGGCTGGCCCGGTTTCTGAACGATGCCGGCGTGGAGGTGATCGAGGTGAACCGACCAAACCGCCAAGCCCGTCGAAAGCGCGGCGAGTCCGACCCTGCCGATGCCGAGACAGCCGCACGAGCCGTGCTCTCCGGTGAGGCGGTTGGCACCCCGAAGGCGGCCACGGGAATCGTCGAGTCGATCCGGCTGCCGCGAGTTGCCCGGCGAAGCCCAATGAAGGCCCGGACGCAGGCGGCCAAGCAGGTCCACTCCGTGATCGACACCGCTCCCGAGGAACTACGGGCCAAGCTCATCGGCCTGAAAGAACGCGAACGGATCACCACAGCGGCTCGTATGCGCAGCAACAACACGTCCACGCCCCTCGGTTCGGCCAAGCTCGCTCTCGCCAGCCTGGCTCGCCGCTGGCACTCGCTCACCGAGGAGAACATCCAGCTCGACACTCACCTCGCCGAGCTCGTCGAGAGAGCTGCGCCATCGCTCCTCGACATCAAAGGCGTTGGGGTCGCGACAGCAACGACACTGCTCGCCGCCACGGGCGACAATCCGACAAGGCTGCGCTCATACCGCTCCTTTGCCGCATTGTGTGGCTCGTCACCTGTCGACGCCTCATCAGGGAGGCAACTTCGACATCGCCTCAATCGGGGTGGTGATCGACAAGTCAACTGCGCCCTCTACTTGATCGTCTTGAACCGGCTCTCGTGGGATCAGCGCTCGAAGAACTACGTGGCTCGTCGGACCGCGGAAGGCAAGACGAAGAAGGAGATCATCCGCTGCCTGAAGCGCTACGTCGCTCGAGAGGTCTACGAAGCGATCATGCGTGACATGGCTGATCAGGTTGCACCAATCACCACGCTGAAAGCGTTCCGACGAGCTGCTTGACAGCTAAGGAGCATCGGTTCTTGTTCGTCCTGGCGCGCTCCCTGCCGATTGCGCGCCCAACAAGATGAGCTGATCGTCCACGTTTCTAAGCCGTTCTGTGCGCCTCGCGAGGAGGAATCGATGATCGTAGACGTCCGCAGTTTGCGAGTGCTGTCGTAAGGTACGCTCCCGCCAGCCCAAGCGCTGACGGGTACCGAGCCCGATAGAGCACCTTCAGACATGCGATGGGCTCAGTTTGCCCGCACTGCCCACGACGACGGTCGACCAACTGCGCGAACAGAATTCTGACAGGCAAGAAAGTGACTAAAGGCCCTACTAGGACGGGACTAACGACCCTAATAGCGGCCGGAACAAGCTCCTGACTTCGCGCGTGCTTCTACTTTCCTCTGCCGCCGGTAAGTGCCGCTCGTCAATCCACTGGGCAGGCCCTCGCGTAGCACTTATAACGGTCATCACGGTCGCTCTCGGTCTCGTTGTGACACAAAGTGACGGCGCTACCCCGTCGAGCGGTCCGCTCAGCATCCACACCTGCACCGTCGATGGGATCGCTGCCCGCTGTGGGACCCTGATGGTCCCTCAGGACAGAATCACCCGCACGGGTCCTGAGATCCCCATACGGGTGGTCGTGATCCCGGCGAGCGGTCCGGGTCGCCAACCCGACCCGATCGTCTTTTTCGCCGGAGGCCCAGGCAGCTCCGCCATCGACATAATGAGCGAGGAGCTGCCGCTCTTCGGCTTGAACACAACCCGCGACATAGTGCTGATCGACCAACGCGGCACCGGGGCCTCGAACCTGACCTGCCCGAGCTTTCCGAGTCTCAGCGACGAGGCCGCTCTCCGAACGAGCGTCGAGTCCTGCTTGCAGCACCTGAAGGCTGACCTGCGCTTTTACACGACCGCGATGTTCGCGGACGATGTCGACGAGGTGCTCTCCGATCTGCACTACGGCAGGGTCGATCTCGTCGGCGCCTCCTACGGGGCGACTTCGGAACAGGTGTTCCTTGTGCGCCACCCGAAGCGGGTCCGTACGATGACCCTGATCAGCGGGACCCTCCTCGACACCCCCATCTACGAGCGGTTTCCTTTGAACGCCCAACGGGCGCTCGACAATGTCTTTGCCGAATGCGCGCGTGAGGCCGCGTGCCATAGGGCTTTCCCTCGTCTCGGCGCGGACTGGAACGCCCTGTGGAGCTCGGTCAACAAAGCGCCCTGGGTCATCCCGGCCAAGCTCTCGCCGACCGGCAAGCAGGAAGTCTTCGACGCCGACGAGGTCGCCTCGTCGGTGCACGAGCTCCTCATGGACGCCACGACCCAGGCCGAGATCCCCCTCGCGGTCCACACCCTCGGCGCGGCCACCAACCGGGTTGCGGCCCTGGTCGCCATCATCAAGGCGACGCCTCCGAGTGAAAGCGTGGGCGCGAGTGGCAACCAGATGATGCCCATCGAAGTCCAGTGCAACGAGCCGTGGGCACTCGACGACCCGGGCCAGCTCGTCGGCAAGAACAGCTTCGAGTACCACTCGGACCTGGAGAACGCCCTCTGGTGGCAGTTCGTCTGCAAGCTCATCCCGAAAGCCGGACGCGCCGCGGGGTCCGGGCTGCTCACAAGATCTCCCGTCCCGGTTCTGGCACTCAACGGCGAGGAGGACCCCCAGGACCCTCCAAGCAACATGGCAGGTGCTCGCGCCTTCTGGCCCAACAGCCTCGAACTGGCGGTACCCGACCAGGGCCACGACACCGACCCCGACTTGTCGGGCGCTTGTGTCATCTCGCTCATCGAATCGTTCCTCGAGAAGGGCAGCACTGCTCACCTCGACACGAGCTGCCTCGCGAACGTTCCTGCGCCACCGTTCGCCCTTTCTCTTCAAGCGCTCGCGAACGGTTGATCTGCCTGTTCGTGCTGGTCTTTCCGCCCACAGTATGAAGCACGCGCTTTCGCAGGCTTGCCGTCGCCGCACGGAGTCCGCCTACAGCCTTCACGCGTTGTGTACGCCCCGCTGCCAGTCGCGGATCCGCGACGTCGGCCCTCCGGCTGCGGTGACGTTGCGCCGCCGTACCGCCCGAAGCGGCAAAATGACGAAGTCTGGACTGCGGGTGCCGCGATGCCGCCCGGACCCGGCGCCACAGCCATCTAAAGAGAGCTGCAACGCCTTCGTCTTCAAACACACGACAGGAGGAGTCGCATGATTGAGAACCTCGAAGAACTCGCAAGGGACGAGTGCGCCCGAAGCAGCTTTGGCCTCGCGTTCTTCGATGAACACCTGGCCATCGTCGCCCACTACGCAGACCGGCTAGCCGGATGCCTTGGCGCAAACGCGGAAGTTGTGGGACTCGCGTCGTGGCTCCACGACCTCGCCGCGGTACGCGACCCTAAAGCCCAGCCCGAGCACCCTCGGCTCGGTGCGGAACTCGCCCCCCAATTGCTTGCTGCGTACAGGTACGACCTCACCATCGTCGACCAAGTCTCCCGAGCAATCGCGTCGCACTCCTTCCCCCTGCAACCGGGGGCAGCCACGCCGGAGGAAGTTTGCCTCTCTCAGGCAGACGCCATCGCTCAGATGGTGAGGCCCTTCTACTGGCTTTACTTTGTTACCTCGGTCCGAGGCTTGGGCTACGAGGAGGCCAAGAAATGGCTCGTCAATCTCCTGGCGAGCAAGTGGGAGGCGTTAGTTCCAGCTTCCCGGAAACTCGTCGGTGAGCGATGCAACAGCGGCCTCGAGCTGCTCGGATAAATACAGAACAGAGCGCATAACTGCGTTCGGGGACAGTGCTCGACAGCGCCAGATCGACGGGGTTCCGGCGTCGCAGCGCGAGCCTTTGGCGAGGAACACAAAGGTGGAACCGCTGGGCCGAGCGCTGTGCAGCCGTCGCTGATGGTCTGGAATCGCTCCCGTGTCGGGTTCGAATCTGAATCACTCACTGGTTGTACGACGGGACGCGGAAACTGCCCGCTGAACAGCCAGAACGTTGTGATTGCGGCAACAGCGGAGAGGGTGGGACAACGTTTGAACCAGAACGCGTGGGATCAGGTCAGACGGCTGATCAAGGACCTCCTTTGATGAGCGTAGCGGCGCGATTCCCGGACTTGTTGAGTTCGGGACCCAGGAGGTGGATGGTTTCCAGGGTCGTCGGTCGACAAGTCCGCCCAGATCGCCGATTACGAGTGGCGCCTGCGTTACGCGCCGCCAGCTCAAGCGAGCAGATCACCCAAGTCGGCGCTCTTGAACCTCGGCACTATGCGTCCCGTCGCTTGAGCACCCAGAACGTGACGCCGAGTAGGGCGGCGGCGAGTACCACGAAGATGGCGGTCTCAATGCCCTGGAAGGCCCAGAACCTGCTGGCCGGTTGGTAGGTGAGGTATCCCCGGTAGCCGTGGGACGCCATGCAGGACATCACGCGGCCGGGGCCGCTGCCCATGACGTTCTGGCAGGCGGGCGGGACCGGCAGCCCGTTAACCACCGTGCCGTAGAAGCCGCTTGGCACGAACATGCCGCGCGGACCGGTCATGCCCTGACTGATGCCCAAGTAGGAGCCCGTTGGCGCGAATTGAGTCGTGAGCTTGTAATACGCAGTGACCGGGCTCATGTAGTGCAGGCGGAGCCACAGCGCGATTAGCGCCCGAAGGCCGACGAAACCGACCAGGGTGACGGCCAGTGCTGGGAGAGTGCGGCGCAGCAGCGTGCCGGCGCAGATGCCAAGCGCCATCGCGAAGATCGCGTAGGTCACAGGCACGATGTCGGTGATGTCGAACCTATTGACCTGGAAGGCGTCGGCGAGCAGGGCGTTGTTCGGACCTGACCACCATGTGACCAGGGCCGAGACCGCGCCAGCGAGTAAGGCCGCGGCGAGCAGCAGCCAGCCGGTCCTGACCGCCAGCCAACGACGCCTCGTGATGCTCTGCGTCCAGGCGAACTGGTTCGTGCCGGTTTCCAGCTCCTGCGCCACCATCGGAGCACCCCAGAACAGCCCCGGCAGCAGCGGAACTACGGACGTCGCGACGACGAGCGCCGCGACAGTGGGGTTGGCGAGGGAAAGATTCGAGCCGACCAGACTCCCGCAGGAGCCGTCCTTGGCGCACCTAGTTAGGGCGGCGTGCCACACATGTGCCGCGTGCAGCCCGGAGATCAGAAGCAGGACGGCCAGTGCGACGAACAATGCAAAGGCGAAGACGCTCTGGTTACGGTACAGCCGCCAGGTAAACCAGCTCATCGATCTCCTCCAATCCTTGACAAGCGGGCGGCCTCGGGACCGGTGCCATGGCCGGCGTCGTCTTGGCTCATGTAGCCGAGCACTAACTCCTCCAGGTTCGCTTCTTCGACGGCCCAGGCGGGATCGATCACGGGGCCGTTCAGCCGGACAAGAAGCGACGTCTGCCGAGCGGTGGTCTCCTCCTGCACGATGGTGTGCGTCCGCGCGATCGCCGTCGTGTCCTTGCGCGGGCCGACAAGGACCCTGTGTTCCGCGAGCAGCGTCTCGATCTCGCCGCACAGCTGCACCCGGGAGCCGGCCAGCAGGATCAGGTGATCGCAGAGCTGCTCGATGTCGGCGAGCAGATGTGAGGACAGCACGATGGTCAGGCCGCCGGCCGCTGCAGCCTCAGCAAGCGTGCCGAGAAAACTCCGCCTGGCCAGCGGGTCGAGCGCGGCGAGCGGCTCGTCGAGCATCAGCAGCCTCGGCCGCTTGGCCAGCGTGAGGGCGAGCGCGACCTGGGCACGCTGGCCCCCCGACAGGGTGCCCACCGACCGGTCCAGCGGTATCTTCAAGCCTCCGAGCCTCGCCCGCACCGACTCGCCGTCCCAGCGTGGGTTGAGGTGCGCGCCGATGCCAATGTGATCCTGCGCGCTCAGCCGTCGGTACAGCGAGATCTCCTGTGCCAGGAAACCGACCTCCGCCAGGAATGCCGGGTCCTGGCGAGGCGGGCCGCCGAGCACGGCGGCCTGGCCCGCGGTCGGCGTGGCGAGCCCCACAAGCAGCCGCAGCAGTGTGGTCTTGCCGGCGCCGTTCGGCCCGACGAGCGCGGATATCCGGCCCTCGGGAACGGCGATCGTGCAGTCGCTCAGCGCTGTGACCCGGCGGTACCGCTTGGTCAGCCCGCTGGTCTCGATCACGGCCGTCATGCGATGTCCTCATCGGCCTGCGCCTGCATCGTCATGCGCAGCAGCGACTCGATCGCCTCGTCGTCGAGCCCGGCGGTGCGCGCCTCACTCACCCACGCCGCCAGTTTGCGGAGCAGGCGAGAGTGCGTGCCGGGCGGAGGACCTGGCGGCACGGCCCGTACGAAGGTGCCGTGCCCGGTACGCGCCTCGACCAGGCCCTCGCGCTCGAGGTCCCGGTATGCCTTCAGCACGGTGTTGGGGTTGATCGCCGTCGCCGCGACCACTTCGCGAACACTCGGAAGCTGGTCGCCCACGGCGAGCACCCCCATCCGCAACGCCTGCCGTACCTGTTGCACGATCTGCTGGTAGGGCGGCACTCCGGACCGCCCATTCACCCGGAATCTGATCATGGCCAACGCTCCAGTGTCCTAGGACCAAGTGCTCTAGCACAGTAAGACACCAACCCCCCCTCGTCAAGCGACCCTCAGTCTGGCCTTGCGGCTTCCCTCAGCGAGCGCCACAGATGGGATCATCTGAGCGCTCGCAAACGGGCGATGGGACGATTGCGGAAAGCACGTATCGACGGGGTTCCGGCGTCGCAGCGCGAGCACTTGGCGGGGAACACAAAGGTGGAACCGCTGGGCCGAGTGCTTGTGCAGCCGTCGCTGATGGTCTGGAATCGCTTCCGTGTCGGGTTCGAACCTGAATCACTCACTGGTTGTACGAACGGACGCGGAAACTGCCCGCTGAACTGGCAGAACGATGCGATTATGACAACGGCGGAGAGGGAGGGATTTGAACCCTCGGACCCGGTCTCCCAGGTCAACTCATTAGCAGTGAGTCCGATTCGGCCGCTCTCGCACCTCTCCAGCAGGGTTTTTGCATTCAATGAGGGACGATTTTCGATGTTCTGTCCATAATTGCTACGCGCAACCCGCGCCAGAGAGCATACGCGAACGCCGGACGGGCGGGGGCGCCGTCTCGGCGCTGCTCTCCTCAGGCACTTCATGTTCAAGGCAATCGAGGTAGCCGGGACTGTTGGGGTTCGGCTGGTGCTGGTCCACGCCAAGGATGCGGACGCCAAGAGCTTCTATCGGCGTTACGGGTTCGTCGAATCGCCAGTTGACTCCATGACCATGGTGATGCTCATCGGCGATGTGTGATCTCAACTTCTCGGACACCGCGCTCTGGAAGACGGTGAAGACGAAAGCTTCGGACGATAGTTGTCGTCGACATCGGGTCGCCGAGTGTGCAAACAGCATCGGGCACTTCCTTCAGCACTCGTCGGAAAGCTAAGAGCGACGGATCGCGAATCGGCTGACTAGGCAAAATTGGGCCGGATCAACCGCTGGAACGTCCGCGACTCGTCGCCTCGAGAAGCTTCGTGCATTCGGCCCGAGTGGCTGCGGGTGCAGCTTCCATGGTCGAAAATGCTGGGCTGTCTCCGAGCCGAGGAGGTCAGGGCACATGCTGTTGCCCAGCGCTTGGGAGAGGGCAAGTGGCGGAGTCCAAGGGGCGTCGGCCAGCTCCAGGAGCTATGCGTTCAAGAACTCCGCAGGCTGCCTTTTCCCCGATCTACGGACCGGCGATCGGCAGTCGCACTTCGAAGCAAGACCCTTTGGCGAGAGTGGAAGTGATGACACCAACCTCGCCGCCGTGGACCTCGACGATTCGCCGGACGATCGCCAGGCCCAGGCCCGATCCTGGCACCTTGCGCTCAGTGGAACCGCGATAGAACCGGTCGAAGATATACGGAAGATCCTCTGCCGCAATCCCTGGCCCCTTGTCGGTCACCGAGAGGACCGCCGCCGCCGAGTCAACGCTCAGCTTCACTTCGATTGCGGTGCCCTGCGGGCTCCACTTCGCGGCGTTGCTTACGAGGTTCGCCACAACCCGAGCGAGGTCGCTGCGTACTCCGCGAACAAACACGGGGACGAGACTGTCCTTGATGTCGACATGCGGGTCGCGCCGCATGTCTGCGAGCACGTCGCTGACGACATCGTGGAATGCAACGACGTCCGTGTGCCGGGATAGTTCGAGCGTTCCTTCTTGTCGGGCAAGCTCGATCAGATCGCCAACCAGGCGCCCCAGCCCGTCCAGCTGCCCGACCACGTCCTCGAGGAGTTGCGTTCTCGCATCGGCATCGATCTCGATGCGGCCGGCCAGAAGTTCGACGTTGGTCCGGAGACTCGTCAATGGTGTTCGCAACTCATGCGAGGCATCGGCGATGAGCTGGCGTTGAGCGAGCTGGGAGCTCTGGAGCGCGGCCAGGACCGTGTTGAGGCTCACTGCGAGTCTGCTGAGTTCGTCGCGGCCCTCAACTGGGATCCGCTTTCCGAAGTCTCGGGTTGTCGCGACGCTCTCCGCTGCAGCGGTCAGCCGTCGTACCGGTCGCAGAACAAGTCCCGCAACAGCGGTCCCGAGGAGCAGCGCGAGGACCACGCCTGCGGTTGCTGCAAGCGCGAGTGCCACGGCCAGCCGATCGAGCTCAGTGTTCCGCGCCGGCTGGACGAGTTCGAGCGCAAGCCCTTTGCCGAATCCGGTCACCAGTTCGCGCACGGGTACCGAACCGACAGTTGTGCTCGTGAAATAGCCGTTGGCCTTGCCGGCCGCGACCGCGCGCACTTTCGCGCTGACGGGAAGCTGAGCTGAGCCGCGCGAGGGAGTGACGACCAGCCCATCCGCTTCGACGACCTGTTCGGCGGGTTGGTTGGCGAGCAAGGACGGCGGGCTAAACAAGAGATCGAGCGCGGCGCGGAGGCCGCCGTGCGTGCGCGCGTTGTTTAGCGTCTCGGCCTGGCTTGTGAGCGTGCCGTCGACCGCGTCAAGCAGGTCGTGGCGAAATACGACATATGCACTAGCGGAAACCAAGATGACTGCGACAGAGACAGCGAGTGCGGTAATGAGCGCGACGCGCGAACGCACTTGAAGTCTCGCCGCTCGGCCCCCTCCGCCGAGCCAGCCTCCACGGGTCTCGAGGGGTCCCCCGCGGGGCGACTTCATTCCCGAAGGACGTAGCCGACGCCTCGGACTGTTTGAATAAGTCGACTCTCGCCTTGTGACTCGGTTTTCCTACGCAGGTAGCCGATGTAGACGTCGAGCGAATTCGAGGCCGGACCGAAGTCGTAGTCCCAGACGTTTGCCGAGATCACCTGGCGCGTGAGAACCCGACCAGGATGCCGCAGGAACAGCTCAAGGAGAAGGAACTCCGTGCGAGTGAGCTCTATCTCTCGACCCGCCCGACAGACCTCTCGCGATCCGAGATCGAGGGAGAGGTCGCCATAGCACAGGACTTCGCTTACCTCGGTCGGACCGGCACGCCGGAGCAGTGCGCGAAGCCTCGCCAAAAGCTCCTCGAGGGCGAATGGCTTGACCAGATAGTCGTCTGCCCCGGCGTCGAGCCCGGCGACGCGGTCGTCGACGCCCTCGCGCGCGGTGAGCATGAGGACGGGTGTCCTGTCCCCCGCCTTGCGCAATCGGCGACAGACCTCAAGGCCGTCGACACCTGGCATGGACACGTCGAGGACGACTACGTCCGGGGCCCGAGCCGTCAGAGAGTGGATGGCGGCCGTACCGTCCGCGGCCGTCTCCACGTCGTAGCCATTGATTACGAGTGCCCGCCCGACGGCTCGAAGAATTCCCTCTTCGTCGTCGACGACGAGCACTCGTGATCGCTGTCTGCTCATCTCATTCGTCTCGATGACACCATCTTGGCGTCTCAGCAGTGCAGATAGTTGGCTTATGTGGCTATCTGCTCTCAGGACCCCGTGTAACCGCCTGATGCGAGGCCGATGATGCTGGCTTCGTAGTTGGCCCGGGCAAGCGCGATGTCAGCGGCCAAGAGCTGATGGTTCGCATTGACGAAGACTTGCGTGTCACCAGGAAAGTCCTGCGGCTGCTGCGCGATTACAACTGTGGAGACGTGCGCGGAGTCGGCTGCAGCCAGGTTGACGTCCGCAACGTACGCGGTGTCGTGCTTGAGCGCATTTGCATATCCCGGTTGACCCTGCAGCGTGTTGATCTCCGCTAGCAAAGCCGCCTCACCCGATTGCAGGGTCGCTGCCTGCGCGGCGATGGTGTCGGCTTCGATTACCTCAAACACCTGTGGCGTCAGCACGGCAAAAACACGGTTCCCCTGGATCATCGACCTCTGGGCCGCCTTGAGCTCAGGCATCGTCGTGTCCGTCTTCACCTGTGCAAGAAGGCCGGTGATGTTCGCGGTAGCTGCCGTAAGTCCGGCGGCAAGCGTGCTCGCGTCACTCGGGGTAAGTGAGGTTGCCTTTGTCACGTCAGTGGAAAGTACCTGGAGCTGGGTCACGCGGAACGTGAGCTGTTGCTCCAGTTTCAGCTGGAACTGCGTGAAGTTCGCGGGTGAAGCGGATGTCGACGCTCCGGCCGACATGGCGAACAGGAAGCTGCCTGAAGCGATCACTGCCCCGGCGACAGCAAGCCGGACTGGGTGGCTGATTCTCATCGATTCTCCTCCTACGGTTGAGACGATTGGACTGGTGACGAAGCCGCAGGACGGCCCGCCACTGAGCATGTAACCAGAAGGAGATGAAAATCACGTGAGACCTGGCGAAAAATATGCCAATTTCAGCCTTCCGCTCGGTTGAGACGTGAACGCTGGCAAGCTGTCTGGCACGTGCAGGTGAGTTGTGGTCGCGAGTCAAGCCCTCGCGGCGCTTGGTGATGCCGTCACTGAGCTTGAACGTCCTGGAACCGACAGGCAACTGGTCTTGGCATGGCGGGCCTTCCGATCGCGCCGTTTCAGCCTTGAACCTTCGGTCCCGCGAACTCCGAATTGAAATAAACGTGCCGAAGCAACCGCTCCCGACGGCCGCATCTGAATTGTCAGGTCGTGTTGTGGATGAGGATCGCGCAGGGCGCAGCGTGCGCTACGGCGTTCGGGACGCTGCCGAGTATCCGCTTGGCGCCCTTCATGCCTCTGTTGCCCACGATGATCAAGTCCACTTGTTGCTCCTCGGCGACGGCCACGATTCGGTCGGCGACGGTGCCCGTCACTGCGTACGTATGTGTCTCGATGCCTTGTGCGCGGGCTAGCGAGGCGATGCTGTCGAGCAGCGTGTCAACGATGCTGAGCGTGTCGACCAACTCGGGGTAGACACCGGTCATTTCAGTTATCCGAAGGGCGCCTTTCGTTCCCGATTGGTAAACGGACACGACATGCAGGGTCGCGCCGAACCCCTTTGCAAGCTCCATGGCAATCCGTACGGCTTCGCTCGCAGTCTCGGAGGCGTCGGTAGCTACAAGTACCGATTTGTACATGCCTCGCGCCCGTAGCCGACGATGCGACTATAGGAGTGCGACGTGCTCGTACGCTGCGGGTGGACCGCGAGCGCAAGTCCAACGACGGAGCACCTGGTGGGGAGGCTGGTCGCGCCCCCCTGTGCAGCAAATGGCGACGAGTCGGCCAACTCCAGATCCTGCAGTGCCGCCCGCGGAGTCATGCCTGCTCGAGGATGGGTGGCGAGAACCCACTGCCTGGCCAGTGGAGGTTCGACTCCGAATCTCGAGCGCTTCTGCGCAAACTGCGTCAGGTCATTTGCGGTGCAATGACCTGACGTGCTGCGGTGCTTGTCCCGGCGAGCCGCTCGACGCTGAGTGGGGACGCCCTTCTCAGCTCCGCTCAGCTCAAGGCTCATCAACTGCCAGGCTTCTGCCCGGGAGAAGCTAGGTTTTCCTTCGAGGCGCCGGGCGGTCAACGCTGACCGGCGCGGCGCCTGATCGCCTGGGGATCGAGCAGGGTGAGCACTCGGGCGTCGACCGTTAGCCATCCGAGACTCCTGAGTTGTCGCAGGCCCTTCACGACGGCCTCTCGGGACATGCCGGCCCACTCGGCGAGTTCCTGTTGGTTGATGGGGGCATCGACTTCAACATGGTCGCCGAGTGGGCGTCCGTAGCGTTCGGCGAGCTGTGTCAGGCTTCCGCAAAGGCGACCGAGGGTGTCGACAGTGCCGAACTCGACTTGCCGCAGTGAGGCGTCCCGGAGGCGGGCGATGACCAGCTGCAGCAGCTCGCCCGCGACGCGGGGATGCTCATCGAGGAACTCGCGGAACTGATCGGCGCTCGTTGCGTCGACTTCAACAGGTTCGAGGGCGACGACAGTCGCCGAGCGAGGTCCGCTGTCGATGGAACTCACCTCGCCCAGCAGACTACCGGGATCGAGAACCGCCAGTATGACCTCGCGGTTGTGCCGCCGAGCACTGACCTTGACGCGGCCGACGCGTAGCACGAGGGCCTCGCCCCCGGGATCGCCGTCGCGGAAAATGATCGCGCCTCGCGCGAACGACTTCCGCCGGCTGCGGGCTTCGAGGCTCTTGGCCTCAGCGTCCGTCAGCCGGCGGAGGAAGTCACCTTCAGCCGAGTCGGCCGAAGGCACGGTACGTCAGGCTTCCGTAACCGATTCGAGGTGCTCTGCAGCGTGAAGATGCCGAGCGTTGAGCTTCTGTGAGTAGGAGTGTCCGCCGGTGACTTGCTCGGCGCTCTCGTCCTCGACGGTGAGGTCCTCGTCGAGGCGCGGCTCTGGTGTCGTGTCTTTGTCCATTACTAATGCCCCCTTGTTCGTTCCCGTTCTTTCAGGATAGTAAGAACAGTACGGCCTGCCGTTCACGAATACGAGACCCCAAGTCTGAGCATTTGTACCCACCTCGATCGGCAGCGACGAGGCGCGCACCCAGGCACCAGTTCTGTCAGAGACCTGTCACGTCGCTGACAGCTGTTGCGTATAAAGGTAGAAATACACGCCTTTGCGAGCGAGGAGCTCGTCATGGCTTCCCTGTTCCACGAGGCGGCCGCGCTCGAGCACGACGATGAGGTCCGCGTCGCGGATCGTGCTGAGGCGGTGCGCGACAACGAACGCGGTGCGGCCCTCGAGGAGCCTGTCGATATTGCGCTTGACGATGGACTCGGACTCCGTGTCGAGCGCGCTCGTAGCCTCGTCGAAGAGCAGCACCGGCGGCTTGCGGTAGAGGGCGCGGGCGATCGCCAGGCGTTGCGCCTGACCTCCAGAAAGTGGCAGGCCACGGTCACCAACCGGGGTGTCGTAGCCAAGAGGGAGCCGCTCGATGAGCTCGGCCAAGTCGGCGACCTCTGCCGCCCAACGGACGGCGTCGGTGTCAGGGGGGTCGTCGCCGAGTGAGACGTTGTCCCCAATGGTGGCCGCGAACACGTACGGCTCCTGGAGGACGAAGCCGACCTGCCTGCGGAGATCGCCGTAGCGGAGGCGCCGGGAGTCGGTGCGGTCGAAGAGGATCGTGCCGGATGTCGGCTCGATCAGGCCGGCAAGCAGGCGAAGCAGCGTCGACTTCCCGGAGCCGGAGCGTCCGACGATCGCCACGGTGGTGCCGGGAGCGACGTCCAGGCTGATCCCGGTCAGGATTGGTTCGCTGGCTTCCGGCGGGTGATAACCGACGTCCTGCAGTTGAACTCGTCCCTCGAGCGTCGGGACAGGCAGAAGCTCGGATTGGTCAGAACCTTGTTCGGGTTCGTGGTCGAGCACGTCCGCGATCCTGTTGAGCAGGACCGCGGACACCTGGACGTCGTCCCAGATGTTGAGGAGTGTCACGAGCGGGCCGGTCACCATGAGCACGAGCACGGTGAAGGCCACGAACCCTCCGACGCTCAGGTGGTTCCATTTGACTTCCAGCGCGCCAAGGGTGACGAAGGCGCCGTACAGGACCAGTGAGATCAGCTGCACGGCCGATCCATACGCGGCGATCGTCCGGTAGGAGTCGACAGTGCGGCCGGTGAGGTCGGCGAAGGCACGCTGCAACCGGTGGCGCAGGGCGGCCTCCGTACCGGTCGACTTCACCGTCTCTATGCCCTTCAACAGGTCGATCTGGTCCGAGGCATACCTGCCGAAACTGTGCTCGACTCCCGCGTACAGCGGGCGCAGCCTCGTTGACGCATACCTCATGGCAACCGCGTACACAGGTGCCGCAACGAGGAACAAGAGCGCCAGAAGTGGCGAGATGACGAACATGATGGCCATTCCGACCACGATTTGAGTGGCCGCCGAGATTGCCTCGACTCCCTGCTCGACGACGAGCCGGCGGATCTGGCGCACACCGCTCAGGCGGCGCTCGATGTCACCGATGCGCCTGGTCGCGAAGTACGACATGGGTAGCCCGAGCAGCCTTGTCGTGACGAAGTCCAGCGTGTCGGTGTCGAAGCGCGCGGAGGCAGCCACGAGTACGAGTCTCTGGAAGAGAACCGCGACGGTTCCGCCCACCGCAAGCGCGAGCATCGCGAGCCCGAGGATTTCGATGGTCGAGGTCGCTTTGTGAGCGATGACGGCGTTGACGACGTGCTCGACGACGAGAGGGAGCGCGACCTCGCACGCTGCCGCCACGAGCGCTAGGACGAGCGCGCCTATGAGTACCCGACGATGCTTCAGGAGGAATGGCAGAAGCCACTGAAGATGTGGTGCTCCGGCTGGGACTTCCGGGGTCGTCCCGGTTGGCGTGACCCGTGCCGCGTACCCGTCCCAGTGCCGGTCGAGCTCACCACGGTCTATCCGCTGCAGTCCGACGCCGGGATCGGCGATCTCGGCATGTCGCTCGTCGACCTGGACGAGCACGACCCAGTGCTCGGCGTCCCAGTGAAGGATCGCCGGAAGCTGGAGTTCGAGCTGGTCCCGCGACACCTTGACGGGCTCGACATCCAGGCCGATCCGTCGCCCCGTGGCGGCAAGAGCCCGAAGCGTCGTGCCCGACTGACCTGTTCCGGCGATCTCCCGCAGCCAGGAAAGCGGCACCTCGATACCGTGCCATTCTGCGATCATCGCCAAGCACGCGACGCCACAATCGGCCTCGTCCACCTGGCGGACGACGGGGAAACGTCTCGGACGCCGGTTCCGCCGCTTGGTCTGGGTGGTCGGCGCCGGCATCTCTGGTTCCGGCACGCCTGCCGAGGGGGTCTCGCTGATCCCTCCCGGTAGGATCTCCTTTGCGAAGTCGAGCGGGACTCGCGCCTCCTCCAGGTAGTTGCGACCCGCGGCCTGCTCGTTCACACGTCGGGCGAAGGCAGGGAAGCGGCCAGCCAAGTCTTGGAACGCTTCGCGGTCGAGGGCGAGCAAGCGTGCTTCGGTGACTGCCCTGACCGTCGCGACACAGGGCTCGCCCGTGACGAGGGACCTCTCACCGAAGATGTCCCCGGTTCGGATGAAACCGATCGTCTTCTGAGTGTCTCCCGCCCCGGTCGTCGCCTCGAGCCTGCCGTGCTCGACTAGGTACATCGTGCCGCCCGGTTCCCCCTCACGGACAAGGACCGTTTCGGGAGCGACCTCGAGTGGCCGAAACTTGGGGTACATGGCGGAAGCGGCCTCCAGGGAGAGGTCCTCGAAAGCCGCGTGCGTTCGCAGAAAACGGTGCAGCATCTCCACGCGCGCCTGGTTCCCGAAAGCGCCGCGGACTTCGGGATGAAGCTCGAGGAGGGCATCGAACACCACGCGGTCGAGCCACAGCGCCGACACGCGCTCCGAGGCTCGAACCGTTGCAGTCCTCGTGGTGCGGTCGAGTAACGCCGTCTCGCCGAACCAGTCACCCGGCTGTAGGCGTGCGAGGGTGACCTCCTTCCCGTCATGGACCACGAGCGCTCGGGCACTGCCGCTGGCGAGCACGTACATGCCGTCGGGGATGTCGCCCTGGGCCACGATCGTCTCGCCGAAAGCGAAGGAGCGGGGCTGGAAGAGCCCCACGACGAGCTCCTTGAGCGAGGGTTCGAGCCGCGAGAGGAACGGAAGACGTTCGAGGACGGCACCACTGTCGTTCGCCCGCGTTGTCACAGCGTGCCCACTTCCCGCACCAGTCCCCGCTTGGCTCGTTCGAGCGCTTCATCGAGCAGCTCAGCGGACGCCGCTGCCCGCGTCGCTTCATCCTCGAGGGACGGTCGGCGTCGTTCGCGTAGCCAGAGAACTGCCCACTCCCCGTCGAGGGCGACCGGCCCGAACGGCTGGTCGGGCAAGGCGCCGTCGAGAAGCGAGGTCGCCGCGACCGGGAGAGAGTCGTGACGTGAACGGCGCTGCAGCAGCGGCAGCGCCGCACGTGCAGCGAGATCTGCGGCACTTATGCCGTCGTCGCGCGCGCAAAGAAGGGCCTCGTTCGCGGCCTCGCGCGTGGGGAGAAGCAGCTCGTCGAAACGGAGCTCCGTCCACTCGATGGCGTGCTCCAGTATCCGGGCGGCGACGACGTCGGCGGTGCCACGGCGCCGGGCGGTCTCCTCGAGAGCACGCTCGCGGGTCCTGACTCTCCGGAGCCCCTCGGTGCACGAGTCCTTGTCGAGGGCAATGAATGTATCGAGCATGGCCATGACGTGGCCTGCCTCCTCGCTCACGTCGCCTTCTGCGGGGTCGAGACCGCTCTCGGTGAGCTTGGACGCGGCCCAGAGACGTGTCGCGAGATCGGCGAAGCGTCGCCACCACCCACCGCATGCGAGATCGACTACGAACGCACGGCAGTCGAGGCCGATCTCGGGAGTTCCCGCAGGGACAGTGGCGGTCGCGAGCTGTCGACCGGCGAGGGAGCGTGCCAGGTGCGCCTCCCATTCCCCCATTGTCACCAGGCGCGCATCCAGCCAGGCCCGCAGGTCCTGGCCGGCTTCCAGCCTCCTCGCGCGACGGAAGGCAACGGCTTCCTTGAGCACCTTCTGGCGAGGCAGGTCCAGATCCGGTTGCTCAAGGGCCCAGAGGCCCCGGCGGGTGGAATCCTTTGCTTCCTCGACAAGACCGGTGGCGATGCCGACGAGCAACAGGTCCGCGAACGTTGTCACCTCGTCGCCCAATACCAGCGCTTCGTCGGTGAGCTTCGGCCACATCGCGCACAGAGTATTGCCGGACGATGCCGGCGCCGCCACGCTCTGTGCGAGTGAGATCCTAGAACTCGTCCACAATGTCGACCGCGAGCTGGGCAGGGTGGTCCTCGAGGAGCCACTCAGCGAACGGAGACGCTTCCGAGACGCCCAACGGCATAGGCGATATCGGCCAGCCGTTCATCGTCGTTCCCGCGAGGTCACTCACCAGCCTCGTCAGCGAGCGTCGCGACCATCAGTGCCTTGATTGTGTGCAGTCGGTTCTCCGCCTGGTCGAAGACGATGGAAGCGCCCGACTCGAACACCTCTTCGGTGACTTCCAGAGCCGACAGGCCCCGCTTCTCGAAGATCTGGAGGCCGACCGTGGTCTCGGTGTTGTGCAGGGCGGGAAGGCAGTGCATGAATTTCACCTCTGGGTTGCCGGTCGCTGCCATGATCTGGCCGTTGACCTGGTAGGGGAGCAGCTCGTCTATGCGAGTGTCCCACTGGTCGGCCGGTTCCCCCATCGAGAGCCAAACGTCGGTGTACAGGAAATCGGACCCGTGGACCGCTCGCACGGCGTCCTCGGTGACCATGATCCGAGCACCCGACTCCGACGCAAGGCCATTGGCTATTGCCTGGACCTCCGAAGTCGGCCACAGTGCCTCGGGAGCGGCGACACGGACGTCCATGCCTAGCAGGGCTCCGGTGACGAGCAAGGAATTCGCGGTGTTGTTGCGGGCATCGCCGAGGTAGCAGTACGTGACATCGGCGAGAGGCCGGTCGGCGTGGTCCCGCATCGTGAGGATGTCGGCCAACATCTGGGTCGGGTGCCAGTCATCGGTGAGCCCGTTCCAGACGGGGACGCCAGCGTACCTGCCGAGGGTTTCGACGTTGGCGTGCGCGGAGCCCCGGTACTCGATCCCGTCGAACATCCGTCCGAGCACGCGGGCCGTGTCCTTGATGGACTCCTTGTATCCGATCTGTGACCCGGTAGGGCCGAGGTAGGTGACGTGCGCCCCTTGGTCATAGGCGCCCACCTCGAAGGCGCACATGGTGCGGGTGGAGGCCTTCTCGAAGATGAGCGCGATGTTGCGGCCTGACAGGTACTGGTGCTCGCGCCGGGCACGCTTGTCCTCGCGCAGGCGGGCGCCGAGGTCCACGAGGTGGAGGAACTCGTCCCGGGTGAGATCGGTCTCTTTCAGCAGGTTGCGTCCGCGCAGGTTTGTCATGGCTCCATCTTGGTACGCCCGAGCTGCAACCGCGGGTTGCTGCTGGCCGGAGGGACCCGACAGTGGAAAACGTCCTCGTGCCTCGCGGGTCATATGGTTGTCACGATGAGTGTCATTTCCCCGGAGCTCGACCCAGCCGACGCGGGTTTCGACCGGGCCCGGCTTGAATCCATAGGTCAGCACTTCGAGCGGTACGTGGAGGCCCGCAAGATACCGGGGTTCCTCGTCGTCGTCACCCGGTGGGGCAAGGTCGCCTACGTAGGTTGTGGCGGCTTTCGTGATCTCGAGAACGGCGCACCCGTCGAGGCCGATACGCGCTTTCGCATCTACTCGATGACCAAACCGGTCACATCGGTCGCGGCGATGATCTGCTACGAGGAGGGCCTGATCGCGCTCGACGACCCATTGAGCAAGTTCATCCCTGAGTTCGGCGACATAAGGGTCTTTGCAGGAGGCTCGCCAATCCAGCCGGTCACTGTACCGACGTCCGAGCCGATAAGGATCTGGCACTTGATGACCCACACCGCCGGCCTTACGTACGGCTGGATGTCCAACCACCCAGTCGACGCCATGTACCGTTCGGCGGGATTCGAGTGGGACCCGCCGCCGGGTCTCGACCTGGCTGCGTGCTGCAGCCGGCTGGCGCAGATCCCGCTTCGTTGCCAGCCGGGCAGCCAGTGGAATTACTCGATGGCCACCGATGTCCTTGGCCGCGTCGTGGAGGTCGCGACGGGCCAGCCGCTCGAGGAGTTCTTTGCCGAGCGCGTGTTCGGGCCACTCGGGATGAAAGAGACCAGCTTCTATGTTGGAGGCGAGGAGGTCGAGAAGCTGGCAGCGCTTTACATGCCCGACCTCTTCACCGGCCGAGCGACGCGCGCCACCCACATGGGCGAGTCCGTCCTGAGCCGTCCCCGCGCGCCCTCGGGCGGTGGTGGGCTGGTGTCGACCGCGGCCGACTACCACCGGTTCACCCAGATGCTGCTGCGCCACGGCGAGCTCGACGGCGCCAGGATCCTGGGCTCGCGAACGGTCGCGTACATGACCTGCAACCACTTGCCGGGCGGCACGGACATGGCCAGTTTCAGCAGCCTGATCGGAGGCGAAGACGAGCTCGGCCTTGGCTTCGGACTCGGCTTCTCTGTCGTCATCGACCCTGCGGCGCGCAAGGTGACCTGCAGTGTGGGGGAGTACGGCTGGGGCGGAGCAGCCAGCACCGAGTTCTGGGTCGACCCGGCGGAGGCGTTGACGGTCTTGTTCTTCACCCAGCTGCTTCCGTCGGGCACCCATCCGATCCGCCGTGAGCTGCACCAGCTCGTCTACTCAGCGATCGTCGATTAGGAGGACTTCGTGCAAGACGCGACCATCGGAATCATCTCGGTCCCTGTGAGCGATACGCAGCGAGCAAAGGAGTTCTACGAGCAGGTACTCGGCTTTCGGGTCGAGCACGACCAGGTCATGGACGGCGACATGCGATGGGTAATGCTCCGGCCTGCAGGCGGCGGGGCCGCGATCACCCTCGTGACCTGGTTCGAGACGATGAGACCGGGCTCGATGAGGGGCACGGTCCTCAATGTCCCTGACATCGAGGCCGCCGTCACGCGTCTTCGGGCGCATGGAGCCCTGGCCGCCGGGACGAAGGTCAACGAGGCGCCCTGGGGCAGGTGGGTGAGCGTCGACGATCCCGATGGCAACAGCTGGGTCATCCAGCAGCCAACCTGAGCTCGCCTTGGCAAGGGCCGGCCGCCGGGTCACTCGACGATTTCATAGGCGTTTCCGAGTGATTTCACAGAGTGGGGATCCATTCTGGACTCGTGCAAGGGGTGGGCCGTTCAGGCTCAGGTTCGGTCCACCCTTCTTCTGAGACTCGAGAAACGAGAGCAAGAGATGAGTGACTGGAATCCAGGACTTCCCCAGGGCTTGGGCGGACCGATGGTAGGGATGCCGCCCCCGCCCGCCAGGCCTCGGATGGGTTCGCTCGGCGTGCGAGTGGCCGCAGCGGTCGTGATAGCGGGTGGTCTGGCCGCAGGGGGCTACGGGATCGCGTCTGCCGCCTCGAACAACGCTCGCTCGCCCCAGTCGGCCAGCCAAGCCCTCGCCACTGCGTCGAGCCCATCGAAGTCTGCGCCGGTCAGTCCGCGCCTCGGTGGCCCGGCCGGCCTCGGGCCCTTCGGCGTCGGTGGCGGCTTCGGGCTTGGCAGGGCGTTCGGTCAGGGCGGCACCGTTACGCAGGTCATGCCGACGACCATCACCGTGGACACACTGTTGGGTAGCTCCCTCATCGTGACGACCGACTCGTCGACCGTCTACAACGAAGGTGGCAAGACCGTGGCGCGCTCCGCAGTGGCCGTAGGCGAGCAGGTCGTCTTCCGTCAGGCCGTCATGTCGTCAGCCTCTGGCACCAGTGGCCCGCTGGTTGTCGCGCTCGTCGAGATCGTTCAGCCTCACGTCCTGGGCAAGGTCGTGAGCATCAACGGGTCCCAGCTCACCGTCTCCCAGCAGGACGGGTTGAACGTCACGGTGAACACCTCCACGTCCACGACCTATGACGAGGCCGGGCGGTCGGTACCGGCTTCCGACGTCCAGGTCGGAACCGTCGTCTCCGCCACCGGGGCCCTGTCGTCCGACCACGATCAAATCGATGCCACGACGATCGAGATCGTTCTGCCCTCTGTCGCCGGTCGCGTGACCGGCGTTTCCGGTACGACGATCACGATCACCACTTTCGACGGGACGGTGGAGACCGTGACGACCGACCCGAGCACGGTGTTCCGCAACAGGAGCGGTACCACGACGATCGCCTCGGTGGCGAAGGGTGATCTCGTGGAGGCATCCGGCACACCCGGGGTGGGCAGCACCTTTGCCGCGGCGATTGTTTCTGTGGGCTCGGCTATCCCGTCTTCCGGGGGAATGTTCAGTGGACCTGGCGGCTCTGGCGGTCACGAGGGCTTCGGTGGCGGGCCCTTGCCCGGCGGAGGTTCGTGGCGCGGCGGCGCACGTGGTTTTGCGCCGGTAGCCGGCGGCGTTTCGGTCCCGACGTGAAGCTTGGCGCGGCTTCCCGGCTGACTTGGACGCTGACCATCTCGAGGGTCGCGACGAGAGGCTCGCCGACCTCCTTGCCGGCTCGCTCCGCATTCGAGCGCAGGAGTTGAACAGGTCGAAGTAATCGCCAAGGTTCTCGAGGTAGATCTGGTGCCCGGCGCGCGAGGCGATCTCGTTGTCGAGGTAATCGGTCACATCGAAGGGCTCCGCGTGCCATGGCTCGAGTCATTCGGTGGCGAGCTCCGGGAAGACCCACCGGTTGGCGGTGTCACGCGTGGCGTCCGGTAGCGCTTCACCGAGCGCTCGGCGATTCGCGTAATTGGGCACACCGGGCCCCGACGTGGCGTAATGGCGCATGGAAAACAGGACGTAGGGACGGTGGCCTGGATCGCGCGGGCGAGGTCACGGCGGAACTCCAGCGAATAGGTGAGGACTCCGTCACGGGTAGCCGAGGAATGTCACCTCTTGCACGTCGAGCGCCAGCGCACTCGCGCGTTGCCCGCCTGCGCGGATGGCGGCGCATCTCTCTGGTCGCGCGAGTCGATTCCGATCTCGCCGCGTGTGTCGAGCACGTAGTTGACTGCCTTCTATCCGCCGTCCAGCAGCGATTGCCGACGACGCATCTAACCAACTCGCAGGCTTCAGGATGAGCCGCGACAGCGAGCGCGTCGTCCCAGTCCTCCGGCAGACAGAGCAGCGCCACGAACGCGCCGCACGGTGCCTACCGGTTCGCCCAGCCCTGCCGGCGCTTGTGAGAGGCTCTTATGTCTGTGGACCTGGTCCCAGCTCGGGCGGCGGAGTCGACCAGCGGTGGCGATGAGGTTCCTCCCGGTGCGGGGCGTCTGTCCCGTTCGGCGCTGCTGCTGGTCATGGGGCTCACCGCTGCGTCGGTGGCGGCGAATTTCTTCGATCTCGGCTCTCGGAGCCTTTGGAACGACGAGATCCACAGCGCGTTGATCGCGGCTCACCACGGCACCAGCTTGTGGTCTGCAGTTACGGCCGACGGCGGCAACATGATGCTGTACTACGTCCTGCTACGGGGCTTTGTGTCACTGTTCGGAGACGGGCAGCTTGCGCTACGAGTTTCGACGGCGTTGGCAGGCACTGGCCTCACGCCGGTCATCTTCTTTCTCGGCCGGCGGATGTTCGGGTTGCGGACCGCCGTCATTGCAGCCGCGATCGTGGCCGTGAGCCCAGCGCTGGTCGTGTGGAACCAACAAGCTCGCGGCTACAGCCTCGGGACGCTTCTGATCGCCTTGAGTCTGCTCGCCGTTTTTCGGGCCATCGAATGCCCAACCCGACGGCGGTGGTGTGTTTACGGGCTCTTTGTCGTTCTCTCGATCTACACGATCGCTTATGCGGCGATGTTCCTCTTCGCGCAATGGCTGGCCTTCGTCTTCTGGCCCCGTGCGCGCCGCCAAGCAAAGCCGATGTTGGCTGTTGTAGGTGTCGCAGTCCTGGCCTACGTGCCGCTCGTAATGCTCATGCTACGAACCGGTGCCGCCAGCGTGCTGAGCACAAACCCAGTTCCCTCCACGGGCGAGGGCGTCCACCTCCTCGAGGAACTCACCTTGGGAGTTGCACCGGACTTCGTCGCTGTCACTCTGGTCTCGGGCATCGTCACGGTTGTGGGGCTGCTGTGCTGGGTCGGGGCCTCCTCCGAGCTCGTGTCCCGAGTGCGGAGTGCACATGGTAAGGCGGCGTGCCTCGGCATCGCTCTGTCTTGGCTACTTGTGCCTCTGCTCCTTGACCCGGTCTTCTCATTGGCTTATCGCTCCATCTTCAATTCGAGCTTCCTGCTTCAAAGTGTCCCTGCAGGCGCTCTGGTCGTGGCCTTCGCCCTAGGCGAGCTGTTGCCGGGAGCGCTGTCGCACGGGTTCGCCGTCGTGTTCGTCGCACTGCTCGTGGCAGCTCTCCTTCCCACCTACGGTGTTTCATTCGAGCAATGGGCTCAGGCTTCCCGCTACATCCGCACTGCCTCCCGACCTGGCGATTGCCTCACCGTCAACAAGGCAGAACTTGCCTCGAACCTCGCCTACTACTTCTCCCTGGAGCGTGGATCTAGCGCCGTACCACAGCTGGTGCTGCCCGCGCTCACTTGGTCGGACGCGCTGTCGGGAACATCTCCTCCGGCAGCGCCCAGCGAGTCGTTTGCGACCGTCGCCTCGAGCTGCAGGCGATTGTGGGTAGTCGTGAGCCGTGCGAGCCCAGCTCAATTCGTGCTTATCAACGGCGAGGCGAACTGGTTCTATCAGCACGGCTTCACACACACCACCGTGGCGCATTTCACTCCCCGGTTGGGGTTCGGTATCAACGTGGCCCTCCTCGCCCGGTAGGCGACCTATCGGGTGGCCGGCTGAGGAGTCAGCGGGAAGCTCGCCTTAGGGTTCTTCCGGGGATCCCGCTGCGGCTGCCGGTGGCGGTTTCGGGAGTTGACTCGGGATCGGCGTCGCCCGCTCAAGAGCACCCCAACCCGTGTCGCGTTCGCGAAGCACCTTGTCCACCCGCCCACCGCCACGGAAGCCGAAGAGGCGATGAGCCCAAAGCAGGTAAGCCATCACGGCGACGTTGATCACCAGCGCGGCGATCTTCAGGTAGCTGATCTTGAGCACTAGCTCATAGATCTCCAGCGGAAGCAGCACTGTGACCTCGATGAGCGTGAGGTACTCGGCCCACCGCTTCTCTCCCCACAGCCCGACGGCTTCGACCGCGTTGATAGCCGCGTAAGCGGCGAACGCGGAGCCGTAGAGGTACAGCTTCGTAGTGGAAAGCGAGACGAGGTGGGTGAGCTCGCGAAAAAAGCCGTTGCGGCTCGAGACGAAGCCAACGCTGGCCTGGAGCGAGTTCAAGATACGGCGGTAGTCGCCGCTGAGCTCCTTGTGGTGGGCGGCGAACAGGATGACGACGGCTCCCAGGGCCGCAAGGATGATGAAGTGGATCACCCGATCGAGCGCGATCAGGCGCAGAACGTAACGGTTCCTGAGGGGTCTGCCCCGCAGCGGCAATCGGATCTCGCCGCGCCCGGGAGGGAACCGGTTCGGTGGCGACCGCGGCGGGGCCATCGGCAGCCACGAGTCGCACCTGAGGCACCGGTACCACCGGAGCCCATCCGCCTCGCGGACCAGGAAGTGATCCTCGGGGCGCACCTCGGCCGCATCGGTGCCGACCAGCTCGTGGCCGTGGAGGCCGCAGCCGATCAGCTCCCAGCGGAACTTGGGACGGAAGCGCTTGGTCCGCTCCGTGCCCGGCAACCTGGCCAGTTGCGGGGCCTCGTTCGGTTGTTGCTCCACAGGCTCCTGCGGCGGTTCCGCCGCAGAGTCGTCGCCGGTCACCACACCGGTCAGTCTCGCAGCTGCAGCGGTGATCGGGAGGTATCGCGGCCCGCCGATCCGCGCGGCTGGAGACGCGGGCTTCGACGCCGTAACCTCGAGCGGTGAGCCAATCCACGATCGCACCGGGAGCCAAGCCCGGCGGACCCGCGGCATCGCCAGCGGACTTCGTGATGCGTCGCCTTCTTCGAGTCCCCCAAGGTCCGCCCTCGGCCGACGAAGCCTCCGCACACCGGATCTTCAGTGTTTCGATCATGATCTCGGGACTTCGGTGCCTGCTCGGCTATGTCGTGCTCCCCATCCTCTCGCCGATGCTCGGAGCGGCGGCCGGCGCAGGGCCCGCGATCGGGCTTCCGATCGGCCTCGTCGCCCTTGTCTTCGACGTGAGGGGGATCAGGCGGTTCTGGCTTGCCAACCATCGCTGGCGCTGGCCCATCACGGCTCTGTACAGCGTCGTGATCGTGCTCGTCATGGCGCTCGTGATCTCAGACATCGTTCACCTCACTCGCTAGCGCGCCGCTCCCGTCGGGAGCCCGCGGGAGCCGTTGAGCGTAGACGGGTGTGTGCAGATGCCCGTTAGATTGTCGACGTGGCGAGCCCAGACAGCCGAGCCGCCATCGAGACCGTCGAAGCGTCAGGCCGTAGCGTCGAGATCTCCAGTCCTGCCAAGGTCTATTTCCCCGGGCTCGGGGCGACCAAGCTGGACGTCGTCGGCTACTACCTCTCGGTCGGCGAGCCGATCCTGCGGGCGACCGGCGGGAGGCCCGCGATGTTGCAGCGATTCCCGGACGGCGCGCTCGGGAACTCGTTCTTTCAAAAACGCGTGCCCAAAGGCGCTCCGGAGTGGCTCCAGACGATCGAGGTCTCCACACCGAACGGCACGACATCGAGGGCGCTTGTCATCGCCGACCTGGCTCACATCCTTTGGGCGGTGAACCTGGGCTGTCTGGGTTTCCACATCTGGCCGTTCCGAGTGGAGGATCCGGTGCACTCAGACGAGCTACGAATCGATCTCGATCCTCAGGCCGGCGTCGTGTTCGACCAGGTCCGGGAAGCAGCCTTATGTGTGAAGATGCTCCTCGACGAGCTCGGCATCTTGGCGTACCCGAAGACGAGCGGCAATCGTGGGCTGCACGTTTACGCTCGTCTGGAGCCCCGCTGGGATGCCGTCGAGGTCCGCGCAGCCGCTTTGGCACTGGCGCGCGAGCTCGAGCGACGACGTCCCGATCTCGTCACGGCGAGCTGGTGGAAGGAGGAGCGCGGACGACGTGTCTTCGTCGACTTCAACCAGAACGCGCCCCACAAGACCGTGTTCGGGGCCTGGTCGGCGCGCGCCCGTAGTCGCGGCCAGGTGTCGACTCCGCTCTCATGGGACGAGGTCGCCGTTGTAGAGCCTGATGAGCTGACGATCGTGACGGTGCCGGACCGGCTCGGTCGCGATGGTGATCCGTGGGCGGCTATGCCCGCCCGGCCACAGTCGCTCGAGCCGCTCCTGAGGCTTGCGGCACGTGACCGCGACGCGGGGCTTCACGACGCACCGTGGCCACCGCAGTACCCGAAACAGCCTGACGAGCCGAGCCGCGTCGCGCCGAGCCGGGCGCGCAAGGACTGAAGGATCGAGCAGGTGGGACCGGCCGCGGCGCTCCGGCGCATCGCGTACCTGCTCGAGCGTGAAGGTGCCGAGACCTACAAGGTGCGCGCTTTCCGCCAGGCCGCCATTGCCGTCGACGAGCTTGGACCGGGCCGCCTAGAGCTGCTCGCGTCCTCGGGGCGTTTGAAGGACATTCCCAGCATCGGGGACACGACTGCACGGGTGATCGCGGAAGCCCTCGCGGGCAGCACGCCGAGTTACCTGGCCCAATTGGAGGCGGTGGAACCCACACCGCTCAGCCCTGACGCGCTCAGGCTCAGGGGCAAGCTGAGGGGCGACTGCCACGGCCACTCGGAATGGTCCGATGGCGGCAGTTCCATTCGCGAGATGGCCGAGGCTGCCGTTGGCCTCGGCCATGAGTACCTCGCCATCACCGACCACAGTCCCCGCCTCAGCGTCGCGCGTGGGCTGACAGCTGAACGGCTCCGGGGCCAGCTGGAAGAAGTCGTGGCGCTCAACGAGGACTTGGCACCGTTCCGCATCCTGACAGGCATAGAGGTCGACATCTTGGAGGACGGGTCGCTCGACCAGGACGAGGAGCTGCTTGCCTCGCTCGACGTCGTCGTCGCTAGCGTCCATTCCAAGCTCCGAATGGAGGCGCCTCAGATGACAAGGCGCATGGTGATAGCCGTGCAGAACCCCCACAGCGACATCCTGGGCCACTGCACGGGCCGCCTCGTGACGGGCAAGGGCCGCCAGCCGTCGAGTTTCGACGCCGAGGTGGTGTTCGGCGCCTGTGCGAGGACCGGCACGGCACTCGAAGTCAACTCGCGCCCGGAAAGACGCGACCCACCCGAGGGCCTGCTGAAGCTCGCGATCGACCTGGGCTGCTGGGTCAGCATCGACACTGATGCGCATGCACCCGGCCAGCTCGAATGGCTCGGGTACGGCTGCGAGCAGGCTGTGCAGGCCGGGGTACAGGCGGGTTCGGTCGTGAACTCGTGGCCGGCCGACCGGCTCCTGGAATGGACGGCGAACCACGACACAGCCCTCCAGCCTCGTCGTGGCATGACTCCCTGACCGTTACGATCGTCCGGTGCAGCTTCCGGTCATGCCGCCCGTCTCCCCCATGTTGGCAAAGCTCTGCCGGCTGATGCCCGAGGGCGGCGGGCTGTTGTACGAGCCTAAGTGGGACGGGTTTCGTTGCATAGTCTTCCGTGACGGCCAAGAGGTCGAGCTCGGCAGTCGCAACGAGAGGCCGCTCACCCGCTACTTCCCCGAGCTCGTCGAATCGCTGTTGGCCAATCTGCCCGAGCGTTGCGTCGTCGACGGCGAGATCGTGATCGCCGGTCGGTCGGGACTCGACTTCGATGCGCTGTTGCAGCGGATCCATCCGGCCGCGTCACGGATCAAGGCGCTCGCGGCCGCAACACCGTCCTCCTTCGTTGCCTTCGACCTGCTGGGCTTGGCCGACCACGATCTGCGCAGCGAGCCGTTCAGCTCAAGGCGGTCGGCACTCGAGCGAGCGCTCGGCGAAGCTGAACCGCCTGTGTACCTGACCCCATCCACGTCCGACTCCGTCGTGGCCAGGGACTGGTTCGAGCGTTTCGAAGGTGCCGGGCTCGACGGCGTTGTCGCCAAGCCCGTCGAGCTCACCTACCGTGAGGGCGAACGCGTCATGTTGAAGGTGAAGCACGAGCGCACGGCCGATTGCGTCGTCGGTGGTTTCCGGTGGCACAAGGAGGGTGGAGGCGTCGGCTCGCTGCTTCTCGGTCTGTACGACGAGCAAGGAAGGCTTCACCACGTCGGGGTGGCGTCCGGATTTCCGGTGGCGTTGCGCAAGAGCCTCGTGGCAGACCTTGCCTCCTTCCGCTCGGAGGGTTTCGAGGATCACCCCTGGAAGATGATGACCGCCGGCGCCGACAGCACGCGCAGGCCCGGCGCACAGAGCCGGTGGAACGCGGGAAAGGACCTCTCGTGGGAGCCGGTGGCGCCCAAGCTCGTCTGCGAGGTCGGCTACGACCACCTCCAGGGTGACCGGTTCCGGCACGCTACGTCGTTTCACCGCTGGCGACGCGACCGCGAGCCCAGCTCGTGTACTTATGCGCAACTCGAGGCCGCCGTGCCGGAGGAGCTGGCACGGGTATTCGGCGCCGGGGGTTAGCCGGCGGAGTCTTGGAGCGCCGCGACGCGCTCGGCCAGGGACTTGTCGCGAAGGTACCGGCACATGTCCGCGAATCCCGGCCCGGGTCCGCGCCAGCGCAGCTCGTCGACGTCGCCGAGCAGCGTGCGCTCGATCCGCAAGGTGGCGAGGAGCCGGAACAGCATCGCCAACTCGCGCTCTCTGGCCAGCGCGGCTGCGAGCTTCGGGGCGCTACGCACCAGCCTCGTAACTTCGGGGTCCCAATTCGCGACGTCGTCGGGGATGGCATCGAGGTGTCCGTAGCGGGCTAGCACGGCGGAGGTCGAGTGGCGGCCCCAGCCGGGAAGACCTGGGAACCCATCGGCGCTGTCGCCGACGAGTGCCAGCCAGTCCGGGATCGACTCCGGGCCGATCCCATAACGGACCCTGACACCGTCTTCGTCGGTGACCGCACCCGTGCGCCGGTCGAGCTGGACGACACGATCGGCGACGACGCTCTGGGCCAGGTCCTTGTCAGGCGTGCAGATCAACACCTGGTCGACGCGGGGGTCTTCCTGTGCGACTGCGGCAGCGGAGGCGAGGGCGTCGTCGGCTTCGAGCTCGGTCATCGGCCACACGCGTACGCCGAGCGACTCGAGCGCCTCCTCGAGCAGAGGGAACTGGGACCTGAGCTCGGACGACACCTCGGCGCCCGTCTTGTAGCCGGCCCACAGCTCGTTCCGGAACGACTCGATTACGTGATCGGTCGCCACGCCGACGTGGGTGACGCCCTGGGACAGGAGCGAGGCCACGGACCAGACCACGCCCCGTGTGGCCGCCATCTCCGCGCCGTCGGCAGCGATGCTGGCCGGCCGGCCGAAGAACTGCCGGAAGAGCTCGTAGGTTCCATCGATCAGATAGACCTTCACGGTCTCAGCCTGCCAGGCGCGACATCGGCGTGACGGCAAAGGTCCCGGCGAGCTTTGGCCGAAGCGCCCGTCGTTGCCGGTGCACACAGAAAGTGGTGAGATGCTCACGTTGAGCGTTCTGATGGGTTATGATCTGGACATCTGATTGATGGATTCGTTTACTCAGGAGGAAAGGTCATGCACACGGCCGCTCCGTCGGAGGATCGGCGGGTTCTGGCGCGCCCTGGCGACGAGGGTTTCACTCTGATCGAGCTCCTCGTCGTCCTGCTCATCATCGGGATCCTGCTTGCGATTGCGATCCCCGCGTTCCTGTCGACGACCAAGAGTGCGAACAACACGTCCGCGCAAGCGGACCTCAAGACGGCGCTCACCGGGGCGGACACTTACTTCATGACGGCCGGCGCGCAGTCCTACTCGTACATCGACTCAGCCGTGGGGGGAACGTCCACCATCAGCACGGTCGGGACTGGGCTCGTTTATGTTTCAGGCACGAACTCTTCGTCGGGCCCGAACGTGATCAGTGTGTACGTCTCCAACAGCGGCAACGCCATCGTGATGACCGCCTTGTCTCATGGTTCCATGGATTGCTGGGGGATCCTCGACATCAAGGCGGCGCTCACCTCGGTTTTCCACCACGAGACGGCGGTCGGGACGTACTACTTCGTGGTGCCGAGCGCCAGCACATCCACGTGCAACGCCCAGTCCGTTGCGCCCACCGTCGCCAATATCTCCACCTCGGCATTCCCACAGGACTGAGCCCCCCGATTCCTGAGCGCCGACCGCCGACAGTTCCCGGTTTGCGCAAGAGTTGAGCTGAACGGGCGCGTGCCCGGCACACGACGGGAGGACAGATGATCGCGGCGTTCTCGGTGAGCCCTGCTGGCTCCGAAGAGGTCGGTCCTGCGGTGGCGGAAGCTGTGAGGCTTGTCCGCGAGAGCGGGCTGCCGAACGAGACAAATGCCATGTTCACGAACGTGGAAGGCGAATGGGACGAGATCATGGCGCTCATCAAGTCGTGCGTGCTGCGGCTGGCAGAGGACTCGCCCCGCATATCGCTCTTCATCAAGGTCGACTATCGAGCCGGCGTCACGGGAGCGCTGCGCGGAAAGGTCGAGACCATCGAGCGCCACTTGGCCGGACCGAGGGTGTAGGGCAGCGTTCCAATGAGGGCGGGCGGCACGAGTACTTCCACCCCTCGGGCCGTTGGTGCGCCGAGTTAGGTGGTCGGGGCCGGCTCGGCACCCTCCGCGTACTCCAACGCCCAGCTTGCCGCTGTTTCGGAAACGCGTTCCTCGGCTTCGCGGAGCTTCTGGACGAACGGCCCTCGCGGGTCCTCTATGACGCGGTCGACCAGTGCCTGATAGGCGGCTGACGCGTCGCGAAGCGCTTGTTGGGCAGCTCGAGCTTTGTCGGAAAGGTTCACCATGGTCCGGCCATGATACGGCGGTATTTCGCCAGCCAAGCCCCGTGCCATCGACCGCGGGCGGTGATGTGGCGACGCTGACCGGTTACTGGCCGCGGCGCCGTCCGCCGAACAGGCTGCGCCTCTCGGTGGGAGCGACGCCTCCGAATGGCCAGGTACCCCTGGCCAGTCGTTCCGCGATGAACTCGGCAAGGTCCCCAACGCTCGTGTCGGTCGGAAGCGTGCCCGCGTGGCGCCAGACCGTGGATCCACTCTCCGTCGATTCCGAGTCCGGCCACCCGTTGTACCAGCACTCCGGGTCGAGCCAGAACCCGACGACCGTCGCCGGCGAGTACACCCGCAGCAGCTCCTCGTTGTCGGGGTCCCAGTCGACCGCCGTCGACTCGACACGAAGGCCTACGAGGTCGCTCAGAAGCCGGACGAGAGCCTTCTGAAAGGCCTTCGTACGCTTCTCGCCGTCGTCACCCTTGTCGAAGGGGACGAGCCTCGAGTGGTCCTCGTCGATCAGCAGTTCGGCGCAGAGATACCAGGCGATCTGCCGCCCCCGGCCGGTCAGCGCGTCTGTCATCGCAGCCAGCTCCGCGTCGAGCTCGGCAGCCAAGGCGTCGTGCTCGCCGGTCTTCAGGTGGGCGCACCAGTCCCTCCACAGAAGGGGTCGGGGGTTGCCGATCGGAACGCGGTCGGTGAAACCGCCCGAGTCGACCTCGGCGGGCGCGGATTCCTGGCCCGAGACCGGGACGAGTGCCTCGATCCGCGTTTCGAGGTACTTGTTCATCGGCGAGTCGCCAAGAACGACACTCGTCGGCAACCTTGGCAACCAGAGCGACCGACGGGACACAGCGGCGGAGCCCTTTGGGAGCTGTCCGCTCGTAGGAGGCTCAGTCGGATCCGGGCCGACGCGTTCTTCTGTGAAGACGCCCTGATTCTGGAGTTGCACCCAGCGTCGCCAACGGTAACGTGACGCGGCGTTGAGCACGCTGCTGGCGACCGTCGCGAGCTTGAGCTCCTGGAAGGTGGCAACGGGGTGATTCACCCGTTCCGGGAGGTCAGGCCAGGAAGCTGTCAACTGGTGACCACTCCCGTCACTTGTCACCTGGTATGTCGTCATCGTCGGTCCACCTGGCACTAATGCGGCAGCACTGTCAGTCGGCGACGCCGACCTGGTCCCGTCCGCTGGCTTTCGCGAAGTACATCGCCTTGTCGGCGCGTTCCACCAATCGCTCGAATGTCTCCTCCGGGGTCCGCAGCGCCAAGCCCACGCTGGCGGTGATGCTAGGGCGGCGGTCGCCGTCAGGCTCGGCGACTGAAACCCGGACCCGCTCGGCCACCGCTCGGGCCGAAGCGAGGTCGACTCCGGACAGGAGCACCACGAATTCCTCGCCCCCGTATCGCACGACGATGTCGCCGGCGCGGGCTCCGTCGACTATCGACCGTCCCACGTGCCACAGGACCTCGTCGCCGACGGCATGGCCGAAAGTGTCGTTTACTCCCTTGAAGCGGTCGAGGTCGATCATAAGTGTGGCAACTGCCGGCCTCGAGTTCCGGTCGGCGAGCGCGCAAAGCCGCCGCGCCGCGTGGGCAAGGTATTGCGGGTTGTACAACCCCGTCAGTGGAGCGTGAACGGCCTGCTCGCAAAAAGCGGTGCGGTCGATGTCGGCGACGTGGCGAAACAGCTCCCGCTCAAGCCCGACTTCCACGAGATCGCAGATCTGGTCCACGAGAGCACGCATCTTCTCGCTGAGCACGGGAGTTTCGCGGAACTCCAACACGGCCACGCCGCTCACTAATGCCGAGGACGGCGATCGCAACGGCATTACCAGTCGCGGACTAGACGCGGGGACCGCGCCGGACAGAGCACCGAGAACGTCATCCGGGGGATCGGCGACTCGCCCTGCGAACCCGTCCCTTTGGTTGAAAGCCAGCACGGTGCTGCCTGTGCGGGCCCACAATTCCAGCCGCTCGATGCCGAGGAGCCGCTCGGCTGTCTCGGCGAGGTGACGGACGACGACCGAGAAGTCCCCTTCGCGGACGAGCACCTCCACGAGTTCGCGCACAGCGCGGTTGGCGGTGAGCAGGAACTCCAAGCCGGGGTCTTCACGGGCGAGCAGGTAGATCCCGCACTCGAGCCCGGCGAGCCGTTCGAGCAACGGCATGGCGAGGTCCTCGGGGATCACCAGACCGTGTTGGGGCGCGATTCGACGCAAGGCAAGGGGACGGAACTCCGCGAGAGCGTGAGTGAGGATGTCGCCGCTCGGCATGTAGTGCTCGTGGAAAGCACGCATCTGCTCGAAGTACGCCGTCGATGTCGCGAACAACGACTCATCCTCAACGAAGCCGCCGAAGAGATCGGAGGAGAACAGCGTGCCCGAGGTCTCGTCGAAGGTACAGAATGCACCTGCGAAATGGGCATAGGGCGTAAAGAGGAACTGGAGAGCCCGGTCCTCGAGCTGAAGCTTCCAGTCGTGCTCTTCGACTAGCCAGTACGGCAGGTCGACGCCGATGTGGCGGATGAGCGCCCTGTCGCGCCAGTGCGTCACGATTGCCGCGTCGGGATGCAACCCCCGGGCCACGAGCGCTGGCAGCCCCGAGATGATGTCCGGGTCCGGGTGCGAGCAGACGAGCCATCGCAGGTTGTCGACCCCAACCACGTCGTCCACCTTCCGGACGACTTCGGCAGCGGTCAGGGCGGAGCCCGGGTCTATCAGGACCGACTGATCGCCTTGTTCCACCAGGTACACATGGCACTGAAACTGATCTCCGGGCAGCAGCGCACCGACCCACCAGATTCGCGGAGCCAACTCGATCGCGCGCGAGGTGTCCAGAGCCACGACGCCAATCATCCCATCTTTCTGTTTCTTGTCCGGGCCGGAACGCCCTCGGCCCATGGGTCGGAGCCCTCCTGCGAGGCGCCAGTCGGCGGTGGCCGGCTCGGAAGGTGTCATTCGCCTCTGGAGAGTGCACCCCCGATGGCCGTTGAATGATCCCAGGTGCTCGAGAAGGAGGTTGTGTGCAAGTTCTCATTGCTTACGGGTCCAAGCGTGGAGGCACCGCCGGGCTCGCGGAGATGATCGGCGACGAGTTGACGGCCGCCGGACTGAAGACCGTCGTCAAGCCGGCCCGCGAAGTGCGAAGCCTCGAGGGCTTTGATTCCGTCGTGATCGCCGGGGCGCTGTACGCCGCACGCTGGCACCGTGACGCCCGCCAGTTCGCCCGCCGACATGCCACCGAGCTGCGCGGGCGGCCCGTCTGGCTCGTGAGCAGCGGCCCGCTCGACGACTCCGCGGCGACCGGCACCATCCCGCCCGTCAAGCACGTCGCGAAGGTGATGACGCAGATCGGCGCCCGGGGTCAGGTCACTTTCGGAGGCCGTCTCGAATCGACCGCAAAAGGATTTCCCGCCAGCGCCATGGCCAAGACGAAGGCAGGCGATTGGCGGGACCGCGCACACGTGCACACGTGGGCGTCGGCCGTGGCCGCCGAGCTCGGTCAGCTCTGAGGGCCTGCCCGAAGTGACAGCGGTTGGGAGTGCTCCTAGATTTGGGCTCCGGTGGCTGCTCTCCGGTACGTGACGATCGACTGTGCAGACTCGACCAGGGTCGCCAGCTTCTGGGCCGCAGCGCTCGGCTGGGCGGTCGTCTACGACCAAGCCGATGGCGCCCTCGTCGCCGACTCCGCACGTGGCTATCCGCAGCTGTACCTGCAACCGGTACCCGAGCCGAAGACAGGTAAGAACAGAGCCCATGTGGACCTGGAGGCGGACGACATCGAGCGCGAGATCGACCGACTCTGCGCCCTGGGAGCCGTGCTGATCTCGCGGAGCTCCCCGCCGGGCGGAGCGAAGGCAGCGGTCATGGGGGATCCGGAGGGCAATGAGTTCTGTGTCGCCGAAGCCGGTACCCAGTAGCGAGTCGGGCCCGCTTCGCAGATAACGTCTGCCTCATGTCAGGCGGGCCACTGGACCATGTTCGAGTCAACGCCGAGGCTTTCGAAGCCCGGCGCGACGACCAGGCGAAGCTGGCACGGCGCCAGTGGGCGGCAGCCGAACCTAACTGGGGCGCCTTCTCCATTCCGGAGAGTGACGCGCGGATCCTGCCGCCTCGCCTTTCCGGAGCGAGGACCTTGGAGCTCGGTTGCGGCACGGGGTACGTCTCCGCCTGGCTCGCGCGCCGGGGTGCACTCCCTGTGGGTGTCGATCCTGCCGCGGGCCAACTGCGCCTCGCGCGTCAGTGCCAGGACGAGTTCGGCTTGCAGTTCCCTCTAGTGCGCGCTGCCGGCGAGCAGGTTCCCCTGCGGGACGCGTCCTTCGATCTCGTTATCAGTGAGTACGGCGCTGCCGTCTGGGCGGACCCGTATCGCTGGATTCCCGAGGCGGCGCGCCTGTTGCATCCCGGCGGTGAGCTTGTGTTCCTCGGCAACAGCACACTGTTGATGATCTGCGCTCCCGACGAGGACGGCGTCGCGGTTGGCGATCGCCTGCTCCGCCCTCAGTTCGGCATGTACCGGTTCGAGTGGCCAGGCGACCCGACCGTCGAATTCCACCTCGGCCACGGCGACTGGATCCGACTGCTGCGCACCAACCGGTTCGAGGTCGAGGATCTGATCGAGCTACGCCCTCCCGCCGGCGCTACCGGTGACTGGTCACTTGTCGAGCCCGAGTGGGCGAGCCGGTGGCCATGCGAGGAGGTCTGGCGCGCGCGGCGGAGGTAAACCTCGGGCTGCCGCCGTAGCGACCGGCGTTGGTGCTAACCCGACGGCAGAATCGAGGGGCTGCCCACCTCGTTTGCCGGCGTTCCGCGATGCAGACTTTGTCGGGAAAGGGGGGATTTGATGAGAGCCATCAGGGTAGTGTTCCGCGCCGAGCTACAGCACCGATGGCGGTCGTGGCTGGCTCTCACGATCCTCGTGGCTCTGGTCGGAGGTACGCTGCTCGGCGCTGTTGCGGCCGGCAGGAGCACCGCCTCGGCCTTTCCCCGATTTCTGGCCCGTGACGGCTATGACGTACAGGTCTTCAACTTCGCCGGGCCGCTGCCCCTAGGCTTGCCTCGTTGCCTGGCATCTCGGCGATTTACTACGAAGTGTCCTACGACAACGGGAAAATGGTCACGGACGGCCGGATCGTGCCCGAGAACGACGCCTACATCTCGGGTCTGCCTTCGCACGAGATGAGCAGGACCAAGCTGTTGGCAGGCCGTCTGCCCACTGCCGCGGACGAGGTCCTGGCCGGCTTCACGATGCAGTAGCAGTTCGACGTGCACATCGGCTCCGTTGTCACGGTGCCGTTGTACTCCCTGGCACAGGCGAGCGCCGTCGAGAACGGCAATCCAGCCCCGCGCGGAGCGCGAGTCGGCTTCCAGGTCGTCGGCATCGAAGCGAACGTGACGGACTTCCCCGCCGGCGTCACCGCCGTCTACAACCTGTACACGAGCCCGGCATTTGACCGGGGCAAAGGACGCCAGGCCCTGCGCTTTTACGGGGCGCTCGTCCGCTTGCGCGGCGGTGCCGCGGACCTGCCCCTCTTCCAGGTCGACTTCCAGCACCTTCACGGTCTCTCCTACTGCCACGGGATCCAGTCAGAGGATTCGGGCGACACGGCAGTCGAGCGGTCGATACACCCTCAGGCGATCGGTTGGTGGCTCTTCGCACTCTTCGTGGGCCTGGTCGGTCTCGCCGTGGTAGGCGAGGCACTGTCCCGCCAGAGCCTTCTCGAAGCCGAGTCCTATCCGATCCTGGAGGCCCTGGGGTTCCGCCCGCGGCAGGTGTTCGTGCTCGGGATGGCGCGCGCCGCCGCGATCGGATTCATCGGTGCGGTCGGGGCTGTCGCGTTCGCGTTCGTCCTGTCGCCCCTAACGTCGGTCGGCGAGGCACGCATCGCCGACCGGCGTTAGGGTTTCGCGTTCGACGTTCTCGTGCTCGGCCTCGGAGGAGTGTCGACGGTCATCGTGACTCTCCTTCTCACCGCCTACCCGGCGTGGCGGGCGACGCGCGCACACCTCGACCAGCGACCGGTGGAGTTCGCCGCGAACCGTGCCTCGATCGTCGTCACGACTCTGGCGAGGGCGGGCGCGCCGCCGAGTGTCGTCGTTGGAACCAGCCGTGCACTAGAGCCGGGCAAGGCGCGCTTCGGTCCCGGTGTTCACTGCGCTGTTGGGCACCGCCGTGGCCGTGACGGCCCTTGTCGCGACGGCAGTGTTCGGCGTCAGCCTGTCCAATCTCGTCTCGACCCCGGCCCTTTACGGGATGAACTGGCAGGTCGACTTGAGCGGTCTCAACTACCAGCAGGTCCAGGTCGTCGCGCGCAAGTTCGCGCAACCCTGACGTCAGCAAGATCAGCACCGAGATAGTCGGGAAGTTCGTCGCGGTGAACGGCGTCACCGTGCCGGCGGTCATCGTCGAGGTCCGGGAGGGCCCGATGGCGTTCTCTCTTGTCTCGGGCCGCTACCCGACAGGCGAAGGCGAGATCGCGCTCGGGGCGACGACGCTCGCGCAAGCGCGCGCACGCGTCGGAGCAAAGGCTCCCGTGACGATCTTCAACTCCACGCGCGCCTCACAAACCGCTCCGCTTAAGGTCGTGGGAACGGTCGCGATTCCCCCCGAGTTCGGCACCGGCGGCTTCGGCATCGGGGCCGTGATGACGGTGCCGACTGCAGAGCACCTCGTGTGTCCCCCCGGTCCCACGGCGCGGCGGTGCACAGAGGCGCTCACGGCCAAGCTAGAGCACGACTCCGGGTGGGACATGGCGATCGACACGGTGCAGGGCAAGGCCGGGCTTGCGACGACCACCGACGTGCAGCGCCGGTTCGCCTCGGTGTTGACCCCGGCCGCCGTTCCGACGGACTTGGTGAATTTCGGCCAAGCAGTGAACTTCCCCGCCCTGCTCGGCGCGACGCTCGCCATCTTCGGCGCTGCGGCTCTTGCCCACCTGCTTTTCGTGAGCGTGGCAAGGCAGCGGAGAGAAGTAGCGGTCTTGAAAGTGCTCGGCTTCGTAGGATGCAGATCGGCGCCGCGGTATGTTGGCAGTCCACTGCCATTGCCCTTGTCGGGATTGTGCTGGGTGTGCCCATCGGCATCGCGGCCGGCCGGGTGATCTGGCGGGTGTTCGCCTCCAACCTGGGCGTCGCGCCCGTGGACGTCGCTCCGTTGGGCCTTGTGCTTCTGTTCGCCGTCGGTGTGCTCGTCGCCGGCTGTCTGCTCGCTCTGGTGCCTGCGGTACTGGCCTCCCGAACTCGACCTGCGGAGGCACTGCGAGAGGCCTGAGAAGCGCCGCCTGAATCGGACTCACGGCCTAGTTGGTTGACTCACTACCTGTTTGGTGACCGTCGGGAGTCTCAGGGAGTTCGGAGGTTCCAGGATCCGCCGTCCAGGGGTCCTCATGTAACCGGATCAGCTCGTTGTCGCAGCACGGAAGCGATTGTCGCAAGCAGGCTGTCGGGCGACCACGAACCAGGGCAACCGGGCGCGTCGATGGAAACAGTCACAGACCGTTCGAGTCGGGCTTCGAAGTCTTCTCAACCGACGACAGACGAGGTGGCCCGAACGAGTGTGGCCACCAGGGCATCGAGCTGGTCCCGATCGAGGGGCCGGCCGAGGAGGAACCCTTGGGCGCGGTTGCATCCGGCTTCGCGAACTGCGTCGAGCTGGCCAGGGAGCTCCACGCCTTCAGCGACGACTTCGAGGCCCAGCGTGCGCCCCAGGGAGACGAGGGTTTGCACCACCGAGGCGTCCTCGGGTGATTTTGAGATGGGCTCGACAAAGGAGCGGTCGATCTTCAGCACGTCCACGGGGAAGCGACGGAGGGAGGCGAGCGAGGAGTAGCCGGTGCCGAAATCGTCCACCGATAGGCGCACGCCGAGGTTCTTCAGCTTGGTCATGCGGGCCACCACGGCGTCGGGGTCGTGCATCATCGCCGTCTCGGTGATCTCGAGCACGAGCCGTGCGGGCTCGAGCCCGCTTGCGGCGAGCGCACTCGCCACGTCTGGCACGATCCCGGTCGACTCGAGCTGGCGGGCCGAGATGTTGACCGCGACGTCGAGACAAGCGCCCAGTTGTTGCCAGCCGGCAGCGGTGTGGCAGGCTTCAGAGAGAACGTATCGACCCAGGTCCACGATGAGCCGCCCGGACGTTTCGGCCAGAGGGACGAATTCGCTCGGAGGGAGCAGGCCCCGTTCAGGGTGTTGCCAGCGCACGAGCGCCTCCATGCCGCAGATGTCGTTGTGCTCCAGGTTGAATATCGGCTGATAGTGGAGGCACAGCTGGCCTTCGTGGATCGCTGATGCGAGATCCATCTCGAGCTGGAGGCGCGCGTGAGCGGCGTGTCGCATCCGTGGCCGGAAACTGACGCAGCAGTTCTTGCCCGAGCTCTTGGCCTTGTACATGGCGACATCGGCCTCCTGCAGGAGGTTCTCTGCAGTGCCGTCAGTTGTGGTGGCGATCCCGATGCTCGCACTCACCAGGTACTCGCGGCCGCCGAGGTTGAAGGGCGGGCGCAGTACGTCCTGAACTCGCTCGGCTAACAACCCGGAAGCGTCCGCCATCGACCCGTTCTCGACGAGGACGACGAACTCGTCTCCGCCGAGCCGGGCGACGGTGTCGGTGTCGCGGGTCACCCGGCGCAGTCGTGCTGCCACGGCAGCCAGCAGCTCGTCGCCGGTGGCGTGCCCAAAGGCGTCGTTCACCTCCTTGAAATTGTCCAGGTCGATGAAGAGCAAAGAAGCCGATCCGTGGGTCCTGCGCGCGGTGGCCAGCATTCGTTCTGCTCGATCGAGCACTAGGGCACGGTTCGGAAGTCCTGTGAGCGAGTCGTGGAGCGCCTGGTGACGCAGCTGTTCTTCGAGGTCACGGCGGTCCGTGATGTCTGTGATCGAGCCGACCAGGCGTGTCGCGGGTTGTGGCGCTCCTGGGATCGCCAGCGCACGGCAGTGGACCCAGCGGTAGGTGCCGTCGCTGCTTCGCAGGCGGTGTTCGGACTCGAGGGCGGTGGACTGGCCATTCCTGCACGCGTAGAGTCCCGTGTCGAGTGCTGCGCGATCCTCTGGATGCACCCGCTGGAGCCACTCATCAGGGTTCGTGCCGATCTCGCCGGGTTTGCAACCGACGACTTCTTTCCACCGATCGGACAGAACGACGCGACCGTTCAGGAGATCCCAGTCCCAGAGACCGTCGTTGGCGGCACGAGCAGCGAGCGCGTAGCGCTCCTCGCTGGAGCGCAGCGAACGGACGGTGCCCTCCTGCTCGAGTGCCATGCTGAGCAGGGCTGCGCACTGGAAGTAGAAGTCGTGACCCGTGCTCACCGTCGTCTCGAGCGGGCCGACGAGGGCCAACAAGCCCCAGTCCTTGGTGGCGGTTCTGACGGGGAGAACAGTGGTGATCTCCGCAACGGCAGGCCTGGCGAGCGACACGAGCGTCGAAGGGGGGAATGATTCGACCCCGATGTGGCTACCGACCGGGAGGGTGTCGCCGGGTTTGGACACGAACGAGCCGGCAAGGTCGATGGTCACGTCATCGCCGGGGCTGTCGGTGCCTTCGGAAGGTGCCTGTCGCCAGAGCCCGAGGTAGGCGGCCCGCACCCGGGTCTGGCTCAGGAAGGGCAGCCCACCTTGGGCGTTCGCCGGATTTCGCAAGAGGTCGAGGCTGATGTGGTATTCGTCGCGAAGAGAGTGGTAGAGCCGGCGCTGCTGGTGCTCCTGTGAGCAGGCGTACGCCCGTGACAGGGCGAGCGAGATCTCCGCGACGCGACGCTCGAGGTTGTCCCCCTCTGCCTTCCACGGCGCGGACTGCAACCCGAAAGCGCGAGCGCACGCGACCGACGCTGGAAGGATCTCAAAACGTCCGGTCGAAGAACAGATCTCCTCGGCCACTACGGCGAGCCGCGCAGTCAACTCCTCGGTCAGGTTTTCACCCGGTGCCTCGAGGACATCGGCAATCACCTCGGCGGCGTGCGCCGCCACCTTTCCAGCCTCGTCTTCGCCGGCCCCCTGTTCGGTCAAGAGATCCAGGAACACGTGACGCAGGCCCCCGCGGATCGACTTGCTCGAGACGGCCCCTGTCAGATTGGCCGGGGCACACCCGCAGGAGGACCTAACGAGGTACCGCGTGGGGACCCTGAAATGGAGTGCCGGCACTTCCTGACCGCTGGCGAGCTCAAGTACAAGTTGTGCCGCCTTCGCGCCGATCGCGTTGAAGTCCTGGCGAACGCTCGACAGCGCAGGAGTGGTCAGGGCGCCCGCCTCGGTGTCGTCGAAGCCGACGATCGCCTGGTCGCGGGGGAGCACCAGTCCCGCAGCCTTGAGGACCCGCATGACTCCAATGGCGTTGTAGTCGGTCCCGGCGACGACTGCTGTCGAGGGAAGCCCCGCAGCGAGCATGGTCTCGCCAGCCTCGACGCCACCGCGCTCGGCGTTGTCGGTCGCCTCGAACAGCAAGCGGTCGTCGGGCTGGATGCCGTGGCGTGCAGTCGTCTGGCAATAAGCCTCGTAGCGTTCGCGTATGTCGCTCTGTCTCAGGTTTCCGACAAAGGCGATACGACGATGCCCGTGATCGACGAGATGATCGACTGCCGACACGACACCTGTGCGGTTGTCGGAAGACACGACCGGACATTGGAGGCCCTCGACCTCGTTGCTCACCAAGATGACAGGAATGCCAGCGGCCTGGAGCTCGAACAAGTAAGCGGAGTCGACGGCGTCCACAAGCGCGATCACGCCAGCGAAGTGGTTCCAGCCTGCCTTGCGCCGATAGCGCGACACGGCACGGTCGACATCGGCGTCGCCCGGATCGAAGGTCTGGATTCCGATCACAGCAGCGCCTCTTTGCGCGGCGACTTTGCTGATTCCTACGAGTACCCCGCCGAAGAACGAAGCTGCGAGCTGGGGCGACAGGACGCCAATGATCAGCCTCTCGTCGTCCGAACGGGGAAGCTCTCGGAAGGTGCGAGACTGCATCCTCCTCTTATCGACCTCGCAGGCGACCCACTTGAGCTGCCCACTTACGTGTGAATGCCACGATCGACGCCAGTCGATGAGCGGTCTCGACCCTCGAGCAAGTGCGTTGCCGAGAGTCCGAGGCCTAAACCGCGGCCCGGGTGTTCTCAAACGCAGGCGGCGCTCGGGTATCCAGTCATTCGGAGCGCTGAGAGCCTCTCCACGTGCACTTCTCTGAAGAGACAGGACTGTTTCACCGCGAAATCACTCGTTAGATCGTTGATCGCGGTTGATTGGGCGAAGGTCGAGGTGTTCGCGACGACGAGCCAGATCACCTTGTCGCGTTTCGCGTCACACCGAGGCACTCTGCCGAGGGCACCTGCGGATCCCGCGCATAGTTGGCCACAAGCTTCCACTTCGTCCCAGGGAACACCGGCGTTGGAGCAGGGCCGACCTCCCGCCAGGCTAGAACATAATAGTCAAATGCATTCCAGCCATCTGGGGCAACAAATACGATGCCGTCCCGAGGGCCGCTTTTCGCCAAGATCAGGGCCGTCGACGACTGCCATTCCTGTACGCTCCGTCCATACTCGGGAACAAGACTAAATACAAGCAGAGCCACCAGCACAGCGCTAATCGCCATGGACATGAGTCCCGAGCCTCGAAACCTCAAAGACATCACGCCCTCAGCTGCAAGGAGAGATGGGGCTGACAATACACCAATAAAAGACTCGTCCAAAAGACAGGTCGTGTTTATAGAGATTAACAATCCAAGTAGAAGCGGCAACACGGCTGCCCAAACAATGACTCCTATCCTGCCCCACTCGGCAGGCATATCTCGTTGCGACCATCCGCGCATGACGTGCCCCGTCCCAGTCAGGCAGGCCAATATCGTCAGGACGGCAAGGAATAGCCGCGGACCTCCATTTGAGCCATCTTCCAAGAGGTAGCCGACCATGTTGCGGATCTCAACGACGCTGAGTGGAGGGATCCAACTGATCTGTTGGGCACCGCGTCGGTCGGCTAGCCAGAGCAATGGAAGGCAAGAGGCGACATAGGCTCCCAGATAAGGAATAAGCCGTCGCCGCGGTTCTGTCGGTATGGCCTCCCATAATGCCCATAACAACTGCGCACTCACCGGTAGAATTGCGAATAGATGGCAGTAGTGCCTATCCGGCTGGTTTGACTGAGCGGCCTGCCGTGGCTGGGGTGGCAGCCGCGACCGACGCGGCGGCATCGAATGATGTTTGAGTCATCGCATCCGCGCGCCTGTGGGCTGCTCGGAGCATAGACGCGCCTTGCCAGGAGATGATTTCCAGGACTGGACCACCTGACTCAAGCGGGCTTGTCGCCAGACCAGATGAGCACGGGGTTCGATTCCGCAGCGTGGCGGACATTGCCCGCCAGTGGCTCCTTCTCGACGACCCGACTCACGAAGCCCCCCAACGGGATTGGAGCCTTCCGCGTGGTGTGCTCCGTCGACGCCCCGTGAGGGGCGCCGTCGAGCTGACAGATGTCGTCGGCAAGGAAGGGGCGAAGATCGACGCGGGACCGCTCGCGCTCATCCTCGACGACGAGGACCTGACTTCGACGTTCCTCGAAAGCAACGAGTGGTACAGCCTCGTCCTGCCGGTACTAATCGCAGCGAGGGAGGCGCGAATCGCCTCGGAATCCAGCGTGCCAAGAGGGACCGTCCGGTACACCCTGGAAGGTCGGAGTCCTTCGCCTGAGCATTATCGGGATACTCGTGTCAGTGGCCGACCGGATCGCGACAGCCGGCCTTGTGTCAGCAAACGGCACGGTGTCGAACACACTGACTGGTCGCTTGTCGGCTTGGCTGTCGTTGGCGCAATCGACGAAGCGGCTCTGCGACGGCTGCGGACGGCAGCTGGTTGGACGGCAGCAACAATGGTGTGCCGAGTGTCGGCGGCGGGGACACCGCAAGACGCGACAGGACTCCTGACCTTTCGGAAAGAGCAGCTCGGCGCTTGTGTCTTGAGCTGACACCGCGGCCGAAGGGATCGGCCCCCCATCCCCTTGGGGAGCGACCCGGAGCGTCGCCACCGCCTTTCCTTCACCGTACGAGCCGCGTCCCTGACCCTCACCTCCACAGCGGGATAGGTGATCGCAAGCCCGGAAACGTCCGCTTCCCGAGTCGGTTGGCCGGCCGACTTTGTCGATTCCCGAGAAGGTGAGGGTCAGATCACCGAGGCGGCAGGCTGCTCGAAGGCGTCCGCTTAGGAAACGCTTGCTGAGCTGGTCAGACTCCGTGCCACCTCATTCGTAGACGACCGAAACTTGCTCGTGAAGGAAGCTGCTGACCTCCAGAAGCTCGTCGTAGTCCGCGGACACCCCGAAGACAGAGTAGATGTACTGGCGAGTTCCCTCGTGCCAGTTGACCGGATCGCCGGGCGACCGATTCACGAAGACCTCGTTGACGCCTGGGAGTTCGGCCAGCCGCTCGAGGCCGCTGATGCTGACAACGCGGCGGGCAGAAGTCGGAGCCTGGAACATAAGGCACCAGCCGACCCTGGCACACGGGATCGGACCTATGACCACCGGCTCACCGAGGGCAACGCGCATCGAGAGTTGGACGAGCGACACGCCGCTTGCCTGTAACAGCATCTCAGGCACTCCGCCACCGAGCCTGCCGTTCACCTCGAGCACTCGGGGACCGTCCGGGGTCAGCTTGATCTCTGTGTGGCAGTCACCTGTCCTCACTCCGAGCGCGCGCAACGCGGCCGTAGCGACCGCGAGCACAGCCGCCAGCTGCTCTTGTGTCAGGTCAGCGGGGATGAAAAGCCCGGTTTCCCTAAACGGTTCGGCCGGCGCGAACCGCCCGGTTACCGCCACATGGCTGATCTCGCCTCTGACCACCAGGCTCTCCACCGACACGTAGCTGCCGAAACGCTCGCTCAAGCCTGTCGCGAGGTTCGGAAGATACTGCTCGACGAGCATCCCCGTCTCGCCACCGGCCTGAGGCGGGAGCAGGGCAACCTGGCGGACGAGATCGCCCGCGTCCGCGACGAGCATTGTGTAGCGACCACCGCTGCTTCTGCGCGGCTTGAGCACCGCCGGAAATTCCACCTTCGCGGCGAGCGCTTCAACTGCAGCCGGATCACCGTCGGCCGGGACCTTCCAGCAAGGCGGCGACGGCAGGCCGCTGTTGCAAAGCGCTTCGCGCTGCAAGAGCTTGTCCAACAGGCGCCGAGCGACCTCTGGCGTGTGATAGTCGAGTCCCATTTCTGCCGCTATCAACGAGACGAGGAGGATGTCCGCGTCGCGGTAGGCCACCACCCCATCGGGAACATGTGCGCGCAAGACCGAGACCGTCTCTTCTGGCGACAGCCCGGCAAGATTCATAACAGTGCCGACTTTTCGCAGCAGCCGGCTGGTGACAGCGTTCCCCGGAACACTCTCGTCCACAAGCCAGAGGAGCTCGCACAGACCTGAAGCCGCCTCGACGATCCGTAGCGTAGGCACTGAAAGAAGACCGTGAGGGACCGCAAGCAAACGCTGCCGGCAGTCAACAGTCATCGCTGCTGTCACAGCAAGGCTTTACCAGGTCGGTCTCCAGAACGCAAGGCCATGAAGCGCCAGAGAAGGGTGCCCACAGACGGTCGGTGAGATCGTTCGGCGAGCCCCGAATTGGTCCAGCAGACCACCACGTCATCGAAGAACTGAAGAAGATCAGCTGTCACCGGCAATCGTCTGGCGGTGGCACTCGGGTGGCGGGACGTCCCCCCGTGGTCGAGGGTGAGAATCATCTCGATCTGTGCGGACTCCTTCGGCAGAGCAACACGAGCAGGCTTGATCTCAACCCTAGCATTCGTCACCGACTAGATCGCGACGTTCGGTCAAGGGCGTCGGGCTCTTCTGGCGAACTGGCCGTTGTCTGTAAGGAAACTTCGGACCAAAGTTACCTCAAAGGCTCAGCCGGCTCGGTCATCTCGTAACTAGCAACGATAGATCGTTGAATCTGCTCGTATAGCTTATAGAGGTGGTCGTGATTATTGGCCACGCCGTACACCGTAAGCAGTCGGCTGATGGTTCCCCGACGCCAGTCGATGGTATCCCCGACGCGGCAGTAGAGACTGACTTGAGTGACGCCCGGCAATTGAGCCACGACCTCGAGACCGCCCAGCTCTACCAAGCGTTGCGCCTCCATCGGAGGTTGATACATCGCGCAGAAGGACACATGCTCGGTCTGCAAGGGAGCGACATCCCCATCGGATTCGCGTACCGCAAACCTCATGGCTTCCGATAGCAACGAGGAGGCTCCGGCAAGTTGAAGCAACGTCGGGACCTGGCCCCCGATTCGACCGTTCACTTCCAGCACGCGAGGACCGTCAGGCGTGATGATGAGATCGGTGTTGATGAAGCCGTCGTCGATACATAGGGCCCTTAGGGCGGTTTCGGTCGCATCGAACACGGCTTTGGTCTCGGCATCACTCAAGTGGCTTGGAATGAACGATCCCGTACCTCGGAAGGGTGGAGCTGGGACGAAGTGGCCAGCCACAACAAAGTGAGTGATGCGACCCTCGGAGATGAGACTGTCCACCATGAGTACGTCTCCAAAGCGCTGGGCTTCTCGAGGGTGGGCTTCGGCGAGCAGCTCCTCAACCAGCATGTCGTCGGCGTCGCGCTGAGCCTCGTTGAGCAATCGCAACAAGGATTCGGCATCGCCTATTCGGCAGGTATTTCGGCTTCCGCTTCCAACCTGAGGCTTCAAGACTACCGGGTAGCTCAGGTCCGCCGCGAGATGCGCCCTCACCGTCCGGGTGGCGTCTGCGGGTACGGACCAGAAGCGCGGGCCTGGCACTCGCGCTTGAGCGAGTGCAACGCGCTGGCGGTACTTGTTCACCAGCAGGCTGGCGGTACGGCGGCTGTGGAACCGCAGCTTGGACTCCTCGGCAATCGCGGCAGCGAGCAGAATCGGTTCTGATGAGAACGTTATGACTCCGTCCGGGTGATCCAGGGCGACCAATGCCGCAACCTCCGCATCGCTAAGACCGGAAGTGTCGATGGCAGTTCCTAAGCGCCGGATAAGGGGCACCGACCAAACAAGTAGCGGATCGGTGAAATCCAACACCCAAATCAGGTCACACCAGCCCCGGGCGGCTTCGGCGATCTCCAACGGTGGAATCGAATTGCGGCAGTAGACAACAACGAGCTTGGGACGGATGGCGGCAGCCACTATGTGCGAACCTTACTCCGAGAAACATCTCCCGATACCGGTGGGTGCGGCAGGCTACGTGCCATCGAATACCAACACGGTGTATATGTTCGAAGTCTGAGGCAAGTCGTCACGACCGAGGTAACACGTCACGTCCCAGCGTCGCCAGCCGCTCCATCGCCGCTCGATGCCCTGCGTGCGGCATCGCCCGCCCCTTCAGGACGTCCCTGGCTCGGCGATCGCTAATGCCGACAGCGTCGGCAACCTTCTTGGAGCCCATCGCCTTCAGCTTCGGCAGCGTGAACCTCCGCCACCCGTCGTTACCGTGGTAGACGGTCAGCCGTTCGTCCAGCTCGTCGATCGTCAAGAGCCCCGTGAACCGGTGTTCGAGCCTGTTCGACTCCCTCCCGATGAGCTTCATCTCTCCAGCGATGACCGGGCGACGTTGGAGCAGACCCACGGTGCCTCGCCCACACGGCTTGCCGTCTGGGGCCGAGCGCCTTTGCTTCGGGATGGGCTGCGTACTTCCCGGCAACATCCCCGTAGGTGTCCACCTTCGGCCGGCCGGATCGGCCAGCGACTGTCGTGATCCGATAGGGACCGCGTTCGGGATGGTGCAGGCCGACCCAGGAGAGCCTTGACCATCGGGAAGGGTCGGGCTCCCACGGCGCGTGTCGCGCGAGGCTGTTTGCTGGAAGCCGGCACGACTGAGCACAGCCAGGACTAGCCGTCCGGTTCGGCGCACTAGGTCGCCCCCCTGTTCCGAAACGCCCGCACCCTCGCACCGCAGCGTCGCTCCACTTCAGGCTTCGCTCCGCTTGCGCTGCTCGGTGTGCTCGTCGGTTGTCGTGCGATGGTCCGCGGCGCCGGGCCGTGACCTCTCGGGCCACGTTTGGTGCGGCAGACCCGTTCCTATCTACCTCCCATCAACGGTGCCCCTGGCGGGTCAGCGACAGAACTCCCTGACCACGATCTTTCTCGTCTCCGGCTCGGTCGTGTCCCAGCTTTAGCCGGCGCTTTGCACGCCTAACCGAGAAGGTCGTCCACCTCGCTCACCGCAA
>JBEKBX010000017.1:0-66123 GCA_050015175.1 Acidimicrobiales bacterium | reverse complement strand
TCAAGGCGCGTGACAGAAGGAGGTCCCGCCACGTAGCGTGACCATCACACAACCGACACGCCGAGGGCTCAACTGGTCAATTTCGGTGAGCAACTCTGGTCAATTTCGGTGAGCGCCATCAATGGCATAAGCGACCCCAAAGAGACGGTGTGTCGCGCTACGATGCCAGGGTTTGAATAGCGGATATTCGACACCTGACTGAACGGATGCCGGAAGTAGCTTCTGGACAGGAAGAACGCCGTGCTTGTTACAGCGGCGGAGGGTTCCCCCAGGCGTCCTGGGCCGTTGGCAGCCCTTCTGACGCGTGCTGGTGAGCAGGAGCCTGGTGGATCCGCGGCGAGTGGCACATTTGAACATCTGGAGGACTCCGGAGCGAGGAGGTGTTGCGACAAGCCGCTTGTAACAGTCACCTGTGCCCTACCGCAAGACAGCCTCGATCGGTCAAACTTGTCGCCACCAAGCGAGGTTCAGTGGAGCTACCGAGCGTCAGTGAGAGGGCGATGCGCTGTTGCCCAGCCCTTCAGGTCTGGCCGATTGTGCGCTTGCCAGCGCGACACGTCCCGTGTTGTTCTGTGCTTCCTTAGCCGAGTGCTGTAGTCGTCACCATGGAACGCAGGGACGGTGCGCACCAACACCGGGAGGAGGTCGCCCTCCCTCACCCGGACTCAAGCCGTACGCCCTGGTCCGCTGCTGGCGAGGCTGGAGTAGCTATTGCTATTAGCTAATAAGCTATGTAATGTAGCTACATGACTACGAACGCCCAGAACACCAGATACCTCTCTCGCCCGGAAGGGCGAATCTCCTACGACGTCGACGGCGACGGACCCCTGATCGTGCTCGTACCCGGCATGGGTGACCTGCGAGAGGCGTATCGCTTCCTCGCTCCCGCCCTGCGGAAGGCGGGCTACAAGGTGGCGAGCACCGACCTCCGCGGTCACGGTGACAGCGACGCCACGTTCAGGTCCTACGGCGAGGTCGAAACCGCCGGCGACATTGTCGCCCTCATCGAGGAACTCGGCGGCCCTGGCGTCGTCGTCGGCAACTCCATGGGGGCCGGCTCGGCAGTACTAGTCGCGGCCCAGAGGCCGGACCTGGTCAGCGCCCTCGTGCTGATCGGCCCCTTTGTCCGCGACCCGAAGGTGAGCGCGATGTCGCGCATCCTCCTCCGGCTCGCCATGGCCCGACCGTGGGCTGTCACCTCGTGGAAGGCGTACCTGCCCAAGCTCTACGCAGGCCGGCGGCCCGATGACTTCGACACCTACCGTGCCCAGGTCGTGGCGAGCCTGCGGCGGCCGGGACACGCCAAGGCGTTCTCCCTCACCACGCGCACCAGTCACGCACCAGCAGAGGCGCGACTGGCCGACGTTGCAACACCGACCCTGGTAGTGATGGGCGAGCAGGACCCGGATTTCCCGGACTCCAAGGCGGAGGCCGACTGGATCGCGCACGCCTTGCGTGGAGAGATCGTCATGGTGCCCGAAGCAGGCCACTACCCCCAGTCGCAGCGGCCCGATATCACCACCGATGCGATGCTGGCCTTCTTAGAGTCGGTGAACGGCCGTGCCTAGGGCTGGGCTGACCGAAGCCCGGGTGGTAGACGAAGCCGAGCGGATCGCCGACGAGGTGGGCCTGCCGCGCCTGACCCTCGCCGCGCTCGCCGAGCGTCTGGGCGTACGACAACCGTCGCTCTACAAGCACGTCAACGGCATGGAAGGTCTCCAGCGCAGCATCGCCGTTCGCGCCAAGCGCGAGTTGGCCGACACCCTTGCCCGTGCCACCGTTGGTCGGTCGCGCCGCGATGCCATCGTGTCCATGTCATGGGCCTACCGAAGGTGGGCGCTCGAGCACCCCGGCCGCTACGCGGCGACCCAGCGCGCCTCCGCTCCGGGAGACACCGAGGCCGAGGCGACGGACCGCGCCGTGGTTCAAGTTGTCTCCGATGTCCTCACCGGCTACGAACTGCACGAGGACGATGCGACCGATGTCATCCGTGCCTTGCGCGCCGCACTGCACGGCTTCGTCACCCTCGAGGCGGGGGGCGGCTTTGGACTCCCGGACGACGTCGATCGCAGTTTCGATCGTCTCGTTCATTGGCTCGAGTCGGTGCTCGCCAGCTGGACCGAGGAATCGACGTCTCGGAGCGCAACGTGAAGGTCAATCGGAATATCGACGTCTACGTCGTTCAAGCACCGCGCCTTATCCGTCTTCTCGCCGGTCTCAGCCAGTTTGGAGGCCTCAATACAGGTCCTTTTCGATGGCACGTGACCTTCGACTGGCTTAGCACCATCCTCAAGCCGCGCGTGCCTTGTCCGTGCCCGCAGCGGAGCCGAGATGAGCCCGCGATACAGACAGACTGAAGAAGTCGTCGTCCCCTACAACTTGCTCCACCGTCCCGTCCCACCGGTCTTAATGCTCGTCGCGTCAGCAGTCCTGCAATCCGCGCCTTTAGCTGTCGTCGCCACCAGCTGGGTCACCCACATTCTCATGGACCGAGGTGTGGGCTTCGGGCTCAGAGACCATAACGGGGCCATCATCCCGCCAAAGCGTTTCAACGAGCGCCAAGAAGCCACCCATAGAAAGCCGCCGTCGACCACGGTACCTATGGAGAACATGACGAGCCCTCGGAGTGGCCGCGCGTGTAGCGCCGGGGACTAGAACGCGCGACAGACGGATGGTTCGCCAAGATCCGTGCGCCTGCGGAAAGCGCCGTACCCTGAACTGGAGCCCCAGCGGTTCCGTGACTGGTTTCCGGCCGATGCTCCACTCCCCCACGTGTCCCGGGCCGTTGTAGGCCGTTCTGGCGCGTGCTGCCGAGCAGGGAACTTGGAGGATCTGGCAGGTGGCACATTTGAACAGTTGGAGGACTCCAGGGCGAGGAGGTGTCGCGGGAGGCGCCGACCTTCGTAACATCCTCGATCGGTCGATCCGGTCGTCAGCATGCAAGTTCAGCGGCGCTGTCGAGTGGTCGTCGGTGGGAATGCGAGTGGTCCTGCCCTGCGCGTAACGCCGAACGTTTGCCGTTGACAGGCGACGAGCTACGTTCTCCGTCCGTCACGGGATCTTTCTTGACCAGCGAATACCACGCCTGAGTGTCGGGCATTGCAGTCGAAACACGAAGAAAGGAGTCGGTGCATGACTGCTAGTAGTGATGCAACGAGTAATCCAGGGGTTGTGTTTCCCATGGCAGGTCAGGTCGAGCTTCAGGAGCAGGAATTGAAGCCTCCGGGGCCTGATGAAGTGCTTGTTCGAACCCGACGTTCGATGATCAGCCCGGGAACCGAGCTGACGATTCTTTCCGGTCAGTTCCCGGAGAATTCGGCATGGGCGACGTATGGTCGTTTTCCCTTCCTCGTCGGTTACAGCGCGGCGGTTGAGGTGATCGAAATCGGAAGCGAAGTCAGGTCGGTGAAGGTCGGTGATCTCGTAGCGGCACCCACACCCCATGTACGCTTCGCGACTGTCGCAGCAAGTTCGGTGAATCCCGTGCGCGACGAGCGCCTCGCTCTCGATCACATTCCCTTTGTTTCACTAGGTCAGGTCGTCATGAACGGAGTCCGACGTGCTCACCTGGGGTGGGGAGAGACAGTCGTCGTGTTCGGAGTCGGCATCCTCGGTCAGCTGGCCGTGCGCTTTTGCCGACTTGTCGGTGCACGTCCCGTGATCGCGGTTGATCCCTGTTCCAATCGACTTGCCTGCCTACCCAAGGAAGAGGGCATTGTTGCCATCGAACCAACAAGCACCAACTTGCGGGACCATGTGGCCGATGTCACACGAGGGCGCATGGCTGATGTCGTGTTCGAGGTAACCGGCATGCCCTCGCTCATCCCAGAGGAATTCCAGGTGATGAAGGCTAGTGACGGCCGATTCGTCGTCCTGAGCAGTCCTAGCGGGCCAACATGGTTCGATTTTCATGACCTGTGCAATAGCCCAAGCCACACGATCATTGGTGCGCACAACAGATCCCATCCTCTGGTCGAAACGGCGGCGAACCCATGGACACTGCACCGAGACGCGGAGCTCCTCTTGGATCTTGTCGCCTCAAAGGAGATCGATTTGGAGCCGCTCATAACGCATCGGCTCCCTTACAGCGCCGCGTGTGACGCTTACCGGTCGCTCCTCAAGGAGCGGACACACGGGTTGGCCATAATTCTCAATTGGGATGAGGATTGAACTCAATTCCTCTTCTGCGTACATAAAATGGTGAACTAGTCTGCCGGACAGATCCCTGGTAGCGGCGGCCACGTCAGCCCACAGGAACACAGCTCGATGGGCTCATGATCCGCGCGCCTGGGCAAGGTGCCGTACCTTGAGTTTGAGTTCGGCAGTTCCGTGACGGGTGTGCGCTGGTGTCACTCCCCCAGACGTCACTGGGCCGTTGTAGGCGTTCTGACGGGTACTGCTGAGAGGGGTCAAGTTGCACATCCCAACAGTTGGGGGACTCCAACGAACACCCCTGAACGGTTCCTCAGGACCCGCCCCGGCGTAGGCTGGTCTCGTGTTGCGCCTTCTGACCGCGGGCGAGTCCCACGGGCGTGCGCTCGTTGCAGTCGTCGAGGGGCTCCCCGCCGGGCTGCCGATCCTCGCGGATGAGATCTCGGGCGAGCTCGCCCGCCGCCGGCTCGGATTCGGGCGCGGTCCCCGCCAGCGGTTCGAGACCGACGCGATCAGCATCATCGGTGGGGTTCGCCACGGCCGGACTTTGGGATCGCCGGTCGCGATCGAGATCGCCAACGCCGAGTGGCCCAAGTGGGAGGCCGAGATGTCCGCTGGGCCCGGGCGTCCCTCGCGTCTGCTCACTCAGCCCCGTCCGGGCCACGCCGACCTCGCCGGCATGCAGAAGTACGGCTTCGACGACGCCCGTGACGTGTTGGAGCGGGCTTCGGCACGGGAGACGGCTGCAAGGGTGGCCGCCGGTGCGTGCGCCAAGGCGCTTCTGGCCCAGATCGGCGTCGCGATCGTGAGCCACGTCGTCCAGATCGGCGGCATTGATGCGTCAGCCGGGCTACGCCCCATGCCGGACGACCTTGTGACGGTCGACGCGTCGCCGGTGCGGTGTTTCGACCCCTCGGCCGAGGCTGCCATGATCGCCGAGATCAAGACTGCAGCCAAGGAAGGCGACTCTCTCGGCGGCACCGTCGAGGTCGTAGCTTATGGGGTGCCCGTGGGCCTCGGAAGTCACGTCCACTGGGACCGCAAGCTCGACGGCCTCATTGCCCAGGCTCTTATGAGCATTCAGGCAGTCAAGGCCGTGTGGATCGGCGAGGGCTTCGCCATCGCACGTCGCCGAGGATCAGCGGGCCACGACTCCATCTTCTTCGACGCCGGCTCGCGCGAGTACAAGAGGACGACTTCGTTGGCCGGCGGCATCGAGGGCGGCATGTCCACGGGGGGCCTTCTCCTTGTCGGCGCGTCCATGAAGCCACTCGCCACGCTGAACCGCCCTGTCCTCAAGACCGTCGACGTCCTCACCAAGGAGGAGACCGTCTCGTTCAAGGAGCGCACCGACGTCACCGCGGTGCCCGCCATGGGAGTGGTGGCGGAAACGATGTTGGCCCTCGTGCTGGCGTCCGAGGCGCTCCGCAAGTTCGGGGGGGACAGCGTCGCCGAGTTCACGCGCAACCACGCTTCGTACCTCGCCGAGGTTCGCGACGAGAATTGGCCTAGCGCGGTAACGGATTGACGCCCGAGCAGGGAATCGTTCTCGGCATCGCCGGCTTCCTCGGAGGCGCGGTGAACAGTGTCGCCGGGGGAGGCTCGCTCATCTCGTTCCCGGCACTGCTTGCCGTGGGCTATCCCGGTGTCACTGCGAACGTGACGAACACGGTGGCTCTCTGGCCCGGCTATGTGGGCAGCTCGGTCGCGTACAGCCGGGAGTTGAAAGGCCAGCGATCGCGCGCGATGGTGCTGGCCGTCACTTGCGTGGTCGGCGGCACCGCCGGGTCGGTGCTCTTGCTCACGACGCCAGCGAAGGTGTTCAAACAGGCCGTACCCTTTCTGATACTCCTCGCCTGCGCCCTGTTCGCCTTTCAGCCCTTGGCGACCCGCGTGCTCGCGAAGCGACACGCCCCTTCCAGGGAGCACCGCTCGCTCGGTCTTCACGTCGCGGTCCTGCTCGCGGCCGTCTACGGTGCCTACTTCGGGGCGGGGCTCGGGATCGTCCTGCTGGCGATGCTCGGGCTGGCCATCCCGGACAGCCTGCAGAGGCTGAACGGGTTGAAGCAGGTCCTTTCGGTCGTCATCAACTCCGTCGCCGTCGTCGCCTACGGCTTGTTCGGTCCCGTCGCCTGGACTGCCGTGGCCATCATGGCTGTGACCAGCCTCGCCGGCGGCCGTCTCGGCGGCGGCTTTGCCCGTCGCCTGAGCCCGGTCCTGCTGCGCGTCCTCGTCCTCGGCTTCGGCGTCACGGTCGGCTGCATCCTGCTCGCGCGTCAATGACGCCCGAGCACCCGGGTTGGTACGCTCGGCGCGCATGTTCACCGGACTTGTCGAGGAGATGGGTACATACGTCGGCCACGACGGCGACCGCTACCGGATAAGAGCGTCGCTCGTGCTCGTTGACGCCAAGGTCGGCGACTCCATCTCGGTGAACGGGTGCTGCACGACAGTCGTCGCCTGTGGCTCCGAGACTTGGGAGACCCAGGTCACCGCCGAGACCCTGAGCCGGACGACCTTCGGTCTCCTGCAGCCTGGTGACCCGGTCAACCTCGAGCGGCCGGTGCGGGTGAGCGACCGCCTCGGAGGGCACATCGTGCAGGGTCACGTCGACGGCATCGGTGAAGTGACAGTCGGGCCGCCGGATCTCAGGGTTCGGGTACCGCCTGAGCTGATCCGCTACTGCGTCGAGAAAGGCTCCATCGCCGTCGACGGCGTGAGCCTCACGATCTTCGACGTCGACCAGGACAGTTTTTCCGTTGCCGTGATACCCCACACCGCGGAGTTGACGACACTTGGCCGGCGGATGCCTGGCGACAAGGTGAACATCGAGGTCGACGTTGCCGCCAAGCAGATCGAGAAGCTGCTCAGTCCCTATCTCGCGAAGTTGACGTGAGGATGGCCGGCCGCGCGGCCACCCGTCGCTCACTTCCCGTCAGCTGAAGCATCTTGGGCGGCCAGCGCTCGTGAGAGCCTTGAGCCGCCGGTCGACTCCTTGGCGGCGACTTGCCGCGTGCTGGCGGGCGAACCCGGCGCTGACTGCCGTTGTGGTGCTCGCGCTCCTGCTCGGCCTCCTGCTCAGGCTCTATGCCCTCGGCAGAGGCACCATCAACTCCGACGAGGCAGTCGTCGGGCTCATGGCCCAGGAGATCCTGCACGGTCACTTCTTCGCGTTCTTCTGGGCCCAGAACTACGGAGGCACGGAGGCCTACGCGGTCGCCGGGGTCTTCGCACTGTTGGGGAGCTCTGCGTTCACCCTCGGGCTCACGACCGTCCTGTTGTGTGCCGCGTCGGTCGCAGTCCTGTGGCGGATCGGGAACCGCATGTTCGGCAGTCCGGTCGGCGCGGTGGCCGCCATCGCCTTTTGGGTCTGGCCCGAGCCTTATGTGACCTACTACGACCATGGCGATGGCTTTCGTTGGGTCGTGCTCGTCTGCGGGCTCGTCGTGTTCTTGACCGTGCTCAGGATCGGGGACGGCGACGGCGGGAGGCTCGACTGGCTCGCGCTCGGGCTCGGCGCCGGCGTTGGCTGGTGGTCCAGCCCGGAGATCGTCTACTTCCTCGCCCCGGCCGGCGTCTACCTTCTGGCCCGCGTCGTACAGCGACGGGCCGAGGTGCCTTTGGGCTCCCTGGCCCTTGGCGTAGTGGCTCTTGCCGTCGGCTCGCTCCCCTGGTGGTGGCAGAACCTCCCCCATCACTTCGACTCGCTCGCCGGGGTTCCCCAGCCTCCGCCTCCCGGTCCGGGAGGAGCGTATTGGTGGCATCTTGGCATATTCGACCGCTACGTGCTCCCGATCGTTCTCGGCCTTCGGACCCGCGGGTCGGGCGAATGGGTGGCCCCGTCGAACCTGACGCCCCATCTCGTGAACGTCGTGCTCGTCGTGCTCGTCGGCTGGCTCTTGTACCTGGCGATGCACGGGCGAGCGTGGCTGCTGCTGCTCTTCGTCGCGGCGTTCCCGTTCCTCTACGCCGCGCAGCCGTTCACCTGGTACTGGCACGACGCCCGCTACGCGATCTTCCTGGCGCCCTTGCTCGGGCTCGTCATCGTCTCGTTGGTCTGCGAGGCCGGCATGTGGGCGATGGGGTACACGCAGCTCGCTCCTGCGACCATGGCTGCGATCGTGCTCGTCGCGGCCTTGGGGCTGACACTTGTCGCCGCGCGAGGCGAGCCGCCTTACAAGCCCGTCGTGGCCCTGCCCGCAGTCGAGCGCACCAGTTGGCTCTCGTGGCATACGAACCCCAACAACCTGCCCACCGCGCTCGCGGACTCACTGGTCCGCTGGCATGTCCGTGACGCCTTTTCCAGCTACTGGCTCGGCTACGACCTGGCCTTCCTCTCCGACGGCCGCGTCACCGTCAGCCCTGCCGGGCCTGATTTCATCCGCTATCAGCCCTATTACCGAGCCATAGCCGCGAGCCCGACGCCGGCGTGGATCTTCGTGAAGCCCGCCCTGGAGCAGGAGGCGGCCGTCGAGGCCGGGACGACGGCCCTCGACCCCGGGTGCATCGCGCCGGACCAGCAGTGCCTGTTGGTGCCCGAGATCGTCGAGTGGTGCGACGATCATCACATCGGCTACACGATGCGCTACAGCGGACCGTATGTGGTGGTGATCCCTTCCAAGCGCGTCGTGCCCACTCGGATACTGCCTTTCTTCGGCATGTGACCGGTCCGCTGAGGCGGGGCCTGTCGGCGACGGCGGCGATCGGGAGAGCGCGAGCGCACCTTAGCCAGATTGCAGCGGTCAGGCGATTCCGGCCAGCGCCTCGGCGATCTGCACCGCGTTGAGCGCAGCTCCCTTGCGGAGGTTGTCTCCGACGACGAAGAGGGACAATCCGTAAGGCAAGGTCGCGTCCTTGCGGATCCTTCCCACAAGTGACACGTCACCACCTGTCGCGCGTAGCGGCGTGGGGATGTCGCAGAGCCCGACTCCCGGCGCGCTCTCGAGGGCGGTGAGCGCCTCCTCAGGGCTGAGCGGACGCTCGAACTCGAGGTTGAGCGCCAGGCTGTGCCCCGTGAACACCGGCACCCGGACGCACGTGCACGAGACGAGGAGGTCGGGGAGACCCAGGATCTTCCGGCTCTCGTCCCGGAATTTCTGCTCCTCGCTGGTCTCGCCGCTCCCGTCGTCGACGATTCGACCGGCCACAGGGATGACATTGAACGCGATCGGCGCCGGGAACTTCACAGGGGCCGGCAGGTCGACGGCATTGCCGTCGTGCGCCAGCGCAGCGGCGCCCTCCGCCACCTTGCGGACCTGCTCGTCCAGCTCGGAGGTTCCGGCCAGGCCGGCGCCTGAAACGGCCTGATAGGTCGAGGCCACGACCCGACGCAGGCCGGCGCGCTCGTCGAGGGGCTTCAACACGGGCATGGCGACCATCGTCGTGCAGTTCGGGTTGGCGACGATCCCCTTCGGTATCGAATCCAATGCCCCACGATTGACCTCGGGGACGACGAGCGGGACCTCCGGGTCCATGCGCCAGGCGGACGAGTTGTCGATGACGATCGCGCCCGCGCCGGCGACACGGGGCGCGAGCTCCAAGGAGGTCGTGGCACCGCAGGAGAACAGCGCGATGTCTATCCCGGTGAAGTCGGCACCGACGACGTCTTCGACCACGACCTGGCCACCGTCCCACGAGAGCGTGCGACCCGCCGATCGTGCGCTCGCGAAAAAGCGCACGCCGTCCGTCGGAAAGTTCCGTTCCGCAAGGACCGACCTCATCACGGCACCGACTTGTCCTGTGGCACCGAAGATCCCGACTCGCATGGGACGAGCTTAATGGCGGACCTCTTGTTGGCTGGGCTCGGCCGAGCCGCCGGCGCGGGAAGTCGGAAGACTCCCCTGCCGCTAGCCGCCGAGCTCGAAGGCGGTGTGGAGGGCCTGGACCGCCCGCTCCGCGTGCTCCGCGCGGACAAGGCATGAGATGCGAATGGGAGACGTGGAGATCATCTCGATGTTTATCCCGGCGGCCGCGAGGGTCTCGAACATGGTCGCGGTGACGCCCGGATGGGTCCTCATCCCCGCACCTACAAGAGAGACGGTGGCAACGTCGTCGTCGGCGACCACCGACACCGCGCCCAGTTGCGGGACGAGCTGCTCGGCCACTTCGAGGCCGCCATCCAAGTCCGAGCGGGGGACGGTGAAGGAGATGTCCGTCGTCCCGTGGTGGGAGGTGTTCTGAACGATCACGTCGACGTTGATCGCCCGGTCGGCGAGCCCCCTGAACACCGAGGCAGCGATGCCCGGCTGGTCCGGGACGCCGGTGATGGTGATCTTGGCCTCGCTCGAATCGCTCGTCACCGCCGAGACGATGGGCTGTTCCATGGAAGGGTCCTCCTCGCTGACGATGGTCCCGGGCTCCCACGTGAAGCTTGAGCGCACGTGGAGACGCACATGGTGGTTACGGGCGAACTCGACCGAGCGGAGCGCAAGGACCTTGCCACCAGTCGCGGCGATCTCGAGCATTTCCTCGAAGGAGATCCTGGGTATCCGGTGGGCGGTCGGGACCACGCGGGGATCCGCGGTGAAGACGCCTGAGACGTCGGTGTAGATCTCACAGAGCTCGGCATCGAGGGCGGCGGCGAGGGCCACGGCCGTCGTGTCGGAGCCCCCGCGACCGAGCGTGGTCACGTCCCGTTTGCTCGAGACTCCCTGGAATCCGGCCACGACGGGGACGATGCCCTGGGCCAGCGATTCACGGAGGCGGTCGCCTTTTACCTCGAGGATCCGCGCCTTGGTGTGCGTGGTGTCTGTGATGATGCCTGCCTGGCTGCCGGTGAACGAGGCGGCGGGCACGCCGAGCTCCGCGAGCGCCATGCACAGCAGCGACATCGTTATCCGCTCGCCCGCGGTGAGCAGCATGTCGAGCTCCCGGCCCGGGCGCACCCTGCTCACGTCCTCGGCGAGGCGGATGAGCGCGTCGGTGGTCTTGCCCATGGCGCTGACCACGACGATGACATCGGCGCCACTGCGCCTTGTGCGGGCTATATGGTCCGCGACGGCACGGATGCGGTCGGCATCGCCGACCGAGGTCCCGCCGAATTTCTGGACGACCAGGGTCACGCCCGCCAACCTACCGCCGGGCCGCGAGCTCGGGCGACCGGCCGGCCTCAGTGGCGGAGCAGCGAGGACGTGCCTTCTCCTCGACGCGGCCCGCGTATGCGCTCAGGGGCGCAGGTTAAGTAGCCTTTCGATCCGTGCCCACCGACAAGAGAGCGCGCCAGCGAGCCGCTCGTGAACAAAAGCAAGCCGTCATCCAAAAGAGCCGCAAGCGACGCCGCAACACGCGCCGTGCATTGGGGGCCGGGGTCCTGGCAGTCGTCATCGTCGGCATCGTGCTCCTCGTCAACGGCTCGACCACCAAGTCGGCCAAGCCGCCGACGACCACGACGACCACGACGGCCACGACGACCACCGTGACGACGTTCCCGACGCCGACGACCCAGCCGTTCGCGACGGCCGCCGTAGCCACGACATGCCCGCCCGCCACAGGATCGAAAACGCGTGTCGTTTGGTTCACGACGGCACCGTCGGCGTGCATCCCCGCGACCTCGGTCTGGGACGCCACTTTCAAGACGAGCCTCGGGGACATCCTCGTGCAAATGCCTGCGGCCGCATCGTTCGCCGCGGTCAACAACTTCGTGTTCCTCGCCCGCTACCAGTACTTCAACGGCACTTACTTCCACAGGGTGATTCCCGGGTTCATCGTGCAGGGTGGTGACCCGACCGGCACCGGATACGGGGGGCCGCATGGCTTGCCCGGCTACCACTTCACCGGCAATACGCCACCGGCGAGTTGTAAGAGCAAGCCGACGCAAGCCGCGTGTTACCAGCCCTACGACCTCGTGATGGCCAACAGCGGCAATGCGACTTCCGATGAGAGCCAGTTCTTCTTCGTGCTGCCCGGCGGTCAGAAGCAGCTCCAGCCTCTCTACACGATCTTTGGCAAGGCCATTTCTGGGACGAGCGTCCTCGACAAGATCGGTGCCCTCGGTGGTGCATATCCGACCGGCACCCCGAAGGTCAGGGTCTACCTTCTCAGCGTCACGGTCTCGCAGGTCTCCGGCTGAGCGCGGCCCATCATCACCTCGAGAGAAACGGAGCCCCTTCAATGCCGAGCGAGTGCCCACCTGCCGACGGCTCTGCGCCGAAGACCCAACGTTTCGACGGGCCGCCACCGATGTGCATCGACCTCTCGAAGCGCTACACCGCCGAGATGGTCACCTCCAAGGGCACGATGATCTTCGCCCTCGATGCGGTAAGCGCTCCCAGGACGGTGAACAACTTCGTGTTCCTGGCGCGCTACCACTACTTCGACGGGATCGTGTTCCACCGGATCATCCCCGGTTTCGTCCTGCAGGGGGGCGACCCGGAGGGGACGGGTGCCGGCGGGCCCGGCTACCGATTCGAGGACGAGCTGCCCCAGCCCGGCCGCTACGAGCTCGGATCGCTCGCAATGGCCAATGCGGGGCGGGACACCAACGGGAGCCAGTTCTTCGTCATCTCGGGGCACGACGGGACCCGCCTGCCGCCGCTTTACTCGCTGTTCGGCCAGCTTGTCTCCGGGCGGGACGTCGTCGCGGCGATCGACTCCGTGGGGACGAGGTCGGGCGCGCCGAAGGAGAAGGTCCTCATCGAGTCGGTCACGGTCACCGAGCTGGACTGAGCGCCGGCGCGCCTTGGTGGCAGCTCTATCGACGCAAAGCGCCGAGGCCGGCGTCCACCCCGTCTATATAGACGGTGACCTGTCCTTCACCGGCTGATCGCCACGCCCCGTCCGGCTCCCTGATGAGCGCCGTGCGCTCGGGGATGCCGGCGACCGGGAGCCCTGCCGGGGCCAGCTCGAGGGTCCGCCAGAAATGGTGGGAGGCGCCTGAGTCGTGGTGCGGCACGACGGCCAGCTGTTCGACGAGGCCGAGCCCCACGGTGAACGCCCCGCCTCGGGGGTCGACCATGGGATCGACGAGCACCATCGCCCCCGCCGACGAGCCGGCGACGACCGCGCCGCGGCGCCAGGCGTTCGCGAGCGCCGCGAAGACGAGCGAGCCCTTCAGCACCGACAGCAGGTGGAGGGGCGAACCACCGGAGAGGTAGATGAAGCGTGCGTCACGCACCGCGGCCGCGCTGGGCTCCTTGTTGGCGTCCGAATGGCGCAGCACCATCAGCCCACGGGCCCTGGAGCCGAGCGACGAGAACCACGTCTCGGCGTGAGCAACCGCCCGTTCGGGATGCTGGTAGGCAGCGGCGGTGGGAAGAATGAGCACTTCGTCGGCACCAGAGCGCTCCAGCAGCTCGGCGTCGTAGTCAGTGCCCTGTTGCCACTCACCGCCCCCGACGAGGGCGAGCAAACCGGCCGAGGGTCCGGGGGCGTCCTCGGCCGTCGGTCCCGTGTCTTGCCGAGCGCTCACGGGGCGGGAACCTACACCCTGCCCGGGGGGATGTACCTCGCGGACCCTATCAAGCCCGATTCGACCTCGAGGACCCAGACCGACCCCTTCTTCACGTCCACCGGTCCTGGCAGGTAAGCGCCTGACTTCTCGAGCAGTTCGACCATTCCCCAGATCACGTCCCCATGGGTGCACAGCACCGGCACGCCGCCACCGGCAGCAAGCTCTTGTGCCTGCACGAGAGCGTCGCGGGCGTCGGATCCCTCCGAGAGGAACTCAGCGGTGCCGACCGACAGCCCGCACGCGGCAGCGAGGGGACCGAGAGTCGCCAGGCAGCGTTCGGCACTGCTGGACAGGAGCAGCGTGGGCCTGGGCTCGCGCGCCTGAGCAAAGGACTTGCGCGACCGCGTGCCGGGCGCAGTCGTATCGAACCGGTCGGCTAGGGCCCGAGCCTCCTTCACGCCGCGATCGGTGAGGGGACGGTCCTCGTCCCGGCCCGTCCAGCCCTCGCGCGGCTGGGCGTGGGCGTGGCGCACGACGTAGACGGCGACCACCGCCACCAGCTCACCCCCCGCCTCAGCCCCAGAGCGTGCCGGCGTCTCGGAGGCTTTCGTCCTGGTTCCCATCAGTGAACAACGCTCAGGCCGACTGCTGCGCCAACACCGTAGGTCACAGCACCGGCCGCGGCACAGATCGCCAGCTGACGGAACGCCGACCACCACCACGAGCGCCCCGTGAAGAGCGAGAGCGCAGAGCCGACGATCACAGCGGCAATTGCGGCGATCACGATCGACACGAGAACGGCACCGGTTCCGTGCGCGGTCAGGAACGGTATCAGCGGTAACAAGGCGCCCACGCTGAAGGTCACGAACGACGCGAACGCCGCCTGCACGGGCCGGCCCAGAGAGTCGGGATGGATGCCGAGCTCCTCGCGGGCATGAGTCTCGAGCGCGGTCTTAGGGTCGGCCATCATCTGGCGGGCCACCTCTTTGGCGAGCTCGGTGGATATGCCGCGGCTCTCGTAGATCCTCACCAGCTCTTGGAGCTCTCCTTCGGGTCGGTGATGGATCTCCTGCCGCTCGCGTTCCAGCTCGCGCTCGAACAGCTCGCTCTGAGCGCGCATCGAGACGTACTCCCCGGCCGCCATGGAGAACGCACCGCCGAGCAGCCCCGCCAAACCTGCGAGCCGTACGACTCCGGCGGGCGGGTTCGCCCCCGAGAGCCCCAGGATCAGAGAGATGTTTGTCACGAGCCCGTCACTGATGCCGAACACGGCGGCCCGAGCGCTGCCCCCCCGAATGTCGCGGTGGTGGTGCTCTTGGGTCGGTCCTTCGCTGAGGCCCTGTGGCTTGCGCCGAGCGCTAAGGATCGCGACGAGCCATTTCGGGGTGCGCGAGCGGCCCCTGGCAGAACGCCGCGCGGGCACAAGGGGTCGGTCGGTTGATCGGGCCACGACTCCAGTTTGGAGCAGTTGGGCACCCGAAGTGCAACCAGTACAGTTCTTCGCGTCTGGGTGGGCGCCCGGACGCGGCCCGAAGCCCGCGAACTCGGCCCAGAACGGCGGAATTGGCAGGTGGGCGCGTTCGGCCCCGGCAGTCCCGCGCCTACACTCACCCCAGCCCTATGGACCGACCGGCGTCTCGAGCCCGTGATGGGGGCGGTCCCCGAGGTTGTTGCGGCGAGCACGGCCCCTGCGCGAAGCCCCTGTGAGCAGAAGCGGGATCTGACCGAGCCCGACATGGACGTTCTCGATCTGATCCTCGTCGTCGTCATCCTGGCGTCGGCCTTCCGCGGGTTCCGGCGGGGAGCAGCAGTCCAGATCCTTTCCTACGGCGGAGCCCTCGGCGGTCTGGCCCTCGGCGTCGTGCTCGTGCTGCTCGTGTGCCCCCATGTCAGGGGGCAGCACGCCAAGACTGTTGCCGCTCTCCTCCTCCTTCTCGTACCCGCTGCTGTGCTTGCCACCGCGGGACGCCAGTTGGGCGCGGGACTGTGGAGCCGACTGCGCCGGGCCCGCTTCGGCGCCGTGGACGCGGCAGGCGGCGCCATCACCGCGACCGGGGGCGCTCTCATCGTGGTGTGGCTGCTGGCCTCGATCCTGGTGAACAGCCAGTTCCCGGTCGTGGCCAACCAGATCGACGGTTCAGGCATCGTCCGGGTCGTCACCGAAGTCATGCCGCCGATCCCGACGGCACTCGCGCCTGTGGAGCGATTCCTGAGTGACGAAGGCCTGCAGCTCGTGGCCGACGGGTTCATCCAGCTTGCCGGGCCGGTCCCCTATCCCTCAGCGGCTCAGGTGCGGGCCGGTACCAGGAACGCCGCACCTTCCACGCTGAAGGTCGTCGCGATCGGATGCGGCGAGGTTCAAGAGGGCTCGGGCTTCGTGGTGGCGCCCGGTCTCGTCGTCACGAACGCCCATGTCGTAGCAGGCACGCAGTCGATCAGGGTCGAGGACACCGTCGGCTTCCACGTTGCCGTGGTCGAGCTCTTCGACCCGGAGTTCGACCTTGCGATCCTGCGCGTGCGCGGGCTCACGGAGCCTGCGCTCACAATCGACCCCGACACGGTCGCCCGCGCGACCAAGGCCGTCGTGCTCGGCTATCCGGAGGGGGGTCCGCTCGCGGCCGACCGCGCCGGTGTCCGCTCTGAGATCCTCGCGACCGGACTCGACATCTACGGCGAGAACCCGACGGTTCGCGAGGTGTACGTGATCCAGGCCCTTGTCCGGCCCGGCAACTCCGGAGGCCCCCTGGTGGAGCCGGACGGTGTCGTCATCGGAGTCGTCTTCTCGAGGTCGCCCACAGGCAACGACGTCGGCTACGCGCTCGCGTCCCCCGGGGTCCTCGAGCGCGTCCGGAAGGCGGAGGAGTTGCCAACCTCGACGGTGGTCGGCACCGGCGCCTGCGTCCCGCGATGAGCCGGCAACGAGAAGGCCGCAGGTCGGTAAGGATGGTGCGGTGACGCTCCCGATCGAGGACTACGGCCTGATCGGCGACACCCATACGGCCGCGCTCGTCGGGCGCGACGGGTCCATCGACTGGCTGTGCCTGCCTCGCTTCGACTCGGCGGCGTGCTTCGCCCATCTTCTCGGCGGCACCGACCACGGGTTCTGGCGGATCGCACCGGCCGCGAGCCCACCACCAGGCCGGGGTGAGGCGCTGCGTGCGGCGCGTCGCCGTTACCTCGGCGACACCTTGGTGCTAGAGAGCGAGTTCGACCTGCCGGAAGGGAGCGTCAGCATCACCGACTGCATGCCGCTCAGGGGGCAAAGCCCGAGCATCGTCCGGTTGGTCGAGTGCTCGCGCGGCACGGTCGGGATGCGCATGGACCTCGAGATCCGCTTCGACTACGGGTCGGTCGTGCCGTGGGTGCGTCGTTACGACGGCCAGCTCGTCGCCGTGGCCGGACCCGACGGGTTGGCGTTGTGGACGACTGCGGAGACGCGTGGCGAGGACATGCGCACGGTCTCCGAGTTCCACGTGCGCGAAGGCCAGCAGGTGCCCTTCGTGCTCACCTACTTTCCCTCGCACGGAGAAGTGGCGCGTCCCGTGGCCGCCCAGTACGCGATCGAGGAGACCAAGCGCTGGTGGCAGGAGTGGGCCGACCTTGCCAACTTCGAGCCTCATGAGTGGCGCGACGCCGTTGTCCGTTCCCTCATCACCTTGAAGGCGCTCACCTACGGGCCCACCGGCGGCATTCTCGCCGCGCCCACGACCTCGCTCCCGGAATCGCTCGGTGGGGAGCGGAACTGGGACTACCGCTACTGCTGGCTCCGCGACGCCACGCTCACGCTGTCCGCGCTCATGGCGGCGGGCTACCGCGACGAGGCCGCCGCCTGGCGCGACTGGCTGTTGCGCGCGGCGGCGGGTGACCCGTCGAAGCTCCAGATCATGTACGGGGTCGCCGGCGAGAAGAACTTGAAGGAGGAGGTGCTCGACTGGCTGCCCGGTTACGAAGGCTCGAGGCCCGTGCGGATCGGAAACGCGGCCTCGGCCCAGTACCAGCTCGACGTCTATGGAGAAGTCCTCGGTGCGTTGCACGAAGCACGCCGGACTGGCCTCGAGCCCGCCGGTCCGGCTTGGGACCTCGAGCTCGCGCTCATGGACTTCATCGAGACGGGCTGGACCGAGCCCGACGACGGCATCTGGGAAGTGCGCGGGCCACGCCGTCACTTCACGCACTCGAAGGTGGAGGCGTGGGTGGCAGTCGACAGGGCGATCCACGACGTGGAGGACTTCGGGCTCGAGGGCCCGCTCGACAAGTGGAAGTCGCTGCGCGCCGAGATCCACAAGGAGGTGTGCGAGAAGGGCTTCGACGCCGAGCGGAACACCTTCACGCAGTACTACGGATCGAAGGAGCTCGACGCCAGCGTGCTCATGATCCCGATCGTGGGGTTCCTCCCACCGCGGGACTCCCGGGTGATCGGGACGGTGGAGGCAATCGAGCACGAGCTCATGGTGGACGGCTTCGTCAGCCGGTACGACTCGGAGAGGTCTGAGCACGTCGACGGGCTCACGGGGCGCGAGGGCGCGTTTCTCGCCTGTTCGTTCTGGTTGACCGATGACCTGCACCTCATCGGCCGCCACGACGACGCCGTGAGGCTGTTCGAGAGGCTGCTGTCGCTGCGCACGGATCTCGGACTCCTGGCCGAGGAGTACGACCCGGTCGCAAGACGTCTCGTCGGCAATTTCCCTCAAGCTTTCTCACACGTTTCGTTGGTCAACACGACAGTGGGGCTCCTGGGCGTGGCCAAGGGCTTCACCCACGAGCACAGGCTCGCCGGGGTCGAGCCGGCGCTGACCCGCGCGCGCGGGCTGCAGAAGAGGTTCCGCCGCCGACACGCGTCGGACTTCTGAACGGCAAGGCACCGCAGCAGCCGGGCCGGCGAGGACTTCAGCGGGCGAAGGAGCACGGTCCCGGCGCACCGGGCAACTTGGGGTCGCCGGTGAGGGAGCGTCCCCGAGCACCCGGCACGCCCAGGACCATCAACTCACGCTATGTCTGGCGCCGGGAGCGCCATAGAGCCAAAGGTCCCATATCGAGATGTCAAACGTGTTGCAGTCGAGCCGCATGACACAAGACGTGCAATTGAGCCTGCCTTGGCCGGTGTCGCCCGTCTCTCAACGGGGCGGGCGCAGCGACAGGTCCTCTTCGCCGAGCGCCTCGAGCTCGTCCCGCTCGGTCGGCAATTCGGGCCGGAACAATTGCTGGGCGACGAGTGTCGGCAGCAGAGCAGAAAGCAGCACCACCGTCACGAGCTCTGTGTACTGGGTCCTGTCGATGAGGTGGTGCGTCAAACCGAAGAGCGCGGAGATGGACCCGAACGTGAGGCCGGTTGCCATGAGAAGCGTCATGTACGTGCGCTCGCGCTTGGGGATCCTCAGTGCCGACGCGGTCGGCCAGACGCCGAGCAGCTTGGCTGCCATCTTCACGCCGAACAACAACGCGATCACGCCCGCCCCCGACGCGAGCGTGGGCGCGGAGATCAAGAGGCCGGCATGCAAGAAGAAGAAAGGTGTCAACAGCGCGAAGGCGATAGAACGGATCCTGTCCATCAGCACCCGGTCGTTCATGAAGGCCCCGGCTACGACCAGGCCGGCCAGATACGCCGGCAGGACCGCTTCGCTTCCGGCCGCGGTCGCGAGGCCGCCGAGCGCGAACAGCACGACGAGAAGGAACTTCACCTCCGGCTCGCTCACACGGTGGCCGGTGTGGTCGACCACATAGCGTGTCGCTCTCGGCAGGACCAACAAGGTGGCGACCGTCACCGCCACGAACACGAGAAGGAGCAAGCCATAGGTGGCGAACAGCCCGCCGAGAGCCAGCACAGTGCCGAGGTCGGTCACGAAGCAGGCCGCCAGGATGAGCTTGCCGAGATCCTCGCGGTTGAGCCCTGTCTCGATCATGACTGCGTACACCACGGCGACCGACGTCGTGCTCAGCGCCACCCCGCCGATCTCCGCACCGTGAAGCGGCCAGTCGAGCACGAGCTTGCAGAAACCGAAGGCCCCGAGGAAGGGCAACAGGAAGGACACGGCGCCGATCGCCAAGCTCGGCTTCCAATGTTTTCGCAGGGAAACCGGATCGATCTCGGCGCCTGCGAGAAAGGTCAGCATCAACGACCCCGCACCCGCGAGGAACGTCGTGACATCAGTCTGCTGGATGTGTTCCTTGAGGCCCGGGATGTTGCCGAGAACCGCGCCGACGAGGATCTCGACGAGAGCGACCGAGACCCCGAACCTGACGCTGATCACCGACGCCAGCAACGCCATGGAGATCCAGATGGCAAAGACGTAATACGAGTTCATCCGTACTCCCTGTTCGGCTGACAGGGGTACGCAAGAGCCCTACCAGCGTCCGTCCTAGCTGGTAGAAGCCATCAGTCGAACCGGTGTCCGACGATTCAAGGAGCGGGCCTCATCGCGCCTGAGCCGACTATAGCGGCTGTCGCCGCAGGTCAGCTGGGCTCGTTCGTTCGGGCGACCCTTACAACCAAGGAGAAACAGCAGAATTCCGAGAGGGCATGCGAGTCTCCAGGACCCGTTTCCTGAATAGAGATCGACCGGCGGATGACTTGCGCTCAACCGTCGCACGGATGGGCCTTGCACGCCGTCATCATCGTCATCGGAGCGCCCTTTGCCCGCGGAGAGCCCCTGCGACTCCTCGACGCGAAGAGTGCCTGAGGGGTTGACTCTCATAATAAGAGTGATTATCATTCCGTTCGCGGTGACCACGACCAGGTGACCTTGTCACGCGAGGTGTCCGATGACGGTTCATTTTCAGGTTCTTCGAGGCGGCAACCGGGCGGTTGCCGCCTTGCTCTGCGTCGCTGTGGCGATGCTCGTGTCCGCCTGCTCGAGCCCAGCCGTTCGTGGCGGAGGTGTCACAGTGGCCGTAGGGGCGGAGAACGAGTACGCGAACCTAATCAGCCAGATCGGCGGCAGGTATGTCAAGGTGACGGCGATCCTGAGCAACCCCAACACCGACCCTCACACGTTCGAGGCAAGTCCGTCGGTGGCCTCCGAGATCAGCGCCGCCCAGCTGGTCGTCCAGAACGGTGTCGGCTACGACAGCTTCATGGGCACGATCGAGGCCGCGTCGCCGAACCCGAAGCGGAAGGTCATTGACGTCCAGAAGACGCTGGGCTTTCCCGGCAGCACGCGGAACCCGCACCTTTGGTACGACCCGCGCACGATGCCTGCGGTGGCCAAGGCGATAAGCCGAGACCTGTCCGCGATCGATCCAGCGCACGCCTCCTACTTCCGGGCCAACCTGGCGAGATTCGACGATTCCCTCGACCCTTGGCTGCGGGCGATCGCGAGTTTCAAGGCCGGCCATCCGAACGTCCCGGTGGCCACCACCGAGCCGGTCGCCGACTACATGCTGGAGGCTGCGGGCACCAAGAACGAGACTCCTTGGGCATTGCAGGCGGACATCATGAACGGCGTGGACCCGGCGCCTGAGGACATCACCGCTCAAGACAGCTTGTTCACAGGGCACAAGGTCGACGTGTTCCTTTACAACGAGCAGGTGACCGACTCGATCACCCAGTCTTTCCTCGCGCTTGCCAAGAAGAACGGCATACCGGTCGTCGGCGTTTACGAGACGATGCCCACGCCCGGTTACGACTACCAGACGTGGATGCTGGCCGAGGTGCGCGCACTCGAGAAGGCAGTGACGGACAAGGTCTCGACGGAGCACCTGTGAACGAGCCTTTCCCGCCCGGCGCCGGTCGGGGGGAGATCCTCTCGCTCGACGGCGTTTCGCTCTGGCTGTCCGGCCGGGAGATCCTCCACGATGTCGGCTTCCGCCTCCATGCCGGCGAGCTCACCGGTCTCATCGGGTCCAACGGCGCCGGCAAGACGACCATATTCAGGGTGATCCTCGGCCTGGAGACACCCTCGGCAGGCAGCGTGCTCTTCGCAGGCCATCCACGTGCGCGCCGCAACCGGTCCATCGGTTACGTGCCACAGAGCCTCAGTCTCGACCCGGACATGCCCTTGCGCGCACGGGACCTGGTGGCTCTCGGGCTCGATGGCGACCGATTCGGCATTCCGTTTCCCACGCGGAGCCGCCGACAGCTGGTCGACGAGATGCTCGAGGCCGTCGATGCTCAAGGCTTCGCCGAATCCCGCGTCGGCAAGCTCTCGGGCGGTGAGCTGCAGCGGACGCTGATCGCGCATGCGCTCATTGCCAAGCCGAGGCTGCTGCTCTTGGACGAGCCACTGGCAAACCTGGACATCCGCAGCGAGCAGGAGGTCGTCGGGCTCCTGGGAAGGATAGCGAAGGAGCAGCAGATCGCGGTTCTCATCTCAGCGCACGAGATGAACCCGCTGCTGCCGGTGATGGACCGTGTCGTCTACGTCGCGTCCGGCCGTGCCGCGAGCGGATCGACCGAGGAGGTCGTCCGCGAAGACGTGCTCAGCGCTTTGTACGGCCACCACGTCGACGTGTTGCACGTTCACGGTCGCATCCTGGTCGTCGCGGGAAAGGACGAAGTCCACCACGCCGAGCCCGAGAGCGCGCACACCGTCGCGCCTCGTGGGCTTGGGTGACCGGGATGAGCGCCATTCTCAACGGCGTCTTCGAACCCGGTTTTTTCGCGAGCGAACCGGTTCGCGTGGCTGTCGTGGTGGGCGGCGCCGTCGCGCTCGTGTCCGCCGTGGTGGGCGTTTTCACGGTCATCCGCGGCCAGTCCTTTGCCGGCCATTCCCTGGGAGACCTGGGCACGACGGGTGGTTCGGGCGCATTTTTGGTCAGAGCCAACCCGCTTTGGGGTTTTGTCGTCTTCGCGATCCTCGGAGCCGGGGCCATGGAGCTTTTCGGGACCCGCCGGCCACGTGCAAGGGACATGGCAACGGGGATCGTGCTGGGCGCGGGCCTCGGGATCGCAGCGTTGTTCTTGTACCTGGGCACGACGGAGAGCAGTACGACCGGCGCGACCGTCACGATCCTGTTCGGCTCCATGTTCGTCATCCGTGCGTCGATGATCCCGGTCTTCGCGTTGTTGAGCGTTCTTGCGCTCGCCATCGTCGCCTTGCTCTACCGTCCGCTGCTGTTGAGCGCCGTGAGCGAGGACATTGCTCATGCGAGGGGCGTGCCCGTGCGTGTTGTGGGCGTTCTGTACCTGCTCGCGATGGCGGTCGCGGTGTCGCTTTCCTGTGTGACCATCGGGGCGATCCTCAGCACCGCGGTGTTGATCGGCCCTGCTGCCGCGGCGTTGCGGTTGACGAAGCGGCCCGGCTTGGCGATCGCCTGGGCCGTGGTCATAGGGCTGGCGGTGACATGGCTCGGCATCCTGCTCGCCTACGACAGCTACTACTGGCCGCCGACGGGACGGGGCTGGCCGGTGAGCTTCTTCGTCGTGGCCTTGATCCTCGTCGTCTACCTGCTGGCCGACCTCGCCAGCCGGAACAAGGAGCGACGAGCCGGGGCGCGGGCACTCGCCGCCAGCAAAGGCCTGTCCGGGCGCGCCCGGCCGTCCGAGTCCCCGGCGATGGGAGCAGGCTGATGTTCTCGGGGTTCATGGCCAATGCCTGGATCGTCGCCACGATGGTCGCAGTCGTCGCGGGCGTCGTGGGGTTCTTCACGGTGCTGCGAGGCTCGGCCTTCGTTGCCCACGCGGTCCCGCAAGCCGGCTTCGCGGGAGCCGCCGGCGCCGCCCTCATCGGCGTCAGCACTCTCGCGGGGCTGGGAACTTTCGCTGTCATAAGCGCGCTTTCCATAGGCCTGTTGGGCAAGCGTGGCCGTCATGACGCGGTGACGGCGCTAGCGCTCGTGTTCATGCTGGGTCTCGGGGCACTGTTCCTGAGCTGGAGTGAGGAGTACGCGTCAGCGACCTACGCGTTGCTCTTCGGCGAGGTGCTCGGGGTCAGCTCCAATGAGGTGCTCGCGACTGCGGTGCTCGGTGTCGTGTGCATCTCCGCAGTCGTGATCCTGTACCGCCCGCTGCTCCTCGCGTCGGTGATGCCGGAGGTGGCAGAGGCTCGTGGCGTGCGGACCCACCGGATGGAAATGTGCTTCCTGGTGGTGGTGGCGCTGGTGACGACCATGTCGGTGCCAGTTGTCGGGGCCCTTTTGATGTTCAGCCTGATGGTCGGCGCTCCCGGTGCCGCTCGGTCGTTCACGGACAAGCCGCTCGGAGCGCTTTGTCTTTCGGTCGGCATCTCGATGGCCATCGTCTGGATAGCCATTGCAGCGTCATACGCGACCAATTGGCCGGTCGGGTTCTTCGTCGGCGTCCTCGGCGCGGTCTTCTTCATTGCCGGGCGCGGCTGGGTCGCGTGGCGCAGGTCGGCCGGGCGCGCGGATGACGCCGAGCACGTGGCGACAGGCCCGGTACAGCTCGCGACGGCCACCGGAACGGGCGGTGAGCGGACCTAATGTCTCCGGCGGTGGTGATCGCACGCTCGATCCATGAAGCCGTGAGCCTCCGGCTGGCCGGTGTGGACCAGCGATACACGCATTTGCGCAGGATCCTGGTCGAGACATTGGCGGTGGCCGGGAGGCCTCTGACCATCCCCGAGATCGTCGCGTCAGCCCCAGAGCTCCCCCAGAGCAGCGCCTATCGCAACATGACCGCCCTCATCGACGTCGGCGTCGTCCGCAGGGTCGTAGGCGCCGACGATCACGGTCGCTTCGAGCTGGCCGAGGAGCTCTCGAGCCACCATCACCATTTTGTCTGCGCGACGTGCGGAAAGGTGGAGGACGTCCACCCCTCACCGAAGTTGGAACGGGCGCTCGGCGAGGCGGCGCGAGCGGTGGCCGAGGAGCAGGGTTACCAGGTGACCGAGCACCAACTCGACCTGCTGGGCCTGTGTCCGGAGTGCCGCGAATAGGAAGTACCAACGGTGACCCGGTGGCGACGTCAGTGGGCCCAGCCCACAGCGCATGGGCTGGCGGCGTCACCATCCCGGTGCGGGCCGCGTACCATGCCAGGCGAGCGGGTTCACCGGCACCGCTCCAGCGTCTCGGGGTGGGCACCGAGTTGCGGCGACCGTGGAGCGCACCTCGCGGACTGCGAGGCGTTCCTCGAGACCGCGTGAGTGACGTGCAGGTTGTGCTCGCCAAGCCGTCCCGGCGCGGCCGACTAGGTGCCCGGACCGTCTGAGCTCACGATTACTACTGGGTGCGCCGCCGTCAGCTCGAGGACTTGTGCGCGAGGAGAGCTTCAACCGAGCGCACGACCTCGTCGGCGCGCCCTCCGGTGAAGACGTCGGCTCCGAGGCGGCGAGCGTGAGCAGCATCGGCGATCGAGGCCCCGCCGACCAACACAGGAACCTGCGGGACGGCCTGACGGATAGCAGCGATCGCACGGCGCGCCGCCTGCGGGGAGCCTGCCGCGGTACATGCAAGTCCCACGGCCACGAGGTCGCGCTCGGCAGCGACTGTCTCCGCTAGTGCTTCGGCCGGGGTGTCCGCCCCGAGCTCGATCACGTCGAATCCTCTCCACCGCAGCAGGTTGGCCGCGATGGCGACAGGCAGCCCGTGGAGCTCCCGGGGCGCGGCGGCGAGAACCACCGTTCCCCGCCTGTGCCCGCGTCGGGCGAAGCGAGCTCCGAGCCGGCTGACGAGCCGCGCGGCGACACAGCTCGCCCGGTGCTCATCCGCGACGGAGAGCTTGCCCTGCGCCCACAGCTCTCCTATCGAGTGCAGCGCGGGTGCGATGAGGTCCAAGAGCACTTCGTCCGGTTCCATGCCGGATGCGAGTGCCTCTTCGAGGAGGTCCCAGGCCCCGGCTTCGTCACTCGCGACGAGCCGCGTCTGCAGGCGCGTCCGGGACGGTGTCCTGCCGGTCGCTCGTGTCGTCTGGCGTGAGCGTTCCACCTGAGCGAGATCCGCAGGGTCAACTTGCCACGCGCCTCGGACACGCTTGGCGGGGAGCCGGCCCGTGCGGACGTAGCGGTAGACGGTCATGTAGTGCACACCGAGCGTGTCTGCGACCTCTGGCAGAGTTAGCGGCTTCCTTGGCATCTCCGTCCTCTTCGATCGAACCAGCACGGTGTGGAGTCTTTATCACTAAAGTATCCACGAGGCCATGCCGACGAGGTTGCGCCTCTGGGCGTCCGACTTCAGAGATGTCATGCTGGCTGGGAACGTCGGGAGACAGCCTGCGGAGCCGGGCCTCGGAGAAGGATTACTTGACGCCGAAGCACGACAGGGCGGAGGCAATGTAGCCCATGGGCGTGGGCACGTGCGAAACGGCTCGTCGTGCCGCCGCTCCCGGCCTGACCGGGACCCCGTGGGTAGCGGCGTACGAGAGTCGGCCGGCCACGCAGGGCGCGAAACCATCCGGGGCACCTCCCGGGACTGCACCGGAGATATTGTCGACGGGTCGGCCCGGATACAAGACCCGGGTTCTCGGGAGATGGGAGTGCTGTGCCGAAAGCCGAGGCGTCCCGGTCCAGTCTGCGGGTGCAGACGGTAGCGCATGCGTTTACACCCGCGACGCTGCTCAGGTACGCAGAGGCTCTCGCCCGGTCGCTGGAGAACGCGCGCTCTGCGAAGCTCATCGGGGACGCCGTCGTTGTCCTCGGCGACTGCTCCGAGAAGGCCGGCCTCAGCAAGAGGACCCAGGATGCGCTCGGCGCTGTCCTCAAAGAGGGTGGCAGCGACTTCACCTACGAGCGGTTCGGTCAGAATCTGGGCCACGCCGAAGGGCACAACCGCCTCTTCCGTAAGAACGAGTCCGAGCTCCTTCTGCTCTGCAACGACGATGTCGTCGTCGGGCCGCTTGCCGTGGCTGAGCTTGTCAAGGGCCTCCTCGCGGGTCCGGAGGTCGGGCTAGTCGAGGCTCATCAACTCCCATTCGAGAACCCGAAGGAGTACGACCGCGTGACGGGGGAGACCGGGTGGTGCTCGTTGGCCTGCGCGCTGACACGTGCCGAGCTCTTCTCCGAGCTAGGTGGCCTGGACGCCGAGTCGTTCTTCCTCTACGGCGACGACGTCGATTACTCCTGGCGGGTACGGCTGTCCGGTCACCAATGCGTGTACAGGCCCTCTGCGCGGGTCATCAATGACCAGCGCGTCGACGAATCGGGTGCGTTGCTCGTCTCGCCCAAGGAGGAGCGCTGGGCCGCAGAAGCGGATCTGCTGCTCAGCCAGAAGTACGGCGGTCGAGGTCGGCTGGAGGACAGGCTCGCCTGGTACGGCGAGTACGGGACCAAGCCGCAGCGACAAGCGGCCGCGGACTTCCGGGAGCGCCAAACGTCGGGCCGCCTGCCCTCGCCGGTTCCCGGCGCGGAGAGGGTGGCATTCTTTCTCGATGGTTCTTATGCAGTTCAGCGTTTCGCGTGAGCCATGAACACGAACCGAGTGCCTTCGATGGGCCCGGGGGGTCGCCGCGCGATCTTCGAGGAGGCATGTCCGTGACCGATCTCGTAAAGCTCGACAACGAGGCGAGGACCGTTCACAGCCACGTTGTCCGGCTCCTGTCCGGCCACGCCCTGCACGAGGGAGTGCTCCTCGATCTCGGGTGCGGCTTCGGCACCGCCGCTGGTTCGTGCGCGGACCTCGGCCTCGAGTACCTGGGGGTGGACACCGAGCCGGATCGCCTCGAAGAGCTTTCCAAGCAAGGACTCGCCACCGCGTTGGTGGACCTCGGCGGGAGCACCTTGCTCGTCAAGCGCCTCGAGGAGGCTCTCGGCGGTCGCCAACTTGCGGCCATCACGGCGCTCGACCTGATCGGGCGTACGGCCCGCCCGGGTGAGTTGCTCACCGCGCTGGCCGCCATGGCGAGACGCCACAAGGGCGCTCCGCTTGTCGTCAGCGTAGCCAACGTCTCGCACTTCGACGTAGCCGCCAAGCTGGTATCCGGGCGTTGGGACGTCACCCCGGACGGTCTCCTCGACGAGGGCCACCTCTCGTTGTTCGCGTCCGGCAGGCTGGAGGCAGAGCTCTCCCAGGCCGGATGGAAGGAGATCAAGGCTGACGACCTCGTCGTCGCGCGCAGCGACCAGCACTTTCCCGATACGCTGACGACGCTTTCAGCCGGCACTCCGCTGCACGACTTCTTGTTGGAGGTGAGGGAGCAGAGTGCTCCCGGCGCGCTCGTCGACCAGTTCGTGCGGGCGTACCTGCCGACAGCCCGGCCCCGGGCGGGCACAACCCGACTCCCCGGCTCATCGGCTTCTGACGAGCCCGCCCCCGCGCCTTTCCTGAGCGTGATCGTGCGCACCCAGGGTCGGCGCCTCATGGCCCTGGAGGACAACCTCACATCGCTCGCCGCCCAGACCAACCGCGACATCGAAGCGATCGTCTGCTGTCACGACACGACCGACGGCGAATACGCGGCGGTAGCCGAGGTCGTTGCACGCCTTCCCCGCTGGCTCGTCGAGAGGACGCGGGCGATCCGCGTCGAGGGCGGGGGCAGGGCGCGCCCGCTTCAGGTCGGGGTGACCGAAGCGCGGGGCCGCTACGTGGCCTTCCTCGACGACGACGACCTCGCCTTCTGCCATTGGGTGGAGGAGTTCGCCAAGCTCGTCAAGCTCCATCCCGGCGCAGTAGCCCGCGCCGGCTGCGCCACGCACTCGATAGACGAGGAGCCGTGGGAATGCGGCACCGGCTACTGCCAGATCGGGCCGACCACGACTCCCTACCCGCTCGAGTTCGACCTCGTCGCTCACCTGGTCGGCAACAGAACCCCCAACTGCTCGGTGGCCATCCCGCGGAGCTGCTTCGCGGACCTGGGGATGTCCTTCGACGACAGGCTGCCGGTGCTCGAGGACTGGGACATGTTGCTGAACGCCTCGCTGTTGTGCGGAGTGGTCAGCACGCCGGAGGTGACCTCTCTCTACCGGCGATGGAAGCGGGGGTACGCGTCCCACATCGAGCACCCCGAGGAGACGTGGGACATCACGACGTGGTCGATACGGGGCCGGTTCGACGCCAGGCCTCTCCTCGTTCCACCCGGGACGGTGAGCAGGCTCACGCAGATGGAGATGACGGCGAACACCGTCGCGCAGCTCCAGAAGGACCTGGACTCGGCGAAGCACTCCCTGGGGGCCTCAACCACAGAGGTGGCGGACCTGTGGGTGGAGAAAGGTCAGCTGCTGGCGCGCGTGGAGGCGGCAGAGAAGCTGCTTGCCGTCGCCGAACAGCGCGCGGCCGTCGCCGAACGGCAGGTGAAGGTCGCCGAGCGTCAGGCGAAGGTGGCCGAGGAACACGTGGCCGTTGCCGAGCAGCGCGTGAAGGTCGCCGAGCGCCAGGCGAAGGTAGTCGAGGAACACGTGGCCGTTGCCGAGCAGCGCGTGAAGCTCGCCGAGGAGGGCGCGGCTCTGGCGGTGCAGGGCGCCGGCCTGGCGGTGCAGGGCGTGGACGTCGCCGAGCAACGCGCGGCCGTCGCCGAGGAGCACGCGGCTGTCGCCGAGCAGAGCGCGGTCGTTGCCCAGCAGAGCGCGGCCCTTGCCGAAGAGCGCGTCGTTTTTGCCGAACAACGCGTCGCGGCTGCCGAAGAGCGCGTGGAATTTGCCGAGCAGCGTGTCGCGGCCGCCGAGCAGCACGTGGCCGTCGCCGAGCAGAGCGCGGCCGTCGCCGAGCAGAGCGTGGCCCTTGTCCAAGAGCGCGTTGATTTTGCCGAGCAACGCGTCGCCGCTGCCGAGCAGGGCGTCGCTCTCGCCCAGGAGCGGGTGATCTTTGCCGAGCAACGTGTGGTCGCGGCGGAGCATCGTGCCGCCGAGGTCGAGCAGTACGCTGCGCAGGTCGCTGCCCTGGCCGAGGCGAGGCTCAACGAGTGTCGCGAAGCTGAGGCTCGCGCCCGGGCCGCTGCGGCCGAGCGCGATGTCGCGCTCGCACGACTGGATGAGGCCGTGGGCGAAGCCGAAGCTCGTGTGCGCTCGGAATTCGAGGCCACAAAGAGCTGGAAGGTGACGGTTCCGCTTCGCGTCGCGTTGCGGCTCGTCGACGCATACCGCCAGCGCCCTGATTGAGATCTGCGATGGCGACGGCGCTGCGGGTCCAGACGGTCCGCTACGGGGGGCAAGCGCACGGCCTGCTGCGGATGCTGCGTTCAGTGGCGGCGGCAGTCCGCCACTTGGACGGTGGAACGGTCGGCCCGACCGTGGCCGTGGCGATCGGCGACTGCGGGGGCGCCGAGGGCCCGGATGCCTTGGTCGGCGAGGAGGTGCTGACCGCGGCCGGCGAGATCCTCGACAGAGCCGGCATAGCGCTCGAGTACGTCGCCTTCATGGTGAACACGGGGCATGGCGCAGGCCAGAACCTTCTCGCCAGGCGGGCGGCCGGATCGCTTCGCACCGGTGGCGACGGCGAGATCCTCGTGCTGCTCAACCCTGACACGTACCTGTCGCCGAACTGCCTGTCAACGCTCGTCGGTGTGCTCGACGACGAGACGGTCGGCATCGCCGAGGCGCGCCAGATCCCGCTCGAGCACCCGAAGGCGTTCGACCCGGTGACAGGTGACACGCCCTGGGCGAGTGGCTGTCTAATTGCAATGAGGGCGGCGCTCTTCGACGCTCTCGGTGGGTTCGAGCCGGCTTTTTTTCTCCACGGTGACGACGTGGACCTGTCCTGGCGGGTCCGCCTACGCGGCCTGCGCGTGCGCCACGTGCCCGAGGCAACCGTCTTCCACGACAAGGAGTTGATGGTCACAGGCTTCCCCGCACCAACCCTGGAGGAGGAGTACCAGGCCGTGCTGGCCCGCCTGCTTCTCGGCCACCGGGCGGAGCGACCTGATGTCGTCGACCAGTGGCTGGGCTGGGCCGGCGCCCACGGCAGTGAGCTGCACCGTCAAGCGGCTGCGGAGTTCCTGCGCAGGCGGGCCGAAGGGGCGCTTCCCGCCACCTACCGCGAGGCGCTCGACCTTTCTTCCGAGGCGGTCGCCTCGGTTGCCTTCTTCCGCGAGGGGGAGTATGCCGAGCACCGCTTCTGAGCCCGGTGAGGCCGCGGGCCGCGAGGGCAACGGGCCGGGGCGCCCCCCGACCTATCGCTTCTCGTTCTCGTGGGAGGGCCCGTACGGTCACGCGGTGCGTCTCGTCGAACGCCACGCGCGGCGCGGCGTCGTCCTCGATCTCGGCTGCGGCTACGCGGCGGTCGGGGAGGTGCTGCGTGACGCGGGATGGGAGTACGTAGGCGGGGACCGGGACGTCGACGCCGTGGCCGACGTCGTGTCGCGGGGACTCGAAGGCCACGTGGTCGACCTCGCGACCGGCGAGGACCTTGTCAGCGTGCTGACGGGTCTGCTCGCGGGCCGCCGGGTCGGTGCCGTGATGATGCTCGACATCATCGAGCACCTGCCCGACCCGTCCGCGGTGCTCCGCGAGATCGCCGAGTGGTCGTGGTCGCTGGCGGCAGATGGGAACGATGCCCCGGTCCTGGTGACCAGCATCCCGAACGTGGCGCACTTCGACCTCGGCGCCAAGCTCGTCGGCGGCCGGTGGGACGTCACACCGAGCGGCCTCTTGGACCGGACGCACCTGCAGATGTTCACAGAGCGGCGGGTCGGTGCCGAGCTCGGCCGGTTCGGCTGGCAGGAGTGCGGCCGCGACGACGTCATCATGGAACACTCGGATCAGTGGTTCCCCCTCGACCACCCCTTCCTGGTCGAGGGGGGACCGGTCCACGATCACCTCCGGGCGCTGCGGTCCGCAGTCGACCCCAACATGGCGGTCAATCAATTCGTGCGCGCCTACCGCCTGGTCGAGCGAACGCCGGCGTCCGACAGGCACTCACCGCCGACGGTGAGGGACGTTCACCCGGCCGAGGTGACGGCGACCGATACGCCGTTCCTTTCTGTGTTGACCCGAACCGACGGGACGCGCCCGTCGATCCTCACCGAGGCGCTGACATGCCTCGCGGCCCAGAGCTTTGAGGACCTCGAGGTCGTCGTCCTCGTGCACGGCGACGTCCCCGGAGCCGTCGAGTTCTCGGCGGCGGTCGCGAGGAGCTTCGAGGAGGGTTTCGCCTCCCGGGTCCGCGTCGAGCGGGTCCAGGGCGAGGGCGGGGCTACGGCCTTGAACGCGGGGCTCGGGCTCGCCCGCGGACGTTATGTCGCGTTCTTGGACGAGGGCGACCTCGTGACCGCGGACTGGGCGGAGCGCTTTGCCGAAGCAGCAGCTCGGGCACCGGGCAAGATCGTCCGCTCGGTCTGCTTTGCCCGCCACGTCCGGCGGCGCATGCCGGAGGAGGAGGCGATGGGAGCGGCCCCGGTGACGCTCACTAGACCGCTCGCGGAGTTCGCCGAGCGTTTCGACGCGATCTCCAGCCTGGCGGTGGACGCGACGCCGATCTCGAGCTTCGCTGTGCCCCGGTCGCTCGTGACCGAGCTGCACTTCCGGTTCGACGAGGAGCTGGCGATCTGTGCGGAGTGGGATTTCCTGGTACGTGCAGCTTCGGTCGTCGGCGTTGAGGACACCGGTCACGTGAGCTCGATCCAACTGTGCTGGGATGACGTCGGTACCACGGCCGAGGCTGTCCCTCCCGACGTGCGGGAGGGGGAATACCTGCGAATGCTCGCGCGCCTTGACGCCAGGCCGCTGCTCCTTCCGTCAGGCAGTGCCTCTCAGCTGGCCTGTCTCGCGGGCAACGAGGGCCCTACAAAGGCGCTCGAGGCGCACCGCGCGGAGCTCGACCGTGCGTTTGACGAGGTAAGGGGCGCGCTCGCGGTGACACAGGAGACCCTGCGTCTCGAGGTCGACCGCCTGCATGCCGAGAGTGCGCAGGCCGAGGAGCTGGCCAGGCAGGTCGCCCGGCTCGAACATCGCGCACGCCAGGCAGAGCACGCGCGTGACGAACTTCTCGCCTCTGAGTTCTGGCGGCTGACTGCCCCGTTGCGTGCGCTCGTGACGCTGATCCGAGGCGGCCGGCGACGTGGAGGTTCCTGAGGCCGTCCGACACCCCGATCATGAATGTCGCCTGAGGTCATTAACGCGCGACCGGGTCTGCCGGCGCGCACTCGGTGTTGCCCCAGGTTTGGCGAATAGCCGGTGCTTTGACCTGATGAGGTTTAGCCGGGATACCTCCCCGAAATCGCAAGACGACGTCCGCTCCTGAGAAGACGCGCGCCCCGATCACGGCTGGCGCGCCCGCGGCGCGTCCAAGCTGATCTGGCACGCACGGGCCATGAGCAGAGGCGGTTCGTGTCGCGTTCAGGAAGCGGTCGCGTGCGAGCTTGTGCTCCGGATGCGTAAGATCCGACCGAAGAGGTCCGGAACTTTGAACCCTGACCATTGTTTGTTTGTGCAGTGGTGCATACTAGAGTTGCAACGACGTGGACTGCCAAGTCCTGCTTGATGCTCCGGAACAGGACGTTGTCAAGAAGGATATGTCAGTATGCTTGACTCCTGTCACGTGAGCAACTAGTTTCGACTTGTTCCATGTATCGAGTGGTATCGGCTGGGCTGTGATAGGTTTGTGCCGTTGGCTGGCGGTTTGAAAAGAGCCACACGACGGTACAGAAATACGCAGGAACCCTGGAGATGGAGGAAGAAACGTATGCTTAGGTCATCCCGTGAAGGCCCGACGGAGGAGAAGACGGGTAGGCATATGCCGATCCGGCTCGGGACGGCCTTGATTGCCGCGACCGGTCTGCTCCTTGGACCACTTGCACTAGCCACTTCGGCCTCTGCCGCAACTCACTCACATGCGACGGCGGCCGACCCGGGCACCTACGTCCCAGTGACGCCTTTCCGCATCACTGACACGCGGACTGGCTCCGGCCTGCCGAACGCAGGTTCGACTCTCACCACTGCCGCCCCCACGCTGACCGTGCAGGTCACCGGGGTGGGCACTACGCCCGTACCGGCTGGATCGTTGGCGGCGGTGCTCAACGTGACTGCCACAAACACGAAGTCTTCCGGGTTCCTGACCGTCTTCGAGGCGGGGACCACCCAGCCGACGGTCTCCAACCTCAACTTCGACGCCGGCCAGACGGTGGCGAACCTCGTGACAGCTCCGCTGAGCGCTGCGGGTGCGGTGTCGATCTACAGCTCGGCCACTGACGCGGACGTCGTAGTCGACGTGGAGGGCTACTTCACGAGCACTCCTGCGGCCAACGGCTACGGGTTGTTCAACTCGATGTCTCCCGTGCGTGATCTCGGCACCCTCGCCCTCGGCGCAGCGGTTGCGGCGAACACGAGCGTGCCCGTCACAGTGGCGGGGGGTACCACCACCGTGCCCGCCAACGCGAGCGCTGTTCTGGTCAACGCGACTGTCGCCCACGACAGTGCGGCGACGTTCCTTAGCCTCTACCCGGCACCGGCGGTAACGACGGAGCCGACGTTCTCGAACCTCAACGCCTCGGCCGGAGAAGTTGTTGCCAACCGCGCGATCGTCGCAGTCGGCACCGGCGGAGTGATCGAGGTCTACAACCACGCCGGCAGCGCTGACGTCGACATCGACGTGGACGGGTACTTCACCGGCGTTGGTGGCACCGGCTCGGACTACGTGCCGCTCGCGGCACCGGTCCGCGTGGCCGACACCCGCACCGCCAGCTTGATCGGCACCGAGACACCGATCACGACTAACGCCTCGGAGAGCTTCCTCCTCGCCACCACGGCGAGTGGGATCCCCACGACTGCCACTTCGGTGGATGCCAACGTCACGGTGGTTGCAGGCGCCAGCTCCGGTTACCTCTCGGTCTACCCGGCACCGGCCATGACGACCCAGCCAGACTTTTCTGACGTCAACTGGGTTGCCAACGGCATCGTCCCGAACTTCACCATCGCGGACACGAACGGCACGGGCAGCGTCGAGGTCTACAACAGCTACGGGACGATCAACCTCGTGGTCGACGTCTTCGGGTACTTCGCGACCTACGTCACTTCTGGGCCGGTCATGGCCTCGGCGGTCGTGACCGACACATCAATCGCGATCACCTACAACCAGGCCGTGAACTGCGCAGCGTTGGATGCTGCCGACTTCACGTACTACTACAGCGGTGCGGCCTCTGGCGGCCTAGTCGCCTCTGGTTCGTGTTCAGGTGATGTACTGACCCTGCTCCCGGTGACGAGCTTCCTTTTGCCAGTTGGTGTTGGCACCATCGAGTACATCGCTGTTGGCGCCGCTGGGGACAACGTGCAAAACAGCTCCGCGACGGCTGCGCTAACCCCGCAGGCACTCTCGGTGGCCTCGACAGTGGGTCTCACCATGAAGTCTGCGCAAGTGCTCGCTGGCGGCGAACTCGCGATCACCTACAACGAGGACGTGTCCTGCCAGGCCGGTCCGGACGGTACTGCGTTCAGCGACTTCACGTACTACTCGGCTGCTGGAATCCTCGGTGGCGCGATCGCGAACTGCGAACAACAGGGCAGTGACGTGCTGTGGCTGATTCCGAATACGACCTTCCAGGACCCAGGGAGCGGTGCCGAGATCTTGTACACGGCACCGACGACACCGGTAGCCACGGCTGCAACGAGTCCGTTTGGGAACGCGGCTTACGCCACCGGTAGTACTTCAGTGTTTGCGCCAACGCAGACATTGACGACGTTTGAGACGCCAGCCATGACGACGGCGATCGTGACGCCTGGTGCCTCCGGGGTAGGGACCATCGCCGTTACCTACAACGAGGCCCCCATCTGCCCGCTCACGGCTGCTGGCATTCAAGCGGCCTGGGTGTACAGCAACGACGGCACGCCTGCTTACCCAACCCACTGCGGGGTTGCTGGCGACGTGCTGACGCTGTCGCTCTTCCTCGCTGGTGGGACGACCGGTACCACAGCAGTGACTCTGGTCACCCCGGTGTCCACGGACACGCTCGTGTACACAGAGCCGACGACGGACGGCGGTGGCGTATCGGTGAGCACGGCTGTTGGATTCCCGGAGTACGCGGCGACGCAGACACTTCCTTACGCTGATCTGACGGGCGTTCCGTCGATGGTGTCGGCGGTCGTGACGACGGGTGTGTCAATCGCGATCACCTACAACGAACCCGTGTTCTGCCCGTCAACTGGTGCTGATGTGAGCGACTTCATCTACGAGTACACAGCTGGATTCTCCGGTGGTGCGCCAACGTCCGGTGACTGCACAACCTCGGGTGACGTGCTGACCCTGCTTGGGCCGTTCAACGCACCACAGGGCAGTGCCAGCATCGAGTTCGACCAAGGAGCTGCAGAGACCACCGCCAACGCGGTGTACGCGGTGAACTCGGCAAGCGCGGACGTGTTCGCAGCAGACCCGCAAACCATTGCGGGTTCGCCGTCTCCAATCAGCTAGCCAAGGGACTAACGCCTTCTAGCAAGGTGTGATGGGAACCCCGGTCCTCACAAGGGACCGGGGTTCCTTTCTTTTTGGGACCTGCGCCGTGAGTCGGACTTCCAACACCGTGAGGTCGAGGCTCGGAGGAGCGAGGAGAGCCAGGCGATGGGTGACGAGATGCACCTGGCAAACATGACGCCACGAGGACGACTGCCGAGGTCTTCGACTGTCGAGGCGAGGACTTCCCGAGTGACTACCTTGAGGCGTCAGGTCATCTCGATCCTGGCGTCGCGGTCAGACTCCACGACACCTGCGAAGCTCTCTACGATGGGCGCTTGAGCGTCCAGAAAGCCTACGACGTCTGGGACGAGTGGGAGAGCATGCTGAAGGGGTTCGTCGAAGCCTACGGCCTCGACTCGCTCTACGAGTTGATGGCGATCGCTGACCCGCTCACCCAGAAGAGCGCGAGCGCACCAAACCACTTGCATCCCTGACCGCGAGGCACTCTCGCAGGTGATGGACTGGCTCAAGGCTCATGTCGTGTACCACGCGGGCGACGACCTGGAAGAGGGCTTCTGCGACGACAGGTCGCCTTCGCCCAGTTCTGTGTGGACAGGGACCGAGAGACAGATGGGCGGCACAGGCCTGAGAGCGACGAAGAACTTCGCGAAGGAAAGGAGTTGGACCAGGGGACCCTTCGGTACATCGGCGCCCTGCTGAGCAGGTACCGAGTCGCACACTGAAACACTCCGGTCCTAGCGACTGGTTCTAGCCGCGGGACGGGTCGAGGCCACTGAGCAGTTCGACGGTGATGCGAACCTCGCTCAGTGCGGGGACGGCATCGCTGCCGTAGGTGGCGAGCAAGTTATCGAGAGGGAGTGGGAGACCGTGCACTGTGCACAACTCCTGCTGTCGCGAGGAACACCTCGGTGTTCAGCTCGGTGGCGATGCACGAGCCGAGTGCGACTTCGACGAGCCGCTCAGATCGGAGTTCAATCCCCCAACGTCGCTCATGGAGCACGGGATGATGTGTGGCACGAGATCGCGAGATTGTCAGGGTCGGTAGGGCCGACGTCGGCGGGGGAACGACGTGGCGTGTGCGGGGCGGAAGCGGGCCCGGCCACAGGCAGTCCTTTGCTAGTTCACAGCTTGCTCTCAGAATCGGGATCCAGACTGATCCTGCTGCCGTATCGCCACGCCCATCCCGACACCGAAGGCGCCGTTATGCTTTGTTGCCCTTGTCAAGCGGAATGTCGACACCGGGTGAATATGAATCTGACTTCCAAAGGGAGCTCCCAACATGCGGAGAACCATTCGCCGTAATGGCCAGTTATCGCCCGCCTTCCGTGTCCGGTCGTTGCGGCGGGTCTGGTTTCCTCTGCTGGCGATCGTGCTTGCCGGCTCCGTCGCGTTGAGCGCCTGCGGGGGCGGGTCATCGAACGCGACCTCCTCGACCACCTCCACGACGACCGCAGCGACAAGTGCCGGCAGCAGTCCAAAGGCGTCATCCGTGGCATTCGCCGCGTGCATGCAGAAGCACGGCGTGAAGTTCGGCGGGTTTGGCGCTGGAGCGACGGGCGGCAGCTTCCCGACCGGCGGCAGCTTCCCGACAGGCGGGTTCCCGACGGGCGGGAGCTTCAACTCGCCCGCGTTCCAAAAGGCGTCCGCCGCGTGCGCGAGCCTGCGCCCGAAGGGATTCGGCACGAGGACGGGCGGCTTCTCGAGCGCGGCCTCTGCCGCGTACCGCAACTGCTTGAAGCTCCACGGCGTGACGTTGCCCAGCGGATCTTCCGGCGCCAGTCCAACCACGTCGACCACGCTCAACACGAAGAGTGCGTCGGTCCAAAAGGCGCTCGCCGCCTGCGCTAGCCTGCGCCCGAAGGGATTCGGGGCCGGGGCGGGCGGCTTCTCGAGCGCGGCCTTCGCCGCTTACCGCAACTGCCTCAAGCTCCACGGCGTGACGTTGCCCAGCAGTTCCGGCGCCGACAACTCAACCACGTCGACCACGCCCAACACGAAGAGCGCGTCGGTTCAGAAGGCGCTCGCAGCCTGCGCGAGCCTCCTGCCGAAGTCCATCCCGACATCCAGTACAACCTCGACGTCGACGACAAGCTGACGACCTTTGTGCCGCCTCCGCCCAGCTAGCCGGCCTCTCCCGATGAGTAAAGGACAGGATTGGCAGTGAAGTCTGTTTTTCGCAAGTCGCGTTCTGATATGGCAGTAGATAGCGTTGTTGGCCAGCCTCATGCGCGACGAGGACGCAAGATTGCCTTCTACACGGTCCTTGTTTTGGCCATCGCAGCCGTAGCCGGATTTGGCCTGCGATCGATCTACGGGACCACTTCAGCCTCGACCGGCATCGTTCGGACCGTGACAGTGCAGCGCGGCATCGTCCAAGAAAGTGTCACGGCCTCCGGCAACATCAGCCCCGCCACCGACGCCAGCGAGAATTTCACCGCTAGCGGCACAGTCACCGCCGTCGACGTCGCTGTCGGGGACCAGGTCCGGGCTGGACAAGTGCTCGCCACGCTTGACCCGACTACGGCGCGATCGAACCTCGTGATTGCCGTCGCCAGTCTCCAGAGCGCTGAAGCAGCCTTGCAGGAAGCTCGCCAGGGCGGCTCGGCGTCGCAGCTCGCGCAGGACAAGTCGCAGCTCGCATCTGCGCAAGCCCAGTTGAGCTCCGACAGCCTGCAGCTCATTTCGGACCAGTCGACACTGGCAACCGCAAAGGCTCAGCTCGCCACGGACCAGAGGCTCGGTTGCCCGGCGGCCTCTTCTTCGTCGTCCTCGTCAGGCAGCAGTTCCAGCTCCACCGGCTCCACGGGCTCGACCGGAACCAGCTCCACCGGCTCCACGGGCTCGACCGGAACCAGCTCCACGACCACGACCACGACGCCGACGACAACCACGACCACGAAGCCGGCGTCGACCACGACCACCACCGAGGCGCCGACGACAACCACGACCACGACGCCGACGACAACCACGACCACGACGCCGACGACAACAACGAACACCAGCTCCACCTCCACCACATTCCCCTCCAGCTCCAGCCACGCCGTCAGCATTTCTGACTCGGGAAGCGACCAGGTGACGGCTCCCACGGTCGTCACCTCATCCGCGGAATCGGTCACGACAACGACGGCCACGCTCGAGGGATCGGTGGATCCCAATGACGCCGAGACGACCTATTTCTTCCAGTACGGAACCACCGCGGTATACGGGTCGCAGACCGTACCGACGACGGTCGACGCCGGTTCCACGACTGTTACCGTCTCGGCTCTGGTGCGCGGGCTCAAGGCGGAAACCTCGTACGTCTTCCGCCTGGTGGCCTCCAACAGTAAGGGGACTTCCTACGGCTCGCCTGAGTACCTGATCACCGCCACCAGGTCGTGTGTGACGGATCGGGAGACAATTGCCAGCGACGAGCAGGCCGTGCAGAACGAGAAGCAGACGATTCAGCTGCAGCAGGCCAGCCTGGCAGCCACCAAGGCAAGTCAGGCAATCGACACGGCGACCATCTCTCAGGATGAGGCGGCGGTCACCCAGGACCAGCAGGCCGTCACTTCTGACGAGAATGCGCTCGCGGGAACCGTCCTCACCGCCTCCATCTCCGGCACGGTGACTGCGGTCAACGGCACGGTCGGCGAGACGGTGAGCGGAGGCAGCTCTTCGTCCGCGGCCTCGTCGTCCGCGGCCTCATCGTCGTCGAGCTCATCGTCGTCGAGCGGTTTCGTCACCATTGACAACCTCAAGGACCTCGAGGTCGTCGCAGGCTTCGCCGAGGCCGACGCCACCAAGATCGCCGTCGGTCAACCGGCGACCGTGACCTTGGCCGCCCTGCCTTCCACCGAGCTCGCTGCCGTCGTCACTGCGATATCGCCGACATCGGTCGTCAGCAGCAACGTCGTCACCTATGACGAGACGATCGCGCTCAAGGACCCTCCGGCCACGATCTTGGACGGAATGACGGCGGACGTCAGCGTCGTCGTCGACACGGCAACGAATGTGCTCGAGGTCCCGAGCGCCGCAGTGACGACGGCCGGCCTCACCTCGACTGTCACGGTGTTGAAGAACGGCAAGGATGTCACCACCCCCGTCACCGTCGGTCTGGTCGGTAACTCGACGACGCAGATCCTGAGCGGCGTCACCGCAGGCGAGAAACTCGTGGAGCCGACAGCGACGATCTCGCCCTCGTCCGGCACGACAGGATCGACAAGCCCGACCCGCATCGGCGGCGGCGGCGGCGGTGTCTTCGTAGGCGGCGGCAGCTTCGGATGAGCAGTCAACAGCTCTTCCGCCGCCGAGGCGGGTCACCCGACGGCCTTCGCGCCCTGCCATCCCGAGGCGCGGCGGCTCCGACGGCCTTGGTCCCCGTTGGCGGGAGACGACCGGTCGTCGTCCTGCGCTCGGTATCGAAGACCTACGAGACGGGGGAGGTCGAAGTTCACGCGCTCCGCCGGGTCTCGCTGAGCGTCGAGGCAGGCGACTTCGTCGCCATAATGGGAGCCTCCGGCTCTGGGAAGTCGACGATGATGAATATCATCGGATGCCTTGACGTGCCGACGAGGGGGCACTATTGGCTCGAGGGAGTGGACGTACGCCAACTCGAGGAGTCGGATCTCTCGCGGATCCGCAATCGCAAGATCGGGTTCGTGTTCCAGAACTACAACCTGATCCCGCGCACTACCGCTTTGGCGAACGTGGAGCTCGCGCTCGCTTACGGAGGCGTGAAGCCGAAAGAAAGGCACGCACGGGCCATGGCAGCGCTGCGCCAGGTCGGCCTCGAGGACCGCAGCCATCACCTCCCGAGCGAGATGTCCGGTGGCCAGCAGCAGCGCGTCGCCATCGCCCGAGCTCTGGTGACGGCCCCTGCCCTGATCCTTGCCGACGAGCCGACCGGGAATCTCGACACGGCCTCGAGCCACGAGATCATGGCCATTTTCAGTCGACTGAACGCCGAGGGCCGGACCGTCGTGATCATCACCCATGAACAGGACATCGCCTCTTTCACGCGTCGGGTCGTCCGGCTGCGCGACGGGCAGATCTACGAGGACAGCCGCATCGTCCCGGTGCATTCGGAGACGCGAATGGAGCAGCGTGAGGCGCCCGCCGGCGCTGCGCCGGCGTCAGGCAACCTAGGCGGAGGAGTGAGTTGAACGTTTTTGACAATCTCCGGGTCGCCATCGGCGGGATCAGTTCGAACAAGCTCCGGTCCGTGCTCACTACCCTTGGCGTGCTGATTGGTGTCGCGGCCGTCATCATCCTTGTCGCGGTCGGGACCGGATCCTCTCAGGCGGTCGAGAGCCGGATCAACCAGCTCGGAACAAACACCCTCACGGTCTTCAACACCGGCCGCTTCGGCCGGGGGGCTTTTTCAAGTGGCACCCAAACCCAACAGGCGTCGTTGACGATCGCGGACGTCAACGAGCTCGAGAACCCGGACAACGCCCCGGACGTGAAGTCGGTCTCGCCGGTCGTGAGCACGAGCGAGACGGCCACTTACGGCGCGGCCTCCTACACCACCACTGTTGACGGGTCGACTCCCTCCTACCTAGGTGCCGAGGACTACACCGTCCAGGCCGGCAGCGCGATCTCCAGCCAGGACGTCACATCCCACGCCCAGGTCGTCGACATCGGGTCCGATGTTGCGAGCAACCTGTTCACGACCGGCGAGAATCCTCTCGGCGCGACGATCATGATCGGATCGACCAACTTCGAGGTAATCGGCGTGCTCGCATCGAAGGGCTCGAGCGGGCTGACTGACCAGGACGCAGTGGCCATTGCGCCCTACACCGCGGTCGAGGACCACTTGACAGGTTATTCCCAGTCGTTCAGCGAGCTCATCGTTCAAGGAAGGTCGGCTTCAACGCTGAACCTCGCCGAGGCCGAGGTCGAGAACGTCCTCGCGGCCCAGAACGACACCACGGTCGCAGACCTGCCGTTCGAGGTGCTGAACCAGGCGACCCTGCTTTCCACGGTGCAGTCGACCTCGAGCACGTTCACCGTGTTGCTAGGCGCCGTGGCCGCAATCTCGCTCCTCGTCGGCGGTATCGGAGTGATGAACATCATGCTCGTGACCGTGACGGAGCGCACTCACGAGATCGGGATCCGCAAGGCGATCGGTGCTCCGAAATCAGCGATCCTCACCCAGTTCCTGTTCGAGGCGGTCTTGCTGTCGTTGATCGGGGGAACCGTTGGCGTAGTCATCGGTGTGGTCGGCTCGCGGTTCAAAATCGTCGGTGTTCAGCCTGTCATAGCCCCGTACTCGATCGTGCTCGCCTTCGGCGTCTCGATCGCCGTCGGTGTGTTCTTTGGTTTCTACCCCGCCAATCGTGCCGCGTCACTTAGACCCATCGACGCCCTTCGTTATGAGTGAAGACAGGGGAGCATCCATGCCAGACGACCCGAACACCACAGAGGAGCTTCCTCCGATCAGCGGTGCCATCACGCAACCGGTCGGGATCGACATGGCCCCTTCCGAGCTCACCGGTTCGCCGCGACCAGCGGGACAACTTGGAGGAGACGACACCGATATAGCGGACGACGACGAGTGGCCGATACGAAGCCCTCGTGCGGGTCTTCGGCTCAAGTACCCGACGGCTGTATTGGTGGCCCTTCTCATCGGTGCGGGCGGGCTCTGGGGCGGAGCTGCCTTGCAGCGCGCCCACGGGACGACCAACACCGGAAGCGCTGCGTCGAACTTCGCGAGGCTGTTCAGTTCCAGGGGGTCGTCCGGCATCAGTTCGGGCGGTTTCTCAGGCTTCTCGAGCACGGGCGCGGCCGCCGGCATCGTGACGACCATCGAGGGCAACACGCTCTATGTCACGACTGCAAGCGGGGGCCTGGTCAAGGTGCTTCTCGGGACATCCACGACCTACACCCGTGAGGCCAAGAGCACGGCGTCAGCGATGCAACCGGGAGACACCGTGATCGTGCAGGGCACCAAGGAGAAGAACGGGACGGTGGACGCGACGTCCGTTGCTGACACGGCTGCGGGCGTGTCTGTTACGGGCTGAACGACGCCTGTCTTGCGGGCAAGCGATATCGAACGGCGTCACCCAATGACTCAACGGAGCGAAAGGACATTCAGGTGAACGAGCGACCCCTTGACGAACTTGGGGCTGTACCCGACAGGGACAGTGATGCATCAGGAAAGGCTGCGGCGAGATACGGTCGGCGCGCGCTCATGCTCGGGGCGGCGGCGACCGGTGTGGGGATCACCGCCGGCCTGGTCGCTGGCGCAGATCCCACGGATGCATCGAGTGACGCTTTGGTTCTCGGCACGACGAACTCGGCCACCGCCACGACCGCCGTCACGACCGCGCACGGCTCAGGCCTTGAGGGCATCACCTCCCAGACAGACAGCAGCGGCGTCGAAGGCGTCGACACCAGTTCTGGCGGCGGCTATGGCACCTACGGGCTCTCGACGCACGGGATCGGCGCCTACGGCCGGACATTTGGTGATGACATGAGCGGCGTCGAAGGCGTCGACAAGAGCCCGAGCGGTGGCTACGGCGTTCAAGGAACCTCAGAGAACGGCACCGGTGTTCAAGGCCAGACATCGGCGGCAAACCGAAGCGGCGTCGAAGGCGTCGATACCAGTGCCGGCGGCGCCTATGGCACCTACGGGCACTCTACGAACGGAATCGGTGTCTACGGCGAGACGGCGGCCGCCGGCCAGAGCGGCGTCGAGGGCGTCGACGCGAGCAAGTCAGGCGGTTACGGCACCTACGGGAGCTCGACCAACGGAACAGGCGCCTACGGCGAGACCGCCGCGAGCGGCAAGAGTGGCGTCGAGGGCGTCGACACGAGCAAATCAGGCGGTTACGGCATCTACGGGAGCTCTACCAATGGCACCGGCGCCTACGGTGAAACCTTGGCGGATAATAAGAGCGGCGTCGAGGGTGTCGACACGAGCAAGAAGGGTGGCTACGGCGTCCAGGGATCCTCAGAGAACGGCACCGGTGTCTACGGCCAAAGCTTGGCGACCGGCAAGAGTGGCGTCGAAGGCGTCGACACGAGCAAGTCAGGCGGCTATGGCACCCACGGGAGCTCTGCGAACGGGATCGGGGCTTATGGAGGCTCCAGCGGAGATGCCGGTGTCTACGGCCAAACCTCGGCAACCGGCAAGGGCGGCGTCAGAGGCGTCAACACGAGCGCAGACGGTGGCTACGGCGTCGAAGGAACCTCGGAGAACGGCGCCGGCGTCTACGGCCAAACCTCGGCGGCCGGCAAGAGCGGAGTCGAGGGCGCCGACACCAGCAAGTCAGGCGGTTACGGCACCTACGGGAGCTCTACCAATGGCACCGGCGCCTACGGTGAGACCTCGGCGGATAACAAGAGTGGCGTCGAGGGTGTCGACACGAGCAAGTCAGGCGGTTACGGCACCTACGGGCGCTCTACCAACGGCACCGGCGCCTACGGTGAGACCTCGGCGGACATTAAGAGCGGCGTCGAGGGTGTCGACACGAGCAAGAAGGGTGGCTACGGCGTCCAGGGATCCTCAGAGAACGGCACCGGCGCCTACGGTGAGACCGCCGCGAACGGCAAGAGCGGCGTAGAGGGCGTCGACACGAGCAAGTCAGGCGGTTACGGCACCTACGGGCACTCTACGAACGGAATCGGGGCTTACGGAGGCTCCAGCGGAGGTACCGGCGTTTACGGCCGGACCGCAGCGGCTGGCAAGAGCGGCGTCAGAGGCGTCAACACGAGCGTGGACGGTGGCTACGGCGTCGAAGGAACCTCAGAGAACGGCACCGGCGTCTACGGCCAAACCTCGGCGACCGGCAAGAGCGGAGTCGAGGGTGTCGACACGGGCAAGGAAGGCGGTTTCGGCACCTACGGGAGCTCGACCAACGGAACAGGCGCCTACGGTGAGACCGCAGCGGCTGGCAAGAGCGGCGTCAGAGGCGTCAACACGAGCGTGGACGGTGGCTACGGCGTCGAAGGAACCTCAGAGCACGGCACCGGCGCCTACGGTGAGACCTCGGCGGCCGACAATAGCGGCGTCAAAGGCGTCGACACGAGCAAGTTAGGCGGCTTCGGCACCTACGGGAGCTCGACCAACGGCGTCGGCGCCTACGGCCAAACCTTGGCGGCGAACAAGAGCGGCGTGGAAGGGGTCGACGAAAGCAAGCTGGGCGGCTTCGGTACCTACGGGAGCTCGACCAACGGCGTCGGCGCCTACGGCGAGACCTTGGCCGCTGGCAAGAGCGGCGTCAAAGGCGTCGACACGAGTTCGGCCGGCGGTTACGGCATCGAGGGAACCTCGGAGAACGGCATCGGAGCCCGCGGCCAAACTTCGGCGGCCGGCAAGAGCGGAGTCGAGGGCGTCGACACGAGCTCTGCCGGCGGTTACGGCACCTACGGGGCCTCTGCGGTCGGGATCGGCGCCTTCGGAACCTCGAGCGGAGGTGCCGGTGTCCAGGGGCAAACCTCGGCGGCCGGCAAGAGCGGAGTCGAGGGCGTCAACACCAGCCCAGGCGGAGGCTACGGCGTCCAGGGAAGCTCAGACAACGGCACCGGCGTCTACGGCACTACCACGACCGATGACCAGAGCGGCCTGGAAGGCGTCGACACGAGCAAAGGAGGTGGCTACGGCACCAACGGGAGCTCGACCAACGGTACGGGTGCCTACGGCCAAACCGCAGCAAATGGCAAGAGCGGCGTGGAAGGTGTCGATACGAGCCCAGGCGGTGGCTACGGCGTCCAAGGAACCTCGGAGAACGGCACCGGCGTGTACGGCCAAAGCGCACTGGCCGGCAAGTACGGCGTCCAGGGCGTCAGCACGAGCCCAGAAGGTGGCGTGGGCGTCTACGGCAGCACCCAGAATGACGGTATTGGAGTGCAGGGCTCGAGCGGCACGGGGATCGGCGTGTCGGCCGCAAGCACTACAGGCACGGCGCTCCAAGTCGAGGGAGTTGCCACGTTCTCGCGAAGCGGAACCGCTCTCATAGCGGGAACGACGGCCAATCCCGAGGCGAGTGTGACCGTTGCCGGAGTCACACTGACGGCGGGTAGTCTGATTTTCGCCACTCTCCAGGCTTTTGTCACCAGCGGCAGCACCTCAGCCGTCGTCGCGGTCGCAGCCGTCGTACCGGACACGCAGGCCGGCGCCTTCACGATCTATCTGACAGCGCCCGTCAGTGTCTCGGTCGAGATTGCCTGGTTCGTCATCGGATAGCTCTCAAACGACGCCGCGCCACACCGCGTCGCCGTTCGCAGATCGTCCTTGGTCCAAAGGCACCTGACGGTTTATGCCAAGACGGGTTATGAACCTGAGGCCCTTAAGCCGCGCGCGATCTGTTGCGGAGGTAGTGGCCTCCAGAGTCAGGGTCGGCTTGCCGCGCCAGCCGCGGCTGGCACTTGCGCTCTCAGCCAGGCCGAGCCCGGTGGGTTCGCTCAGTATGGTCATGAGCCTTCCTTTCTCGAGGGCGTGTTTTCAAGGTGCTCTGCTCGCTAGGCCCGGCGAGACCACGCGGACCCAGCCTCAGTGGTGTCAGAGTCTGATCAGACAGTTGGCGGGCCAACGATCGCGGGCCGTTGGAGCGCTTCGCGTCACTCAAGGCGAGGGTGAGGCGCCACCGCCGATTTAGGAACAGACGGGAGCGCCGAGGACCAGGCCAACTGAATCTGGCCGGTTCTGGTGGTCAAGCGAATCTGGCAGGCTCTCACAGTCTTTGCTCTCGGTTGGGAGCAAAAAAGGCGCTCGGGGATCGACTTGTTCTCAGTTGCAGGCTCTCTCAGCTGAGTCACGCGAGGACGACTCGAAGCCCGGCAGCTTCGAGTCGTGACACAGCCTGTGGATCTGCCTCGTTGTCGGTGATGAGCTGGTCGACGAGGTCGAGCGGACAGATGCTCGCGAAAGTGATGCGGCCGATCTTTGAGCTATCGGCGACGACGACAGTGTGTCGCGCTATTTTGACGAGCGCTGCGTTCGCTCTCGCCTCGGCGTCGTCATGCGTCGTGCAACCGGCGTCAACGTCGATTCCGTCGACGCCGAGGAAGGCTACGTCGAGGTTGTAACCGGAGAGGGTGCTCTCTGCGATCGGCCCCGACAGCTCGAACGACGCCGTGCGGCAGACGCCACCGGTTAAGACGAGACGGATGTTTCGGTGGCGCGCCAGCTGCATTCCTACGTTGAGCGCATTGGTCACGACTGTGAGCTTGCGCACCGGCGTCAGCGCCCGCGCGACCTCCATCGTGGTCGTACCGCCGGTGATGCCTACGATGGCGCCTTCGCCGATCAGCGCGGCGGCCGCGGCGGCGATCCGACGCTTCTGGGCAACAGCTGTTCCGCGGCGATAGCTGATCGGCACCTCGAGCCCGACGTCCGGACGCATGGCGCCGCCATGTGACCGTGTGATCATGCCCTGGTCGGCCAGGCGGGCGAGGTCTCGGCGGACCGTCGCCGGCGACACTCCGAGCGACTCCGCGAGGTCCTCGACGCCGACGGCACCGTTGTCGTCGATGACCTCGACGATCGACCGCAGTCGGCTGTCTCGTATCCGCGGGCGGAGGTTCCGGGCGCGGTTGCGGGGCGGCAACGGGTGCTCGGGACCCGGCATGGGAGCACCTTTCCGCCTCTTCGTTCTGCCGTCTCGTGGGTCCGGGGGAACCGTCTGATCAGGGTTGCCAGCAGTGGGCGCCCGGTTCTCATCTGGGACTCTCACGGCCTGACCTGCGGGGCGGTCCATAACTACTTCACGCTTCCCGCGATGATGCCTTCCACGATCCACCTATTCAACAGAAAGACCAGAACCGCAGGGATGGCGATAGCAACGATAGCCGCCGCATTGATGATCGTGTAGGGGACGACGTGGCGGCCTTCGAGCGCAGCGAGGACGACGGTGAGCGGCTGGGTCGACCCGGTGCTACTGAGCACCAGGGGGAAGATGAACTGCCCCCATCCCAAGAGGAATGTGATGATCGCCGTCGCAGCGATCCCTGGCTTCGCGATGGGAAGCGCGACCTTGTAGAACCTCTGGAGCATCGAGGCTCCGTCGATGACGGCCGCCTCCTCGATGCTCGGAGGGAGGGCGAGAAAGACGTTGTACATGATCCACATGGCAAGGGGCATGAACCCCGATGCGTAGACGAGAACGATGCCGAGGTAGGTGTTGATAAGGCCGACTTCGCTCATGATCCGGTAGAGCGGAATCAGCGTCGCGTATACCGGGAGGGTGAGGGTCCCGAGCACGGTGTAGAAGAACAGGTTCTTCAGCCGGAATCGCAGCCGCGCGAACGCGTAGGCACCGAGGATCGCGATAGCGAGCGTCAGCAGTGTCGCCCCGCCGCTCTCCACCACGATGTTCACGAGAGAACGGCCGATACCCCCGGCCGCCGCGGCGGACTGTGGACCGGCTCCGAAGATGGCCTGATAGTTCGTGAAGATTGGCCGAGTAGCGAAGAAGTGTGTGGGAGTGCTCTGAGCCTCAGAACTTGTCATGAGGCTCGTGTTGAGCGCCCAGTAGACCGGGAACAGCGACCACGCGATCACGAGGGCGATTCCGGCCCGCCGGGCCCAGACCCCGATCCGCCGTCTCATTTAGAAGGTGACCTTCCGATAGAGGAGCTTCAAGGCGCCGAGTGACAGCACCACCGTGACGACGGTCGCCAGCAACGAGAGGGCATATCCCTGCCCGAAGTTGAGCCCCTGGAAAGTGACGAAATAGGTCATGTTCATCACCGACGACGCCGTCGTGGCACCCGCGTTCAACACATAGACCTGATCGAAGATGTTCAGCGACAGGACGAGTGCCTCAACGGCCGCGATCGCGAGCCCGGGCCTGATGAGCGGCAGCGTGATCCGGCGGATCACCTGCCACCAACCGGCACCGTCGACGCGGGCCGCTTCATAGACCTCACCGGGGATGCTCTGCAAAGACGCGAGCACGAGCAGAGTCGCGAGCGGGGTGATCTGCCAGACCTGGACGAGCGAGATGAGCAGGATGCTCTCGATCTGACGGGTGCCGATGAAGAGCTGGTATTGGGAGAGGAGATGCAGGCTCTTCAGCACCGAGTTGAGCACGCCGAACGTCGGGTCGTAGATCCAGGACCAGATCACACCCTCGACGACTCCGGGCAGCGCCCAGGGGAGGATCACGATCGCCAGGACGACGCCCCGGCCGCGGAAGCGCCGCTGGAGCAGGAGCCCGAAGGCCGTGCCTAACACGAGCGTCAGCCCGACGCCGAAGACGACGTACCAGCCGGTGTTCTCGAAGCTCTGGCGGATCTCCGGGTTGGAGAAGATGGCCGCGAAGTTGCCGAACCCGGCGAAGTGGTTCGGCGGGGTGAGCGGGTCGATGTGCATGAACGCGTCGATCGTGGTGAGAACTGTTGGATAAAGCGCGAGGGCCAGGATGAAGACGAGCAGCGGTGCGACCATGGCGTAGCCCATCGCCTCGGACCGGCGCGAACGTCGGTGGGCGAGCCCAGGCAGCGGGCGTCGACTCGAGATCGCGGCCTGCGACACGCTGCTCCTTCCTCCCAAGTTCGAGGTCCCGGCCGCGCCCCTCGTCGACGGCCCGGCCGGGACCCACTTCTGACTGGTGCTAGCTGTTGAGGCTGTTCACCTCGGAGGCGATCGCCGAGATGGCGGCGGCGACGCTCTCCTGGCCTGCAGCGGCTGAATGCAAGTTCGTGTAGACGGCGTTGCTGAAGTTCGGGTACCAGGGTGGGGCACCGGCGGGGAAGACGGCACGCCCGTGGTTCTCGACGAGGTTGACGAGCGCGGCTGCGCCAGGGACCTTGCCCGATGATGCGAGGAGGCCGAGTCCGCCACGATTGGACGGCAGCGGGAAGGTGCTGATGACGTTCTTGGGCCCGGCGGCACCAGCGAACGCCGCCTGGTTTGCGGGCTCCTCCATCCACTTGATGAACTCGACCGCTGCTTGGACGTGCTCGGCCAACCTTGGGATGCCGATCCCGTCAGGGTTGGCGAGGTTGGGAGCTGCGCCAGAGATCCCTGGTGTCGAGACGTAGGTGACGTCACCGACGACGCTCGACTGGCTGGGGACGTCATAAATCGTGCCGATGTCTCCCGAGTAATCGGAGAAGACGCTCGCAGCAAGACCGTGCGCCATCTCGGTCGTGAACCCCTGGTAGTCCGTGTAGTCGAGGTTCGCTTTCGCCACGAGCCCACTCTTGTAGGCGTTCACCATCCACGCCATCGCCTTGTAACCGGCAGAGGATGGGCTGGTGAACAAAGGCTTGTAGGACGTGCTCAGCACCTGGCCTCCCATCGCCGCAGTGAGCTCGTACCAGTACGTCGAGAGCCCTTCTGCAGCGGCAAAGGGGATGTCCAGGGGGTATTTGACGACGCCCTTGGACTTCAGGGTCTGCAGGTCCTTTGTGTACTGACCGAGCGTGGTCGGCGTCGAGGTGATCCCAGCCTTGTTGAAGAGCTTCTCATTGATCGTCGTGACGAGTAGCGACACGTCCATCGGCATCCCGATGAGCGACCCGTTCCGGACGAACGAGCTGAGCTGCGGGTACTGAGATGTAAGGGAGCTGATCTTGAAGTACTGGTTGAGTGGCAGGAACCATTTCGTCACGTAGTACTCGCCCACCTTGGACCAGTCCACGTCCGTAACGTCGGCGAAGTAGGTGTTGGCCGCCGCGGCGGCTGCGATCTTGGTCTGCAGGTCGTCCCATCCCACGTTCGACCAGTTGACCTTGATGCCGGTCTGGCTCGTGAATTTGGCGAGCATCGCCTTCGGCGGAGCCGGGTAGGCGATGGCCACGTTGATCGTCACGCCGCTTGTGCTGGCGTGGCGCGGGGCCGGCGAAGCAGCCGCGGCGCTCCCGAAAAGCACCAACGATGCGGCCGCTGCCGCCGCAGTTGCTTTGAACGCCGTGCTGTGTATCCATGTCCTCTTGCTCATCGTTCCCCTTCCTTGTCTGCCCATTTGCTGATTGCATGCTTGCGGTAGAACGCATTCGGAAAAGTTCCGGAGGGCCTCGGCGAACCGAGTACGGCAGCGTCACGACTGCTCGATCTGATGGACGGCGGATCTCGCCGCGAGATCGGTAGTTGGCACCGCGACCCGGGCGCCCCCGAGGACGCGCGCGACGTCGAGGCCATTCCCGCCCGCCCGGGAATGCGCCTCCTCGGCGCCATGGGCTGCGCCGAGCGTGAGCGCACTGACGTGGTAGGTCTCGTCGAGGGCGGCACTCAGGGTCACTGTGAGGATCCTCTACGACGGTTCCTTGTCCGGGCGACGGCCCCACCTGGGCTCGCGACGCCGAGGCAGTCCCGCAGTGCCACCGCCACCGCCCCGTGGAGCGACGCGTCTCCCGCGAAGCGAGCGCGCACCACATCGGGAGGGTAGGGCACCGCGCGACCGACGAAGCGGGCGATGGCGTCGATGGGGAAGTGGTCGGATCGGACGTAACCACCACCCAGGACGAGGACCTTCGGGTCGCAGACGATCGCCAGATTGGCAACGAGGGCCCCGATCTTGTCCCACAAGCGCTGGAGCAGCAGCTCTGCGCGCTGGTCGTCCTCGGCTCGTGCGATGAGCTCGTCGACCTCGACCGCCCGCCCGAAGAGCGCGGCGGTCTGGCGCGCGACACCCCTGCCGCCGAGCGCCTCCTCTGTCGGAACCGCACCGTCCGCGGCCATTCGTGCCGTCGCGGAGTCGTCGGTGAGCCAGTAACCGATCTCGCCGGCCGCCCCGTGAGCCCCCTCGACAACCTGGCCGTCGAAGACGAGAGTGGCGGCGATGCCGGTCCCAAGGTTGAGGTAGACGCCACAGGCCACGCCCGCGAGTGCACCCCACGTAAGTTCGGCGAGCGCTGCCAGCTTCACGTCGTTGCCGAACGCCGCTGGTAGCGAGGGAAACGCACTCTCGATCGCCGCGGGAATCGCGAGGTCCTCCCAGCCTGGGACGTTTGGTGCGAGATCAACGCGATCAACGCGGGTCAAGCCCATCGTGGACACGCCGATGGCACGGACGTCACCACCGTTCGCCCGCTCCTCTGAGAGCACTTCGTTGGCGAGAGCGATCGCCGACTCGAGCACCCGTTCGGCACCGCGCTCGGCCTCGGTCGGCAGCGTTCGCCAACGGCGCAGCTCCCCGTCGGCGTCGCCGATCGCCGAGGCGATCTTCGTGCCGCCGATGTCGAGTGCGACAACGGCACTCGCTGCACCGCTCGTCATCTCAGCGGCGGTCGAGCATGATCGAGCGAACGAGGAAGCGGGGGTGATCGGGATCGACGCCCCGCCTCGTCGCTAGTAGCTGGACGGCGCTGTGGACCCGGACGAGGCCGGCGAGCGGGTCGTTCCCACTACGCACGACACGAGCGCCGGTGATCGCTATCTCATCGTCGATACTCGGCTCGGCGTCGTCGAGGATCCATACGAGCGATCGCTCGCTGGCGACGGAGATCGGTCCGTGGCGGTACTCCATCGTGGGGTAGGACTCGGTCCAGGCGCCGAGCACCTCTCGCAACTTGAGCGCGGCCTCGTTCGCCAGCGCGGCGCCGACGCCCCGGCCGAGGAAGACGAAGTGGTCAGCCGCGCCGACATCTTCGGGCGGCTCGCCGAGGAACACCTCGGCCCTGGTCGCAGAGGCCTCGACGTCCCACCCGAAGCTGGCGAGCAGGAGAGAGAGGGCGCTTGTCGCGAAGCGCGTTTGTACGATCGACTGCTCGTCAGCGAACGAGAGCACGATGCGCTCTGCGGCAAGCCGGGTGAGGGGACTGTCGTCTACAGCGGTGATCGCCAAGGTCCGCGTGTGTGGAACGAGCGTCGCCGTCACGTCGAGGACCTCAGTGGTCGTCCCCGAGCGAGAGATCACGACAACCGCGTCATACCTGCGGCCGGGGGGCATCTCCGACGCCGGGAAGGCGTCGCTCTCGCCTAGCATCTGCTCGTTCCTGTATGCAGCGGCCGCCTGAGCGACATAGAGCGAGGTGCCACAGCCGACAAAGGCGACCCGGGCATCCGGTGGAAACAGGGTCACCGCGGACGCGAGCTCCGCGGCGCGCCGCCACATCTCCGGTTGCGTCGTGAACTCATGCTCGAAGTTGCTCATTATGAGCGATCCTTCCCGGTAGTGAAACTGACTTGGTTCACCCTACGTAACTCTCGACTACCGCGCAAGGTCCACGTAACTTCCACTATTGCCCCAGTTAGGGCCAAGGTGCGTACCAGAAACGTCGTCCTGCACTCCGTGTTCGGGGGACGATCCCAAGTCGGGCAACCACGCTGAGGCGAGGCACACTGATCAGTACTGCTCACAATGAGCATGTTTGGATGAGCAACTGAGATGCAAACCATCGCTTGGCTCAGGAGGTCGCGCTCCCTTCACCGAGCGTGGGCGACCACCCCTTGTGTAGCCTTCGCCGCACCCTTAGGCCACGCCCGGAGTCCCCCTCGGAGGTTTGTCGGCCGTGTCCAGCGGGTACGGGTGTTCTTCGTCCAGCGGGTACGGGTGCTCCTCCAGGTGGCTCAGCAGTTTCTCCAGACTCGCCTCGGCCGCGCAGACGACGCTGTCCGCGGCGCCGTAGTAGAGGTGCAAGGTGTCGCCGTCGTCGCGCACGACCCAACCACACGGGAAGACAACGTCCGGCACGTCGCCTGATCGTTCGTAAGGTTCGTGGGGACCGAACACCCACTCGTTGCCGCGCGCCAGAACTTTGGTCGGGTCGTCCCTGTCCAGCAATGCCAACCCAAGCCGGTAGATCGACCCGGATGCAGTGACCCGCACCCCGTGGTAGCACAGCAGCCAACCATCCTTGGTGAGAAGCGGAGGGGGTCCGAGCCCCACCTTGTTGGCGTCCCACCAACCGCCGTGCCGTGCCGCGAGCAGCACCCGGGCGTCGCCCCAGTGGCGCAGATCGGGGCTGAACGACAGCCAGATGTGAGCGCCCAACCCTGACATCGCCGGTGCTGGCCTGTGAATCAGCGCCCATCGTCCATCGAAGGTCGTCGGGAAGAGTGCGGCGTCTTTGTCCTCGGGCGGCTGCAGGACACCGCTTCGCTCCCATTGCACGAAGTCACGCGTCTTGGCCAGACAGACGAGCGGCCCAGCGGTGGAGTATCCGACATAGACGACGAAGTACTCGTCGCCGACACGGGTGATCCTCGGGTCCTCGATCCCCCAGTGCTCCTCGAAACCGTCCGACCGTGGCTGCAACCCTCGAACCGCGTCGATTTCCCACCCAGTCAGCCCGTCTTCGCTGGTAGCCGTGACGAGCGAGGAGAGGCCGGTGCGGTACTCGACGCGCAACAACAGCAGTGTTCGACCGTCGATGACGGTGGCGCCCGGGTTGAACACCGCGTTCACCATCTTGGGGAAGTCGTGCGGGCGCAGGATCGGATTGCCTTCGAAGCGCTGGAACAGCTCACGTGGGTCGGCGCTGTGGCTCATTGGCATCCACCACCCAGCTGGTTAAGCCGTGCTCTGATCGTGTCGATAACAAGCGTGTTATTACCCTATCGATCCGAGCAGGAGGCGGCTTGCACGACGACTCGGTGGCCGTGATTCCACCACGTCCTGTCCGGCGGTTGCGCGACCGGCCCATTGTCGAGGCTGGCGCGGTGCGCGGGTACGGGCCGTTGTTCAACGCCGGTGTTCTGCATCATGCTGGCGCCTACCACCTCTTCGTTCGGGCCGTGCGGGATCGCTACCGCGCCGGTGACGGCACCGGCCAGCGTTTCGTCGACTACGTCTCCGACATCGTCGTCTTTACCTCCGCCGACGGGTACCACTACGAGTACGGCTACGTCCTTGCCAGCTCAGGTATCGGGGCCGCGCTGAGCTTTGAGGACCCGCGGGTGCAGTGGGTGGAGGACCGCGGCATCCGGCGGCTCGTGATGACCTACACGCACGTGCCCCCGCCCGGACAGGGACCGTGGCGCATCGGCGCTCACCGCCTGTGCTGGGACGGCCAAAGGTTCGAGCTTGAAGAGGCGACCGGCCAGCTGCTCGGACCACCCGGCGTGGCAAACAAGGACGCTGTCGTCTTCACCCTCTCCGACAACCGCGTCGCTCTCATCCATCGCATCTACCCCGACATGCAACTCGCCGTGTTCGACGACCTCGAGCAGCTGTGGCATGCGGGCCCCGACTACTGGGATGCCTACATGGCCGACCTCGACGTGCACACGCTGATCCGACCAACTCCAGGGGCGCTCGGCGTCGGCGCGGGGGCACCCCCCGTCCCGACGGAGGCGGGGTTCCTACTCTTCTTTCACGAACGGCGTGGCGACGGCTCGTACACGATCAACCTGGCGCTGTTGGACCAGGTCACCGGTCGACTGCAGAGCCGCCTCTCCCAACCAGTGCTCGAGCCGGAGCTCGACTGGGAGCGCCGGGGCGATGTGGACAACGTCGTCTTTGTCCAAGGAGCGCATTGCGACGGTGACGACGTGTACCTCACTTACGGAGCCGCCGACCGCTGTGTCGGCGTGGCCACCGCGCACGTGGGTAATCTGCTCGACGCCCTGCGCGTCGCCACCCTAAACCCCGCAACGCGAGGGGACCGTCGGAACTGACTCAATGTGACCCGCATTCGCGGACGTCAGCTCTTGGAGCTGGAGCATCGTGCCCACGAACGCCAGGGTCGACTCTGCCCCCTCGTTGCGGTTCACGCCCTCTGGCTCCAGCCCGTCGAAGCCGCCCCCGGTCGCCGGGTCGAAGACAGTCACCCTCACGTCGTTGTCTCCGAGGAACCACGCACCCGAGCGGCACGCCGCATTTGCCCACTGGCGGTCTCCCGTGTGAGCAAAGGCTCTCGCACATGCTTCTGTCATCATCCACGCCTCGATCGGTTGCTGGTCGAACGCCGGTTGCGGCCCATCTCGGCCGCGGCCACCGACTGGCGTGAAGCTGAAGTGACCCTCGACCATTTCCTGGTCGACGAGCCATTCCAACAGGTGAAGCGCGTCGCTCGCGGCACGCTGTCTCCCCATAGCGACGGCTACCGCCAGGGCAGCGTCCGGAAGTAGCGCGTTGGCATAGCTGAGCCGGGGCTCCGGCCACGGCCACTCGTCGGAGGTGCCAGGGCCAGGCATGCTGTCCGCGGCGTCACTGACCAAGCCGCGCGCACCGGCATGGTTGGGCACGGCCTGCAACAGCTCGACGGCGCCGAGGGCAGCATAGGCAACGGCGCGAGGGTGTTCGGAACGGAAGTCCGCGGCTTCACCGAAGAGCACGAGGGCTCGATCGCGCAGGTTCGTCCACGGCGCCCGCGCCACGGCGGTCCCGAGACCGAGCAGGGCGCGGCCAGCCGAGTCGTCGCTCGGTCGATCGTTCGTCCAGGCGCCGTCCACACCCTGCCGCAAGCGGAAGCGGCCCCCGCCAACATGGGCCCGCTCGAGAAAGCCGAGAGCGACCTCTGCTAGGAGGGGCGCGTTGGCATCCGAGGCCAGCCGGGACGCGATGGCGAGCAGTCGCCCGGCGTCGTCGGTGCAGTAGCCGCATTCCGGCCGAGGGCGGTCCAGTTTGGCGTGTTCGAAGGTCCCCACGACATCGGACAGTCGGGCCAGGTGGCGGAGAGTCGGCAGCGGCGCCACCGTCTCGATCACGCCACTGCTCTCGCTGGCAAGACCTCCGCAATGAGCGAACGGTATGTCGCGCCTATCGCCGGCCAGAGGAGGGCAGCACCCTCCCGCCGTGAGGCGGCGGCCATTCTTGCCGCCAAGCCGGGTTCGTACAGCACCCGGTCGAGTGCATCTGCCATGGCCTCGCAGTTGCCCTGGGGCACCGTCAAACCGGCGCCTTGAGAGAGCAGCTCTTCCGCGTGCGGGAATCTCGTCGCGACGACCGGCTTACCCGATGCGATGGCCTCGACCAGTACACCGGAGCTGACCTGGTCGAGCGAGTCGTAGGGCAACAGCACGACATCGACGCTGCGGACTAACGCTCGCAAGGACCCCCAGTCCCGGTAGCTGTCGTCGAAGCACACCCGGTCGGCTATGCCCAGGGCGCGGCTCTGGTCCTGCAACTGGCAGCGGTAGCGCTCGCCCTGAGCGGCGAGGACTTTGGGGTGAGTCTGCCCGGCAACGATGTACCACGGCGCGGGCGAACGTTGCCGCAGGAGAGCGACCGCGGTGATCCCGTGCTCGATCCCCTTGCCCGGGCCGAGGAGGCCCCAAGTCAGGACGGCCGGTCGTTCGATCTCGGGTAGCACCGGTCCTGTGAAGTTCGCGGCTGCGCCATGGGGCACGACCACGACCTGTTCGGCGTCCGCACCGTGGACCGCGATAAGACGACGACGGGCGGCTTCGCTCTGGACGACGGTCAACGATGCCGCCGTCATCACTTGTTCGAGGACGTAACGCTGATGCAGGGTCGGGTCGAGTAGCACCGTGTGCAGCACTGCAACGAGCGGCACTTCCACGGCCTCGATCAACTCGAGCACGTCCTCGCCGTCAGGCCCCCCGAATAGCCCGTACTCATGCTGGAGCACCACCGCATCCGACGACTCGATGGCTGTGACCGCCCGATGAAGAGAGGCGCGGTCGCCGGCGACCCACTGGGCGACAACCTCGTCGTGTGCATCGGCTTCGACGCGATCAACTACCCGGATAACCAGAGTGCGCCAACCCGACTCGGGAGCGGCGATTGCCGCCGATAGGTTGCTCGTGAAAGTGGCTAGTCCGCAGACGGTCGGCGGGTAGGTGCTCACCAACGCCACTGTTGGCGTGGGCATGATCCTTGTGGAGACGAATGGCACACTCGGGCTGGGAGGCTCGAGCGAAGCAAGTGCTTCACCCCCGCCGCCGTTTAGCCTGCCGTGCTGTGGCCATGCGGCGGGCATGGGAAGGGGCCGCGAATCTTCCGCGTCGGCGCGCCTGGCACCACGGTCGGGGACGCGTGCGCTGCCACGATTGACGGCCAGTCTTACCTCCCGATCCATTTGTCTCTCCAAGTTCCGTGCGGCCGTGCTCCCGACGCGACATGCCAGACACTTCCCGAGAGAGCGATCGTGAGGACACAACGGCGGTGACCAAACATGGCCTGATCCTCTGCAGACATGCCCCTCCTCTTCACCATGATCAGAAGAGGCGTTGAGCCTGCACCCGGGCGGCGACCTGACTGGTCGTCCCAGCCGAACGGAGCGTCCCTGCTGAGAACTGCTAGCTGAGCCTACACCTCGGGATGGGCCGCCGTGGGGTGTGAGGATTCTGCCCCGAATGTTGGGCGACGGTGCTCCTACGACCGTCCAGGAAGGTAGGCGGCGCCAGCACCAAGCCTTGGAACAACCGGCCGCCTCGAATGCTTCGGAAAGCGGCAGGGTCCGGAGGCGCGGAAGGATCTCCCGTCGGAGCAGCTCCGGGTCGTGGACCGTCCCGGGATTGGCCCTGTTCCACTCCGTGCGTGCTTTCTTCCGAGTCGCGATCGCCGCACCACACCGACCTCTGATCTCGGGCGTCGATGTCGGGTAGGCGTCGATGCACGCCTCGCATCGGACCTGGCGAGGGTTGTCACAGCTCCGCTGCAGGACACGTCCACAGTGGGAGTGCGTTGGTGCTTGTCGACTTCTGCCGCGGCGGCGATGTGACCGCGGACACCATCAGGTATCGGGCGCAGACGTGTTCTGGTCGGGTAAACGTTTGATCCAATGGCTCGTTCTGCCTGCCTGACCTCCACCCTTGCGGACGCGGCGAAGGTGGCCGTCCGAGCGGATTCCCCCCGATGCTGTGGGCGTCCACGCGTCGGGGAGAAGCTGGTGCGCCGTGTTCAGGGAAGGTCGAATCGGTCGAGGTTCATGACCTTGACCCACGCCGCTACGAAGTCCTGCAGGAACTTCTGCTGTGCGTCGTCGCAGGCGTAGACCTCGGCGACGGCTCGGAGCTGGGAGTTCGAACCGAACACGAGGTCGACGGCAGTAGCGGTCCACTTGACCTGTCCGGTTTCACGGTCGCGGCCCTCGTAGACGTGCTCGGTAGAGGACACGCGCCACTCGGTTCCCATGTCGAGCAGGTTCACGAAGAAGTCGTTGGTCAGCGTCTCGGGTTGGCTCGTGAAGACGCCGAGTTCGGCGTGGCCAGTGTTCGCGCCCAGGACGCGCAGGCCGCCGACGAGCACCGTCATCTCCGGAGCGGTCAACGCCAGCAGGCTCGACCGATCGATCAGCAGCTCGTCCGGCCGGCGCTTGTCGCCGGCTCGGAAATAGTTGCGGAAGCCGTCAGCCGTTGGCTCGAGCACGGCAAAGGTCTCGACGTCGGTCCATTCGGCCGATGCGTCCGTGCGCCCCGGCGAGAACGGAACCTGCACGTCATGCCCGGCATTCTTGGCAGCCTGCTCGATGGCGGCACACCCGCCGAGGACGATCAGATCGGCGAGGGACACCTTCTTCCCACCAGTCCGCGAGCTATTGAACTCAGCCTGGATCCCCTCCAGGATGTGCAGCACTGTTGCCAGCTCGGGCGGATTGTTCACCTCCCAGTCCTTCTGCGGAGCGAGGCGGATACGGGCCCCGTTGGCTCCGCCGCGCTTGTCGCTGTCGCGGAAAGTCGAAGCCGACGCCCACGCGGTCGCAACCAGTTGGGAGACCGACAGCCCTGAGGCGAGGATCGTGCTCTTCAGGGCAGCGACGTCGTCCGCGTCGACCAGTGGGTGATCGACGGCGGGGACGGGGTCCTGCCAGATCAACTGCTCGGAAGGGACCTCCGGGCCGAGATAGCGGGAGATGGGACCCATGTCGCGGTGGGTCAGCTTGTACCACGCCCTGGCGAAGACGTCTGCGAACTCGCCCGGATTCTCGTGGAAGCGCCGCGAGATCGGCTCGTAGATCGGGTCGAACCGAAGCGACAGGTCCGTCGTGAGCATCATCGGAGCGTGTCGCTTCGACGGGTCGTGCGCGTCGGGCACAGTGTCGTCCGCTGCCCGATCGGTGGGACGCCACTGATGCGCCCCGGCCGGGCTCTTCGTGAGCTCCCACTCGTAGCTGAACAGGTTCTCGAAAAAGTCGTTGTCCCACTTCGTCGGCTCGGTGGTCCAGATCACTTCCAAGCCGCTCGTGATCGCGTCGTCGCCCTTCCCGCTGCCGTAGGTGTTTTTCCAGCCCAGACCCTGCTGCTCGATCGGGGCGCCTTCGGGCTCGCGACCGACGTAGCGCGAGGCATCGGCGGCGCCATGGGTCTTGCCGAATGTGTGCCCGCCAGCGATGAGCGCAACTGTCTCCTCGTCGTTCATGGCCATCCGAGCGAACGTCTCCCGGATGTCCCGGGCCGCCGCAACGGGATCAGGATTGCCGTTTGGCCCCTCCGGGTTCACGTAGATCAAACCCATCTGCACCGCCCCGAGAGGATTCGCGAGCTCGCGATCGCCGCTGTAGCGCTCGTCGCCGAGCCAGGTGTCCTCGGGCCCCCAGTAGATGTCCTCTTCGGGCTCGAAGACGTCCTTTCGTCCGCCACCGAAGCCGAACGTCTTGAAGCCCATCGATTCGAGAGCGCAGTTCCCGGCCAGGATCAACAGATCGGCCCAGGAGATCTTCCGGCCGTACTTCTGCTTGACTGGCCAGAGAAGACGGCGCGCCTTGTCGAGGTTTGCATTGTCGGGCCAGCTGTTGAGCGGCGCGAAGCGCTGCGTACCCGAACCGGCACCGCCGCGGCCGTCGTAGATGCGATAGGTGCCGGCGCTGTGCCAAGCCATGCGAATGAACAGCGGGCCGTAGTGGCCAAAGTCAGCCGGCCACCAATCCTTCGACGTCGTCATCACCTCGGCGATGTCGGTCTTCACGGCCGCGAAGTCAAGGGTGGCGAACTCGGCTCCGTAATCGAACTTCTCGCCCATGGGATCGATCAGCGGTGAGTTCTTGGCGAGTGGCCGCAGGTTCAACTGGTCCGGCCACCAGTGCTGGTTCGCCATCGAACCAATGGCGGCGTGGGGGTGGCCCATCACAGGGCATCTGGCTGCCGACGCCGCTTGCTCCGAAGTGGTGGCGGTGGCGTCCGTGTCTTCCTTGCTCATGGCTGTTCCTCTCCTACTCATGTGGCTGATGGTTCCAGTCCCCTGCCTCGCCGTCTCCCTGCCGCTTTCTGGCGGGCGGGGCAGGTGCCCCAGTAGATGAGCGCGGCTTCGTCGACAATGAACCTGTAGTCATCGGCCGCCTGCAGGCACGGTGCGCTCCCCGGCGCGCAGCAATCATCGACGGTGACGCCGCAGCTCCGACAGACGAGGTGGTGGTTGTCATCCACCCGGTCCTCATATCGAGCCCCCGAGCGCGCCGGCTGGATGCGCCGGAGGAAGCCCTTGTCGGTCAGCCCGCCGAGCGCGTCGCACACCACTTGGCACGAGACGGCACGACCGCACGGACTCCTCGACCTCGTCCGCCGCGCCGTGGCGTCGACGGGACACAGCACGCATGACTGCTAGGCGCTCAGCCGTCACCTGCACACCCTTGTTGGCGGATCAGGTCCGCTGGATCGGGGAACTCGCCACCGGACACGGGTACACGGTAAGGCCAAATCTTGACTCTGTCACGAAAGGGCCGGGTCCCTAACGACGCGCACTTCGCGACGCAGAACAACACATCTACCAGAGAGAGCTGAGCAGCCACCGATGACCGATCGCCTCGACGAGGGCCGTCCTCGCGGCATCGACAGCGGGTAGCTGATCGACCCGGCCCCACCCGAGGGCACTGGCACCGAACGCTCTCGCTTGTGTACATCGAACTCGGCTCACTCTGTGCAAGCGCGTAACGCCTAGTATTTGCGCCCGCTCTCGGCCGCCCGGAGTGCGACCTGACCGACGATTTGTCGCGACACGATCCGCCTTGCGCGACGCTCCTGTAGCGCGTCAGGTGTTCTGTCCAGTCGGTCCTACGTCACCGCGAAGTAGATAGATGCGTCAAGGACGACGGCGAACGACACGAAGGCCCCCACCCAAAGGCGGTCAAGGGCGGGGAGGCGCCGGAACCGGCATCCCCGCGTCGTGCCGGCAGGCAGGTGCGGGGTGTCTCGCTCGGTTCGTACCTGCCGTACCGATGCCGATCAGCTTTCGGCCAGTCGTGAACCGGCTGCCGTGACCGCAAGACCCACGGCGAAGATGGCCGAGGTTCAATCTCGTACACCGAACTCGACATCTGTTCACTCGATGGGTTGGCGCGCGAGCATGGGCGGCTGACGGCCGGCGAGCAACCATCCGACCGCAGCCGCCAGGACCGGCAGGCCAAGGAGAATCACCAACAGATTTGCGACGGGCACGTTTCCGAGCGCGGAGATGCCACCGTTCACGGAGTCGCCGCGCAACCAGCCGATGACACCGACGTAGCCGGCGAACGTGCCGAGGACCGCCCCGGCCAGCCCGAGCGCGCCGGCGGTGGCGGCGCTCAGCGTCCGACGGGTGTAGCTGCTCGCTCCGGTTGCGGCGAGGGTCCGTAGGTCGTTGGCAGTCTCGCTGCGGATCAGTCCGACGCTCATGGCCAGGATGCAAAGCGCCAGCGCGACGCCGAAGAACGTGGCCCAGTTGATGACTGTCGAAGAGGTCGGTTCGTCATTCCTGGTCTCGATGCTCAAGTTCGCCGTTGCCGCGACTGCCTGCGCGTTGTGGATCTCTGCCGCGGTGAGCGGTTCGGCGCCCTCGACGAACCACCCAAGCACCGAGATCGAGGGCGCAAGGTGGAATGCGCGGACGGCACGCTCGGTGATCAACGTGTTCGGTGCGTGAATCCCGCTCGGTAGTGCGCCAAGCCCCTGGATCACCGGGTTGTTCAACACGCCGTTCTTCGCGCAGTTGAAGTTCCCGCTGCCGGGCGGGCCTTGCGGGATCATCTTCTCGCACCAGTTGAGCGCGAGACCCGAATCGCCTGTCAAACCGGGAAGCGCCGTCACGATCTCGGCGTTCGGCTCGATCTCGGAGGAGGAGACGCCCAACGCCTGCAGGAGCTGTGGGGTGGCGACGTAGACCGATTCGCCAAGGGACTTCGTCCCGGAGATGTTCCCGAGACCGGCACTGGTCACCTCGAGCGCCGCGACTTGGTGCGCTCCGAGTGCTGTGCCGACACCATCTGAGACCTTGGCCCAGGCGCTCACCTGTCTCGGGGTGGGGTACGGAACTCCCATCGAGATGTTCGCCTGGTTCGAGGCCAGGTTCGGCCCCGCGGGGTCCCAGATATCGGAGTATCGGGCCTGGGCAAGCGTGGCGATCATCACCGCGATCATCACTCCGAGGCCGATCGCGGCTAGAGCAGAGGCAGAGCGAGCCCTGTAGCGAGCGAGGTCACGGAGCGCGAGCCGGACGGCAACCGGGGTGCGACGGGCGAGTCGCCCGAGCCCGACGAGGAGGAAGGGCGCCAACAGGATGATCGCGGGAATGAGGGCGACGATCCCTACGACGAGCGCGAGTGTGCTCGCACCGCCCGTCCCGTGGTCAGTGCTGCCCGAGTAGCCGAGTACGAGGAATGCGACGACGAGAAAGGCGATCCCGGGTAGCGCAGACCGGTGCACCTGTCTTGGTGGGGCGGGACGACCGGACAGGGCGGTCATGACAGAGAGCCTCGTGACCGAACGAGCGGGTCGCAAGGCGGCCAGGTACGTCGCGACAATGGCGAGCACGATGGCCGCGGCGACGACGACCCAGGGCAGGGCGAGGACTCCGATCAGATGGTGAGAGCTCTGCTCAAGGCTCGGTCGATAGGCGAACCAGAGGACAAGGCCCAAAAGGGTCCCGATCACCGCCCCGAGGACGCCCACGACAAGTCCGTTCGCCCGCACGACGAGGGAGACGTTCTTACTGGTAGCCCCGATCGAGGCCAGCATGCCGAGCGAGCGCTGCCGCCGCTGAGCGAGCACGGTGAAGCCGCCGATAGCCATCAGCGCGATGAGGAGCATCCCGATCGTGAGCACCGCAAGAGACAGGGTCTCGGGGTTGATCGTGCTCAGCGCCACCAAGGCTGGCGTGGCCACATTGGAGCCGGGGCGGCCGTATGGGCCGCAGGCGGCACACTGCTCGCCGATCGAGCTCGGACTCACCCCCGGTGCGTCGAAGAGCACGGTGACGTCGTTCGCGGACTTCACCCGTCCAGGCAGAACGAGGGCGAACTCGTCGAGGAGATTCTGTGGGTTCTCGACGATGCCAACCACCCGCCTGACTTCGCCTCCGACTTTCCAGGTGTCTCCGACCTTCAAGTTGAAATCCGATGCGATTCCGGCCGTGACGGCGACCTGGTCCGTTGAACTCGGGTAGTGACCCGAGATGAGGGAGAGCGTCGGTTGGCCGTAGGGGCCGTTCGGGTTCTGAGCCCGTAGCTGGTAGGTAGCGACAGAACCGGGGACTTTCAGCGTCTCGTTCTCGATGACGTCGACCTTGCCGAAGCGGTGCTCCAACGAGGCGATCTCGGCGGCGAGACGGGGGTCATTCCCGGCGAAGGTGGCCATGTCCTGGGCGGTGCCAAACCCCGTATTCGCCGGAAGGGGCGTGTTGGTCGCCACCGCCGAGCCGACGACCGTCGCGGTGACGGCCACGATGATCAGTGCGAGGACAAGTATTTGTTGGCGCCACTCGCGGCGGAACAAGCGCCATGCCCATCGAACAACGGCGCGCCGAGATGGCGTGAGGCCAAGGGCGGAACGAGCCTCGCCACGCGGCGCGGCCATCGAGACCCTCATGAGGTCCGCGTCGGCGCGAGAAGCGACTCGGCGCTCGGAGGAGGCACCGTCTGGTCGACGATGCGACCGTCTTTGAGGAAGACGACGCGGTCGGCCCACGATGCAAGGTGCGCATCGTGGGTGACGACCACCGCGGCGACGCCTTGCTTACAGGCGCCGCGGATCATCTTCATCACGGTCTCTCCGTTCGCCGAGTCGAGCGCGCCCGACGGCTCGTCGGCGAGTAGGAGGTGGCGCTGACCGACCACGGCGCGGGCGATCGCGACTCGTTGGCGTTCTCCTCCTGAGAGCTCGTCGGGGAAGTGTCCAGCCCGCTCGGCGAGCCCTACGTTCTCGAGCGCGGTCATCGCGAGGGTCCGTGCTTTTCTCGCCGGCATGTCATCGAGTTCGAGCGGGAGCGAGACGTTCTCGAGAGCGGTGAGCCCAGCAAGCAAGTTGAAGTCCTGGAAGACATAGCCGATCGTGCGGCGGCGAAGGCGTGCCTTGTCGTTGTGGGACATCGAAGCGAGCGACTTGCCGTCGATCAGCACTTCACCGCTCGTCGGCTCTTCGAGGCTGCCGGCGATCGTGAGGAGGGTCGACTTCCCGGACCCAGACGGTCCCATCACCGCGACGAGGTGGCCGCGATCGACCGAGAGCGAGACGTCCACGAGGGCGTGAACTTCTGTCGCGCCCTCGCCGTAGGACTTGGAGATGTTCCTGAGTTCGAGAAAGCTCATCGGCGCGCCACAAGCCTTCGCCGCAAACGCGGCACCGTCGAGGGAACTGCGGGTTCAATCTCGGCCCGTTTCAGGCGTCCTTCGGCCTCGTCGAGCCAGCGGATAACCGAGTCCAATCGGGACAGCTCGGCGTCGACGACAAGAGCAAAGGCGAGATCGAAGTCGGCCTCGTCATCTTTTAGGTGGGTCCACTGCTGCATGAGCTCGACGAGGTAGCGCCGGTGGAGCTGGATCAGGTCGTTGACGTCGACTTCGGGTACCCGAAGCGCCGAGAGCACCTTGATCACGAGCTCGTCGCGAGGTGGCGAGGCCATGTCGGTCGGCGACGAGAGCCAGCGGTGGAGCTCTGACTTGCCCTCCTCGGTGAGACGGAAGACCTTCTGGGGGCCCTCATCGGCCGAGTCGTCGGACTCGATGTGGCCCGAGTGTTCGAGGCGCTGGAGGGTGGAGTACACCTGACCGACGTTGAGTGGCCAGACATCTCCGGTGCCCTCTTCGAACTCCTGACGGAGCTGGAACCCGTACTTCGGGCCTTCGCTCAAGAGCGCCAGCAGCGCATGTCGAACGCTCACCGCTCTACCTTTAGTTTATGGTATACCTCTGCTAGAACCATACGACGTATGCTACACCGGAGCGTCTAGCTGTCAATCTCGTATCGGCAGGGTCGGAGTACCATGTGCATCGCGCTGGGCCTTAGCGAGGCCCCGCCCGAACGGTTCTAGGGCGCGTGTGGACACCCTCCCACCGCAGCATCTCAGCGCGCTCACGACCTGGCTCAGAATGGCGAGCGCGCGTTCGCGAACTGTCTGCCAGTAATAGCGAGGAGAACGATTGACGATCCGCTGGCTCGCACGGAGCTGGGCGGACGACTTCGTCGCCGGGTTCGAACACCGTGACGACGCCGAGCGGAGCTGCACCCCGACAAGACCAGGCTCATCGAGTTCGGGCGCAATGCCGCTCGCTCTCGTGCCGCCCAGGGGCTCGGAAAACCGGAGACGTTCGGGTTTCTCGTCTTCACGCACATGTGCGGGAAGACGAGAGCCGGGCGCTTCTGGCTCAGGCGGGTCACGGAGGCGGAGCGGATGCGGGCGAAGCTCAAGGACGTGAAGGTCGAACCGAAGCGACGCCGACATCAGCCCATGCCGGTGCAG
>JBEKBX010000016.1:0-80254 GCA_050015175.1 Acidimicrobiales bacterium | reverse complement strand
CCCACTCGCTACTGCCTGGCGCCATCTCGACCGCGCTCTTGACGACTACATCAGCGGCCAGCTCGTGGCCGCGTGAAACCTGATCAGTTCGTGAACTTCGTTTTGAGCAAGTGGAACTAGCGCTCATCTCGTGTGGCGGGCGGGAAGGTCGCCAGCACCGCTAGCCGTGCGGATCGCCCGGACAACCCGGCCGACCGGGCGACCCGGCGCCGGGTCGAGGACGTCACCACAGCCTCCGAACTCGCCGTTGTCCCATTTGCGCTGGGGCGCACCTTCTGCGACTCCTGGGTCAGCAGACGTCACCAATGCGGTGCACCCGCACGGTGTTGGTGGTGCCGGGCCGTCCTGGTGGGGTTCCGGCGACGACCACGACGCGGTCGCCGACAGCGCCCCGCCCGGTCAGCTGCAGCGCCTCGTCGACCTGTCGCACCATCTCGTCGGTGGTGGCGACGGTCGGGACGATGAACGTCTCGACCCCCCAGCTCAACGCCAACTGGCTTCGCACCACCGGTTCGGGTGTGAACGCCAGGATCGGGACGGCGGGGCGGTGCCGGGACAGACGCCGCGCCGTGGCACCGGTCTGGGTGAAAGCGACCAGGGCGCACGCCTGCAGATCGCGGGCAACCTCGACGGCTGCGGCGGCCAGGGCGGCACTGCTCGTGCGCAAGGGGGTTTCGATGGGCGGGAGGTGCCCGATCGCGTTGGCCTCGGCGGCCTCGATGATGCGCGCCATGGTCTCCACCGCTTGGTACGGGTTGGCGCCCACGCTCGTCTCGGCCGACAGCATGAGCGCGGAGGCGCCGTCGAACACGGCGGTGGCGACGTCGGAGACCTCGGCTCGGGTGGGGCGGGGGTGGGTGATCATCGACTCCAGCATCTGGGTCGCGATGATTACGGGCTTGCCGGCCTCCCGTCCCAGGTGGGCCACCTGCTTTTGCACCAGTGGGACCTGTTCCAGCGGGGTCTCGACACCCAGGTCGCCTCGGGCCAGCATGACCGCGTCGAAGGCGGTCATGATCTCGGGCAGGTAGGCAACCGCTTGAGGCTTCTCGATCTTGGCGACGACCTGCGCCGACGAGCCGGCCTCGCCCAGCACCTTGCGGACCGCCTCGGCGTCATCGGGGTGCCTGACGAAGGACAGCGCGACAAAGTCCACGCCCAGTTCCAGGGCGAAGTGCAGGTCGGCCAGGTCCTTGTCGCTCAGGACCGGTACAGACAGGTCAACTTCCGGGAGCGACAGGCCCTTATGGTCACTCACCGGGCCTCCTGACACTACCCGGCAGGTCACGTCGGGCCCGTCGACCTTGACGACCTCCAGTTGCAGGTTCCCGTCGTCGACGAGCAAGGAGTCGCCAGGGTGGACGTCACCGGGCAAGCCGCCATAGGTCGTCGAGACCCGCTCTGCCGTCCCCGGCACGTCCTCGGTGGTGATGACAACCAGGTCTCCGGCCACCCATGCAGCGCTGCCACCCACGAAGGTGCCAAGACGGATCTTCGGCCCCTGCAGGTCGGCCATTAGGGCCACCGCGTGAGCGGTCTCGTCGCCCGCTTGCCGGACCCACCCATAACTCAGGGCGTGCTCGTCGTGTGTGCCATGAGACAGGTTCAGCCGGGCGACGTCCATGCCCGCTACGACCAGGTGCCGCACCGACTCCAAGTCGGGTGTCGCCGGCCCCAAGGTACAAACGATCTTCGCTCGACGGTTCATGCTGCGAGCGTACCTGGTGCAGTTGGCCTTACCCGGGCCCGCCTGAACAGCGTTGAGTAAGGCGCATGCCCCTACTGGTCCCTACTAGTAGCGTCGTTCGTTGATCGGTTGGCACACCAGGAGATGACAATGGCGAAGTACTACTACACAACCCTGGAAGAGACACCCCCGTTTACACCGACAACGAGAGCTGCGAAGAGGGCAGGAAGATTCAGGCGAAAGACCGTGTGGATACTGATGTCAAGCCATTGGACAGGGAACACTGCAAAGTCTGCCGCCTTCTCTTCCTTTGAGTCGGGTGTTCCTTGAACAAACCAAGCGGCTGATGTTTCGCGTCTCGTGACGCGATCCCTGGTCCGACACACGTCCGATGCGTGCCCGAGCGTCCGGCAGCTGAACCGCGACGAGGGGCTCAGGCACAGTGACGAATGGTCGCCTTGCCAAACTCTCCTTCACCCTCACCTGGTCGTCGCTGTCGCAACAGCCGGGGCGCCCAACGATCTCTTCCGCGAACCAGGACGACATCAGCCAACGTGATCACGCGGATGGCTTGTGGAAGTAGTGACCTTGGTCGAGATCGTCGACGAGCCCCGGATGTGTGGGCTGCCAGTCCAGCAGCTCGCGGGTCAGCGCGCTCGAGGCCGAGCTGTCGACCGCGAGGAAGCCGGACAGCCATGTGAAGTGCTCGGCTGCGTCCTCGGGCGAGATGGCGACCACCGGGAGGTCGAGATGCCGTCCGATCACTTCGGCTACCTCGCGGATCGGCACGCCCTCGTCCGCGACCGCGTGGAGGGTCGATCCTGTCGGCGCTTCCTCCAGCGCCAGGCAAAAGAGGTGCGCGGCATCGACGCGGTGCACGGCGGGCCAGCGGTTGGACCCGTCGCCGATGTAGCCGGAGACGCCCTTGTCGCGGGCGATGCCGACCAGGGCCGCGACAAAGCCGTCATCTCCTTCGCCGTGAACCGTCGGAGGAAGTCGCACTATTGACGAGCGAACGCCACGGGAAGCGAGGGAGAGCACAAACTCGGCAGTGGCCAACCGGGTCTGCGGACCACCCAGAGCGGCCACAGCCGGGTTGGGACCATGCCCGTCCCGTTCGGTCGCCACACGTCCCGGCGTGAGCCCGAGCAACCCGGAAGCAATGACGACCGGTCGATCCGAACCCGCAAGCGCCTCGCCGAATGTCTCGACGGCACGGCGGTCCGCGTCGGCAGCGCCCTGAAAGTCCCCCGAGAAAGCGATGTCGTGCTTGAACGCGAGGTGGATCACGCCGTCCGACCCGGCAGCCGCACTCCTCAGGCTGTCGAGATCGTCGAGAGTGCCGCGATGCACCTTTGCCCCGGCCGCGTTGAGGGCATCGGCCGAGGCGTCCGAGCGAGCCAGCCCGATGACCTGATGGCCCGCGCCAATGAGCTCGGGAACGACGGCGGAGCCGATCCAGCCAGACGCGCCGGTGATGAAAACACGCACGAGAAAGACCTCCAGTTGGTCGATCATCCCTCGCCACAGGGTTTGCACGAGAACGATCGATGTCAGTTACTGCCATCACTCTACCATCGATGTCAGCCACTGCCATCAGCTACTACGATCGGCGCATGGCGCGTTGGGAGCCGGACAGCCGCACCAGGCTCGAGCAGGCAGCCCTCGCTCTTTACGGTGAGCGCGGGTTCGAGAACACCACCGTTGCGGAGATCGCCGCGCGGGCAGGATTGACGGAACGAACGTTCTTCCGGCACTTCGCCGACAAGCGTGAAGTGCTGTTCTGGGGCGCGGGCTCACTGCAGCAACTCCTCGTGGGCGCCGTGGTCAGCGCGCCTGATTCCGCCACGCCGATAGACGCGGTCGCCGCCGCCCTCGAAGCCGCCGGCGCCCTGCTCCAAGAGCGTCGCGAAAGCGCCCGGCAGCGCCAGACCGTCATCGCTGCGAACACTGAGCTGCGCGAGCGCGAGCTGATCAAGCTCGCATCACTCGCCTCGGCACTCGCTGACGCGTTGCGCCGGCGCGGCGCGATAGACCCGGCCGCGATGCTGGCCGCCGAGGCGGGAATCGCTGTCTTCAAGGTCGCGTTCGAACGCTGGGTCAACGAGAGCAACCAGCGAGACTTGCCGCAGGTAATCCGAGAATCTCTAGACGAGCTGAAGGATGTGACCGGCGGCAGATGAGTTGAGCCTTTGATTGAGACCGTTACTCGACGTTGGTCCAGCAGAGGCAGAAGGGGTGCCCCGCGGGATCCGCGTAGACCTGAAAGCCCTCGCGTGACTTGATGTCATCAGCAGGCTTCAGCAGCCTGGCGCCCAATGACATGACCTGGTCGTCGGCCGCCGACACATCATCGACCCACAAGTCGAGGTGGATCTGTTGCGGTACTCCGTCAGGCCATCCGGGGGCAACATGATCGGGCGCGAGCTGAACACCGACCCGCGGTTCACCGTCGACGGACACCATATGCCAGTCGTCCTCAGCGTCGATCGTGCCACCGAGCAGTCCGGCCCAGAAGCTGCTCTCGGACGTCAGGTCGGCGGCGTCGAACACGACGACCTGGTGGGCAATCTTCATGCCGTCATCCTTTCACTCTGGGCGCTCAGGGAATGTCGCAATCCGCGATCATCCAAGAATGGAAGCAGGACCGGCGTCCTGGCGAGCAGCGGATACACCGTCAATCCGGGTCAGGTGGCGCCGGCCCGTGCCGCGGTGACCACCGCCGTGGCGTAGGCCACCGTGAAGCTACCCCCCAACCCGTCAATAACGGCCCCGATGCCTGTTAGCAGATCCTCCAACTGTGCCGGTGGGAGCTGGGTGTGACCACCAACCGTAGGAAGCTGGTCCAGCCAATCCTCCCGGGTGTAGGACCGCTCCCAGTCGAATCGCCACTGCTCGGGATTGCCGAACCCGCCCACCCCTCGTATCCCGTCGGCCGCTCTGGTGCACATCATCGAGTACCCGTCGAGGGCGGGCTTCGCCCAAGGGTTGAACGGCAAGTCAGGCATGACCCGGCGGTAGACCGCTGAGAAGGTTTTCGCTACGTCGGGCGAAGGCTGGAACACATTCCAGAACACTGCTAGCCGGCCACCGGGACGAAGCACCTGCGCCGCCTTGGTCGCTCCCGCGACCGGGTCCACCCAGTGCCAGGACTGGCCGGACACGACCGCATCGAATGCGCGGCCGGCCGGGTCCCAGGCTTCGAACGTCGCCACCTCGACCTCGAGCCCGCTTCGCCGAGCCAGGTCGGCCATCCGCGCGTCGACATCGACCCCGAGCACCCGACAGCCGGCCGCCTGAAACTGCCGGGCGGCGATGCCGGTACCGCAGCCGACGTCGAGAACGTCAGGCCCCGGGCTACCGGCCACGATCGCGTCCACCATGGCCGCGGGGTAGCGAGGTCGCGCCCGGTCATAACGCTCGGCCTCCACGCCGAACGACTCGGCTACCTCTCGGTGTTGATGAGGCTCGGGATCGGAAAGAGACGCTCTTGGCACGGCCCAGTATCGCACTGGACCTCGGTCGGCAGTCGCCCTGCTTCTGATCCTCAACGCGGCCAATAACCGCTCCACCGTGGAGGTCGAACTATGCGGCTTCGCTCCGGCCTGATGGTCGTGCAGTCAAGAAAGCGACCGGTGACGTCCCGAGCACTACGTCGGGGTGCACTATGGACCACGTGTACCGGTCGAGGTGCTTGGTGGCAGTTGCTCTGCTAATTGTCGGTCTCGGCTCAGCCGGAGGACCTCTCTCTGTCGCTCTCGCGCAGCGGGCGGGCACTGACAACGTGCCAGCGGTCAGTTCCGTGGCACTCAGCCAGCCCGCGGAAAGCATGGCCGTAGCCGACAATCACTTGGTGCTCGGCGGGGAGGGGTGCACGACCATCGACGTCAGTCCCGTCTCGCTGGCACAACGGGCGGTCCATGCGTCGTGCCCACCTGGCGGCGGCGTGAGCATCGAGAGCCTCGCTGGTGCACCTTACGTACGCCTGCGGATCACCTGGGGCCCGGTAAGCGACGCGATCCAGACCGAGCACATCGACCCCGTCACCGGTCGTCCAACCGTCGGACCGGTGCTCATCACCTTGCCGAACTGGGGCTGGATCCACTCAGGCGGGGTCGTCGTGGGCGGCGGCTCGATCTGGATCTACGGCGGTCCGCAGCTGTTGGAGCTGTCGGCACGAAGCGGCGCCCTCGAGCACCGTTTCGTCGTGCGGGCCGGCACCGACCCGTTGCTCGTCGCGGGCCCGACAGGCGCCTGGATCACCCCAGGGGTGTTCGGAGGCAGCGAGTGCAACTCGACCTGCAGGCTCTACCACGTCGCCCCAGGTGCGTCACAGGTCTCGGTCGCCATGAGCACACCCGGCCTTGGCGACGAGTGGCTCACGCTGTCGGGACACACCGTCGTCGTCGACGTCGTGAGCATCACCTCGGTCGGCTACATCCAGAAACTGAAGGGCCTCGACGTGGTGAGCGGCCGCACGGTCTTCGACACGACGGCCTACATGCTCCCTGGTCCGACTTTTGCTGGCTATGGGTACCTCGTCGTCGGCTCGAGCGACGGGCTTCTCACCTTGAGCGAGCTCCGACCCCGCGGCAGGACGCCAACGACGGTGAGCTGCGCGAACGGCGCCCCCGTCGGGGTCGTTCGCATCAACCCCACCACTGGTGCCCAGTCAGAGGTTGCCGTGCTAGCGAAGCGAGCAGTGAAACGGGACTGCTCGACCGTGCCGCTCATCGGCGGGCAGGCCGTCGTGTACGACGATGCGCTCTATTTCCTCAGTGACCCGACGTCGCAGGCTCACTTCCCGCTTTCCCGACTCGTTCGGGTACGACTCTGAGGTACCGACGGGCCCCGGCGCACCCTCCATCGCCGGGGCCCTCCGAAAAAGCCGGCTCGGCGATGACCTTGCTGTGGCCCTCCGTGAAAGACCTCAGGATCGTCCAGTTTTCAGCAGTCAGACCGCTTCGCCCCTGATCATCGCCATCTCCTTCGCGAACGCGTCGGATCCACCGCCGAACCACATCTGAGACACCGGCGGAGGAACGTGCGCGAGCAAGTCAGCCCGAACGTCGTCGGGCATCGCCTCGAGCACAAGTCCGAAGGGGAGCCACACTCGTGTGCCTTCATAGTGCGAGAGTGCGTGGGCCGGCAGCGCCCCCCACTCAGGCGGAGAGACGCAACGCGCGGCGATCGGCAGCACGTCCTCCTCTTCTTGGTCCAGGTGCTCGACCAGCGTCTCGCGAAGCGACTCACACGCACCCGCGAGAGCTTGGCCGTCAACCGCCGAACCCGATCTCCCAAACCGTTCTGCTGCGCTCTCGGCTGCTTGGCGGCTCGAGTGAAGCGCGGCGTGTTGGGCCTCCATCTGAGAGAACAGCTCTCGCTCTTCGGGGGCGCGCTCGAAAAGAAGGGGGTACAAGAGTTCGTCCTCGCTGGCGTGGTGAGCATGCAGAAGCCAAAGCACCTCGCCGAGGTAGTCGACAAGATAACGAGCCCGCTCGGCGTCTCCGTCGCCCACCGAGGCGAGTTGCCTCGGGGCGTCCTCGAACGCTCGTTTGAACGCATCGTGCACCGCGAGCATGTCGCTGGTGTCGGTCAGCATCGCGCCATCGGCAGACATCGGATTCCCCCCTCCCCGCCCCGAATCTCGGAGCCCCACGGAGATTTGCAAAGTAGCACCAAGACCTCGGACACCGCACTGGGTGTTGCTTCCTACAAGTGACAAATAGGTGTCTTTGCAGTGAAACATCGGTGACCCGGCGCTCTTCGACGGAGGCTCGGCGCGACGTCGAGGAGTGGCCGGTAAGACTGCCGGCAGACTGCTACAGCGCCCGCTCCGGAACGTCGGATCCGCGACCCTCGCTGGGACCTCATTCACCCTGAGGCCGCCGTTTTGACCGATGGCGTTACTGCTGCTTGCCGCTCCGGACTCGGTGAGGCACCGTCGGGCGAAATGACCCCACTCCGTCCCGGCGCTCGTTGTGCCCGGTCCTGCGGGCAACGATCCCTGCCGTTCGTGTCTCCGGCAATGGGACGGCCTCCAGGGGTCGACCGAACACTCAAATTGGGGTTTGGTAAAAGCCAGATTCGAGGATTGGTAGATTGGTGTTTCTGGGGTCCTGGTGTAACTGGCGCACCTTCTTTCTAAGGAGGCACGAATGCATTGGCTCAGGTCCAAAAGCCTGCTTACTGTGGGTGCCGCCTTATCGATAGCCGCAACGCTGGCTGTCCAGCCCCTCGTCGGCGCTCAGGCGCCTACCGCTCAAACCGGCTCGCAAGCCGCTCAGAAAGTGATTCTCGTGCTCAGCGCGCCCTGTCCGGCACCGTCGGCAGCACCCTCGGGAACTTGCCCGGCTCAGGCCCCGGTCCTGGCCGAGCTGTCGAGCATCGGTGCCCCGGTGCTGTCCAGCACCACGCTCGTCGACACGATTACGACCGTGCTGACTCCAGACGAGCAGGAGGCGTTCTCCACCAACCCCGCCATTTCACAGGTCGTCCCCGACAGCATTGTGCAGATCCTTCCTCCGGTGCAGCTGGCGGCCGGGCCAGGGTCGTCATCGACCTCCTCTGGTCCTCCCGGTTGGCGGTCGCACGGCCCCACGCCGACAACGGCGTGCGGCACCCAAAAGGACCCCGAACTGGACCCGGAGGCGCTGCAGGAGATCTACGCGCCCCAGGCTCAAGCGCTTGGTTTCGACGGCGCCGGCGTGACTGTGGCGTTCATTGCCGACGGTCTTGACCCCACGAACCCCGATTTCCAGCGCAACCCCGCCTACGGTACGCCCGGTAAGGCTGTTATCGCCCAGTACCAGGACTTCTCCGGTGACGGAACGGACGCTCCCACGTCGGGCGGGGAGGCGTTCGGCGACGCCAGCTCGATAGCCGCCCAGGGCAACGAGGAGTACAACCTGGCGCAGTTCGTCAACCCTGCGCAGGCCGCCCGCCTGCCCGCGACCGGCTGCTGGATACGGATTGTCGGGGCCGCTCCCGGTGCGAACGTGATGGCGCTGAAGGCTTTCCCCCAGAGCGACGACGAAACTGCGTCTGGGATCATCCAGGCCATCCAGTACGCCGTCCAGAACGGGGCCAAGGTGATCAACGAGTCCTTCGGTTCCGACGCTTTCCCCGACACGTCGCTCGACGTGCTCCGTGACGCTGACGACGCCGCCGTGGCCGCCGGCGTCACCGTGGTGGTGAGCACCGGCGACGGAGGGAGCACGAGCACGACCGGCTCCCCGGCGACAGACCCCGAGATGATCAGCGTGGGGGCGACGACGACGTTCCGCGGCTATGCGCAGGCGAACTTCGGAGGCTTCGACAACCCTGCCGTCGGTAACGGGCGATGGGCCGACAACAACATCTCGGCCTTGTCCTCGGGCGGCTTCAACCAGTCGGGCACCACCCTCGACCTCGTGGCCCCGGGCGATCTCAACTGGGCACTGTGCTCCACCGACACCGCGATGTACAGCGACTGCGCCGACACTTGGGGAGGCACGGACAACGGCATCCAGTTGTTCGGCGGAACCAGCGAGGCGGCACCGTTGACGGCGGCGGCGGCGGCCGACGTGATCCAGGCTTACGCCCAAACGCACGGCGGCACCGACCCCTCGCCGGCGCTGGTGAAGCAGATCCTGATGAGCAGCGCCACCGACATCGACGCCCCCGCGGACGAACAGGGGGCCGGGCTTCTCAACGTCCTGGGCGCAGTGAAACTGGCAGAGTCGCTGCCAGGCGCCACGTCCGGCTACTCTCATCGCCCCCAACGCAAACTGGGTGGTGGCCTTCTCGTCAGTCCTGGCCAGGTCAATATCGTTGCATCGCCGAACACTCCCGAATCTCAGCAGATCTCGTTGACCAACACCGGCCCGGGCTACGCAACAGTCGAGCTGAGCACCCGAGCTCTCACCGACAAGGTCTACGACTCGGGCGTCCAGTCCTTCACGATGGACCCGACGCCCCCCACGACCAATTCGGGAGCGTTCCAGATCTGGTCCGGTGTCACGGAGGTGTACCAGACCGAGACTTTCTTCGTCCCTCCGACATACCCGACTGTCTCTTCGCGCCTGATCTTCTCGGCCGACTACCAGTACACCGAGCAAACTTCGGTGTTGCACTTCGCGCTCTTCGAGCCGGACGGGACTTATGCGGGTTATTCGCAGCCCCAAGGGTTCGGGGACTACGGCGAGGTCGAGGTGGCAAACCCACCGGCGGGCACGTGGACCGCGCTCTTCTTCACCGAGCAGAACGGAACTGGCGGCGTTGGTACCAGCGGCCCCGTGCAGTGGGACGCCAGCCTCTGGCGTTATGTCCCCGCCGGGTCGATCAGCCCGTCATTCTTGATTGTCCCGCCTGGTCAAACGGCGACGGCGATGCTCACCTTGAGCACTCCGGCCAACCCCGGTGACACCGACCAGTCGATCGTCGTTTCCTCCGGATCAGGCCAGACGACCATCCCCGTGACCGTGAGGTCGACCGTACCCTTGGGTGTCGAAGGTGGCACCTTCACGGGCGTTCTCACCGGCGGCAACGGGCGGGAAGCTACGCAGGCTCAGACGAACACCTACTTCTTCCAGGTCCCCCCGGGGGAGACAGACCTGGACGCCAGCGTCGCACTGGCAACCGACCCGGGTGAGGAACTGATCGCCCTGCTGGTCGACCCGGGCGGCCAGACTGTCGGCTACTCGAGCAACTACACCTTCGTACCCTACGAGGGCGGCCTCGCTCCCGGAGCGACCGAGGACGCCCAGCTGTACCACGTGGCTCCGGAAGCGGGGCAGTGGGAGTTGATCCTGGACTGGCAGAACCCGGTCACCGGTGACGAGCTCGCCGAGCCGTTCACCGGCGCGATCGAGTTCAACGAGGTGAGCGTCGAGGGCGACCTGCCTGACTCGCCCTCCACCACGCTCACGCCCGGGTCCACCAGCTTCGATGTCACCGTCGACAACACCGGCGTCGCCCCTGAAGCCTTCTTCGCCGACCCCCGCTTGGACCAGACGGCGACGTACACGCTGGAGAACCAGAACCCCGCCATCGGGGCGAGCGATTTCAACCTTCCGCTGGCGGCGGGGTTGAGCTTCCCGCTCTACATCGTCCCCACTCATACGACCCAGCTCAACGCCAACGTCACGCTCCTCAGCGGCACTACCCCGGTTTCCTTCGACATGGAGTACTTCCCCGGTGACCCCGACGTCTCCCCCGCGGTCCCGGCTCCGGGCGTGACCGGGACGACCACGTCCTCGTCAGCCAGCCTCACCCTTACCGGGCAGCCCGAGCTCAGCCCCGGGCTCTGGCTGGTCAACCCCGATGAGGTCGGCCCCTACCCGGTCACCGGTGCCCCGACCGAGACGGCAAGCGCCAGCCTCAGTGCCGTCACCCAGGCCTTCGACCCGGCGGTGGCCACCAGTACGGACGACTTCTGGCAGCTGGGCTTTGGCGCCAGCAACTTCCTCTACCTCCTGCCCGGGGAGAGCGGGGACATATCCGTCTCGATCACGCCGCCCACCGCGAGCGCGGGCACCGTAGTGACAGGGACCCTCTACGTCGACGACTACGTCCTGGCCAGCCTGTTCGCCGCGCCGCTCCCGGACGGGGACGAACTGGCGGCCATTCCCTACAGCTACACCGTGGGGTAAGTCGTAGGAAACGGAAAGACCGCCGAGATCGCGGCAGCGTCCGACAGTCGGGAGATCGACCAAGACCTGCCGCTCCGTGCTCGATCAAGGACCGTCCAGATCGCGTCGACAGTGGCGTTGCCGACTCTCCCGGTGCCCCACCTCGTCCCCGGCGGGGTCCTTTGTGCAACCCGTCTAGGCCCGCAACGCCGACTCGGGAGCGGGACGCACCGTGCTGGACACGTCGTTGAGACGAAGGTTCTGTACGCCGCGGACTCGGCGACTAGGGACACGCACCACCCCAGCCGCTACGGCACCTCTCAGATGGCGAACAGAGTGGGTGATACCGGCCGCTATGGCAGCCCGTGGACCTCAAGCTCAAAGTATTCGTTTGTACTGAACGGACCGACGACGTTCTCTACGAGTCCCCGGACTGCGTGCACGGAGTCGCCCTGCCAGATGCAGATACCTGTTGTGTGGTCAGGTGTCGCGGCATGGATCGGCAACTGGACTGTCGCAGGTAACCCCTGCTCCAATGCCTTGTCCTCGGCGGCTTGAAATCCTGCAGGATCGGAAATGTGGTGGATGACTCCTACGTACACGGCAGAACCCCCCTGATCGGACTTGCATTGGGCATGGAGCTGGTAGAGCGGTGTTTGTACAGCGAGAGGCGAACAGTAGTCGAAGACGCCCCAAAGTGTCGACGGGCACTCGCAAACCACCGGCCCACCGAACGAGCAGGCGCGTCGCCAAGTGGAGCCGCATCTGCACGGATACGCGTGTCGCCTTCCCACGTCAACCTTGGCGAGCACCGGCCACCTCAATGAGAAGTCGTGTTCGCCACTGCTCTCGGCCACAGTTTCGGATGCGGCCCTGGCGATTTCCTCTATTCGGCGCTCGACCAGGCGCGACCGGCCAGTGGATCGTCCAGCGTCGCCTCCGCGGCTGCACGCGCCTGCAACGCGGCGGCGTCCCATCTCTCCTCGACATGGCCGAACCGCCAGATCGACAAGGCCACGACCCAGGTCGCGACGAAGATCCCGACGATGATGAACCCGGCGGTGTTGATGTTGAAGTTCGCCATGAAGGCCCAGAAGCTGCCGTGAAGGCTCATCTCTGCGGGGAGCAGGCCCAGAAGCTCGATGGTCCCGATGAGGAACGCGACGACCACCGAGAGCCCTGTGATCGTGATGTTGTAGTAGACCTTGCGGATCGGACGGGCGAACGCCCAGCCGTATGCGAAGTTCATGAAACACCCGTCCATCGTGTCGAACAGGCACATGCCGGCGGCGAACAGGATCGGGAGCGACAAGATCGCGTAGAACGGGAGCCCGCTCGCCACCGCCGTTCCCGACAAGACGAGGAGGGCCACTTCGCTCGCCGTGTCGAAGCCAAGCCCGAAGAGCACTCCGATCGGGTACATCTTCCAGGGTGTGTCGATCCGACGGGCGAGCGGCCCGAAGAAACGGTTCATCAGCCCGCGCTTTTGCAGCTGCTCCTCGAGCTCGGCGTCGTCGTACTGGCCCCGACGAAGATCCATGAAGACGCGCAGGATCGAGACGAGGATGACGACGTTCAGCGCCGCGATGATGTAAAGGAAGAAGCCCGAGACTCCCGTGCCGACGATGCTCGTGATGTTGTGGAGCCCGGAGCCGCTGTTCTTCACCTGTTCGTCCAGAGCGCGAATGCCGAAGTTCAAGAGCACCGCCATGACGAACACGATCGTCGAGTGACCGAGGGAGAAGAAGAACCCGACGCTGAGCGGCCGCTTGCCTTCGTTCAGCAGCTTGCGGGTCGTGTTGTCGATCGCCGCGATGTGATCTGCATCGAATGCGTGGCGCATGCCCAAGGTGAGGGCGAGGATTCCGGTGCCGAGCCCGAATATCTCGTTTGCCGACACGCGGTAGTGGTGCGGGACGGCAGCTCCGAGCATGACGAAACCGAGCACGTAGAGAGTGATGATCGTCACCACCATCCCCACTACGCGGGCCCACTCTTTCGGAGTCAGCGCGTCTTGAATGATCCGCAGCCGTGCGGCAGCCGTCCCCATCGGATCCCCACCTTTCCCTGACCGCTGGCGACAGATTCGCATAACTGCGAGCTGGACGCAAGAGGTAGCTGCACGCACCAGATTGATATCCTGTTCACGTGGCGCATTCCTCTGAAGCCCCGGCAACGGTCTCCGACCCGGTCGAAGAAGTTCTCGAGCTGTTCCGCTCTCACGGCGACCGCATCACGACCTCACGCCGTCTCCTTCTCCGCTGCCTGTTCGCCAGCACCGCCCATCGGACCGCCGAAGACCTGGCCTCCGAGGTCCAAGGGCTCGCTCCCGACGTGCACCTGTCGACGATCTACCGGAACCTCGAGGAGCTCGAGCGGCTTGGCGTCGTCATCCACGCGCACCTCGGACACGGTCCCGCCGTCTACCACCTCGCGTCCGAGCGGCACGGCCACTTCGTGTGTGCGGCCTGTGGGGCGGTAGTCGAAGCACCGGAGGGCTTCTTCGACGCCCTCGCGCGCAACGCGCAGCGCCGGCTCGGCTTCATGATCGACCCGCGCTTGTTCGCCGTGCTCGGACTCTGTGAAGGCTGCGATGTCGCGGAGTCTCTCAAGGCTGCCCAGACCTGAGCCGAGGTCGTCGGGCCAGATCTACGAGCGGTCGCGGTCCCGACTCTCCTTGTGCGGTACCTGCCCGTGCTCCGCTCGGGCACGCGAGACCAGTCCATGGGCATCTCCGCAACAGCGACCTGTATCGGGCGAGATCTGATAAACGGCGCCATCGAATACTTCGACCCGACCACGTTCGGCGAGCGCTTCGCCGGCTTGTGTGAGAACGGGGGAGGCATCGTCGAAACCACCCTCAGACCACATTGGTGAGCAGTCGTGTTCGCCGCTCTCGATCATCGGAATCGTCGGACACCCGGCCGGATCTACCGCAATCTCGAAAACCGTCCTCTTCGCGCACCGCCCCCGCCCCCCATGGGCACTTGCCAACAAGCCGTCCACGAGGTCAATAGGCTCATTGCGTGGGAATCGCACCGTACGTACGGCGACTGCGCGACTCGGTTGGCCACGAGCTGCTGCTACTGCCTGCTGTAGCGGTGCTTCCACGGGACGAGCGGGGTCGTCTCTTGCTGATGCAGTCCATGGACACAAGGCAGTGGCAAACCATCGGCGGAGCGATCGATCCGGACGAGTCTCCCCAAGATGCGGCCTTGCGGGAGGCGGCAGAGGAGGCGGGGATCGAGTTGCGACTGGGTGAGGTCCTGGCCGTCCTCGGCGGACCGCAGTACCGCTGGACGTACCCCAACGGCGACGAGGTTGCCTACGTGACAGTGGTCTTCGGTGCCACCGTCGTCGGCGGCACGTTGCAGGCCGACGGTGACGAGGCGTTGGCGGTCGAGTGGTGGGAGCAGGCCGACCTCGGTCGGTGCGACATGAACTCATACACGAGAACGCTCTTGGGAGCCGTTGGCCTTCCCACACAATCGACGCTTGCCTGAGTTCGCCCTCTCGGGCGGCTCGGGTCCTTCTCTTGGTGCTCGTCCCCTGACGCTCGGCTGGCGGCCACCCACAGCTGAACTGCTGCGAGGCTGTCCGGCCCGCTGCAGCTCGCGGACCTATGCCGGCGACCTGTCGCCGCGAGAGTGGATGGACGTGTCGTCCTGCACAAGTGCTGTCCAGATCTCAGAATGCCCACTACGCTGCCCATCGGCGGACTCTCGTCTGGCGGTCAACTACCTGGGGGGAACGAAATGGATCACGCGGCGACTCTGCGAACCATGTTCGACTCGATCAATTCCGGCGACGTCGACGGTTTCGGCGTTCACCTGGCCGAGGACTTCTTCGAGCACGAGACGACCCCGAGTCAGGACTCCACGAAAGCGGCGGCTGAGGGCCTCTTCAGAATGATGATGGCAGGGTTCCCGGACCTTCGTTTCGACGCCGAGGATGTTATGTCGATCGGCGACAAGGTCGTCGCCCGGGCCCGGGTCACCGGAACGAACACGGGAAGTTTCATGGGCATGCCGCCGACCGGCAAGAGCGTCAACGTGCAGGTCATCGACATCTTGCGCTTCGGTGGCGACGGCCTGGTCCACGAACACTGGGGTGTTATGGACATGCTGTCCATGATGCAGCAGCTGGGAGTCGTACGGCAGGGCCCTCCCGGATAGGGAATTCGGTCGACGGGTAGGTGCCGGGGCGGGCGCCGACTGTGAGCGACTCACGTGTCGCAGGATCCCGATCAGGTCTTCGTGAGCCCTAAGGCGAGGCTTTTCGCCGGCTCCGTGACCAGGAACGGCGCGGCCCGCGAACCTCGACCGAGCCCCGAGTGATCTGGCCCTTCACGACGAAATGGGGCCGCCCCGCGGCAGATGCGTCCCGCCTGTGGTCCTCGACGCTCCCGATGCGCGCCACCACCCCGTCCAACGAAGCACTCGCCCCTTCCGGCAGGCGCATCTCCACCGAACCGGTATTGACGTCAAGCTCGATCTCGACCACCGGGTGGGCGATCCTGGCCTCCGTGAAATCGAGCTTGACAGAGCCCATTCGCCACCGGAGCACCAACTTGCGTGGCACCTGCCAGTCGCCCTTGCGCTCCAGCGAGCTCATGCTTCCTTTGAGCTCGACGACGTCGTCGGTGATCGGTCCTGGGTCAAATGCGGTGGGGAGATCTGAGGTCACGGCATCCAGCTCACCGCGCGTGCGGGCGACAAGAGCCTGCGAGGTCCGTTCGCCGAACTCGTCGATATCGATCAGGCCTTCGGAAACGGCGTCCTTCAGCCGGCCAACAGCGTTATCCCGCTCCCGATCCGAGACGCGAAGGAACCGGGGATCCCCTTCGTCTTCTGCCGTGGGTCCCTCCATCAGGTCGAACATTATCCGGCAAGGCTTAACCGGCTCTTCTAGTCTGCCGGAGGCCCCTTCGGGCAACGCCCGTACCCGCGTCGACTGGACCCTCTACCGCGCCCACTGCAGCGGCAGCCCGACACCGGCCCCGACGTAAACTGGGGCCGCATCCGATGATCGGCGACGTCGAACCGTTATATCTCCAGCACCTGAACGAGGCCGATCGGCGCCTGATCGCGAGCGTGTCGAGGCCGGGCACCCCGCTGAACGCAGTGCTGGACGACCCCGCTCTCGAGAAGACGGTGTTCGGGCCGGGGACAGCTGACGTCGTCCGGGCCACGATGTCACCGTTCCTCTGTTTCGCTGTGGCCGTGCACGGCACCCGGGCCTATCTCGACACGACCACCTACGTCGAGGAGCGCTGGGCTCCCCGTAGACGGATACCCGTGTTCGACGTGGGCCCGCTGCGGGACTTCCTCGCGGACCCGGCGCGCCGGCTTTTCCTCGCAGAGCTGCTCGGCTCCTACACGCACGTGACCAGCGGGGCCACGTGGCAGCGAACCCGGCGGGGGTGGCGGCGCCGGCGTTTCAGCGAGCTGGACCCGGTGCGCATGGCCGAGCTCCTCGCGGCGGTGAGACCGGAGGAGCGGGCTGGCGTCTACCGCCGTCTCGGGGACTTGGCGCTGTTCCTGACAGGTGTGTTCCCCGACCATCAGCCCGCACCGGGCACGGGCCAACTGGCCGCGGAACGGCTGCTCCGGAGCTCGGGGCTTCGTCCCGACGACGATGCCGTGCTGGGCCCGGAGCTGCTCGGCCGCCTCGGCCCGCGTTGGTACGCCATGGCGGCCCGCTCCGCCCGGGCCCACGGGGCGGCGATGACAGCGGGACTGGCGGTGGCAGCTGAGATGGGAGAGCGCTTCGGCGAGGCGCGCCGGGTGCTGAACGTGGTCACCGACCGCTACCTGTTCCCGCTGCGCGGGCAGTGGTTCGGCCTGCCGTGACCGGCATCTACAAGGCTGGCGTCGTCTCGGTCCTATAGCAACCAGGCCAGGAACGGCGGAACCCGGCGCGGGTCACGCCGTTGGCGGAGCAACCGAGAACTTCATCCTCAGTTCGTCTTGCGCGCGGCAATCCCGGCCGTCGAGCGGATCGTCCGGGCGTTTCACCTATCCGGTTCCACCGGGTGGGCCTGGAGACTCGCCGGGGCTGCCTCGACGACGTCACGAACGAACTCGTTCGCTGCGCTCTCCAAGCAGGCGAGCATCGCGAGGACGGGCACCTGGTCGGCGATCGTGGGCCTGGTCATCGCCCAGACCTGGCGCGCCGGCTGAACGCCCTTGAGCCTGCGGACGGCGACGCCGGGATGCAGCGAGGAACCGAGCGCGAGCATGGGTACGAACGCCACCCCAAGTCCGGCGGCCACGAAACCCTGGGCGGTCGGGTACTCGTCCGCGTCGATGGCGTACACGGGCCGGAACCCGGCCCGCATGCAGGCGGCCTCGATGACGAGCTGACAGTGGCCGGGGCAGGAGCTGACCCCTATCCAGCGCTCTGAGGCGAGAAGTGCCAGGTCCACCGAGCGCTTGGCCGCCAGCGGGTGCGAGCGGGGCAGAACGATCCGGAAGGGGTCCGCCAGCAGGTGCCGGTGGACGAGTTCGTCGTCCACCGGGTCGCCGGGAGACCTCGTCTCCACCGCCACGAGGACGTCGATCGCGCCGCTCCGCAGGCTGGAGATCGCCTCGTCACTCTCCACTACGACAAGGTCGAGGGCGACGCTCGGATGCAGCGCCTGAAAAGCCGCCAGCGCCCCGGGCACGAGCGAGGAGCCTGCCGTCGGGAACGCGCCGAGCCGGATCCGGCCGCTATGGCCGGAGGCCAGCGCGGCGAGGGCCTCCTCGGCGTCCTGGATCGAGGCGAGCACGCGGGTCGTGTGCTCGCAGAGCAGCAGTGCGGCGTCTGTCGGTCGCACGCCCCGGCCGGCCCGCTCGAACAACCGGACACCGGTCTCGCGTTCGAGCGCGCTCATCTGCTGGCTCACGGCCGAAGGCGAGTAGCTCAAGAACGTCGCGGCGGCCGACACCGAACCGGTCTCCACGACGGCCTGGAGGGCCCTCAGACGACGGACATCGATCACAGAACAATTAAGCCACACTGAAGTGTTGTTCGCAACTAGTTGCTTGTTCTTCAGGATAAACGGTCGACAATAGTCGTATGAAGTGTTCGCGAACGTTGTCAGAGCTGGTGGCATGATCGGGCTGGCGGTGGTTTTCGTGGTTGTCGGCGTGCCCGTGGCGGCCCTGCTCTTCGGCGCGGACAGCAGAGATGGGCGTGACTGGCAACCGCTTCGCGGGCTGCCCAACTCCTCGCTCGACACGGACTGGCCGTCCCCGCACATGGCGGGCGCGGGAGGGACGGGCGGGCTCGTGCCCCCGCGCGAGCAGGTCGAGCAAGGCTGACGGGCCGCTGCGGCCCGCCCCCAGGGCCTCAATAGTTCGAATTTCTCACCGGGCCCGGCGCTCTCGCGCCGCACGGACGAGTCACACCAGCCAGGTCGCTACGGCGCGGGTCGGCCCATGCCCACCTCGCGTCGGACGGCTCCCGACTTGCGGCACACCGATTCCGGCCCGGCTGCGCCGGCGGTTACTTCGGGGTGACCGGTCCAGCTTGAGCGGCCACCGCCGCTGCCGCTGCAGCGACCGCCTCGGGGTCACCGAGGTAACGACCCTCGACGAAGTTGAGCCGGTCGTCCAGAGTCACGATCCGGGGCCATCCGGTCGGGATGTCCACGTCGACGATGTCGTCGTCGGAGATGTGCTCGAGGAACTTCGTCATGGCCCGGATGCTGTTGCCATGGGCGACGACGAACGGCGTGAGCCCCGCGAGGAGCTCCGGACCGAGGACGTCCTCCCAGTACGGCACCATCCGTACCACGACGTCCGCGAGGCACTCGGCCGCGGGCAGCGCGCTCGGGGGGATGTCACGGTAGCGGGAATCGTGCACGGGGTGCCTGGGATCGGTGATCTCGAGTGGCGGCGGCGGCGTCGCGTAGCTACGGCGCCAGAGTTTCACCTGCTCAGGACCGAATGTCTCCGCAGCCTCCTTCTTGTTGCCCCCCTGCAGTGCCCCGTAATGGCGCTCGTTCAGGCGCCAGTGCCGGCGCACCGGGAGAAACGAGAGCCCCATCTCGTCGAGGGCGATGTTCGCTGTGCGGACGGCGCGGGTCAGCACCGAGGTGTGCACGGTGTCGATACGCAGCTCGGTCTCCTCGGCCAGCAGCTGCCCAGCCGAGCGGGCCTCGTCCTCGCCCTTTTCGCTCAGGTCGACGTCGGTCCAGCCTGTGAAGCGGTTCTCGGCGTTCCAAGTACTCTCACCATGGCGTAAAACGATCATCGTGGGCATGGCCCGAGGCTATCCCTCACCCGTTTCGCGACACGAATCCGGGCTGCTGTTCACCGTTAATGTCGCCTGCGACCCCTCTGACCAGCGATTTTACTCATGGCTGCTTGATTTTGGACCACGGCTCGAAGAGGAGCAGGACTTGACAACCGCGCACTCAAGTTTGCTATACTTGTGCCTGTACGAAGGACGTGCGGGTGCCGACGAGTGGCATCCCTAGAAGTGGAGGCTTTCAGAAATGTCCAAGGCCGTCGGAATCGACCTCGGCACGACTAACTCGGTGGTCGCATTCCTCGAGGCGGGCGAGCCCACGGTTATACCGAACGCAGAAGGTGGACGGACCACTCCGTCGATCGTGGCGTTCGCCAAGTCGGGTGAGGTGCTCGTCGGCGAGGTCGCGAAACGACAGGCGATCACGAACCCGGACCGGACGGTCCGCTCGGTGAAGCGGCAGATGGGCACGAGCTGGTCGATCGACATCGACGGCAAGTCCTACAAGGCCCAGGAGATCTCGGCGAGGATCCTCCAGAAACTGCGGCGCGATGCCGAGGCCTTCCTGGGCGACACCGTCAACCAGGCCGTCATCACCGTCCCCGCCTACTTCGACGACGCCCAGCGCACCGCCACGAAGGAAGCCGGCCAGATCGCCGGCCTCGAGGTTCTCCGCATCATCAACGAGCCGACGGCCGCCGCGCTCGCCTACGGCCTCGACAAGGAACGCTCCGATCAGACAGTGCTGGTGTTCGACCTCGGCGGTGGCACGTTCGACGTGTCGGTCCTCGAGATCGGCGAGGGCGTCTTCGAAGTGAAGTCGACCTCCGGCAACACCCATCTGGGCGGCGACGACTGGGACCAGCGCATCATGGACTGGCTCGTCAAGACGTTCAAGGACACCGAAGGTGTCGACCTCTCCAACGACAAGATGGCCCTGCAGCGCCTCAAGGAAGCGGCCGAGAAGGCCAAGATCGAGCTCTCGGCCGTCCAGGAGACGACAATCAACCTCCCCTTCATCACCGCCACCAACGAGGGCCCGAAGCACCTCGACCTGAAGCTCACCCGGGCGAAGTTCCAGGAGCTCACGGCCGACCTCGTGGACGCGTGCAAGGGGCCCTTCCACCAGGCCATCCAGGACTCCGGGCTGAGCGCCAAGGACATCGACCACGTCGTGCTGGTCGGTGGGTCCACGCGGATGCCCGCCATCTACGACCTGGTCGTGGAGCTCGCCGGCAAGGAGCCCCACAAGGGCGTCAATCCCGACGAGGTCGTCGCTGTCGGCGCCGCCATCCAGGCTGGTGTCTTGAAGGGCGAAGTGAAGGACATCCTGCTGCTGGACGTCACCCCTCTCAGCCTCGGCATCGAGACCAAGGGCGGGATCACCCATCGGCTCATCGAGCGCAACACGACCATCCCCACCAAACGCTCCGAGATGTTCACCACCGCCGACGACAACCAGCCCTCGGTCGAGATCCACGTCCTCCAGGGCGAGCGCGACATGGCCATGTACAACAAGACGCTGGGCAAGTTCCAGCTCGTGGACCTGCCGCCTGCACCCAGGGGCGTACCTCAGATCGAGGTCACGTTCGACATCGACGCGAACGGGATCGTCCACGTCTCCGCGAAGGACATGGCGACGGGGAGGGAGCAGTCGATCACCATCACCGGCCAGACGTCGCTGCCGAAAGATGACATCGAGCGCATGGTGCGCGACGCCGAGCAGCACGCGGCTGAGGACCGCAAGCGCAAGGATGAGGCGGAAACGCGCAACAACGCGGACGCCCTCGTCTACCAGACCGAGAAGCTGCTGAAGGACCAGGGCGACAAGGTCCCCGCGGAAGACCGGGAGCGGGTCGAAAGCGCCCTCAAGGCACTGCGCGAATCGACCGCCGGGACCGATTACGAGCGGATCCGCCGAGACACCGAAACGCTCCGCAACGTGTCGCAGGCCTTCGGTCAGCGCCTCTACGAGCAGGCTTCCCAGCAGTACGCGGCCGGCGGCGCGGGTGGCGACGGCCCAGCCGGCCCGGCAAGCTCGAGCGGGCCATCCGACGATGAGGTCGTCGACGCCGAGATCGTCGACGACTCGGGCACGGCGGCTTCGTGACGCGCGAAGCAGACCATCCGAGGTCAGTGCCCGAGGGAGACGAGACCGGGGCGGAGAAGCCGGAGGACACCTCCGGGGCACCCCGCCGGGACGAGGACGCCCGCAGCGGTGACGACGAGGGGCCGGCCGAGCAACTGGACCTGCCGCTCGAAGCGATGCTCGACTGGGGAACCGATCCCACAAGGGCCGAATCCGAGCTCGAGGCGCAGACCTCGGAGGCTCTGGTGGCCGCAGAGCGCGACGAGTACCTCGACGCGCTCCAGCGGCTGCAGGCCGACTTCGACAACTTCCGCAAGCGCTCCATACGCCAGCAGACCGAACTCTTGGAGCATGCGACCGAAGGATTGTGCGTACGACTGCTCCCCGTGCTGGACGCGCTCGACCTTGCGATGGCCCACGTCCGCAGCCAGGCCGAGCCGAGTGACTCCGACAAGGCCCTCGAGCAGATCGACGCGTTGCTCCGCGACATCCTCGCCCGCGAGGGCATAGAGCGGATCGACGCCGTCGGCGTGCCCTTCGACCCCACGATCCACGACGCCGTCGGCACGCTGCCGACCGAGCCCGCGCCCGCTGCGCCAGCCGCTCATGCACCGGGCCACGGCGGCGCGGCCAGGCCGCCTGCAAGGCCTGCCAAGGCCGGCCCGGGCGTGGTGGGCGAGGAGGCTGCGGCGAGCGGTGCCCAGGCCCCTGCCGACAAGGCCAAGGCCCCCAAGGCGGCCGCTCATCACGACGGGCCGACCGTCGTCCAGGTCATGAGGGCCGGGTACAGGCTGAAGTCGAAGGTGCTCAGGCCGGCGATGGTCTTCGTCGGAGGCTGAGGCGCACCGCGATGGCACCCCAGCGGGATTGGTACACGACCGACTACTACAAGATCCTCGGCGTCTCGGACAAGGCGACCGACAAGGAGCTTCGCCGCGCCTATCGCAAGCTCGCCAAGGAATACCACCCGGATTCACACCCCGGCTCCGAGGAGCGGTTCAAGGAGATCTCGGCGGCTTACGACGTGCTCGGCGATCCCGAGAAACGCAAGGAGTACGACGAAGTGCGCCGCCTCGGCCCCCTGAGCAACCTCGGGGGCTTCGGCGGGTCCGGTGGCGGCGGCGGCGGCAACTTCAATTTCCGGATCGATGACCTTTCGGACATCTTCGGCGGCCTGTTCGGAAGGGCGGGGCGGGGCGGACGCGCCACGTCCGGAAGCGGGCCCCGCCGCGGGCACGACCTCGAGGCCGAGCTCCACCTCTCGTTCCAGGAGGCGGTCGAAGGGGTCGTCACCACGGTCAACGTCGCCAGTGGGGCGCGGTGCTCGACCTGTGGCGGGTCAGGCTCGCGCCCTGGGTCGGCTCCTGTCACGTGCCCCCGCTGCAACGGGATGGGCGTGCTGAACGACAACCAGGGCATGTTCTCGCTGTCCTCGCCCTGCCCGGACTGCCAGGGTCGGGGGACCCTCATCGTCGATCCCTGCCCGGCCTGCCACGGCACGGGGCTAGAGCAGCGCCAGCGCCAGGTCAAGGTGCGCATACCCGCCGGCGTGGAGGACGGCCAGCGCATCCGCGTGAAGGGACGCGGCCAGCCGGGGGCCAACAACGGTCCGGCGGGCGACCTCTACGTCGTGGTGCACGTCGCACCGCACCCGCTGTTCGGGCGCAAGGGGCGCAACCTTACGCTCACGGTGCCGATCACCTACCCCGAGGCGGCGCTCGGAGCTGCTATCAAAGTGCCCTCACTGACAGAGCCCGTCACATTGAAGATCCCGGCCGGCACCCGTCAGGGCCGGACGTTCAGGGTGAAGGGCAGGGGGATAACGAGCGGCTCGTCGACCGGTGACCTCCTCGTGACAGTCGACCTCGTCGTCCCGTCTCATCTGACCGACGAACAGCGCCATGCCGTCGAGGCGCTCGCGAAGACCCTGGACGGCTCGCCCCGGCACCACCTGGGGGTGTGAACATGGCCAAGGACCCGTCGTCAGAAAGTTTCGGCGAGGGTTCGACGCGCGCCGTCTACGTCATCTCGGTTGCGGCAGAGCTCGCCGGCGTCCACCCCCAGACGCTGCGGATCTACGAACGCAAAGGGCTCTTGGACCCCGCTCGAACCGGAGGCGGCAACCGCCGCTACAGCGAGGCCGACATCGCGCACCTGCGGCGCATCCAGGAGCTCACCGCCGCCGGGCTGAACCTCGAGGGCGTGCGGCGCGTGATGGCTCTCGAGATCGAGATCGCCCGCCTGCGCGCCGAGCTCGAGAGGACGCGCACGGCCGCGCGCGAAGCGGTCGAGCAGACCCACCGCCAGTACCGGCGCGATCTCGTGCCCGTCTCGACCACGCGCCTGCCCGCCCGTCGCACGAGCGGCAGGTAACAGGCGGGATCTCAACCCGTCGAGCACGAAGGCACACGATTAGATTCGAGGATCACCACAGAAATGACACTTGACCCGAACCGTTGGACCTTGAAGACCCAAGAGGCTGTGCGGGACGCGATCGCGCTCGCGAAGGAACTGCACAACGCGGAGGTCACTCCGGATCATCTCCTGTCAGCGGCACTGTCCCAAGACGGCGGGGTCGCCATCCCCCTCCTCGACGGTCTCGGGATCGCCCCGTTGGCCGTCCGCAACCGGATCGCCGAGTCGCTCGCCAAGATCCCCAAGGCCTACGGCATCTCCGAGCCGTCGCTGAGCCGCGACCTGTCCCAGGCCTTCGATCTGGCCGACATCGCGCGCAAGGAGATGGGGGACGAGTACCTGTCCGTGGAGCACCTGCTGCTCGCCCTGACGGACCGCCTCGGGGTCGGCCGGGACGACCTTCTCCGGGCGCTGCAGACGATCCGCGGCAGCCACCGCGTCACCTCGCAGAGCCCCGAGGAGCAGTACCAGTCGCTGGAGCGTTACGGACGTGACCTCACCGACCTCGCGAAACGCGGCAAGCTCGACCCCGTCATCGGGCGCGACGACGAGATCCGCCGGGTGATACAGGTCCTCTCGCGGCGCACCAAGAACAACCCCGTGCTGATCGGCGAGCCCGGGGTCGGCAAGACCGCGATCGTCGAAGGCCTCGCCACCCGCATCGTGGAGGGCGACGTCCCAGAATCACTGAAGAACAAGCGGATCATCGGTCTCGACATGGGTTCGATGGTCGCCGGTGCCAAGTACCGCGGCGAGTTCGAGGAGCGCCTGAAGGCGGTGCTGAAGGAGATCTCGGACTCCGAAGGCGAGATAGTCACCTTCATCGACGAGCTGCACACGATCGTCGGTGCCGGTGCCGCCGAGGGCGCGATGGACGCCGGCAACATGATCAAGCCGATGCTCGCGCGGGGCGAGCTGCGCCTGATCGGGGCCACGACGCTCGACGAGTACCGCAAGTACGTCGAGAAGGACGCCGCGCTCGAGCGCCGCTTCCAGCCCGTCGTCGTCGAACCGCCCTCGGTCGCCGACACGATCGCGATCCTGCGTGGCTTGAAGGAGCGCTACGAGGTCCACCACGGCGTGCGCATCCAGGACGCGGCGCTGGTCGCTGCCGCGGTGCTGTCGGACCGCTACGTGACGGGCCGCTTCCTCCCCGACAAGGCGATCGACCTCGTCGACGAGGCCGCGAGCCGCCTCCGCATAGAGATCGACTCCATGCCGACCGAGATAGACGTCGTCACGCGCCGGATCCGCCAGCTCGAGATAGAACGCGTCGCCCTCCAGAAAGAGACCGACGCTGCGTCGGCCGGGCGGCTCGCACGGCTCGAGGCCGAGCTCGGCGATCTGCGCGAGCAGCAGACGGCCATGACCTCGCACTGGCAAGCGGAGAAGGACGCCATCGCCGCCATCCGCCAGCTCAAGGGCGAGCTCGAGGCCGCCCGCTCCGAGGCCGACCGTTACGAGCGCGCAGGCGATCTCGGCCGGGCCTCGGAGATCCGCTACGGCCGGGTCCCCGACCTCGACAAACGCATCCAGGCTGCGACCGACAAGCTTGCCGAGCTCCAGTCCGAGCAGAAGATGCTGAAGGAGGAGGTTGACGCCGAGGACGTCGCCGAAGTCGTGAGCCGTGCGACGGGAGTCCCGGTCTCACGCCTCATGGAAGGCGAGGTCCGCAAGCTCGTCCATCTCGAGGACTCGCTTCACGAGCGTGTCGTCGGACAGGACGAGGCGGTGAAGGCCGTCGCCAACGCCATACGGCGAAGCCGGGCGGGGCTGTCGGACCCCAACCGCCCGATCGGCTCGTTCCTGTTCCTGGGCCCGACCGGCGTCGGCAAGACCGAGCTCGCCAAGGCCCTCGCCGAGGTGCTGTTCGACGACGAGCGGGCGATGATCCGTATCGACATGAGTGAATACCAAGAGAAACACAGCGTTTCCCGCCTGGTCGGTGCCCCGCCCGGCTACGTCGGCTACGAGGAGGGGGGCCAGCTGACCGAATCGGTCCGGCGGCGCCCTTACGCGGTCGTGCTGCTCGACGAGATCGAGAAGGCGCACTCGGACGTGTTCAACACGCTCCTGCAGGTGCTCGACGACGGGCGCCTCACCGATGGCCAGGGACGCACGGTCAACTTCACCAATACCGTGCTGATCATGACCTCCAACCTGCGCGGGGAGCCCATCAACACCTTCAAGCCGGAGTTCATCAACCGCATCGACGAGATCGTCCGCTTCCGACCGCTGGGACGAGAGGACCTGTTCGCAATAGTCGGGATCCAGCTCGGCCAGCTCAAGCACCGCCTCGAAGCCCGCCGCATCGGGATCGATGTCACGCCCGAAGCCGAGATGTGGCTCGGCGATCACGGATATGACGCGGAATTCGGTGCGCGCCCACTGCGCCGGGTGATTCAGCGCGAAATCGGCGATCCGCTGGCGGTCGCCCTGCTCGAAGGCCGCTACAAGGAAGGCGACACGGTCACCGTGGACGTCGAAGGGAACAGGCTCGTTCTGACCTAGTGGTGCCCCGGACCGGCGCGGTGCGCCCAGTGGCCGTGCGAATTGTGGCAACACGTGACGTCGAGGACTACAGTTTCTGTCAGCCCTCCGGTCGTAATGGCGACTGGGCGTTCGGAGCCGTCCCTACGGGCGGCTCCCTGCGCGTTCGGCGCTAGCACGCCGCTCCCCCTCGACGAACGCGCCAACACCTAGCCGCGCGCAAGATGGTTCGACAATCGAACTATCTTGCTAACCTGGTGAAAGTGAGCTCACGCGCTCAACCCGAGCGGGCGCCGAGCGCCGACACGGCGCTGCTGGCTGCCGCGCGCCTCGCGCGCGTGCTCGACAAGGCCGCAGGTGAGCTTGGTCTCGCTCACTATCGTTTCCTCTCACTCGTGGCCGGTGGCGACGAGCGCGCGTCCCGACTGGCTGAACGCCTCGCGCTGGGCAAACCGGCCGTCAGTGCTGCCGTCGGGGCCCTCGTGGCACAGGGTCTTTTGACCCGCGACGACGTGGCCGGTGATCAGCGGGCGATCCGTCTCCGACTTACCGACGCAGGGCGAGCGGTCCTCGCCCGGACCGAGGCCGCGATGGCCGCACGGCTCCTCGAGCTGCTCCAGGGCACCGACGACCCCGTTGCGACGATGAAAACCCTCGTCGCTCTCGGTGAAGCGATCGACCGTGACTTCGCCGCGCGGCGAGCGGCGAGAGATCGCAAGTGAGCGCGACCGCGGCCCGGGCCACGGTCCCGACCGAGGATCGCCGCCCCGGCTGGGTGCGGCGCATGTGGCCGTACCTCATGGCACATCGGCGCAACCTCGAGATCGCCCTCGGCGGCGCGCTCGTGGGCAGCGGGGCCCAGGCCATCGTCCCCCTGGTCGAGCGCCAGATAGTCGACAACGTCATCTTGCATCACCGCTCGCCGCTGGCACCGTGGCTGGCTCTGCTCGTCGGCCTCGGCGTGGTGACCTTCGGCGCCGCGTACCTCCGGCGCTACCGGGGTGGCCGGGTGGCGCTGGACGTCCAGTACGACCTGCGCAACGAGATGTACGAGCACCTCCACGAGCTGGACTTCGCCCAGCACGACCAGATGCCGACCGGTCAGCTCGTCGGGAGGGCGAACTCCGACTCGACCCTCGTGCAGGGACTGTTGAGCTTTTTCCCGATCATGAGCGGCAACATCCTGCTGCTGTTGGCCTCCCTCGCCATCATGCTGGTGCTCTCGCCGCTCCTCGCCCTCGTGAGCCTCGTCGTGACGCCCACGCTGTTGGTGGTCGCTTACCGGATGCGCACCCAGGTGTTCCCGGCAACCTGGGACGGCCAGCAGAAGGAAGGCGACATCGCCCAGATCGTCGACGAGGACGTGAGCGGTGTCCGTGTCGTCAAAGCCTTCGGCCAGGAAGAGCGCGAGCTCAACCGGATCGTGTCGGCGACGAAGAACCTCTACGGCTCACACCTGCGAGCAGTGCGGCTGCAGGCGCGTTACCAACCGCTGCTGCAGGCCATCCCGACCCTCGGGCAGGTCGCGGTGCTGGCGCTCGGCGGCTGGCTCGCCCTGGACCACAGGATCACCATCGGCACGTTCCTCGCCTTTTCCACATATCTCGCCCAGCTGGTGTCACCCGCCCGGATGCTCGCGGGCATACTCACCACCGCCCAGCAGGCGAGAGCCGGCATCGAACGGATCTTCGAGCTCTTGGATCTCCGCCCCGCGATCGCCGACGAGCCGGCGGCGTCGGAGCTGCCCCCGCTGCGGGGCGAGATCACCTTCGAGCACGTGGGATTCACCTACGCCGACGGCGGCGAAGCGCTGCGGGACTTCAACCTCCACGTCTCGCCGGGCGAGACCGTCGCCCTCGTCGGGCCGTCCGGGTCGGGCAAGTCGACGGTGCTGGCGCTCGTGCCGCGCTTCTACGACGTGAGCGCCGGCGCGGTCCGCCTGGACGGTCATGACGTCCGGGACGTCACCAGGGCCTCGCTGCGTCGCCAGATTGGTGTCGTCTTCGACGACAGTTTCCTGTTCTCCGCTTCGGTGCGCTCGAACATCGCGTTCGGCCGTCCCGACGCGACCGCTGACGACGTCGAGGCGGCGGCGCGCGCGGCGGGCGCCCACGAGTTCGTCGAGCAGCTGCCGGATGGCTACGAGACCGTGGTCGGCGAGCGGGGCCTCACCTTGTCGGGCGGACAGCGCCAGCGGATCGCCCTTGCCAGGGCACTGCTGGGCGATCCGCGGGTCCTCCTGCTCGACGACGCCACCAGCGCCGTCGACGCCAAGGTGGAACAGGCCATCCACACGGCCCTGCGAGTCATCATGCGCGACCGCACGACATTGCTCGTCGCCCACCGGCGCTCGACCTTGCACCTCGCCGACCGCATCGTCGTCGTCGACGGCGGACGTGTCGTCGATCAAGGTACCGACGCGGAATTGCTCGAGCGGTGCGCGCTGTACCGCGCGATGTCATCGGGCAGGGACGAAGCACCCATCGAGGTCCTCGCGGCCCAGGCGGGCGAGACGAGCGCAGACGGGGTCAGGAGCCTGAGGAGAGCCGGGGTCGCTGCGGTTCCCACCCGGGTCTCCTTCGGGCCCGCCTCCCTCGGGCCCGGGCTCGGCCAGCACGCGGGCGGCGGCCGGAGCGGCTGGCGTGCGAGCCTCGCCCCTACTCCCGAACTGCTCGCGAGGGTGGCGGCCCTCAAGCCCGTTCGCGACGTCCCGCGCGTGGACCTCCAGCAGGAGACTGCGGAGGACTACGAGTTCTCGCTGTGGCGCTTTCTGGGCCGCTTCCGCGGTGCCCTCGGCCTGGAGCTCGTCCTGGTCCTGTTCGACTCGCTCGCCTCGCTCGCGGGGCCGTACCTCGTTCGCGCAGGCATCAACAACGGCGTCGTCGCGGGCTCGCGTGCGGCCCTGCTCGGAGCCTCGGCCATCTTCCTGGCCGTGGCGCTCGCGGACCTCGTGGACTCCGTAGCCGAGACGTTCGTGACCGGCCGCACTGCCGAGCGCCTCATGCTGGCGCTGCGGATCCGGATCTGGGCGAAGCTCCAGAGGCAGTCACTCGACTATTACGAGCGCGAGATGGCCGGCCGGATCATGACGCGGATGACGACCGACGTCGACTCGTTCGAGACGCTGCTCGAGACGGGGCTCTTGTCGGCGGTCGTGAGCTTCTGCACCTTCACCGGGGTCGGGGTGGCGCTGTTCTTCCTCAACTTCAAGCTCGCGCTCGCGACCCTCGGGGTGATGGGGCCCCTGGCGGTGGCGACGGTGGTCTTCCGGCGTAGAGCCGCCCAGACCTACGAGCTCGCGAGGGACCGAATCGCAGTCGTGAACGCGAACTTCCAGGAGAGCCTCTCGGGCATCCGCGAGACGCAGGCCTTCGTCCACGAGCAGCCGAGCATCGCCCGGTTCCGCCGCCTCGGGCTCTCCTATCTCGAGGCCCGGGTCCGCGCGCAGCGGATGGTGGGCACGTACTTCCCCTTCGTGCAGTTCCTCGGCGACGTCGGGGACGCGATCGTGCTCGGCGTCGGCGCCGGGCTGGTGGCGAGCGGCCACCTCACCACCGGCGCGCTCATCGCCTTCATCTTGTACCTGGACCTCTTCTTCTCCCCGATACAGCAGCTCTCCCAGGTGTTCGACTCCTGGCAGCAGACCCGCGTGTCGGTCGAGCGCGTCGGCGAGCTGATGGCACTCAAGACGCTCACCCCCGAGGCCCCCGATCCCGTCACGCCCTCCCGGCTGCGGGGCGCGATCAGGCTCGAGGGCGTGCGCTTCGCGTACCCGACGGGCAGGCCGGGCAACAACGGCTCCGGTGCCCCGGCGATCGAGGCGCTGCGCGGGATCGACCTCGAGATCGCCCCTGGCGAGTTCGTTGCCCTCGTGGGCGAGACCGGGGCGGGAAAGTCCACGGTCGTCAAGCTGCTGGCCCGTTTCTACGACCCGAGCGCGGGGGCCGTCCTCGTCGACGGCACCGACCTGCGTGCCTTCGACCTGTCCGCGTACCGCCGCCAGCTCGGGTACGTGCCCCAGGAGGGCTTCTTGTTCACGGGCTCGATCCGGGACAACATCGCCTACGGGCGCCCTGACGCGAGCGACGAAGAGGTCGAGGCCGCGGCCCGCGCCGTCGGCGCCGACCAGTTCATCTCCGAGCTCGCGAACGGCTACCGGACCGCCGTCTCCGAGCGGGGCCGCTCGCTCTCGGCGGGTCAGCGCCAGCTGATCGCGCTCGCACGCGCTGAGCTCGTCGATCCGGCGATCCTGCTCCTGGACGAGGCAACATCGAACCTCGACCTCGTCGCCGAGGCCAGAGTGGCTTCGGCGACGGACCGCGTCGCCCGGGGCCGCACGACCGTGGTGATCGCCCACCGTCTCCAGACCGCCCGCATGGCCGACCGCATCATCGTGCTCGCGGACGGGGCCATCGCCGAGCAAGGCACCCACGACGAGCTCATCGCCGCGGGCGGGCGCTACGACGAGATGTGGAAGGCATCCGATCTCGGTCTCGTCCCCACCTGAGCACCGTGCAGACTTGTGGGGTGCCACCCTTCGGTCCAGCCGACCGACGTCGTGCGAGGCGCGCCCGGACAGGCCCGGCCGTGGTTGCCGGCCTGCTCGCGGTCGCGGCACTGGCCTGCGTGGCTGGCCAAGGGTCAGCAGGGGCCGCCTCCCGCTCGTATCTACGCTTCGCGATCCCCCGGTCGGCTCGCCAGCTCGTCGTCGTCTCGAGCGCTACATACGACCCCGCCGACTACCTGGCCAGCTTCCAGAGCTTCCAGCGGGCGACCGCCTCCTCCCCGTGGAAGCCCGTGTTCCCGGCCTGGCAGACCGAGATCGGCTCGGGCGACATCGTCGACATCCGCCACGAGGGCGACCACGCGACCCCGACCGGCGTGCACCCGTTCGGCCGCACGATGTACGGGACGAGGCCCAACCCGGGAGGCCTGCACGAGCCCTACCACCAGCTCGTCTGCGGCGACTGGTGGGACGAGGACCCCTACTCCAGCCAGTACAACCGGTTCGTGCACGTGGCCTGCGGGACCACACCGCCGTTCGCCGCCTGGTCCGAGCCGCTGTGGACCGAGACGCAGGGCGACAGGGGCTATCCGTACCTGGCCGTGATCGACTACAACGACGACCCGACCATCGCCGGCGCGAATGCGCCGGGCTCGGGGATCTTCCTGCACGCCTGGATGGACGCCCCGACCGAGGGATGCATCGCCTTGCCGATCCAGGAACTCTTGAAAGTGCTGCGCTGGATCGAGCCTTCCGATCATCCCGTCATCGAGATCGGCACCGACGCCGAGGTCGGCCACGTACCTCCCTCATCGCCTTAGAGGCATTGACGAACAGCGCCTGGACGCCGGCGTCCTCCGGCTGGACCGGGGCCCAGCCGGGCATCAGGACTTGATGTAGGGCTGGCCGTCGGCCTTCGGCGCCCGGCTGCGACCAACGAACCCGGCAACGGCGATGATCGTCGCGACGTAGGGGAGCATCAGCAGGAAGTCGGAGGGGATTGGCGCCCCGATCGTGCCGAGCACGTTCGCGCAGGCGACCGAGAAGCCGAACAACAGGGCGGCACCGGTCGCCCCGAGCGGGGTCCAGCGGCCGAAGATCATCGCGGCCAGTGCGATGTAACCCTGCCCGGAGGAGATGTCCTTGCCGAAGGACCCGACCGAGCCGATCGTGAGGGAGGCCCCGCCTATGCCGGCGACGAGGCCACCAAGGACCACGTTGCGGTACCTCGTGAACAGCACCCTGATCCCCACCGTGTCGGCTGCCGTTGGGTGCTCGCCGACGGCCCGGACCCGAAGCCCCCAACGTGTCTTGAAAAGGCCGATGTGCACCAGCGCCACCGCCGCGTAGGCGATGTAGAGGAATATCGTCGAGTCGAACAGGATCGGCCCGATGATCGGTATGTCGCCCAGGACCGGGATCTTGATCGGCGTGAATGTGTTCGGGGAGTTCAGTCTGTTCTGATACGGGACCAGTGCTTGGTCGTAGAGGTAACCGGTGAGTCCGGACGCGAACACGTTGAGAACGACACCGAGGATGATCTGGTCGACCATGTAACGGATCGCGAACACCGCCAGCAAGATGGCCAAGAGGCCACCCGCGATCGATCCGGAGAAAAGGCCCAGCCAGAGCGAGCCGAACGAGCTGGCTATCACGGCACCCGCGAAAGCGCCGAGGAGCAGCTGGCCCTCGATGGCTATGTTGATGACCCCCGAGCGTTCGCACAGGCAACCAGAGAGGGCGCCGAGAACCAACGGGATCGAGGCCAGCATCGTGCTCTGCATGAGCGACACGAACGGGAGCGGGATACGCCCCGCGTCCGACCAGCACAGGAACGACACGACGAACCCGAGCATCACAACGATCCCTACGAGGCGTTTCGGGATCTTCGCGAGATTGCGCCCGGCGTAGAGGAAGCCGAGGACGATCGAGAGGGCGCCCAGGGCCTCCGAGACGGGTCCAGGTGCCAAGCTCAGGTTCGGGACGCTGACCGCGGCGCCGGTGAGAGTGAAGGTGAACACGGCATCGCCCTTGTCGGCAAGAAAGCCGAAGACGAAGATGTCGACGAGGCCGAGCATGACGAACATGCCGGCGATGGCACGTTGGCGGTCGAAGGTCACTCGCTCCCGGGCCACAACGGGAACGGCGGTCATGCGCTCCACCCCTTCGCAAGCACTTGGGCACCTTCTTCGACGCGCCGGCGGCGCCGAAGGTGGAAAACCTCCCGGACGAACGGCGGCGAGGCCACGAACAGCACTATCAACGCTTGGATGACCGTCGCGATGTCGACGGGGATCTGCGTCTGGGCCTGCATCGTGACGCTTCCGGCATCGAGCGTGCCGTAGAGGAGCGCGGCGAGAACGACGCCGAACGGCGTGCCCCGCCCGAGCAGGGCGACCGTGATGGCGTCGATGCCGTAGGTGCCGTAGATCTGGGGAGTGAGCGCGAAGTCCGTCCCCAGGATCACGCTCGCTCCGGCGAGGCCGGCGAGGCCGCCGCAGATGACCATCACGATTATCCACGTCCGCTCCGGGCTCATACCGGCACTACGTGCCGCGCTCGCGTTCGCCCCGACGGTTCTCAGCTCGAATCCCACTGTCGTCCTGTTGAGAAACCACGACACTCCCGCCGCCGCGGCCAACGCGACCAGGAAGCCGGCGTTTATCCGCAACGTTGCGCCGGCGAGGTGGGGCAGCATGGCATTGTTGGCGACAGGCGGGCTGACAGGATTGGGCAGACCGGGGGCACGGAAGACCGCAAGTCCGAGCAGGAACAGGATCAGGTACTCCATCACGTAGTTGGTCATGATGGTGACGATCACCTCGTGGGCGCCCGTGCGCGCCTTCAAGGTCCCGACGAACCCTCCCACGATGGATCCCCCGACGAATCCGCCGATCACTGCGACGACGACGTGGATGATCATCGGCAGGTGGACGGCGAAACCGATCCAGCCTGCGATCATGGCCCCGCCGATGAACTGACCCGTGGCGCCGATGTTGAACATGCCCGCCCGGAACGCGAGAGCGACCGCCAGGCCCGCGAGGATGAGCGGTGTCGCGTTGACCGCCGTCTCCGAGAGAGGGTTGAAGATGGCCGCGATCGAGCCCCCATGGAAGGCGGCCGACACCGTGTGCGGGTTCACGATGGCACCCTCGAACATCGCCGAGTAGGCCGAGGAGGCCACGTCCCAGGCTCGCGAGAACGCTGCGCCGGGAGCCGAGAACAGATGGCTCCAGGCATGCAGGACGGTCGGGCTCGTGAACGCGATGAGCAGCCCGCCGATCACGATGGCGAGCACGATCGCGAGAAACGTCACCACCGCCGAGCTGCCCTCGAGCACGGCGTTCAGAAGTTGGAGCGCCGTCTCGGCCCCCTTCGGGTGACCGGCACCCGCCGCTACCTGCTTGGTGGCATCCGGCGGGTTTTCGGCACTGTCCTCCGGTTCGGTCAGGGTGGTCGGCTCGTTCCCTTCCGGACCTGCATCCTGGTGGCTCATGCTGGCTGTGCCTCCGCGACGCTGTCGGGTGTGCCGGCGCCTGCCATCAAGAGGCCAAGCTCCTCGATCGAGACGGTGGGCGGCCGCTCACCGGCGATCCGCCCCTCGTACATGACGATGATCCGGTCCGCGAGCGCGTAGATCTCGTCGAGCTCGGTCGAGCAGATCAGCACGGCGGCGCCGTGGTCGCGTGCCGCGACGATCCGGTTGTGCACGAACTCGATCGAGCCGACGTCGAGACCGCGAGTGGGCTGGTTGGCAACGAGCAGGCTCACATCGCGGCCGAGCTCACGGGCGACAATGACCTTCTGCTGGTTGCCACCCGAGAGCGTCCCCGCCGTCATGTCGATCGATGTCGCCCGGATGTCGTACTCGTCGGTGAGCTTGGAGGCGCTCTTGCGGATTTCGTCCAGGTGGAGCGCGAGACCGGACGCGTACGGCGCGCGGTTGTAGTCATCCAGGACGAGGTTGTCGGCGAGCGAGAAAGCCTCGACTATGCCGTCTTCCTGCCGGTCTTCGGGGATGTAGCTCACGCCGGACTCGAGCACTGCGCGTGTCGAGGTGCCGGTCAAGTCGTGGTCGTGAACACGGATCGACCCCGCCTCCACCGGCAGGAGCCCCATGATGGTCTTGCAGAGCTCGGTCTGGCCGTTGCCCTGGACCCCTGCGACACCTACGATCTCACCGCTGCGGACCTCGAAAGAGACTCCATTGACGACGGCTCGTCCGGCCGCGTTCTTGACGCTTAGGCCGTCGAGCTTCAAGACGACGTCGCCGGGACGGGCGGGGTCCTTGTGCACCGTCAGCTCGACGGCGCGCCCGACCATCAACGAGGCCAGCTCCTCGTCGCTCGCGCTCGGTGGTGGCGAGCCGACGACTTTGCCGCGACGAAGGACCGTTATGCGGTCCGCGATCTCCTGCACCTCCTTCAGCTTGTGGCTGATGAAGATGATCGACTTCCCCGAGGCCTGCAGCCCGCGCATGATCTCGAAGAGCTCGTTGGTCTCCCCAGGGGTGAGGACGGCAGTCGGTTCGTCCAAGATGACCATGCTCGCCTCACGGTGCAGGGCCTTGACGATCTCGACGCGCTGCTGGATCCCCACCGGCAGATCCTCCACGAGGGCGTCGGGGTCGATGGCGAGGCCATAGCGGCTCGAGAGCTCGAGAACGTCCTTGCGCGCGCGGCGCCGGTCGAGCAGGCCGAGGAAAGTCGTAGGTTCCACGCCCAGCATGACGTTCTCGGCGACGGTGAAGACCGGCACCAGCATGAAGTGCTGGTGGACCATGCCGATCCCGGCGGCCAAAGCCTCGCCCGGGTTGTGGAACCGGACAGCTTTGCCGTCCAGGAGAATTTGCCCCGCGTCGGGCTGGAGCAGTCCGTAGAGGACGTTCATCAAGGTCGACTTGCCGGCCCCGTTCTCGCCGAGCAAGGCGTGGATCTCGCCCGGCTCGACGGTGAGGTCGATGTTGTCGTTGGCGACGAGGCCCCCGAAGCGTTTCGTGATCCCACGCAACTCGAGTTGCAGCGCGACCTCCCTACCGGACATACCACGTTCCAGGGCTGTGCCACGCGGGCACCACCCTGGAACGCTACTGGTTTGCCTACCTTAGGTGCCACGACCAGGGCGATGCCACACCGCCATCGCCCTGGAACGGGCCCTTGCTACACGGGTACTACACAGGGCTCTTCGTGGGAGTCGGGATCGTGCCGTTCTCGATTCCGGCCTTGATCGCGGCGAGCTGGTGCTGCAGAGCTGCCGGGACCTTGCTCGCGAAGGTGTGGTAGGGGGACAGGGCGACACCGCCGTTCTTGAGCGTGCCGATGTAGTTGCCACCAACGAACTTACCTGCGGCCGTGGTGACGATGGCGTTCTTCACCGCAGCCTGGATGCCCTTGGTCACGCTCGTGATGAAGTACTTGCAGTACTGAGGCGCGCTCACGCAGCCGTCGGTGTCAACCCACTCCATGTTGACGTCCGCGCCTGAGTTGTCGGCGGCCTTCACCGCTGCGGCGGCACCGAGGCCGACGTTGCCTGCCACCGGGAAGATGATGTCCGCATCCTCGGCGATGAAGGTCTCGGTGAGGTGCTCGCCGTTGGCCTGGTTCGTGAAGTCACCCGTGAACGAGCCGTTCTGCGTCTGCTCGCTCCAGCCGATGACCTTGGTCGCCGGGAGCTTGGGGTTCATCTTGTTGTAGTACTGCACACCGTCCCAGAAACCGTCCATGTAGATGGTGACCGTGGGCAGCTTCTCGCCGCCGAAGGTCGCGACCACGTGGGTCTTGCTCATTCCGGCAGCGAGGTACCCGCCGAGGAAGCCGTCCTGGACCGTGTTGAACACGAGGGCGTCGATGTTCTTGATCGCCGGCGAGTACGTGTAGTCGACGATGGCGAACTTCTGGCTCGGGTTCTTCTGCGCAGCGGTCTGGGTGTCATCACCCATGAGGAAGCCGACGGTGACGATGATCCCGCACTTTTCTGCGATGAAGGCGTTGATGTTGGGGATGTAGTTGCTCTCGGTCGTCGATTGCAGGTACTTGCCTGCGATCGTGGCCGACTCGGCCTCCTTGACACCTTGCCATGAGGACGCGTTGAACGACCGGTCGTCGATGCCACCGGTGTCGGTCACCATGCAGGCGAGGAACTTCGCGGCATGCGGTGCTTTGCTCGTTACGGAATGTACGACAGCCGTCCTCGACGTCGCAGCGCCCGACGAGCTGGCCGCGAGCGGGGCCACCAACGCCCCGGCGCCCAGAACTAGAACCGACAACCAGAGTAATCGCTTCATTTTTTTGCGCCTCCCAAGATGGATACTGATTAATTGCCATCACGTTACAGGTTGGGTCGTTGCCGGACCGGGCCAAATTTGGCCCCCGACCGATCCACCCGAGAATCAGTATGTCATCGTTTTGCAATATTTGCTCGCCCCAGTTTCCGCAGAGCGCTCCTGCCGGCAAATACGACGGAGCCCCGGCAAGGGCCATGCAGCAGACAACCCGCTCCCGCGATCGAAGACGGCGCCTCGGCTAGACTTCCCGACCCGGGTCCGGAGCGAAGATCGCCGAGGCAACGGACCAATTCTCTGAGGATCCGGAGGCATGACGTGCCCGCGACCGTGGTGGTCGGAACCCAATGGGGCGACGAAGGAAAAGGCAAGCTCACCGACCTCCTCGCCAGGGACGTACGCGTGGTCGTGCGCTACCAAGGCGGTCACAACGCCGGCCACACGATCGTCGTGGACGGCGAGACGTTCGCCCTCCAGCTGATCCCGAGCGGGGTCCTCTACGACCATGTCGTCCCTGTCATAGGCAACGGCGTCGTCGTCGAGCCGACTGTTCTCCTCGCGGAGTGCGCCGCGCTCGGGGCCAGGGGCATCGACACGAGCCGCCTGGTGGTGTCAGGCAACGCGCATCTCGTGATGCCCTACCACGTCGAGCTCGACAGGGTGACCGAGCGTTATCTCGGCAAGGCCAAGCTCGGGACGACCAAACGGGGCATCGGGCCCGCTTACGCGGACAAGGCCGCTCGGATCGGGCTGAGGGTGCAGGACCTCCTGGACCCCAAGATCTTCCGCCAGAAGCTCGACGTCGTGCTCAGGGAGAAGAACGCCATCCTCGCCAAGGTGTACAACCGCCTCCCACTCGATGCCGACCAGATCGCCGCTCAGTACCTCGACGAGGTCGCACCGGCCCTCGGACCGATGATCGGCGATTCCGTGAGGCTCGTGCACGAGGCACTCGACGCCGGCCAGCAGATCATGCTCGAAGGCGCCCAGGCCACCTTCTTGGACCTCGACCACGGGACCTATCCCTTCGTCACCTCCTCCAATCCCACAGCAGGGGGCGCCTGCGTCGGGACGGGGATCGGGCCCCGGGACATCGACCGGGTCGTCGGCATCGCCAAGGCGTACGTGACCCGGGTGGGCTCGGGCCCCATGCCCACCGAGGCGGCGGGCGAGGAGGGGGACATGCTCGTCGATCTCGGACATGAGTACGGGACCAACACCGGGCGCCGGCGCCGGCCGGGATGGCTGGATCTCGTCATGCTCCGTCATGCTGTGCGGCTGAACTCACTGTCGGAGATCGCCATCACAAAGCTCGATGTTCTCTCCGCCTTCGACACCGTAAGAGTCTGCGTCGGTTACCTGGACGGGGACGAGCTGTACGAGCACATCCCCTACCACCAGTCGGTCCTCCACCGGGTCCAGCCCGTCTACCGCGAGTTGCCGGGTTGGCGCACAGACCTGTCCGGGGCGAGAACCGTATCGGATCTCCCTGAACAAGCACGCGCTTACCTCGACGTGGTCGCCGAGTACACCGGGGTGCCGGTGACCTATGCCGGAGTGGGACCCGGCCGGGAGCAATACGTACGCTTGGGCGTGTGAGCCCGGCAATGCCGCATCGCTTCGCGGTCGCAACAGGGAAGGAAGAGGGGACGGCATGATCCCCCGCTACTCACTGCCCGAGATGACGGCGGTCTTCTCCGAGGAGGCTCGCCTTCGCATATGGCTCGACATAGAGCTTCTCGCTGTCGAGGCATGGTCGAAGCTCGGAGTCGTCCCAATCGCGCACGCGGCGGCGTGCCGCGCCCGTGCGCCCGAGATCGACGCCGCCTTCGTCAGGCGTGTCGCCGAGAGGGAAGCCGTGACCGACCATGACGTCGCTGCCTTCGTCGACGTCGTGCAGGAGTCGATCGGTGAACCCGAAGGGTCCTGGGTCCATTACGGCCTCACCTCTTCGGACGTGGTCGACACGGCTTTGTCCGCAACGCTCGTGCGCGCCGCCGACCTCCTCCTGGTCGCGATCGGGAACTTGGTGTCGGTCACCAAGCGCCGGGCGTATGAGCTGGCCGCCGTGCCCACCGTCGGGCGAACGCACGGCATGCACGCCGAACCGACCACCTTCGGCACCAAGCTCGCTTTGGCATGCCTGCAGGCCGATCGTGACCGGACGAGGCTGATGCGGGCGAGACAGGCCGTCAGCGTCGGAAAGCTCTCGGGAGCCGTCGGCACGTACTCGAACATCCACCCTTCGGTCGAGCAATACGTGTGCAACGCCCTCGGGCTGCAGCCCGTCCCCTCCACGCAGGTCATCGCGCGGGACCGGCATGCCGAGTACCTGTACGCATGCGCAGCGCTCGGCACGACGGTCGAAGCCCTCGCGACCGAGATCAGGCACCTGCAGCGGACCGAGGTCGGCGAAGTGGAGGAGCCTTTCACGGCGGGCCAGAAGGGCTCGTCTGCAATGCCCCACAAACGGAACCCGATCACCGCCGAGCGTCTGGCCGGTCTCGCCAGGGTGCTGCGGGGGTACCTCGTCACCGGCCTCGAGGACGTCGCGCTTTGGCACGAGCGGGACATCTCGCACAGCTCGGTCGAGCGGATCGTGCTCCCGGACGCGAGCCTTGTCGCCTACTACACGGCGACCAAGATGACCGGCTTGATCGAGGGCCTGGTGATCCATGCCGATCGAATGCGTGAGAACCTGCTCGAAGGCTCGCACGGGCTCGTCTTCTCCCAGCCCGTGCTCCTCGCGCTGATCGGTTCCGGAATGACGCGCGACGCTGCGTACCGCATGGTGCAACGCGACGCGCGCGTCGCTCAGGACGAGCGGCGTTCGTTCAGGGACGTGCTCGCAGAGGACCCAGAGGTTTCCGAAGCTCTCGGTGGTACCGACAAAGCGGCGAGATCGCTCGACGAGGCGTTTGACCTCACGCGCTCGCTTGCCAACATCCAAAGCACTTTCGCCGCCCTGGAGAACGTCCCCGGATAAGTCGTCAGCGTGGCTGCCACACCCTGGGCGCGCAACCGTACCTCCCCTCAGAGGCAGCTGCCGATTGCCATGCGCGGCCTTGCTCCGGCCGCCGTCATACGAGCACCGACGAAACGACTCACACAGACAGGTCCGAGGCGGTTCACACGTCCCGACCGGCTCTGAGTCAGGACCGGCGACTCCAGTGGATTCCGGCCTTCTGAAGCACCTCGGCCGTTACTCCAGCCTCGCGCCAGGTCGCGTAGTCGATCCCCTTGCGTGACCCGTAGTCTGCGGCTACCGCGATAAAAGCCTTCTCGAGCTCAGGAAGGTCATCCTCGGCTTCGGCGCTCGCGCCTTCGATTCGCCGCTCGAGGTTACGCCGCTCTTGGATCAAATGAATCCGCTGAAGCGGATCTGCCGCAACGAGCCTCAACTCGAGGTCCGCGAGACGTGCTTTCAAGGCATCCGCGCTGGTCGAGCGCCCACGACGGGGCTTCGACCTCTCCAGCGCGACAAGGTACCGGCGCACTGCATTGCCCTGCCGGCGACCTTCGGCGAGCGCGTCTTTGTGCGACGGGGAGAGACCAGGCTTGCTTGGCTTTTTTCTTGGTGGCATACAACCAGTATTGCCGATAACGACGAGTTAATCCAATACCGCTTAGCCGGTCATTGCAATGCGGCCTTAGCACACCCCCGACATGACCTCGGAGTCGACACTTCACCCGTCCCGCGGGCTGGCTCGCGCACAGTTCGACACGGTCATCTCAGCTTCGTCCCGGGAGCCGGAACCGCTTGAAACTGGCGACGTTTCCCGCGATCTGGGACGGGCATTGCCCGTACGCCCGCGGTGCGGTACACGTTGGAAAACGGCCCTGCAGGGGTGACCATGTGGTAACCGGACGAGAGGCGATCGTCCCCGAATGGCGCGACCGCGATGTGCTGATCCTCCTGCGGATTGCGGGTGGCGGCGCTGGCTCGGTGCCGGCGGAGCGGCAGGCTTCAGCCCCGCTGCACGAGAAACGTGCCGGTCGAGCGGCTGACGAGACGACCCTTCGCGTCTTCGATGCGTGCTTCGGCAAAGGCGATCTGCTTCGCTTGGCGCATCACGGCCCCGCGTACCGCGAGTCGCTCAGCGGCGTTGGCGGGTCGCATCGTCTCGGTCTTCAATTCGAGAGCCGCGCCGGTGCGGTCCTTGCCGGAAAGGCCTGCATTGACCGCGAAGCTCATCGCCGCATCGAGCACGACGGCATGCACGCCGGCTTGGACTATGCCGTGCGGGTTGCATGCCACCGGCGTGGGCTCCCATGAGGCGGTCGCCCAACCCGCGCGGTCGTCGTCCTCGATCCCGAAGTCCTCGAACACGACGCCGAGTGCCGCCAGGATCGGCGTGCCGCCGTCACCCAGCCACCGGCTCATGTCTCTGTTGGCACTGACGGGACCCTCGTTCTGGCTCGGCACGGTCTTCACGGTACTCCGGCGACCGTCTCGGAGCCGTCCCGCCCGGTCACGTCAATGCCGGATCGACCCGGAGCCCATGACGACATTGCCGAATCGGTGCGAACTTGCGCGCCCGGCCCGTGCAGGAGCCCAATCAGGGCGGGCACGACCCGGGCGTGGTCGGTCAGTGGTACTGCGTGGCCATCATGGCGCCGATCACGATCCCGATCAGGCCGCCTATGAGATACCAGTTGCTCGTTCCGCCGGGCATGATGCCCACGTAGTTGCCGACGATCAACAGCAGACCGATGACCAAAAGCGCGAGCAGTACCGGCCCGAACCAGCGGGGGCTGTGCCTCACGCTCTTCGGGATCGGGGCCGTGTAGCGCTTGTTGATGTCGCGGCTCTGGGGTGGCGTGGCCCGGCCACTTGATGGCGTAGCCCGTCCGCTCGTCGCGGCACGCTTCTTCGATGATGTGCCGTCGTCTGATCCTGCACGTGTCTTGGCCACGACCTCCGAGGATAGTCATGATTCGCGCGGCCGGTAACCTCGGCATTCATGGGCATCAAGGTGGCGGTCGTCGACAACTACGACAGCTTCGTCTACAACCTCGTCCAGTACCTCGGGGAGCTCGGAGCAGAACCGGTCGTGGTCCGCAACGACGCCGTGGACGTGGCCGGCCTGCGGGCGCTAGGGACCGCCGCGCTGCTCGTGTCACCGGGCCCCGGCCGGCCCGAGCACGCGGGCGTGAGCTCGGCGGCGATCGCCGAATTGGGCGGTGAGGGCTTCCCGGTCCTCGGCGTCTGCCTTGGTCACCAGTGCATCGGTCAGGTCTTCGGCGGCAGGATCGTGCGCGCACCCGAGATCGTCCACGGCAAGGCTTCGTCCATCCATCACGACGGGCGTGGTGTCTTCACCGGCCTGCCCGAGGTGTTCGAAGCCACGAGGTACCACTCGCTCGTCGTCGACGCCGACTCGGTCCCCGACTGCCTCGAGGTGACGGCCTGGACCGCCGCCGGCCTCGTGATGGGGCTTCGCCACAGGAGCCTGCCGATCGAGGGCGTGCAGTTCCACCCCGAGTCGATACTCACCGGGGCGGCCGGCCACGAGCTGCTCGGGAACTTCCTCGCCCTCGCCACGACGCCACTTCGTCGCTGACGCGCACTCGGCCACGAGCCGCCTCGTCGGAGGCCCGGCCGGTCCTAGGGAGTGATCCCGGATATGCCCGACACAGACGGGATGGTGGTTGACGTCGACGACGACGAGCTGGGCTGCTCGACGTAGATGACGACGGTGAAACCCCACTTCTCCTGGGTGCCGGGGGCGACGGACTGGCTCGTCACCCAGCCCGCCTCGTAGCCGCCGAGATTGACCAGGGAGACACTGGCGCTCAGGTGGGCGTTCTGTAGAGCGGCCATCGCCGCGCCCTGGGTCCTGTGGGTCACGTTGGGGACGGTGGCCGCGGGACCTTGCGAGATCTCGAGAGTGACCGTCGATTCGTACGACGCCTTGGTCCCGGGAGCGGGTTGGGTCGTGATGACGTAACCAACCGGCACCTTGTTCGAGAACTCGTTGACCGGGTTGATGACAAAGCCCAAAGCGGTGAGCAGATCGCGCACCGGCTGGATCGCCTGGCCGACGATTGCCTTGGCGGGCGGGAGTTTGACGGGCTTCAGACCACGGGCGACCGTGAGGGTCACAGTCGTGCCGTAGGGGTAGTAGCCGCCCGTCCGGCTCTGGCCGAGAACCGTGCCTGCCGGGACCGCCGCATTGGGCGACGCCTTGTAGACCACGTTGAGGTGGAAGCCGTCGGACCTGATCCTCTCCTTGATCGCGTTGAGGCTGTAGCCGACGAAATAACCCAGGAAGATCGGCTTCGGGCCTCTGTCGACGGTCAGGTGCACGACGTCGTGCTTCTTCACCAGCGCACCCGTGGCAGGGAACTGGTTGATCACGAATCCCTCGCTCGCGACGGTGCCAGTCTCGAACTTCACGACCGGGTCGAGGCCCTCCCGGCTCAGCTGCGACACGGCCAGGTGGTAGGGCTTGTTGATCTCGTCCGTGGGATGGAACGAGACAGCCCCGCCGAAGTACCCGAGTGCACGACCGCCGTAGTAGACGATCGCCACGAGCGCCACGGCGAGCAGCACTGCCGCTGCCGCCCAGGGCACGAACCGCCGCCTCGGATATTCGGGTCGGCCGGTGCCGGGACCGGGTGGCGGCACCCTCTCCTGGACCTCTGTCGGGGCAACCGGCATGCCCGCCGCCGTAAGGACCTGCGTCGGGTTGACCGGCACCGCGATCGTCTGCGCCCCCACCTCCGGCGGGGAGGGTGGCGGAGCCAGCACGGGCAGGCCGCGCATGAAACGCTCGAGATCGTCGTGGAAGTCCTGTGCGGTCGCGTACCTGGCCTGAGGCTGTTTGGCCATCGCGTGCATGATGATCGCCTCGAGATCCCGCGGTACGCGGGGCTCGATCGCGCTCGGGAGGGCGGCCGTCTCCGACACGTGCTTGTAGGCGATCGCCACGGGCGTGTCGGCCGTGAACGGAGGACGCCCCGTCACCATCTCGTAGAGCACGACACCGAGGGCGTAGACATCGCTGCGGCCGTCCACGCCGAGGCCCTGGGCCTGCTCGGGCGAGAAGTAGGTCGCCGTTCCCATCACGAGACCCGTCTGGGTGACGCTCTCGCTCGCGCCGATGGCGCGCGCTATGCCGAAGTCGGCAACTTTCACCTGGCCGTCGGTGGTTATGAGAACGTTGCCGGGCTTCACGTCGCGGTGGACCACGCCGTGGCGATGCGCGTAGCTGAGGGCCTTGGCGATATCGGCGGCAATCGCTGCCGCCCGCGTCGGCAACAGCGGTGCCTGGGTACGGATGATCGAGGACAGCGGCTCGCCGTCCACGTACTCCATGACTATGTAGTAGGTGCGGTCGGCTTCGCCCCAGTCGAAGACCGGGACGATGTTCGGGTGCGACAAGTTCGCGGCAGCCTGGGCTTCCCGGCGGAACCGTTCGACGAAGGAGTGGTCGGACGACAGCTCCGGGAAGAGCATCTTCAGCGCTACGGGACGATCCAGGAGCAGGTCATGGGCAAGATAGACCTGTGCGGTCCCGCCGCGTGCTATCTGGCGGCTCAGCTCGTAGCGACCGTTGTACACAGGGGGTGGGCTCTCGGGCATCGTCGGGGACAGCCTATTCGTCGGCCCGGTCCGACCGGGCACACGGTCTGGGGGCAAGGTACTGCTCATTGCTGCATCTCCAATGCCTTTTGCATCACAGCCCTGACCACCGGCCCGGCTTCGAGAGCACCGGTCACGTCCACACACGCCGAGCCCGGCGGCACCGGGACTATGGCCGCCACCGCGACGGTGGGCGTCTGGCCGGGACCGGCCGGCGCGGTCGCTATCAGCCAGTTGTAGGTGCCGCAGCCGCGCGCGTTGATCTGTGCGGTACCGGTCTTGGCGGCAACCGGTGGAAACAGATATGACGGGAACACATCGTAGGCCGTCCCGTACTGGTCCTCGGTGACGCCCAGCATGAGCTGTCGGACGGCCACCGCGGTCTTCGCCGAGGTTGCGCGCCGCCAGGCGTGAGGGTGGTAGGTCTCCACGAGGTTGCCCTGGTCGTCGATGATCTTGTCCAAGAGATGCGGAGCCATGATGACGCCGTTGTTCGCTATGGCCGCCGCGACGAGTGCCATCTGCAGCGTCGTCGCCGTCACGTTCTCCTGTCCGATCGCGGACTTCATGAGGCCGGGCGTGTCACCGGCGAAGTCCTGTGGCGGTGGGAAATTCGATGCCGCGACCTCACTTTCCGGAAGGTCGACGGGCGGGACCGCGTCGAAGCCGAACGCAGAAGCCTCTTGGTACAGCTTCTCGGGACCGAGCTGCTCGCCGATCAGTGCGTAGGCGGTGTCGCACGAGCGCGCAAGGACCTCCGCCAAGGGCCCGCCGCAGGGCTCGGAGTCGAAGTTTGACAGCGTCTGGCCGCCGGTCTCCGGAAGGATGACGTCGGACACGGACGGGAACACATGTGTCGCCAGCTGCGGCGCCCGATCGTAGATGGTGGAGGTGTCGACGACCTTGAAGGTCGATCCGGGGGCCTTCGCCTGGGCCGTCGCGTAGTTGATCAACGGGTCGCCGGGCGAGTTCAGGAGCTTGTTGTAGTTGTTGATGACGGCGTTGTAGCCCGACTCGCCCTTCGGCCCGCTGTGAACCGAGAAGAGGTTGGGGTCGAATGTCGGGTTGCCGTACATGGCGAGGATGGCCCCCGTCCGCGGGTCGATTGCGACCACCGCACCGGTCCGGCCGGCAAGGGCACTTGCCGCAGCCTCTTGGAGCTCGACAGAGACCGTCAAGATAATGTCGTCGGTCGTCTTGTGCTGGGTGAGCAGCTGGCCGAGCGTCGACGACGGCGTGTTGTGCTGGGTGAGGAACTGGTTGTACTCGAGCTCGAGGCCTGTCGCGTTCCCTACCGCGACCGACTCGTAACCCGTTATTCCCGCGAACAGGGTGGCCGTGGCCGGAGGGTAAACCCTCAGCTCGCCGTATCCGTCGTTGGTGAGCTTGGACATGGCGAGCACCACTCCGTCCGAGCTGTAGATGTCACCTCGCGGGAGCGTGTAGGGGTCGGGCAGAAGCGACACGTTGTGCGGGTTGTTCACGAGGGAACTGGCCTGGCGGACCTGGAAGTTGTTCAATTGCAGGAACAGCAGGACAAAGCAAGCCAGCAGCACGAAACCCAGCCAGCGGATGCGGCGGTTGATCATCCGGTCCTCACTTGTTCTGGACCGTTGTCATCTTGGTGCGGACCACCGTCGTCGTGGTCGACTCGCTCGGGATGATCACGGTGCGCTCGAGCGAGAGGCTGTGCACAAGATTTCGCGCCGCCTGGTAGGAGCTCTCCTCCATCCCCTGTTCCAGATAGGCCACATTCGAGGAGAGCAAGTCGGCCGGCGTGATACTCGTCCGCTCTACGACGGAGGGCTGGAGCCAGAGCAGGCCGCCCGGACGCCCCTGGAAGATGGTCACGTAGCCGTGATCGAGCCCCACGTAGAACGACGCCTTGTCGAACCAGACCACGACGCCCGCGGTGCTCCCGAGGACTCCCACGAACACGATCACGAACAGCGCGACTCGAATCGTGAAGATCCGGTCCCGGTGCTCCTTCCGGCGTTTGGCACTCGGCACGAGAACCATGGGCCGGGCGCGAGGCGCGCTCGGTGCTGCTCCTGACCACGGGGCTGTCGCCTTGCCGGGCACTGCCGACGTCGTCGGGACCGCCGGTGACTGACCCGCCGCGGGCTCGGCGGCTGGTCCCGACGGCTGCGCGGCTGTCGTCGGCGCGGCCGGTGCAGGCGGCTTTGCCGCGGGGGCCGCTGCGCTCACAGCCGGCGTGAGTGCAACCGCCTCGGTGATCGGCGCCACCTCGACCGGGGGCGGCCACGGCGTACCTGGGACGGCCAGCGGGATCACGACGACGTCGTCGCTCGCCCCCGAAGCCTCGCCTGTGAGGACGTCAAGCACGACGACTGTGACGTTGTCGATCCCACCTCGGTGAAGCGCCAGTCGCACGAGCTCGTTCGCCGCCCTGTCGACATCGACCTCGTCAACCAGCACCTCGGCGATCTCCTGCTCATCGAGCTCGTTGGTCAGGCCGTCGCTGCAGAGAAGAAGCCGGCTGCCGGGCGCGAGGTCGAGCTCCCAGCAGTCCGGCTCGATGCTGGCTTCGACTCCCAGCACCCGCGTCAGTATGTGCCGGTGCGGGTGAACGGCGGCCTCTTCCGGGGTCAGCTCACCGGCGCGGACCATCTCCTCGACAACGCTGTGGTCCTCGGTCAACTTGAGGACGCGCCTCTCCTGACGGTCGACGAGATACGCCCTCGAGTCGCCGACGTTCACCAGTGCCAGCTGCAGCTTGCCGTCAGGCTCGTCCCCGACGAACGCTGCTGCGGTCAGTGTCGTGCCCATCCCCCGAACGCTCCGGTCTGACCTGCTGCGGTTGTACACCGCCGAGTTGGCAGCACCCACGGCTGCGAGCAGACCGTCCGTAGTCCGATCCCGTCGGTACGCCTCGAGCAACTGCTCGACCGCTATACGAGCGGCGACTTCGCCACCGAGATGTCCCCCCATCCCGTCGGCGACCGCTGCCAAGTCGCTGGTCGCCAGGGCGACGTCCTGGTTCGTGACCCGCAGGTAACCGGTATCGGTCGCCGCCGCCGTCCGCAGCCAGCTCATCGGGCGACCTCGAGGATGGTGCTCCCGACCTTCACACGGTCCCCGCGGCGTAGGCGGGCAGGAACCTCCAGGCGCTCATCGTTCAACCAGGTGCCGTTCGTGGAGCCGAGATCCTCGATCCAGAGCTCGCCGCTGCGCCTGAAGACGCGGGCGTGGATCGAGGAGGCGAACGTGTCGTCGTCGAGCGGCACCGCGCACCCGGGCGAACGGCCGACCGTGACTTCCTCGCCCAGCTCGAAGACACGCCCCCGGCGCTGGGGAGGATCGACGACGCGCAGGCGCAGGACCAACGTCTTGTCGACGACGACCGGAGCCGCCACAGGAGCCTGTGGTTGCTCGGCGCGCGAACGCCGCACCTCCACCCACACCATGCGCGCGGCGTAGACGAAAAAGAGCCAGATCGCTGCGAGCAAGGAGTACCGGAGGATCTCTAAGAGGGAATGAGGCATGTGGTAGTGACTACCTAAGAGGGCTCGAACCTGAGAGCCGTTGTCCCCACGGAGATCACATCGCCCGGAACCAGGCGGTGCTCGCGGACAGCGACGCCGTTGACCCGGGTCCCGTTGGTGGAACCGAGGTCGACCACGAAAACGGCGTCGCCCTCCCGGCGCACCTGGGCGTGGCGGCGCGAAACGTTCGGGTCGTCGAGGACGACGGCGCATTCGGGCAGGCGCCCGATCGTGACCACCTGGGAGCCGATACCGACACGGCGGCCGTCAGGGAAGACGAGCCAGTCGCTCGGCCGGTCCTCGCCCTCGACAAGCTCGCTCTCGATCGCGAACGTGCTGACCGACAGCTCGGGGTCGACGTGCAGTTCCAGTTTCACCGGGCCGACGAACTGGTAGCCCTCGCGGCCGGCATGTTCGCGCACCGCAGCGATCAGCTCACGCTCGAGCGACCCGCCGAACTCCTCGAACCGTTCGAAGTCCTCAGATGCCAGGAAAACGTTGAACTCGTTGGGCACGATGAAGCCGTGAATGCCGACGGCACGGCGAAGATCCATCTCGCGCGTGAGTCTCCGACCCAGCTCGATCGGCTGGAGCTGGCCGCGGAACGCCTTCGCAAAGGCACCTTCGACCAGACGCTCGAGGCGCCGCTCGAACTGCTGCAATCCCATGGTGTAACAACACTACTGGCGGGGTGAACTGGCCTGATGGCGCGACAACGTCGGCCCCGGCTCCGAGGCCGCGCCCGTGAACTAGGCGGCTCCGGCGGCTATCGTCTCGGCAACGGGCGAGTGGCGGAATTGGCAGACGCGCAGGATTCAGGTTCCTGTGTCCGCAAGGACGTGGGGGTTCAAGTCCCCCCTCGCCCACCCACCGTTGTGATGTCCCGAGACATGGAGACTGATGTCTCGGGACATCGTAGACAATCCCTTCGTTCTCTGGACTCATGACCGCGGCTCGGATCCAGTTTCAGCTGGCGCGTGAGCTCGCTGTCCTCGGTCAAGATCCGGACGTCGCGTCCGGCCCGTCGTGCGGCAGGCACCGATTGCTCAACCGTTTCTGTGCGTGACCATACGGTGCCCGTCGCCTATGAGTTCGACCTCCATGGCGAAGTCGAATCGATCCACAGCCGTGGCGTAGGCAACGTCGTCCCGGTCGGCATGGTCCTCGCCCATCGCCAGGATGCGGCTGGCAGAAGGCGTCTTTGCCACCGCCTCGGCCGTCGCGTGCGCATCGAGCGGTTGGCCACAACGTGCACGCTCGATGAGCTTGGCCGTGAGAAGGTCTTCCTCACCGTCGTCGAGGCCTTCGGGGAACCGCCCTGTGATCACGTATGTCGGTGCCCCGAGCCGAGTGCTTTCGATCGCCGCTGCTGTTGCAGACGCGCAGACAAGGCTCGAAGCAAAAAGCCGCTGTGCGCCGGTTGCGGCGATCACGCCCTGCGTGCCCGCAGACGTGCGTTGCACCAGGACGCGTCCTTCCAAGTCAGCGCGCGAGACCGCGACCGGCGAGTTGGAGAAGTCGAATCCCGGCGGGCGTCGACCATGTTCCTCTCCCATCGTGAGCGCACCGGGAATCCGCTGAGCCAAGTCGATCGCCTCTCCCACGGTGGCGACCAGCCAGATCGACGAGGCGCCCGCCGCGAACGCATAGGCCGCCGTCGTGAACGCCCTCAGTACATCCACGGCGACGACGACTCCGCGAATCCCCTCCAGCTCCCAGCGCGCCACGAAACTGGCCTGTTCGCTCATGCCCAGCGAACCTAGACCACTCAGCCGGACTCCAGCTCGCTTCGGACACGCGACTCCCGGTCCCGGCGGCCGTGCTGGCACTCTCGAGACGGCCGTTCGCTCCGGTGGGCTCGCACGGCCCTCAGGCGCAGATCCTCATGGTTTGCTCAAGATGTCGGGCCCGGTTCGCCAAGACCGGCCTGGCAGTACTTGGCAGATGTCGGACAAGGCTCACGGCGTATCGTTGGCGCCCATGGTGGGGTCGCGCTGGGATCAGTACCGCAAGCTGGTACAGGATCGGGCGGCAGCGCGGATAGTAACGGTGGCCGACGCCCGACGCCTGGCCAGGCGGCGGTTGCCTCGCGCCCTGTTCGACTACATCGAAGGTGGAGCGGGCGCCGAGCTCACCCTCGGGGCGAACCTGGCCGCGATCGAAGCCGTCCAGTTCCGTCCTCGCGTGGCGGTCACCGTGGGGGTCCCCGCGCCCGAGCTCCGTACCTGCGTCCTCGGCTTCCCCGTCGACATGCCGGTCCTCATGAGCCCGATCGGCTACACGCGCTCGATGGATCCCCTCGGGGACGTTGCAGGAGTGCGCGCGGCAGGCAAAGCAGGGACGATCTTCACGCTCAGCTCGATGTCGGGCCACACCATGAACGAAGTCGTGGCTGCCGCGTCCCGGCCGGTGTGGTTCCAGCTCTACTTCCTCGGTGGCCGCCCGGGTGCCAAGAAGTTGGTCGCCAGAGCCATGCAGGCCGGTTTCAGCGGTCTCGTGCTGACGCTCGACACACAGATCACGAGCATTCGAGAGCGCGAGCGGCGGCACCGGATCAGTCCGCCCATCAAGGTCGACCTTCCCACAATGAAGAAGATGGCGGCACAAGTCGCCGTCCGGCCGGGGTGGCTGGCCGGTGTCGCCCACGATCGCTTCCGGCTCGGCATAGTCAACAGCGAGGCTCTCGGCACTGCCGGGCAGCCAATGTCGTCCGAGGAAGCGTTCAGTCGCTGGGTCGACTCGCCGCTTCGATGGGAGGACTTCGCCTGGCTGCGCGAGCAATGGCGCGGCCCGATCCTTGCCAAGGGCATAGTCACCGCTGACGATGCCAGGCGTGCCATCGACAACGGTGCCGACGCCATCATCGTCTCGAACCACGGTGGCCGGCAGCTCGACTCCCTGCCCGGCGCGCTCCAGTCCCTCGTCGAGATCGTCGACACGGTCGGAGCAGAGGTCGAGGTGTTGGTGGACGGTGGGTTCCGACGGGGGACGGACGTCGTCAAGGCTCTCGCTCTCGGGGCCCGGGCGGTCATGGTCGGCCGCCCCTGGGCCTATGGGCTCGCCGCAGCAGGCCAGCCTGGTGTGGAGCGCGTCCTCGCCCTCTTCCGGGACGACCTGGATCGCACGCTTCGGCTTGTGGGCTGTGGCTCGGTCGCGGAGCTCGACCAGAGTTACGTGCGCGTTCCGCAGCACTGGTAACGGTACTGACGCGGCCCCCGGTACGTGCACGGCCAGAAACGGGGTATCATCGCAGTGCACCAGTCTCCGCCACGCAGGCTGAGTGCTGTGCTGGTATCCGTCATTGGACTCCCGCTCTAATGTGCGTGGAGCAAGGAGTTCCAAAGATGGCAGTAGGTACTGTGAAGTGGTTCAACGCCACCAAAGGCTTCGGGTTCATTGCGCCCGATGGCGGTGGCGAGGACCTCTTCGTTCACCAGTCGGAGATTCAAGCGCAGGGCTACCGCGAGCTGCTCGAGGGCCAACGGGTCGAGTTTGAGGTCACCCAGGGCAAGAAGGGCATGCAAGCCAGCAGCGTCCGCGCAATCTGAAGTCTCACGTCCGCAGCTGCGAGGCTGCGGACGTGAACCGCAGGCAAAGGAGCTCGACGTGGCCAACAAGTCGCCACAGAAGGACTCGGGCAAGAAGCCCGGGAAATCGCTGAAGGAAAAGCGCGCGGCCAAGAAGGCGAAGCAGGCCCCGGTGAAGATCGGAACCACCAAGCCGTCCTGAGCTTGTCGGGCAGTACCGTCACCCAGGAGCGTCGGCTATCTCTCCAAGGTCGTGGCGTGTCGCGCCCGCGATCAGCGGATCTGCGAGGATGTGGCCGTGAGCGATGTGTACGGGGACAGCCCGGTGGTCGAAAAGCCTGACCCGTTCGTCGCGCAGGACGCCGCTGAGGCCGTGTCGCTCGACAGCGAGATCGACTACGACGACGAGCAGGAAGATGACCAGCTACCTCTCGACGTCGTCGAGGCGATCGAGGCCGGCGTCATGCTCGACGATCCCGAGACGCTCGACGATGAGGACGGGACCGGCTGACAGCTGAACGCCGGCTCGGGTGCTGAACGCCTAACCGCTTGGACTTGCGCACTCGGCCCGGACACGTAGGCCGTGCTGCCCGGGCCGAAGTCCGCGCTCGCCAGCACGCCCCCGTCGCTCAATACCGAAGCCGACTGGACGCGCCCTGTTCCGGGCGCAAGCGTGACACCCCAGGCTCCGTAACCGTTGTCGAGCCAGAAAGTGCCGAGAAGTACCGTCTTACCCCCGGCCAGGTGTACCTCGCAGCTCGCCTTGCCGGACCACGACCCGTCGTCGAGGCTCATGAACAGCCAATCGGTCGAGCCCGTGTACACCGTGACGTCGCCGATGCTGCGGCCCGCGGCGAGGAGTGCCGCCGTCTCGGCACGTCCTCCGACAGCGGTGCCGAACGAGGATCGGGGAACGGCCGGCTGAGGGCCGCCGCGCACGAGCCACCCGGTGCCTGCACCTACGCCGAGGACTACCAGCAGCGCCAGGCACGCCAGTGCGAAGGACGAACGCCGGGCGAACCACTGCCGGCGCAGGCTGGGCCGGGGCGCACGGCCGGCCCCGAGCCGTTCCATGAGCCTCACCTCGAAACCGAGTGGCGGCTCGACGCTCGGCAGGACATCGAGCAGCGAGTCGGCTGCAAGCGAGAGCTGCTCCATCTCGGCGTGGCACCATGGGCATGCCTCGACGTGGGCGAGCGCCTGCGCGCGTTGCCTCCCTGTCGAGATGCCGAGGGCAAGCTCCGCGATCTCCTCGGCGTAGCGACCGCATTCGGGCCCGGAGCGCACGTCGTCGCTCATCGATGGCTCCCTTCACTCGTCATCGTCCCGCGCAGCTTCGTGAGCCCTGCGCGTATCCGCGTCTTCGCGGTTCCGAGCGGTATCCCTTCCGACTCGCTGATCTCGGCCGCGCTCATCCCGTAGAAGTAGGCGAGAACGAGCGCCCGGCGCTGCTCGGCACTCAGGGTCGCCAGTGCCAGGTGGAGCCCGCGGGCGGCATCGGAGCTCACGACGGTGTCAGCGGGCGACACCTCGTTACTCGCGAGGCCCAGATTGACTAGATCGTCGGGATCGGTCGGGACGGCCCGGCGCATGCGCAACGCGTCGATGGTGAGGTTGCGGGCGATCGTCAGCACCCAAGTGGAGACCGCGCCCCGGCGCGAGTCGTAAACCGGTGCGTGACGCCAGGCCCGCAGCAGGGCTTCTTGCGCGATGTCCTCGGCCAGCGTCACATCGGCGACCATCCCAAGCGCCAGGCCGAACACTCTTCCCTGATACCTCCTCACGAACGCGAGCCCGGCCCGCTCGTCTCCGTGGGCCATTCCGGCGAGCAACGACTCGTCAGAGGGCCCGCTCGCAGGATCCCGCGTTCGTCTCATCACAAGGAGTACGCTCGAGGAGGGCGCCTGGATTGCACAGCGTCGTCGCCCGCTCGCAAAGCCAAGGCTGCGGTGTCTCCGCCGAGCCGACCGGACCGGACCGGTCTCGCCGGGCACCCTCCAAGCATGGCAAGCACAACACCGGGAGCCGGCAAGGCCATCCACGCGGGCGCGAGACGTAGCTGTGGGCCGGCGGGAGCCCACACGCGCCGGCTGCAGAGCGCAGACGCCCCGGGCAAAGTAGATTCCCGCAGGTGAGCGGCGCCCACCGCCCTGACCGGCGACCGACCTCCCGACGTCTCGACCCGGCGGTCTACCGCCGCCGGCGCGTAGGCGTGGCCCTGGTGGTCCTTCTCATCGTCGCGTTACTGGTCGGGATCATTTCGCTCATCGGAGGCGGGGGACCCTCCACCCAGAAACCGCCCCTACGGACGACGACAACGCTCCCGCGGCTGCAGCCGACCGGTATCGGCCTCAGGACTGTCACCTGGACAGACACGAACCCGAGTGCCGGTCTCGTCGTGAACCCGGCACCAGGAGGCAGCGCCGGACCCCGGACCCTCGTCACGGAGATCTGGTACCCGTCTATCGGCGGTTCGGAGAAGACACCGACCACGGGTGCCAAACCCGACTATCGCGGCGGCCCGTTCCCGGTCATCGTCTTCGCCCACGGATTCGACACCGTGCCTGCCACCTACACGCCGTTGCTGGCTTCGTGGGTGAAGGCCGGCTTTGTCGTGGTGGCTCCGCTGTTCCCCGACGAGAACGCCAACAGGCTCAATTCCCTCGGGCCCCGCACGGTCACCCAGAGCGAGCTCGCCGAGTCCGACGTCGTGAACGAGCCCTACGACATCGCCTATGTCACGGACGAGGTCGAGTCCGGGGCCGGCGGAACGGCCTCGAGCGGAGTCTCCTGGCTCAAGGGTCTCGCTGAGCCGGGCAAGGTCGCCCTTGCCGGACACTCCGACGGCGCTCAGGCGGTCGCGGCCCTCGTCTACTCGGAGAAGTACGCCCCGACTTACCAGGAGATGGCGGTGCGCCCGTTCGGCATCCTCATACTGTCGGGATCGGAGCTCGCCGGTGTCTATGCGCCGCCGGCGAACCCGCCGCCGGCGCTCTTCGTCCAGAGCGGCGTCGACAGCTGCAACCTGCCCCAGGACGCCGAGCAGCTGTTCCACGACGCTGGCGGCGGCTTCTTCGTGAAGCTCGTCGGGGCGCACCATTTCGCACCCTACGTGGGCATCGGCCCAGCCGCGTCCGTCGTGGAGAAGCTCACGGCCGCGTTCCTGGACGAGGCGGTCGCGGGCACACCGAGCCTGTCCGGACTGTCGGCGTCCGGCACCTCGCCGGGAATTGCGACACTCTACGGGCCGTCCAAGCCCCCGGTCCTGACCGCACTCCCGGAGCCCAGCGAGGCGGAACGCTCGGTGGCGTGCAGCATCCCGAACGGACTCCCATGACCCGGCTCGCCTGCCACTCGGGCGTCTCGATCCCGGGTCGCTGAGCCGGGAGCCCGGCCGGAGCGGCCGCTGCGGCCCGGGGGAGGTTGCTAGCCCCTCACTTCTCCCGGACGCGGAGCCTTCTGTTCGCCGTCCGGCCCCTCGAGTGCGTCCCTGTCCACCACGCCGTCGCGGAGCGTGATCGTCCGGGTGTGCTGGGCCGGGACACGAGGCCCGGGCAGGATGACACCGGTCAGATTGAGCGGGTCCGTGGCCGAAAGCTGAACGATGACGCCGTCGGGCGCCGTCTTGGCGACCGAGCGCAGCTGCTCGACGGCTTCGGGCAACGCGAACTGCTCGCCGGCGAAACCCGCGACGTGACGTCCCCCGAGCACCACGCCACGTGCCTCCAAGCGGCGCAGGGCCCAGAGAACGTCCCGCCATGCGACGGCGAGAGACTCGCTGACGAACAGGTCACGGAAGACCACGCCCCAGCGCGATAGCAGCTGACCCGCGACCGCCTCGGCCAGCTCGTCGGGATCCAAGTCGGAGTCGTGGACACCCTCGCTCAGCAGCGACCACCTGCCACCCGAAACGGCGGGCCGGAAGCGTAAACGACCGCGGCCCGGGCGGGGCAGTCCAGGCCTGGGCCGGCCGGCAATGCCCAGCACCGGCTCGGTGCGAACTGGAAACGAGCTCGTTCGCGCCCTCGACCCGCGCCCACCGAGCAGTGCCCGGACGGCCTGGAAGCCGTCCGCGGTGAGCAGCCCGCGGGCCATCCCGTCCCAGAGCGCCTCGACAACCTCGCCTGGAAGGCGACCCGTCAGCTGGCAGATGTCGGTGACGAACAAGGCACCGTGGCTCTCCAGTGCCTCCACCACCTCCAGAGCGGCCCCGACTGTCGGCGGGTCGGGGACCGCCCGATCGCGGGTCGCAACGAGGAGCCACACGAGGTCCTCGCGCCTGTACAAGCTGATCGGAGTGGCCGGCGAGGGCGTCGCACCGCCGCGCCGGGGCGGGCCGCCGGATCGGTCGGCTGCCCGGAGGCCGAGCCTCGCGAACGCGACCTCGCCTCGCGCGCACCATTCGTCGAGAAGGGCGGCGTGGTAGCCGGCCACCCGGGCCGGCAGGATCGCCGACTCCCAGGCTTCGACGGCTGCCTCGTAGCCCTGCAGTTGCTCTATCACTTCCACGACGCCGCCCGAGCCGAGCAGCCGGTGCCCAGGCCCGACGTGCTGCCAGGACACGAGGAAGCGCATGAACTGCTGCGCGTTCACCGCCTCGACCGAACGCCGGGAGCTGTCGCGCATCGCAGAGTGAATGCGCGCCAGGAGATGCCTCGCGCAGAATCGTTCGGTGGCCACTGCCGTCGGCGCCCGGCCGTCTGTGACGCGGCAGCCGAGCACCGAGCCCTCCGCCTCCAGGCGGGCGACCGCCGAACGGAGCTCGCCCACGCTGCCCGTGCCAATCGAAGCCGACAGCTCCTCGAGCGTGACCGGACCGAGGATCCCCAGATGGCCGCGGGCGGCGACCACCAAGGCGTCGTCCCTGGGACACGCGACGGCCTGTGTCGTCCCGCTCCCAAGCCTGTGGTCCGGGTGAAAGCGCGCTCCGCCCACGAGCGCTGCGGCGAGCTCGCGGCACTCGGTGGCCACCCACCGCGCGCCGGCGGCGGGAAGCTCGACGCTCATGGCCCGACCCGAGCCCGCGAGCGCGTCCATCCAGTCGTCCCATTCGGGCCGGGGCGGTGTGAGCACGAGAGAGCAGAGCAGGTCGTGCAGCTCCTCGGCGTTGCGCAACTCGGGCGCCGCCTGTTGGGTGATCCTCGCCACGACACCCGGATCGAGCGCTGCGAGGTCGTGCGCCTCGAGCGGCAGCCCTCGTCTCGTCGTGACCGCCCGCGTCCGGCGCTCCTCAAGGGGGGCGTCGTCGAGGAAGGTGTAGGGACGCCCGTTCAATATCTCTTCGGCCAGGACCGAGGGGGTCACGGTGTCGACGCAGCGCGCGCGTACGTGGCCCGATCGGATCCCGGCGAGCACTTCGGTCAGGCCTTCGAGGTCCATCGCCTCCGAGCAGCAATCGTCGAGGGTCTGGCGCACGATCGGGTGGTCGGGGATCTCGATCGGCCCCGAGACGTTCTCCTGGCATGCGGCAAGAGCCGGGAATATCGCGGCCATGAGGTCGTCCGCCTCCATGCGCTGGATGGCGGGCGGGACCCGTCGGCTGCCGCGGTAGCGGGGCGAGACGAGCGAGCGCGTCAGGTTCCATCGCCAGCGCGAGCCGAACATCGGCGTCGGGAGCACCGCCTGGACCAATGTGTCACGCACAGTCGACGGTGACAGGAAGCCGAGGACCTCCTCCAGGGGGAACGAGTGCTGGGGCCCGAGCGACAGCACAACCGCGTCGTCGCTCGCGGCCGCCTGCAGCTCGAAATCGAAAGTCCTGCAGAACCGTTTCCTGAGTGCCAACCCCAGCGCGCGATTCACCCTGGCGCCACGGGGCGAGTGAACCACGAGCTGCATCCCGCCCGTGTCGTCGAAGAAGCGCTCGATCACGAACTGCCCGGTCGTCGGCAAGGCCCCGAGCTCCCGGTAGCCGGCCGCGAGGTAGGCGGCGACCTGCTGGGCGACGGCACGGTCGACCCCGGCGAGAGCCTCGACGACCTCGACGGCCCTCCTCGTGCCCTCTCCGGTGCCGTCCCCGGCGTCTTCGGCCCGGAGTGCGGTCTCGACGGAGCTGCGCAATGCGGAGACCGCCTGGGACAGCTCGGCCGTCCGCGCCGGTGCCTCACCGAGCCAGAACGGCACCGTCGGCGAGGCGCCCTCGGCGTCGACCACCCGGACCGTTCCCGGCTCGATTCTGCGGATCCGCCACACGGCGCTGCCGAGGAGGAACACGTCGCCCGCCATCGACTCAATCGCCCAGTCCTCGTTGACCGTGCCCACGAGAGTGTCCTCCGGCTCGAGGACGACCCGGAAGTCCGCGACGTCCGGGATCGCGCCGCCGGAGGTCACGGCAGTGAGGCGGGCACCGCGTCGCGGCCGGAGCACGCCGTTCACGCGGTCGCGGTGCAGGTGACCGCCCCGGCGGCCGCGCCCGGTGACGACCCCCTGGCTGACGAGCTCCACGACCGACTCGAAGTCGCCGGCGCTGAGCTCGCTGTAGTGCGCCGACCGGCGGGCGAGAGCCAACAGTTCCTCTTCGCTGCAGCCCTCGGCATCAGACGCGGCGCACTCGGCAACCAGCTGCTGTGCGAGAACGTCCAACGGTGCGACCGGCGGTGTGACCGCGTCCAGATCGCCGGAGCGGATCGCGGCCAGCAGCGCCGTGCACTCCACGAGCTCGTCACGTGTGAGCGGGTACAGACGGCCGACCGGAACACCGCCGACATGATGCTGGGCCCGGCCGACGCGCTGGAGGAAAGTGGCGATGCTCCGGGGCGAGCCGAGCTGGCACACGAGCTCCACGGGCCCGACGTCGATGCCGAGCTCCAGGGATGCGGTCGCGACCACGGCCCGGAGCTGACCGGCGCGAAGGCGCGCCTCCACGCGCAGTCGGCGGTCCATGGACAGGCTGCCGTGGTGGGCCTGGACGCTGTCCTCCCCGAGGCGGTCCGCCAGCTGATGGGCAACCCTCTCGGCCATTCTCCGGGTGTTGACGAACACGAGCGTCGTCCGGTGCTGGTCTATGTGCGCTGCGATCCGTTCGATCACGGACGCCATCTGCTCGTGGGTAGACACGGCGCCGAGCTCGTCGTCGGGGAGCTCGATGGCGACGTCGAGCCGGCGTTGATGGCCAACGTCGACCGTGAGACACCTGGGCTCGCCACCAGGCAGGGTCCGGTCCGGTCCGGCACCCACCAGGAGCCGGGCGATGGTCCTTATCGGTCGTTGGGTTGCCGAGAGGCCTATCCTGACCGGTCTCTCGTTCGCCGTGACGAGGCGGTCGAGCCGCTCCAAGCTGAGCGAGAGGTGAGCGCCGCGTTTGTCACGTGCCAGGGCGTGGATCTCGTCGACGATCACCGTCCTGACCGTCGCGAGCATCTCCCGGCCGCGTGCCGATGTGAGCAGGAGATAGAACGACTCGGGCGTCGTCACGACGATCTCCGGGCGGTTGCGCAGCATCGCCGAGCGCTCGGAGGCAGGCGTGTCGCCGTTGCGAACCGCCACCTGCACCCTCGGCGGCTCCAACCCGAGCTCGATCGCGACCTCGGCGATCTCGGCCAGGGGCTTTCGGAGGTTCTCGCTCACGTCGACCGTCAAAGCACGCAACGGCGAGACGTACACGACGTCGGTCCCGCGCCGGGCGTCTCCCGACTCGGCCGCCCGGTAACAGCGGTCGATAGCCACGAGAAACGCCGCAAGGGTCTTGCCGGACCCGGTGGGAGCGGCGATCAAGGTGTCGAGGCCGGAGGCTATGGCCGCCCAGCCTTCGGCCTGCGCCTGGGTCGGCCCGGCCGGGTACCGCCTCCTGAACCATTCGGCGACCGCGGGATGGAACGCGTCGAGCACTTCGCCTGGTCCGCGGCCGAGCTCGGCCCCCGTTACCGGCTGCATGGGTCGGATACTATCCGAACACCTGTTCGACCGTCGCGGCAGCACTGAGGCTCTTGCGAATTCGACCATGTCGACGCGAAGAGCGCGCTGGTAGGCCAACATGTGCCATGGACCTGCTCGTCGTAGTCGGAACCGACCAGCCGCCCGAACGCCTGGCCGCCAGGGCGCACCACGTTCTCACGGTCCCCCTCGCGGAGGTCACCCCGGGCTTGGTCGCCGAGATCCGGGCGCGAATCCCCAGGCACGTCGCGGTCTTCGGGCCGGGCGGGGGCACCGTGGCCGGGGCACTGCGCAGGGCGGGGCTCCCCACGGAGCTTCACACCGACGAGGACATGTCCGCCCGGCCCGATCTGGCAGGCGTCGAGGTCGTGCCACTGACCGATCGCGGGCCGAGGATGGAAGTGGCCGATTCCCTCCTCGACCTAGTCGGCAACACGCCGATGGTGCGCCTCGACCGAGTGGGCCGGGACCTGCCCTGCCCGCTGATCGCCAAGCTCGAGATCCTGAACCCTGGTGGGAGCGTCAAGGATCGTCCAGCCGTGGCGATGGTCGACGCAGCGGAGCGCGCGGGGCTGCTCCGGCCCGGCTCGACCATCGTCGAGGGCACTTCGGGCAACACCGGCGTCGGGCTGGCGATCGTGGCGGCCCGGCGTCGCTACCGCTGCGTGTTCGTCATGCCGGACAAGATGGCCTCCGAGAAGGTCGCGTTGCTCCGTGCCTATGGCGCGGAGGTGATCCTGTGCCCGACCGCTGTCGCACCGGATCACCCCGACTCGTACTACTCGGTGACGGCGCGCCTCGCCGAGGAGATCCCAGGCGCCTTCCACCCCGACCAGTACCACAATTTCGCGAACCCGGCCTCCCACGAGGCCACGACCGGCCCGGAGATATGGCGGCAGACGGCCGGACGCGTCAGCCACTTCGTCGCCGGAATCGGCACAGGCGGGACCATCTGCGGCATCGGCCGCTACCTGAAGTCGCAGAATCCCGCCGTCCGGATCGTTGGCGCCGACCCCGAGGGCTCCGTCTACTCCGGAGGCTCGGGAAGGCCCTACCTCGTCGAGGGCATAGGCGAGGACTTCTGGCCGACCACCTATGACCCCGGCGTGGTCGACCGCGTCGTGATGGTGAGCGACACCGACTCGTTCCTCACCGCCCGGCGCCTCGCCGTCGACGAAGGAATCCTCGCGGGCGGCTCGACAGGCACCGCCATCTGGGCGGCGCTCCAACTCGCGCCCGACCTGCGCCGCGAGGACGTCGTCGTCGTGCTCGTGCCCGACTCGGGGAGGGGGTACCTGTCCAAGCTGTACGACGACGGCTGGATGTCGGACCACGGTTTCCTGCGGACGAGTGGCCACACCGTCGCTGACCTCCTCGTGAACAAAGGCGGCCGTCTTCCCGGAATGATCCACGTGCACCCGGAAGAGACCGCCCGGCAGGCGGTTGCGGTCATGGCCGAGTACGACGTCTCACAGATCGCCGTCATCCAGGCCGAGCCGCCGCTCGCGGCAGCCGAGGTGGTCGGAGCCGTCCAGGAGCACCATCTCATGCAACGGGCGCTCCACGACCCGGGGCTCCTCGACCGGTCGGTGGCGGAGATCATGGGCCCGCCCCTCCCGTCGGTGGGCAGCGGTGAGACGGTGGACAACGCCCTGCGGCGCCTGGAGGGGTCGCCGGCTGTGGTCGTGCTCGACAACGGTCATCCGGTTGGCATAATCACCCGATCGGACGCGCTCGCGTTCCTGGCCCAGGCAGGCTCGTCGAGGGAGGCGCGTTGAACTCGTCCAATGACCGGGAGGGGAAAGCGCCGGGGTTCTCCACACGAGCTATCCATGCGGGCCAGGAGCCGGATCCGCTCACGGGCGCGGTCGTCACGCCGATCCACCTCGCCTCGACCTTCGCCCAGGAGGCGGTGGGCAAGCACAAGGGCTTCGACTACGGGCGCACGCGCAACCCGACACGCGTGTCGCTGGAGACCACGATCGCGTCGCTCGAGGGAGCGCGCCACGGTTACGCGTTCTCGAGCGGCATGGCGGCTGCCGACGCAGTTCTCCGTCTCTTGAGGCCGGGCGACCACCTGCTGATCCCCGACGACGCCTACGGCGGCACCTACCGGCTCGTTTCCAGCATCTACGCGCAGTGTGGCGTCAGGTTCTCGCCGGTCGCACTGCAAAGCCCCGGCGCACTGGAGGCCGCCTGGCGCGACGGGACGCGCCTTGTGTGGGTGGAGACGCCGAGCAACCCGAAGCTCAACATCATCGACATCGAGGCAGTGTCCGCGGCTGCGCACGATCACGGCGCCCGTTGCGTCGTCGACAACACGTTCGCGACCCCTTACCTGCAACAGCCGCTTTCGTTGGGTGCCGACGCCGTCGTGCACTCCTCCACGAAGTACCTGGGCGGGCACTCCGACGTCGTGGGCGGGTTCGTCGCCACGAACGACGAGGAGCTCGGGAGTCACCTCGGGTTCGTCCAGAACTCGGCCGGTGCGGTGCCGAGCCCCTTCGACTGCTACCTCGTGCAGCGCGGCCTCAAGACCCTCGCTGTCCGTCTCGACCGCCAATGCGCGAACGCGGACCTGATCGCGGCGCACCTCCTCGCCCACCCGGCGGTGCAGGAGGTCTATTACCCGGGCCTCGCCGGCCATCCGGGGCACGAGCTCGCGGCACGCCAGATGCGCGACTTCGGCGCCATGGTGTCCTTCACGTTGCGGGGCGGCGAGGCTGCGGCGCTCGAGGTCGCCGCGGCCACGAAGCTGTTCACCCTGGCCGAGTCCCTCGGGGCTGTCGAGTCCCTCATCGAGCTGCCTGCCAGGATGACCCACGCCTCCACCGCTGGCTCCGAGCTCGAGGTCGATCCCTCGCTCATCCGGCTGTCGGTGGGCCTCGAGACCGTGAACGACCTTCTCGAGGACATCGACCTCGCGCTCGCGTCGGCGAAGCCCTGAGCGGCGGCGCCGGGGCCAGGTGCCTCAGCGCAGGCGGAGACGGCGCTGGCGGTGCCGGCGCGGCCCGGGTCGGGTCAGGACCCGGGGCTGCGGGGCAGGATCGGGAAACAGCGGTCCTCCAGCCTCCCGAGCGCGTACGAGGGGTACATCCCCCAGAACAGCCCGCGACACTTCTCGGACCAGGTGAGCGCAGCGGGCGACGACAGCCGCCGGTGGACCTGCAGGATCCCGCCCTCGAAGACCCGGTATTCGGCCCAGCTGCCAGGGAAGTCCTTGACGCACGCCAGCTCGCCGTAGGGCACGTCACCGGTCTCGGCGAACCTTCGCACCCGGTTGCGGTGCGTGTGCCCGGCAAAGTACCCGCATATGGCAGGCCGTCTCGCTATGACCTCCACCAGGCGCTCGGAGTCGTTCGGATTGATCCCGAAGTAGTCCGGGGCTCGGTTCGCCGAACCCGGCTTCCAGGGGTGGTGGTGGCCGAAGACGAGCACCGGCCGGTCCGCCCGCGCCCCGAGCTCGTCCAGCCACTCCAGCTGCTCGCCGCGGACCTGGCCCGAGTCCCTGCCTTCGATGACCGTGTCGAGCAGTGCGAGAGTGACACCGGGAAGCTCCGTCTCCTGGCAGGGTTCGGACGCGAAATGGCGGCCGGAGAAAGCGTCGTGGTTGCCGCGCACGTGCAAGAGCCGGTCGCCGAAGCAAGCCAGGTAGCACTGCAGGAAGGCGTCGTACTCCCCCACCTGGCCCGACGCCGTGAGGTCGCCCTTGACGACGACCGCCGCCGGGTCGATCGCGGCGATCTCGGTGACGGCGGCGCGGCTCATGAGCTCCGGATAAGGCGTGGTGCCCTCCGGCGACGCGTACTCCAAGGCCGGGCCGAGGCGATCCAGCAAGCCCTGCAGCTTGTCCTTGGCGTCCGCCATGCCCTGCGCGTCCATCCCTCCTGCGGTGAGGTAGCCGACGGCGTCGGAGATGTCGGAGATCCTGCCGCACTCGGTCTCGCCGAAGTGAACGTCATTGACGGTTGCGAACCTGCAGAGGAGCTCGCCCGCGGGCCGCACGAGCGTGCGTGTCCCGATCCCGTGGCGAAGCACGGGCGTGCCCGGCCGCAGGCCGATGATGACCTCGTAGCCCGGTCCCGGCCAGCCTCCGGGCGTCCCGACCATCTCGGGCGTCTCGGGCGAGTGGAGGTGGAACACGACCTCGTCCTCGGCGACGGTCGTGAGGTCCCAGACCTCGGCGACGGCGCTCATCGCCACGCCTCCGAGCGTGGACGGGCCGGGGGCAGGGTCACCGGGGCGTGCCACCACCGTCCCGAGAAACGCCACGCGTGCTCGGGCCCGGGCCCGGCCGGGTTGCGGCCGCCGCTCCGGTGAGGTTCCTTGCCTGTGCCCCCGGGCCAGCAGATCGCCACGGCCGCGGCGATCGCGTCGGCCACGTCCGCAGGGGCGGAGAGCGGTCGAGATGGCGTGCCCGCACGTGCCCGGTCGGCGTCGCTCAAAGCGGCACGTTCCCGTGTTTGCGCTTGGGGAGCTCCTCCCGCTTGGAAGCGAGTAGACGAAGGGCGCGCACAAGGACGCGACGAGTGTCGGCCGGATCGATCACGGCGTCCACGTAGCCGCGTTCCGCTGCGACGTAGGGGTTCGCGTAACGCTCGATGTAGTCGTCGACGAGCTCCGCCCGGCGAGCGGCGGGGTCAGGCGAGTCCACGAGCTCACGCCGGTAGACGATCTCGACGGCGCCTTGCGGGCCCATCACCGCGAGCTCGGCCGACGGCCACGCGTAGGCGAAGTCCGCGCCGATGGACTTGGAGTCCATGACGACGTAGGCGCCGCCGTAGGCCTTGCGGACGACCACCTGCACCCGGGGCACTGTCGCCTCGCAGTACGCGTAGAGGAGCTTGGCGCCATGGCGGATGATGCCACCGTACTCCTGGTCGGTCCCGGGCATGAATCCCGGCACGTCGACAAAGCTCACGAGCGGGATGTTGAAGGCGTCACAGGTCCGCACGAACCGGGCGCCCTTCTCTGACGAGGCGATGTCCAGCACGCCGGCGAGCACGCTCGGCTCGTTGCCCACGATCCCCACGGCTCGGCCCCCGATCCGGGCGAAGCCACATGTCAGGTTCATCGCCCAACGCGGGAAGTACTCGAGGTACTCGCCCCCGTCGACGACGGCTGTTATCACCCGCCTCATGTCGTAGGGCTGGTTCGGGCTGTTAGGGACGATGTCGCGAAGCTCGGCGACCTGCACGTCCACGTCCCCGGGCTCCTCGTAGTCCGGCGGCGTCTCGAGGTTGTTCGAGGGCAGGAAGGACAACAGGTAGCGGACCTCGTCGAGGCACGCCTTCTCGTTCGGTGCGACGAATGTGGCGACACCAGAGCGCGTCGCGTGGCTCATCGCTCCGCCTAGCTGCTCGAGGGTCACGTCCTCACCCGTGACGGTCTTCACGACGTCTGGCCCGGTGATGAACATATGGCTCGTCTCGTGCACCATGAAGATGAAGTCCGTCATCGCCGGGGAGTAGACGGCGCCACCGGCGCACGGGCCGAGGATGACGCTGATCTGGGGCACGACCCCGGACGCCCGCACGTTCCGGTAGAAGATCCCGCCGTAGCTGTGCAGCGAGACGACGCCCTCCTGGATGCGTGCCCCACCCGAGTCGTCGAGGCCGATGATCGGCACCCCGACCGAAAGAGCGAGGTCCATCACCTTGTGGATCTTCTCGGCGTGCGCCTCGCCGAGCGCACCGCCGAAGACGGTGAAGTCCTGGCTGAACACGCACACGCGCCGGTCGTCGATGGTCCCGAAGCCTGTGATGACCCCGTCGGTGTAAGGGCGGGAACGCTCGAGTCCCATGCCATGGGACCGGTGCCGGACGAGGAGGTCCAGCTCCTGAAACGAGCCCTCGTCCAGCAGGTACTCGATCCGCTCACGGGCGGTCATCTTCCCCTTGGCCTTGTGGGCCCTGACGGAGCGTTGTGACCCCGCGTTGATCGCCTCGGATCGCCTCGCCTCGAGCCCGGCAAGACGGGCGCCCATCGAGCGATCGGCCGTGGGGTGCTCCGCCATGGTGCGAAAGGCTACCGGTCCGAGGACGAGCACAGATCGTTTCGCCGCGGCTCGCCGCTAAGAACCGGGCCCGCCGCGAGACAGCGGACCCGGGCGCGCCATACGCTGCGGGCGTGAGTGACGACGAACTCGTGCGCCGACTGCGCTCCCGCGACGAGTCCGCCTTTGCAGAGCTGGTCGACGCTTACCACCCCTCGATGGTTCGTCTGGCACAGACGTTCGTCTCGAGCCGGGCCGTCGCCGAAGAGGTCGCCCAGGACACCTGGCTCGCAGTTCTGAAAGGTATCGACCGTTTCGAGGCCAGATCGTCTCTCAAGACCTGGATCTTCCGCATCCTCGCGAACAGGGCGCGCTCGACCGGCGCACGCGAGCAGCGCACGACCTCCGTGGACGTCTCCGACGAGTCGGCGGTTGACGGGCGGCGCTTCGACGCCGGGGGCACCTGGTCGGACCCGCCGACGCACTGGTCAGACGACGTCGTCGAACGGCTCTCGAGCGGGCCCTTCGTCTCGCAGGTGCGCGCCGCCATCTCCGAACTGCCAGGCAGTCAGCGTGCCGTCGTAACACTTCGCGACTTGGAGGGACTATCCAGCAAGGAAGTATGTGACGTGCTCGAGATCAGCGAAGCCAACCAGCGGGTGCTTCTGCACCGCGGCCGCAGCCGTGTACGTGCCCGCTTCGAGAACGAACTGGCCAAACAATGAAGCTGCCCACGCTCCGCAGGGACATCGTCTGCCGGCAGGCGGTCGAGCTCGTGACCGACTATCTCGAGGGGGCGCTGTCGCGGCGCGACACCCGGCGTTTCGAGGCGCACCTCAGAGCCTGCGACGGCTGCGACGAGTACCTGCGGCAAGTCAAGGCGACGATCGAAGCGCTCGGGCGGGTCGAACCTGAGGACCTCGCGCCGGAGACCCGTGAGGGCCTGATGGAGCTCTACCGCCAGTTCCTGGAGGATTGATCCCCTAAGCGGGATGGCTCATCGAGCTACTCCTGGACCAGCTCGATGAGCGTGCCGAATGCACTGCGAGGGTGCACGAAGGCAACGGTCGTGCCGCGCGACCCGGGTCTCGGCCTCTCGTCGATCAGCTCGGCGCCGGCGCCCCGCATTCTCTCCAGCGCCGCGCCGCAATCGCCCACCCGGTAGCCGACGTGGTGTATGCCCTCGCCTCTTCGCTCGAGGAATCTCGCGACAGGGGAACTGTCGGTGGTGGGGCTGAGCAGCTGGATGAAAGACTCGGCGACTTCCAGCAACGCCTCTTCGACTCCGTCGTGATCGACCCGCTCGCGATACACGACCCGGGCGCCGAGCGCCGACTCGTACCAGGCGATCGCCGCGTCGATATCGCGAACGGCGATCGCGACGTGGTCGATTTCGGTCAGGCCCGAGGACTCTGGTCCAATGCCGTCCACTGGCGAAGCCTCCTCAAAACGATGATCCTGCCAAGGTGCACGCGTCGGCCTGCGCGTGGTGGCCAGGACGGCGCTCTGTACCCCAAGTGGCGCAGCAGCGCTAGCCGCTCACCTCCCGGCGACCCTCGAGGGCGCGCCCGAGCGTTAGCTCGTCGGCATACTCGAGGTCGCCGCCTACGGGCAGCCCGCTTGCTATGCGCGTCACCTTCACGCCGAGCGGCAACAAGAGTCGCGCAAGGTACATCGCCGTCGCCTCTCCCTCGAGATTGGGGTTCGTGCACAAGATCACTTCGGCGACGCCCCCGCCGCCGAGTCGCACCAGAAGCGGCCGCACGCGCAACTGCTCGGGTCCTACTCCGTCGATCGGGCTCAGCGCGCCCCCGAGCACGTGGTATGTACCGCGGAACTCCCGAGTCCGCTCGACGGCGACAATGTCCCGCGGGTCCTCGACGACGCAGATGATGCTGCGGTCGCGACGCGGATCGGAACAGATCGTGCACAGCTCGGCCTCCGCGACGTTGAAACATCTCTCGCAGAGCCGGATACGGTCCTTCACCTCGACGATGGCCTGCGCGAGGCGCAGCGCCGCGTCCCTGTCCGCCTCGAGCACGTAGAAGGCGATGCGCTGAGCCGAGCGGGGCCCGACGCCAGGTAGGCGCCCGAGCTCGTCGACAAGCTCCTGAATGGGCCCGGCGAACACTGAAGGGTCAGGCCTGCGGCTCGTCGCCGGCCGCGCCGCCGACCTCGTCCCCGGCGTCGTCCTCGTCGCCTTCGCCCTCGCCGAGCGCACCAGGCCCCGCGAAGGCGCCGAGATCCTGGCCGATGCCCAGGTTCCCCATCAGTCCCTGGAAGTCGACGCCGGCCAAGAGACCTCCGAGATCGAGGTTGCCGACGAAGCCGCCCAGGTCGAGACCGCCCGCGGGATCGGCCGAGGACTGCACCGACGACCTGAGCTCGGCAATCCTGTCGAGCGCGTCTTGAAGCGCCGCGAGCACGGCGTCCTCGAGAAGCGTCGGGTCCGCAGGGTCGACGATAGAGGGGTCGATGTGCACGGACTCGGCTTCGAGCGACCCGGTGAGCCGTATGACGACGGCACCGCCGGCGGCGTGGCCCTCGACGCTGGTCGCCTCTATCGCTTCGGCCTGCGCCTCGAGGTCGGCCCTGGCTTCCTCGAGCCGGGCGAACAGGTCGCCCAGCCCCCCAGTCAGAGACGAGTCGCCTTCGGCCATTTCAGACCTCCTCTGCTCCTGGAAATGCCTCCATGAGTCGGTCCTGCGCCCAGGAGAGCGTGTCAACGGCAACGCTTTCGGCATTCGGATCGAGATCGTCCGGGTCGAGCATCTCGTCATCGATGCCATCGGGACCGGGGTCCTCCTGCACGTTGTGAAACGGTCCGGTTCGGCCTTGCGCGCCGGAAGCTCGCACCGAGCCGGGCCGTCCGGCACCAGGGCGCCGAGCTTCACTCCGCGCCCTGGCGGCCGACATGGTCTTCGACCCCGGCGCGCCGTAGGCGTCGCCGTTTGGTTCCGAGCCTTTTCGGGAACCACTCGATGTGGATGCGGGCGCCGAGTACCCGGCCCCGAGACCGGTCTCGGCCACGAGCCTCAAGTGAACAGGGCGGCCGAAATACCGGGTGAGCGCCTCTGCGACCTCGTCGCAGTCGAAGCCCGCGCGCTCGACGTGGGCGGAGTTCGGCAGGGCGAGAATCGCCGTCGCACCCTCGGTGGCGAGGAACCGGCCCACGGCGTATACGGCGCGAACCCGGGGGCGCAGCTGGCTCAGCACATGATCACCCCAGGCAGCTACGAGCTCGTCGCGGGTGGGCGGAGGCAGGGCGGTCTCCGGCGACGGCCCAGCAGTGGGGCCCTCGCTCACCGCGAGCGCCGGGGAGGCGGAGACGTCCACTGGGCCCGGCGGGGGTGGCGGCGGTGGCGGCCCGAAAGAGCGCGCCACGCCGGAGTCGGCCGAGGAGACGCCGGCACCGAAGGCGCCGAGCGCCGGCTGTGATCCCACCTCGGCGTCAGCGGCAGGAAGCCGCTCGCCCGGCTGAGAGGTCTGATCGGCTGCCTGAACCGGCCTCGCGGCCGGCACAGGAGGAGGCGGCGGTGGAGGGGGAGGCGAGGCAGTGCCGGCTGGAGCGCCCAGGTTCTGGATCCGGCGTTCGAGCCGCTCGATCCTTTCGAGCAAGGCGCTCGAATCGTCGTCGGCCTCCGGGTGGGTGAGGCGAACGATGGCCACCTCGAGCGTGATCCGGGCATCGATCGCGTCGCGCATCGCCACGAGCGCCGTTCCCAGCACCTCCATTGCGCGGACGCTGCGAGCGGGCCCGAGCAGGAAACCCTGCCCACCACGCGACGGTGCCGGTCCGGACGCCTGCGAGGCCTGAGGCGCAGGTGGTTCGCCTTCCCGCAACAGACCGGGCGCCACCGCCGCGAGGAACTGGCCACGCAGTTCTTCGAGCAGCTCGGCAGCGATCCGCGGGGCATCGCGACCCGAGACGAGCGCGCTCTGCACAACCTTGAGGGCACGAGCCGTGTCACGCTCCGCCAACGCTACGACCAGCTCGTGGACCAACGAGCTGTCGTCGTAAACGACACCTGATGCCACCACCTGGTCGAGCGCGGACAGGGCGTCACGGGCCGAGCCCCGGCCGCGGCGGACGGCGGACTCCACAGCGGAGTCGGGCAGCTCGAGCTCGGCATCCCTCACGATGTCCGCGAGTAGGAGCGTTAGCACGTCGGAATCGAGCAGATGGAACTCGTAGTGCTGCGTCCGGCTGCGAATGGTGGGGAGGACCTTTTGGGGATCGGTCGTCGCAAGCACGAACACGACGTGGTCCGGGGGCTCTTCCAACGTCTTCAGCAGCGCGTTCGAAGCGGATGCCGAGAGCATGTGGACCTCGTCGACGATGTACACCTTCCAGCGTCCGGGCGTGGCAAGTGAGGCCCTCGCCACAAGGTCCCGCATGGCGTCGACGCCGTTGTTGGACGCCGCGTCGAGCTCGTGGACGTCGAAGGAGGCGCCCCGGGTGATGTCCACACAGGAGTCGCACACACCACACGGCTCACCTTCGACCGGCCTCTCGCAGTTCAGCGCCTTCGCGAGGATCCTCGCCGTCGACGTCTTGCCCGTCCCGCGCGGTCCCGAGAAGAGGTACGCGTGCGCCACTCGGTTGTCCCGGACCGCGTGGCTGAGAGCCATGACAACGTGGTCCTGGCCGCGAACCTCGGCAAAACGCTGTGGGCGGTAGCGCCGGTAAAGCGACTGGTAATCGACCATTGCTGCGAGCCTACGACTTGGCGACGTGACCGACCGCGGGCGGACCGAGGTCACGCAGGTCGTCGTCCTGGCAAGGAGAGTCGATGGACGCAGCGGCACTTTGTCGAACCTCGGAAGAGCCGCCTGAGTCGCACGGCGTCACCTGAACGGCGCTGCCGTGCGCAGCAGCCAGGTCCCCTGCGGCACACAGGCGAATCCGCTGAGAGCTGCTGCCTTCCGGCCCTGACTCGATTCACGGTCGCCCGTTGCGCAGAACCCGGCTACTGCGCGCGACAGCGCCAGTAAGTGCAACGATAGCGGCCTGAGGCTTCTTGGAGGAGTGCGAGAGCGGCCGAATCGGCACGATTGGAAATCGTGTGACCTGCAAGGGTCCGTGGGTTCAAATCCCACCTCCTCCGCTGCAAACGCTTTGGTCAGGGGCTTGAGATTCCCCTCTGTGAGGTTTGCAACGTGGGCGCGAAAGCGCTTTGACCACCAAACTGACCACCAAACTTTGGCGGCACTTGCCTCTTCAGCGGTGAATGGAACAACCTCCGTACGCTTGACAGGGACCGGCTCCACGACAGTCGCGACGTTTCGCTGGATTAGCCCAGCGCTAACCCCGAACGTCTCGGGTTCGCTTACCCCACACGTCGCCGTGGGTGGAGGACTGGGGCGCTACGTCGCCTACGGCGTCCCCTGGGGTCCGCCTGTCGCAGAATCACCACCAATGGCTGAGCTGAGAGTCGCGGCTTGCGCTCTGCCAATGAGCACGACGTCAACCCGATAGATCTCGTCCGAAGCCTGCTTCATGCCGGACTCGATGCTGCCCACCAAAGACCTCAGTTCTTCCCCGCTAAGGGTATCGTCGACATCAAGTCGCGCTATGACCCACATCCGGCTCGGTCCGAGAAAGGTGAAGAGCATCTGTCGAATGGCGGTGACGCCCTTATGGCCAAGAACTAGGGCGCGCATTCTCTCGAGATCCTGTTCTGGGATCGGTTGGGTGTACAACTTCGCTCGACTGCCAGCAGCACCGGGCTCTTGGGGAGCTACCGGGAGCACCCAAGCGCCTACCAGGAAGTCGTGGGTCCGCCGGACGAGTCGCAGGCTGATAAGGATGAGAGCCACGCCGATGACCACGGCGGCAATCCCTTGGGGGATTGACGACCCAGAGATCTGGTTGAGGGCAAGAGCTGCTACGGCCACTAAATCGCCCGAGACCGCGGCTACGTCTGAGTTGAATACAGCCCTCAGCGTGGTGTCGGACGTGGCTCGGGCTTCCTCAAGGATGGCACGGTGGAACCGGCGTCCACGAGTCCTCATCTGTCTCGCTGACTGACGGAGCGAGACCAGGTCGAAGACTGTCGAAAGCGCGAGAACGGCGTAGGCGACGGTGAACGACGAGGTCGCGCTCGGGTGGAGGAGCTGGTCTATGCCCTCACGCAGTGAGAAGGCTGCGCCGGCCATGAACACTCCGATTGCTGCGATCAGCGCCCAGAAGTAGGCCTCGCGCCCATGCCCCAGCGGATAGCGGTCATCGGATGGCTTGGAGCTGCGACGCTGAGCCACGAAGAGAAACAGGTCGTTGGCCGTGTCCGCGAGTGAATGCGATGCCTCGGCCGCCATCGCGGACGAGCCGGTGATGACCGCCGCAGCGGCCTTGGAGAGTGCAATGGCAAGGCCGGCACCAAGAGATACCACGACGGTTCGCGTGCTTTCATTGGCCACTGACCGACCTCTGCTGCCCGGCGACATTCAGATGTCCTGCGCCGGCCGCACTAGTGCCTTCGCGCGAAAGTCCTTGTGCCTTACGCGTCGGCGGTCTTAGTCCATTGGAACGGCGGCACCTGACCGTTCGGAGCGGGCCAGGATGACCAAGAGCCGTCTCGATAGGGCGCGAGACCGGAACTCGATAGGCGCCAATATCGGCCACCCAGATCGGGCAGTATGTCTTCGGGCCGTCTGCCCGCCGAATAGGCGGGTGACGGCCCGGAGCCGTGCGATCGAGCAACTTCGACGCGACGTTCACTGTTGAGCTGTTACGTGGCTCGCGCCGCTCAGTCTGCGGCTGGCGGCGGCTGTTTCCTGCTGGCCTTGAGCGCGGCGACGGTGGCGTAGGCCAGGCGGCGCAGGTAGTCATCGTCGATGGCCGCGCGGGAGACGAGGGTCCGGAAGCCCAGCGGGGCCACCAGCAGGTCGAGGGCCAGCTCGTGGTCGAGGTCGCCGGGCAGCTCTCTGCGGCGGATTGCCCGGAACAGCAGGGCGCCGGCGATCTCGCGCCGCGGTGTGGCTATGACTTCGCGCAGCGCCGCGGCGACGGCGGGGTTGCGGGATGACTCGCCGAGGAAATCGGGGGCTATGCGGGAGACAAGCGGATCGCTGAGCTGGCCGGCGGTAGCCCTGATGTAGGCCTCGACGTCGCCGCGAAGGGTGCCGGTGTCTGGCTGAACGAGCGCGTGGCCCCGGACGGCGCTGGCTACCAGGTCGATCACCATCGCGTCCTTGGAGTCCCAGCGGCGGTACAGGGCCGCCTTGCCGACGCCGGCCCGGCGGGCCACCGCCTCCATCGACATCCGCGCGTAGCCGGACTCCGCGAGTTCGGCGAAGGCGGCGGCCGCAATGGCGTTGGTGACGTTCTCCTGGAGCACCGCTGCCCCGGTCGGCGGCCTTCTCGTCTGTTCTTCCATGCCTCAATCTTACAGTGCAACGGAACGGTTGCGTTCCATTGAGGACGGGCATAGGCTGTGGAGCGCGGGTGGAACGGATCGGTTCCGTCCCTAGAAAGGTTTAGCCATGAAGTTTCTATTCGACGACGAGTCGTTCTCTTTCGAGGCACTGCGGGCGGCCGGGTACGCCAGCCGCGGCGGTGCCGATCTCGGCGAGGTGCTCGCGGCCTGCGCCGGCATCCCGGACGGTGACGAAGAGGCGTGGTGCCGCGAGTGGGGCGCTCTCGCGCACCGGATTCACGAGGCCGGTCTGGCGGCACTTACGGCAGGGCAGCGGGTCAGCGCGCGGGCCGCGCTGCTGCGTGCCTCGAACTACTACCGCACGGCGGAGTTCTACCGGCGTGACGACCCGGACCACGACGCCGAGTCGCAGCGCCTCGCCCAGCTGTCCAGGGAGTCCTTCGCGGCGGCCGCGGAACTATTCGACGTGCCCGCGCGCCGCGTCGAGATCCCGTACGAGGGCACGACCCTGCCCGGCTACCTGTTCCGCGTCGACGACTCCGGCACAGCGCGGCCGACCGTCATTTACCACGGCGGCTTCGACGCGACGCTGGAGGAGGGCTACTTCGCGGCGGCTCGGGGCGCGGTTGAGCGCGGCTACAACGTGCTTGCGTTCGACGGTCCGGGACAGGCGACGACCCGCCGACTGCAGGGCCTGGTGTTCCGCCCCGACTGGGAAAAGGTCCTCTCCCCGGTCGTCGACTACGCCGTCACCCTGCCTGAAGTCGATGAGCACCGCATGGTGCTGATCGGAACCAGCTTCGGCGCCCACCTCGCCGCGCGGGCGGCCGCCTTCGAACACCGGATCGCGGCCCTCGTACTCAACGACGGGCTGTTCGACTGGGGCGGTGCGGTTATCAACGGACTGCCTCCGGCACTCACCGACTTGTTCGCCGCGGGGCACGAAGCGGAAGCCGAGGCCATCATGGCGCAGGCCGCGGCGCACAGCACCTACCTGCGCTGGGCTGTGGGCAACACGAAGTGGACCTTCGGCGTGGCCAGCAGTTCGGAGGCGTTCCGGGCTTTGCGTGCGTACACCATGGACGGGGTCGCCGACCTGATCACCTGCCCGACCCTGGTGCTCGACGCCGAGAACGACATGTTCCCGGGTGAGGCGCGCCGGATGTTCGAGGCGCTGCGCTGCCCGAAGGAACTGGTCTCGTTCAGCGCCGCCGAAGGCGCGGGTGAGCACTGCCAGGAGGGCGCGATCCTCCTGTTCGAGCGGCGCGTCTTCGACCGACTCGCCGCGCTCTTGAACTGACGGCAACTTGGTTCCCGGGCGCGACCGAAGCCACATAGCGACGACGGCTCGCCGACACTGGACTGGCAGGCGAGTGCGCAAAATCGGCGATCTCGTGCGCACGCGGAGCCGCCGATCTGCTCGGTGTGTCAAGCCCGTAAGCCGGGACGTTCTGGGCGTGCGCTCGGCGCTGACTCTGATCTGCGTATGCGGGTCACCCGAGCTCTGTCCCTAGGATCCTGGAATGGCTCGTGTGCGCTACCTGCTCGACAATCAACAGAGCGAGGCGGGACAACGCCTCGATGCTCTCGGGACGCTCTTCAACCCGTCGACCTTTCGACACATGGTCTCGATCGGCCTGTCACCCGGTTGGCGAGTGTGGGAGGTCGGGGCCGGAGGTGCAAGCGTGCCTGCCTGGATCGCCGAGCAGACCAAAGGCCATGTGCTGGCCACTGACATCGACACGACCTGGCTGGAAGCCGCCGAGGACGGCTTCGCAGTAAAACGGCACGACATCGGGACCGAGCCAGCACCCGACCAAGCATTCGACCTCGTCCACCTCGTCCACGTCCCTCAGCGGTCCAAAGCCCTGGCCACGATGATTGACGCCCTCAAACCTGGTGGATGGCTCCTGGTCGAAGAAGCTGACCCCGGTCTGCAGCCTCTTGCATGTCCCGACGACCACGGCGCAGCAGAGACGCTCGCCAACAAGTTGAAACTGGCGTTTCGTGCCCTTATGGCCGAACGAGGTGTGGATCTGTCATTCGGTCGCAAGCTTCCAAGACTGCTCAGAGCTGCGGGCCTTGTGGACGTGCAGTCGGAGGCCTACTTTCCAATCGGCGGCCCTGCGGTAGATCGGCTGGAGCGTACCACCGTGGAACAGATCCGGGAGCGCCTGATCGCCTCGGAACTGGCGACTGAGGACGAGATCCAACAGCACCTGTCCAACGTCGCTAGAGGTCAGCTCGACTTGGCAACGTCGCCCATGGTGTCGGCCTGGGGTCGGAAGCCAGTTGACCGATAGTCACCAGCCCGTCGTCAGGTCCCCTGATCGCCGGTGTGGTGGCGATACCGGCTACTCCTCCCCGGAGAAGCGCTCCCACGCTGACTGGCGCGTCATTCCGAGTGCTTCACCGATGCGTGCCCAACTGATGCCTCGCGCTCTGAGCGCGCCGACGTGGTAAGCGACCGCACGGTCGACGTTCTGATGGGCCGCGTGAGCTCGTACCATCTCAGCAAGCAGGTCCTCGTCAGATAACGTCTCCCAGGCCTTTAGGGTCTGGGGAGTCTGCGATTTGGTCGAAGGAATCGCGTCACCTGCCCGACCTCCCTTGAGATCGAGTTCCTCAGCGATTATCTGAGTGCAGAGGTCTACGCACTCATTGCAGACGTAGACACCGGGACCGGCGACCAGCTTGACGACGTCGAACTGGCTCTTGGCACAAAACGAACAGCTCAACGCCTCCTTGCTTGAAGTCCGCGACATTCGTCTCCTCCTCACGGCCACGACAAGTAAGGATAAGCCTGACTGTGCCGTCAGGGTAAACCTGACGAGATGGAGGTCGAGACCGGGCCAAGAGAGTCCTACAACCACGGAATCGTGGGCATCCAGGACGACGCGGATCTGGGATTGGTCGGCCGTCTTCCGAAGGACCTGCCGGCAATGGCGACGACGCTCTCCGGGTACATCGGCGCATGTCTGGCGATAACCCACTTACGGCCCCGCGATCGACGCCTCATCCGTATTCGATCTGAACATCCTGTCGCGAGATGCAGACCGCCCGGAACGGCACTATGTGGTTGGACGTTCGTCAGAAGCTGAACCCGGATATCAACAACGGTGCAGGCATCCGCTCATGATCACACTTTGGATCTTTGCAACGTGAGCCCTTAAGCATCGTCACCAATCGCCCGCGACCTGCCTAGGCGCACTGAGGTCCCGAGCCCGCGCCTCACCTTGCCCGCGACGGCGAGACCGTGGTCCAGGTCGGCCCAAAGGTCGTCGATATCTTCACAGCCGACGCTGAGCCGCAGAAGGGATGGTGCTGCTTCCTCACCCGGCCACTTGGCGCGGCGTTCGATCGACGACTCGATGCCACCAAGGCTGGTGGCATGCACGATCAGACGGGTGGAGTTTGCCGCCGCCTCCGCGGCGCTGGCGCCGCCGTGCACCTCAAATGCAATCATGTTCCCGAACCCCTGCATCTGGGCACGGGCGCGGTCGTGCCAAGGGTCGTCCGCGAGCCCCGGGTAACGCACCCGCTCGACCTCTGGATGCGAGGCGAGACGTAGGGCGAGCTCTCCGGCGTTCTCTTGTGCCTGCTGAAATCGCAATGGAAGAGTACGAACGCCGCGCAACGCCAGATACGCCTCCATTGGACCTGGGATTGCTCCGGCCAGTGATCGACGCCGCCGCAGGTCGTCGCACAAGGTGGTCCCGGGTGCTGCAACGACCACGCCGAGTACGACATCGGAATGCCCCGCCAGCATCTTGGTGACGCTGTGCACGACGAGGTCAGCACCGAGATCGAGTGGTCGTTGACCGAGCGGGGTCATGAAGGTGTTGTCGACTGCCACCTGTAGCCCTTCGGCGTGAGCCGCCTGACACAATGCCGGAATATCGGCGACGTCCATCTTCGGATTGGTGGGCGACTCCACCCACAACAATGCGGCTCGGTGACAGGCGCCTGCCACAGCGTCGGTGTCGGAAATGTCGACGCGACGAAGCTCCCAGCGACCTGCGACAGCGGCCTCCGCGAGGGCCCGCGTCCCGTGGTACCCATCGCGTGGCAACACGATCGCGCCGCCAACGGCGACCTGGTCGAACACAGCGGCGACGGCAGCCATGCCCGACGCGAAGCTGACCGCTGTGCCGCCTTCCAGCACACCAATGACCTCCTCGAGTGCGGTCCAGGTCGGATTGCCGTCGCGGCCGTAAGCGACTGGCCCATGGGCGCGATAGGTAGAGGCAAACACCACTGGTTGATTCAACGGCCCGTCAGGCACACTCGAAGGCCGGCCAGCGACTATCGCCTGGGTCGCGGGGCGCCATTTCGGAGGCCCGTCATGGACCTTCGACGGAGGCGAGAACGGCGACCGGCGTTCGCTTTCTTCGTTCGTCACGTCGGCGAATGCGGCATCGGCACCACAGTAGATGGGATCATCGGTCCCGTCCTGCTTCATGGGCGGCCCCAGTCCGAGCCCGCACTTCGGCACACACGTGCGAACCAGGTGCTTGCAGCTTATGTACTGGTGTACTAATACAGTTGTTATGGACGATACGCCACTCATTCTCTTCCGACTCGATCCGCGCTCAGGCGTCGCCCCCTACCGGCAGATCGTCGATCAGGTCCGCCACGCCGTCAGCCTCGGGCGGCTTCATCCGGGCGACCAGCTTCCGTCAGTGCGAGAGGTTGTGGGACAAATTCCGATCAACCCCAACACAGTGCACCGCGCCTATCGCGATCTCGAACAGGCTGGCCTTGTCGCGGGTCGCCCAGGCGTCGGCACGTTCATAGTCGATACTGCCTCGTCGGCTGCTACTCCCGAGCACCTCAAGGAGCTGTCGGCGGAGCTTCGACAATGGATCGACAAGGCACGCGCGAGCGGTCTCGACGAGGACAGCATCTCGGCGCTCATCGACACCACGATGAACGCCGGGCCGGACATCTTCTCGGCCACGCATTGATGCTGACGCCCGCTCTCAAGACCACCGGTCTCGGCAAGCGATACGGCCACACTTGGGGACTCCGGGACTGCTCCTTCCAGATCCCAGCCGGGCGAATCGCAGCGCTCGTCGGACCGAATGGCTCGGGCAAGTCGACGCTGCTTCGGATGGTGGCCGGCATCACCCGGCCGACGACCGGCCAGGTCCGCGTCTTCGACCAGTCTCCCGCCGAACAGGACGAGAAGGTGCTGCGCCGCATCGGTTACCTCGATCAGGAACGTCCCCTCTACCGCTCGTTCAGGGTGGGCGAGATGCTCAAATTCGGCGAGAAGCTGAATCCCAACTGGGACTCGGCGAAGGCTCGTCAGTACCTCGCGGAACTCAACATCCACATCGAGTCACGGACGGGCAACCTCTCGATCGGGCAGCAAGCACAGGTCGCGCTCACGATGTGCTTGGCGAAACGCCCCGAACTGCTGCTCCTGGACGAACCCGTAGCGGCACTCGACCCACTGGCTCGTGAGGCCTTGATGCAAGTCCTCTTGCGCGCGGTCGTCGAGGACGGGACGACGGTGCTCCTGTCTTCGCATGCAATCGCGGACCTAGCGACGGTCTGCGACTACTTGATCATCCTTTCCGCTTCGCGCGTGAGCCTGGCCGACGACCTCGACTACGTGCTCGCGAGCCACCGCTTGTTGGTCGGGGCGCGCGACACGAGCGCACCGGCTGGGAGCGAAGTCATCGCCGGCCTGCACACCGAGCGGCAGACGAACCTTCTCGTCCGCGTAGAGGAGCCGATCGACGATCTGGCGTGGCAAGTTGAAGAACCGACGCTTGAGGAGATCGTCATCGCCTACCTCAGGCGAGCCGAAGCGAGAAGCACGTCGTTCTTCGAGGCCTCTGGGGTCGCGTCTGGCACAAGCGAGCGCAAGCAGGCACCGCGATGATCTGGGCTACCTGGCGGATGGAGCGGTCGCTCTATCTCGTTTCTCTCGCCGTCCTGGTGGTAGTCGCAGTGGCGTTGGTGCTCGCCGGCGCCCATCAGGACGCTGCCTGGACCGCGTTCTCGAACCTCCACTGCAGCCAGCCAGGATCGAGTTCAGGCTGTTGGTCGGCTGCGGAAAGCTACTACAGCGCGAGCCGATTCAGCAGCACCGGTGTCGTCGTCGGGTTCCTCGTCCCGGGCTTGCTGGGTCTCGTGTTCGGAGCGCCCATAGTCGCGAGGGAGATCGACCAGAGCACAAACCGGCTTGCGTGGACGCAATCGATCACGAGAACCCGATGGCTCGTCTCGAAGCTCAGCGTCGGAGCGTTAGCGACGGCGGTCCTCGTCGCCGCACTGGCGCCGGTGTTCCAGTGGTGGACCGGAACGGTGCAACGTGGGGATCGCATCATCCCGCCCAATTTCGACGTCTCGGGCTTGGTGCCCATCGCCTACGCCCTGTTCGCGTTCATGCTCGGCGCGTTGCTCGGCACTCTCGTCCAACGCACTGGTTGGGCCTTCGCGCTGGGCCTGCCCCTTTTCGCGGCGTTTCGCTACCTCGAGCGCACCTATGTCCGGTCCGTCCTGGTGCCTCCGGTCGATACGTCCGCGGTCCAAATAGCACCTTCGAACAACTGGGTGCTCAACCAGGGCTACATACCGCTCGGGCAGTCGAGTCCGGGGCGCGGGATCACCTGGCAGAGCGAGAGTGCCTCCATGCTCAACTGCACGAATCCCACCGGCGGCAAGGTCGTTCAAAGCGAGCAGCACTGCGAGTCTCTCCTCAAGCTCCACTACGTCGTCCAGATGCAGCCGGGGAGCCACTACTGGGCGCTCCAGCTTGTCGAAGCTGGCGTGTTCGTCGCCGGGGCGTGCGTGCTGCTCGTCCTCAGCGTCGTCGCTGTCCGTCGCTGGAGGACGTAATCGGGAGGCGCTTCCTCCCGTACGTGATTGAGCGGAACTAGGTGCGAAGCACGTGGGCGTCCTGGGTCGCGGTAGGGACCGCCCTTCCGGGCGGCCCCGCGCACAGATCCCAGCGTGCGCAACTAACGCACTGGGCTCCTGCCGCGGGTGTTGGCGTCGAAGCGCACCGAGGGGAACGGGTGCTGTAGACGAGCGGGCGGTAGCCAGTGGCGGACATAGCG